>JBIJDH010000003.1:0-589484 GCA_044344255.1 Myxococcota bacterium
CTGTCGGGCACCTCGGTGGGCGGGCTGGCGTCGGTGTTGGGGAGAGGCATCATCAGCATGATCCGTCAGGCGCCCTGCTCGGTAAACTGGGGGGGGAGCAGTGTCTCATCCACCTTGACACGGAGGGGACACACTGCGGACGATGGGCTACCGCAACGCCAGGTTCATCGGTGGTGGCCTGAAGGCGTATCGCTCGCTGCCCCCACGAGGGGACGACCCGTGAGCCCTTGGGACGTGGAGCTTGCCCTCGGCGAGCGGTGAGGTGGTGAGCAGGCGGGTGTCCAAGCCGCCCACGATGCGGCGTCGCCGCGGTGTACTGCCCCGGCTGAAGCGTGACTCTCTCCACCGCCTCCAATCCCACGAGATCGAGAAACACACCTCCGGGAGCGGTCACCCCCCCACGGGCGCGCGCGAGCCCCAGCTCGAAGGCATAGGAGAGCGGGCTCATCTCTCCCGTTGCAGACGCTGCTTCCTCCGTGGCGACCTCGACGATGCGCTCCAATTCACGCTGCTCGATAGAGCTCAGCCCATCCGGGGTCTCCTCCAGCACTGCCATTTCCAGGCAGGCCCGACAGAGCTGTTGTCGTCTCTCCTGTGATGCGGAAGCCCCAATCCCTGCCTCAAGCTCAGCCATCACCCGATTTCCGAACAGGTCCAGAAATCCGGGACAGGTCCACTGCTCATGCGCTTGCTCGAGGTGCGCGTCAGGAGCACGCCCACTCTGCAACAAGCTGAACAACTCGCGCCGCAGCGCCCCCTGTTCTTGCGCGCCCAGAGTCCTCCCCGCGGGCCGCTCGGGGAGGCGGCCCCTACTCGAGCACGATGAGGCCGCTGGCGCCGTCCGTCGAGGCCGTGGTGGGCCAGGTCCCGGCGACGCCGCCGAGCCCGGAGGCGCCATCCCAGGAGGCGTCTGCCGTGTTGCCGGCGAGGGCGCCTGCGCCGGCCGTCACGGAGCCCGTGGGGCTGTAGCTGGAGCCGCCGCCGCCGCCGCCGCCGAAGTAGGTGTAGACCGAGCCGCCGCCGCCGCCGCCGTAGAGGCCGGAGCCCCCGCCGCCGCCGGCGCCGTTGCTCCCGCCGAGGCCGGCCGCGTCGAGCAGGGCCGCGGTGCCGTAGGTGCAGCTCGAGCCCGAGGGCCCTGCACCGCCTGCGAGGCTGCTGCCGTCCATGCCGGCGCAGGGGGGGCCGCTGGCGTGGATGGTCGCGGCGATGCCGCCGGTCCCGCCGTAGGCGGAGGTGCCGCCGGTCCCGCCGTAGGCGGTCCCCCAGTAGGCGTCCAGCTGGGTGCCGCCGGTCTCGCCGACGCTGCCCCCGCCGGCCCCTCCGGCGCCCGAGCCGCCGAGGAGCGAGCCGCCGTCGGTGCCGCCGCCGCCGCCGCCCGCGGCCACGAGCACCTGGGCGCCGGTGTCATCCCAGAGCACGGAGGCCCCGCCGCCGCCGCCGGGCTGGAGCCCCCCCTGCCCCGGGCGCAGGGTGAGGACGTCACCCGGGGTGACCACGAGCACGGTGGTGGCGTAGCCGCCGCCGCCGCCGTCTCCGGCGTAGGCCCCGGTGTAGGAGCCGGCCCCGCCGCCGGCCCCCCAGGCCTTCACCACGAGCGAGGTGGCGCCGGTGGGGACGGTCCAGGTCTGCGCGGTGCCCGTCCAGGTGAAGGCGGCCGGCAGGCCGGCCCCGCCTCCGGCGGCGGTGCCCGTCCCCGTGAGGGAGGCGGAGCGGCTCAGCACCCCGGCGTCGAGCAGGAGCGTGTCGGTCACCACCCCCTCGGCGGTGGGGCTGAAGGTGACGACGAGGTCGGCGCTGTCGCCGGGCGCGAGCGTGAGCGGCCAGGCGGTGGGGGCGGTGAGGGTGAAGGTGGGATCGCTGAGGCTGCCGGTGAAGCTGAGCTCGGCGTCGCCGGTGTTGGTGAGGGTGAAGGTGGCGGAGTCGGTGGCGCCGACGAGGGCGTCGAGGTTGGCCTCGGCGGGGCTGAGGGTGGCGTCTGCGAAGAGGTCTCCGCTGTCGGTGCCGCCATCAGTGCCGTCGGTGCCGTCAGTGCCGTCGGTGCCGTCGGTGCCGTCGGTGCCGTCGGTGCCGTCGGTGCCGTCGGTGCCGTCGGTGCCATCGGTGCCGCCGTCGAGGAGGCCGTGGAGGGCGACGCTCTGGAGCGGGGCGACGGGATCGTCGGAGACGAGGTCGAGCCAGCCGGCGTCTTCGTCGGTGGCGGGGCTCCAGGTCACGACCAGCTCGGCCGACTCACCCGGCAGGAGCACGCCCGGCAGGCCAGCGGGGGTCGTGACGGTGAAGGGCCCGGCCTCGCGGAGGCCGATCGCGGTGAGGTTGAGCGTCGCCTCGCCGACGCTCTCGACCTTCACGTTGGCCGAGCCGGCCTCGGTGAACTCGAGGCTCGACGGGGAGACGGCGAGCACCGGATCGGGGCCGCCCCCCTTGCTGTTTGTGAGGAGGTGGTCCCCGCAGGCGAGGAGCAGCGGCAGGAGGAGGGCGGACAGCGGCGGGCGGTTCATGGGGGACTCGGGGCCGGGGGAGTAGCCGGGGGGCTCGTGCCTAGGCGGAGAAGTTGCAGTTGAGCAGGTTGCAGTGCCGGTCACAGCGGCTGACCTCCCAGCGTCGCCGGAGGGCGGTGTAGCCGTCCCAGAGCAGGGGGAGGGGCGCAGGGTCAAAGACGGTGCCGACCGGCTCGAGGAAGTAACAGAGGCGGATGTTGCCGTGGGGGTCGAAGCTGAGGTCTGAGTGGCCGGCGCGACAGAGGAGCCCGTTGTCGCGGGCGGGGTCGCGAAAGTGGCCCTTCATCGCGTGGAGCTGCTCGACGGCGTTGCAGACGGGGCCGCCCCGCTGTCGCTCGGCGATCAGCGTGTCGAGCGCACCGCAGACGCGGGAGAGGGCGGCCTCGTCGCGCGGGAAGAAGGGGGAGGTCTTCCACCAGTCGGGGTCAAAGGCGACCTCTCCGAAGTTCTGATAGAGCGGCTGAATGACGAGCTGGAGCCCCTCCGCGCGGACGAGGGAGAGGAGCTCGGGGATCTCCTCGGCGTTGCCGGCGTGGAGGATGCTCGCCAGCACGACGCGGGGGTTCGGCTGCCCCCGGAAGCGCGCGATGACCTCCATCACCTTGTCGAAGGTGCCGGCCCGGCCGCGGCTGTGGTCGACCGTCTCTCGGCGGGCGCCATCCAGGCTGAGGTAGCAGATCGAGACGCCGGCCTCGGTGATGGCGGCGGCGCGCCGCTCGGTGAGCAGCCAGGCGTTGGTGTTGAAGCTGACCTCGAAGCCTCGCGAGGTGGCCCGCGCCATCAGGGACTCGAGGTCCTTTCGCAGCAGGGGCTCTCCGCCCACAAAATTCATGGCGGCGGGTGCGCACCAGTCTGACAGGCGGTCAATGACGTCGGCCCAGACCTCTGTCGGGAGGTCGGGGGTCTTGTTCTTCCAGATGTCACAGTGCAGACAGGGCAGAAAGCAGCGATCCGTCACGGAGAGGTGGATCTGGCGCGGGCGCCCGGGCGCGCGGCGGAGGTGGGCGCGGTCGAGCGCGTGGTCGAGTCGACCCGCGATCTGGGGGAGGCCGGGGATCAAGACGGCCCCGCCGAGAGGGGGACGGGGCCCCGGTCGTGCTCGGCCTGTCGGCGCAGGTCGTCGGGGCTGAGGCCCGTGTGATTGAGGCTCCTGGGGATGAAGCAGGTCTCACAGAGGGAGAGGCCGGAGTAGTCTCCCGCTCCCACGCGCGCGCGGCGGCCGCGCATCAACCCGCCCCACCAGAGGGCCGAGAAGGGGGCCTCTCGCAGGGAGCCGAGCGTGTTCTCGAGCAGGTTGTCGCGGGTGCAGGTCGTGACCTCTCCCTGCCAGGAGACGACTGGGCTCTTCCAGAAGCCGGAGCAGGCCGACCGGTTCGAGGCCTCGACCGTCTCCCCCTTGGCGGCCTCGGCGGGCAGGGGCAGGCCCATCGCCTGCATCGTGTCGCGGAAGCGCTGGTTCTCGCGGGCCTGCTCCGCCGCTGTGGGGCAGTCGAGCTGGCGAAAGAACACGATCGCGTCCTCGCCCGGGGGCACGTGGCCGGCCGCCGCCCGGACGGGGAGGCCGAGCCGCCGACAGACCCCCTCCCAGTGGGCGCGGAAGGGGGCAGCCTCGTGGTGGTTGTTCGAGCCGACGATGAACTGGAAGACCGGCCGGGGCCAGCGGGCGCCGGTGCGGGCCTTCTCGGAGAGCAGGTGGGTGACCTGATCGACCACCTTCGGGAAGCGGTCCATCCCCTTGACCCGTGTGTAGGTGGCCTGGGTCGCGGCGTCCAAAGAGAAGTGCCAGACCTGGGGCACCTCGGCGCCGTTGAGGGCGGCCTTGACGCGGGCCGGCGTGAGGTGAGTGGCGTTCGTGTGGACCTCGACCTTGCCGAATGTGCCGTGGGCCGCCGCCGCCCGCAGGCCGTGACGCCAGATCGTGCTCCAGTGGGGGTGCAGCAGGGGCTCGCCCAGCCAGAAGAGGATGAGGGTGTCGAAGCGGGCGCCCACATCGATGAGATCGTCGACCAGCGCCTCGAAGAGCAGAGGGTCCAGATAGCCGGTGTGAGCGTGGTGGGCGTGCCCCTCCTCGGCCACCGAGCAGTGTACGCAGGCGAGGCTGCACCGGTTGGTCAGCTCGACGACGAGGTAGCTTCCGGGGAGGTGGGGCGGGCGCTGCACCCGGGCAGCCTACCATCCCTCCGCCCCGGGGCCAGCGCGGTCGCGGCGCTCGGATAGGGGGTGCCATGGCCCAACGATCCGCGCCCGCCGCCCCCGCCCGCCCGCCCTGCGCCGGCCTCTGGAGCACGCCGATGGTGCACGTCGGCGGAGACGTCACCACCTGCTGCCTCGACGAGCACCTCGTGAACCGCCTCGGGAACCTGCGCGAGCAGCCCCTCTCCGAGATCTGGGACAGCGAGACCTTGAACCGCTGGCGGCTCGCCCAGGTGGAGGGGCGCTTCGCCGACAGCGGCCCGCTCTGCACCCGCTGCAACTGGCAGAGCGCAGGCGCCTACCCCGACGACAAGGTCCAGGGCTGGCTGACGCGGAAGGGGTGGAAGGTTCGACCCGCGCGGCGTTAAGGTCGCGCCATGGACGCCCCCCCCTCTTCACCCGAGCGCGCCGCCATCTGGACCGAGGGCCTCGGCAAGCTGTACCGCAGCGACTTCTGGAAGAAGCCTGTGGTCGGGCTGACCGGCCTCGATCTCTGCGTGGAGCGTGGGCAGATCTTCGGCTTCGTCGGCCCCAACGGCGCCGGCAAGACCACCACGATCAAGGTGCTGATGGGCATGCACAAGGCCGACAGCGGCCGGGCCTACGTGATGGGCATGCCCCACACCGATCCCGAGTCGCGGCGGCGCGTGGGCTTCTTGCCCGAGCGGCCCTACTTCTACGAGCACCTCACGGCCCGCGAGCTCTTGCACTTCTACGGGGAGCTGCTGGGCATGGGCAAGGCGGAGCGGGTCCGCCAGATGGAGCCCCTGCTCGAGCGGGTGGAGCTCCAACGCTTCGCCGACGTGCCGCTCGGCCGCTACTCCAAGGGCATGCTGCAGCGGGTCGGCCTGTGCCAGGCCCTCCTCCACGATCCCGAGCTGCTCGTGCTTGACGAGCCGATGAGCGGCCTCGATCCGCTCGGCCGGGCCCTCGTCCGTGACCTCATCGCCGAGGAGGGCAAGCGGGGGCGCACGGTCTTCTTCAGCAGCCACATCCTCCACGACATCGAGACCCTCTGCGATCGGGTGGCGATCGTGGTCGGCGGCAAGCTGCGCGGGCAAGGCACCGTGGCCGAGCTCATCGGCCACCGGGTGCGCTACGTCGATGTGACGGTCGAGGGGTCGCAGGCGGTGGAGCTCCCCGGCGAGGCGGTGCGCGTCGAGGGCGAGACGCGGGTGCTCCGCCTCCCGCCCGAGGCGGTCGATGCGGCCCTACGGCGGGCGATTCAGCAGGGCCTGCGGGTCCTGGAGGTCACCCCCATTCGAGAGACCCTGGAGGACGTCCTGCTCGACGAGGTGGAGCGGGCCCGCCCCGTGAAGGCCGACACCGTGGGGGTGCTCTCATGAGCCGCCTCCTCGCGCTCGCGCTCAACACCTTTCGAGAGGCGGTGCGCGACCGAATCCTCTACAGCATCCTCTTCTTCGCGGCGGGGGTCATCCTGCTGTCGTTGGCGCTGAAACATGTCACCGTCGGCGATCAAGACAAGGTGATCCGCTCGATCGGGCAGGGGGCGATCGCGCTCTTTGGCTCGATCATCGCCATGTTCCTGGGTGTGTCCCTGGTCTATAAGGAGCTGGAGCGAAAGACGGTCTATACGATCCTCTCCAAGCCCATCCCACGGTGGATGTTCATCCTCGGGAAATACGCAGGGCTGATGCTCACGCTCGCCGTCGAGGTGGGCTTCCTGCTCCTGGTCTATACGCTCCAGGTGAGCGTCCAGCAGCATTTCCCGCCCACCATCGTCTTCGTCTCGGTGGGGCTCCTGATGGTGGAGCTCGGCCTGCTCTGCGCCTGGTCCACCCTGTTCAGCACCTACTCCTCCCCCACCACCGCCACCTTCTTCACGATGGCGGTCTTCGTGATCGGGCACCTCGTCGATGACATCTGGCTGTTCGGGAGCCAGGCGGAGAGCCCGGTGGTGCAGCAGATCTCCCGCCTGCTCTATTGGGTGTTGCCCAACCTCGAGATGTTCAACATCCGGGACCTCGCGGTCCACGAGCGGCCTGTGCCTTGGGAGCGCATCCCGGCCACCGTCGCCTATGGCCTCGGGTACACCGCCGCCGTGCTGGCCGCCGCCATCGCCGTCTTTCAGCGACGGGACATCAAGTGACGCCGGAGGGGCTCTACCTCTATTTCCAGGGTGTCTCCCTCGTGCTCGGGCTCCTCATCGGGAGCTTCCTCAACGTGGTCATCGCCCGGCTCCCGCTCGACCGCTCGGTGGTGAGCCCGCCGAGCCACTGCCCCACCTGCGGCCACGGCATCCGGCCCTATGACAACGTGCCGGTCCTGTCCTGGCTGATCCTCCGCGGGCGGTGTCGGGACTGCAAGAGCCCCATCTCCTCGCTCTATCCGACGATCGAGCTCCTCACGGGGCTGCTCAGCTGGCTCCTCTTCCGGCGCCTCATCCCCGGCTCGGACGCCCTCGATCTGCCGCACGCGGCGGGCTTCCTGGTCATGCTCGTCTTTGTGGCGATGCTCGTCGCCGAGACCTACATCGATCTGCGCCACACCATCATCCCCGATGAGCTGTCGATCTACGCGGCCCCCTTCGGCATCGGCGCCGCCCTCCTGCTCGGCTGGCTCGACTATCCGGCGGCGGTGCCGTGGCGGCAGTCGGTGCTCGGCGCCTTCTTTGGCGGGGGCTCGCTGCTCGCCGTAATGGGCCTCTATTGGCTCGTGCGCCGCCGAGAGGGGATGGGGATGGGCGACGCCAAGCTGCTGGCGATGATCGGGGCCTTCCTCGGGCTCTGGCCGGCGGTGCCCTTCGTGATCTTCGTGTCCTCGGTCATCGGGGCGATGGTCGGGGTGCCGGTCACCCTCTTGCGCCGCGGTGGCCTGTCGCTGGCGCTGCCCTTCGGGCCCTTCATCGCCGTGGCGGCGGTGGTCTATGTGCTGCACGGGCCGGAGCTGATGGAGCGCTGGTTCCCGGGCATCCTCTACCTGATGGCCCAGTAGGTGCTCTATCGATTCCGTCGGGTGGATGGCTCGCTCACGCAGGTCTCCTTCACGCAGGTATTGGAGATCGAGCTGAACCCGCTCGCGCGCTCGGTGTCGGTGCGGCGAGAGGCCTATCGTACGGAGGTGGGCCCCCGGGCGACGCCCCCGCGGGCCGAGGTGCGCAGCTTCGAGACCCCAGAGCGAGCGGCGAAGTACGCCCGCTACCGCGTGTGGCTGACGCTACAGGAGGGGGACTACTGGAGCCTCGTCGCGGGGGATCGGTCACGATTGACGGAGGGCGAGGACTTCTTCTCCGTCAAAGACAGGAGCCGACACTATCGACTCTATCTGCGAGAGGGGGAGCGCTGGGACGTCGATCGCGACGGCGTGGAGCTCACCCAATGGGAAGGGCCGGTCGATCGCGCCAGCGTTCGCGTGGTCGAGCTGCTCGAGGACGAGGTGGCGGCGGAGGCGCGCTGGCGGGCCCTGCAGGCGGAGCGGTCGGCGGCGGGCTGGGCGCTCTTCGTGGATGGCCCCCACCCCGACATCGTCGAGGACGTGTGGAGGGCCACGCTCCCCAGGATCTACCGGGAGTTTCTCGAGCAGCGTCGCTGGGTGACCTACGCCGGGCGGCGGCTCCGCAGCCTGCCGGGGAGACCCTTGGGGGAGCCCTTCGCTGTCTCCTTTGACGATCCGGGCCTCGACGCCGCCGCCCGGGCGGCCGGCCTCAGCCCAGAGGCGGCGCCTCAGCACGTGCCCATCGCGCTCGTGGGGGACGGGGCGGTGCTCGTCATCCACGCCGCCAACCCGGTGGCGCCGGTGTACCTGCTGGCGGCGGGCATGCCTCGCCTCGCCATCGTCGATCCGACCTTCAAGGGCCTGCTGGCGCGCCTGCGGCCCTGAAGGCGGTGGAGCGAGCGGCGGGGCGCTGCAGCCGCCCTCACTTCACTCGCACTGCATGTCGATGCAGAGGTTGGTCGTGTCGCCTGCGTCGACGGTGAAGTCCATCTCGGTGTTGCAGTGGTAGCCGCCCTTGAAGGCGCTGATGCGGATGTGCCAGTTCCCCTCGCCGAGGTACTCGGTGAAGGTGCCCTCTTGGTCACTCTCCCCTTGTCGCTGCGCCCCACCGACGTCGGTGTTCTCGAGGGCGTACTCCACGAAGGCCACGAACTGCGGATCGTGGAGGTCCTCGGTCACGTCGGTCATCAGCCGGCCGAAGACGTAGCCGCTGGCTCCGTTACCGCCGCCCTCTGCGCCCTCCTGGGTGTTGGCGTCCAACACCTTCTCGCAGAAGGGCAGATCGGCGGCGGAGGTGTCGACCTGATCGCCGCTCCCGCCGCAGGAGCCGAGGCCCAGCGCGGCAGCGGACAAGGCGAGCGAGAGGTGGAGGCGGGCGGTGGTGTGGGGCAGGAGCAGGGTGCGCATGGGCTCAGTGTATCTCTACTCCAGACCCTCCTGCCATCGGGCGGGCGCCCGCAGGGCTGGGGAGCCTGCGAGGCGATGGTAGGGTGAGCGGATGGACCCGGCTGGCATTCCGCTCGACCCCCTACACCCGGCGAACGTGGCGGCGCGGGTGGCCCGGTGGGAGCGGGAGGGGGTCCAAGGGCCGCTGACGCTGGAGCTCTACCCCACGCTCGCGTGCAACCTGAGCTGCGCCTTCTGCGACACCACCGATCGGCACCGCGCCCCGGTGGGGGAGCTGTCCCGCGATCGGCTGCTCGGCCTCGTGGAGGAGGGCGCGGCGATGGGGGTGCGCCGTGTCTTCATCCTCGGCGGGGGAGAGCCCCTGCTCCGCAAAGACGCCATCGCCCCGCTGATGGCCCGCGTGAAGGCGCTCGGCCTCGAGGGGATCCTCACCACCAACGGGACGCTGCTCGGGCCGGCCCTCGTCGATCAGCTCCTCGACACCGGCTGGGACGAGGTGCACGTCTCTCTCGACGGGCCCGACGCCGCGATCCATGACCGCCTGCGCGGGGTGCCGGGGGCCTTTCGGCGGACGGTGCAGAACACCTGCCGCCTGTCGGTGGCGCGCCGGGCGCGGGGCCTCGAGAAGACCCGGGTCGCCCTCCACTTCGTGATGACCCGGCTCAACTTCCGCACGCTCCCCGACATGATCCGCCTCGCCCACGCGCTCGGCGCGGGGCGGGTCGATTTTGACGCCCTCATCGCCTATCGGCCCGAGCAGCTCGCGCTCCGCCTGCTGCCGGAGGAGGCCGCCCAGGTGCCGGCGATCGCGGCCCGGGCCCTCGAGGAGGCCGAGCGGCTCGGCGTCGAGACCACGCTCCGGCACTTCCTCCGCCCGGGGGGCCTCGATCGCGGGGACACGCGGGTGGAGGCGCCGCCGCTGCCCGGGTTGAGGGGCGCCCCCTGCCTCAAGGCCTGGCACTACCTCGTGATCCAGGCCGATGGCCGCAGCTCCCCCTGCTGCGTGCTGGCGGGCGAGGGGGGGAGCGCGGCCGATCAGCCGCTCGCCGCGCTCTGGCGGGACGACCCCTTCCTCCACCGGGTGCGGGAGGGGATGCTGCGTCAGGAGCCGCTCCCCCGCTGTCGGGAGTGCTCGCAGAACATCCTCGCCCACGAGGCCTTGATCCGCAGCCACCTATAGCCGGCGGTCCAGCCGTGGCCGCGGGGGTGCGGAAAGCCGGCCCCGGCGCTTGCGGAGGCCCCGCGCCGCGGCTAGGTCGCGGGGTCTGGAGGACTCCCAATGTTCGAAGATGGGAACGAAGAAGGCGCCGACCGTCCTGCCCCCGGCCGTCCGGAGCGCGCCCTCGACTGGGGAGACATCCGCGCGCGGGGGGAGCGTGGCGTGGGCATCTCTGCCGCCGAGGCTGAGGCCATCGCCCTGCTCGACGATCCGGGCGCCCTTCGGGAGCTCTTTGCCACCACCGACGCCCTCCGCCGCTTCCACAAGGGGGACTTCGTCAACACCTGCGGGATCTCCAACGCGAAGTCCGGCCGCTGCCCTGAGAAGTGCAACTTCTGCTCTCAGTCCGCCCACTTTGACACGGAGGCCCCCAAGTACGCCGTGAAGTCGGCGGACACCCTCGTGGGTGAGGCGGCCGCCGCCTTCGCGAGCGGCGTGCGCGAATTCAGCATCGTGATGTCGGGGCGCGCGGTGGACAAGGAGCCGGAGCTCCGCACCCTCGAGACCGCCTTCCAGCGCATCCGCGCCGAGACCGGGCTGCAGACCTGCGCCAGCCTCGGCCTGATGACGAAGGCGAACCTCTCGCGCCTCCAGGCGGCCGGCATGCAGTCGATGCACCACAACCTCGAGACCGCCCGCTCCTTCCACAGCACCATCGTGGAGTCCCACACCTACGACGAGGAGGTGGAGACCATCAAGGCCGCCAAGGAGCTCGGCATGTACGTCTGCTCGGGCGGCATCTTCGGGATGGGCGAGAGCTGGGCGCAGCGGGTGGAGATGGCCGAGGAGCTCCGCGCTCTCGACGTCGACAGCGTGCCCATCAACTTCCTGAACGCGCGGCCGGGCACCCCGCTCGAGGGCCTCCGGGAGCTCCGGCCCGTCGACTGCCTTAAGATCATCGCGATCTACCGGCTGATGTTGCCGACGAAGGACCTCCTCGTCTGCGGGGGCCGGGAGATGAACCTCGAGGACCAGCAGGGCAGCATGTTCAAGGCGGGGGCGAACGGCGTGATGCTCGGCAACTACCTCACCACCGGCGGGCGGGCCCTCGTCGATGATCACGCCCTGCTCGAGTCTCTCGGCCTCATCATCCGCCCGCCGCCGCACGCGCCGCACCCGCCCTCGGTGCCGCCCTCGATCCGCGGCGAGGGCACCGATCTCGCAGGTCTGGCCGACAAGCCGGGGGTCGGAGCCGCGGCGCTCCCTTGACCGATCGGTACGCGCGGCTGGCGGCGCGGGTCGCCGCGGTCGACCGGGCCGGACTGCGGCGTGTGCTGCGGCCGCTCTCGATGGTGAGCCCCACCGAGGGGCTCCTCGACGGGCAGCCGGTCGATGTCTTCTGCTCGAACGACTACCTCGGCCTCGCGTTGCACCCGGCGGTGGTCGCGGCCTGGCGCGGCGCGGGCTCTGGATCGGCGCGGCTGATCTCCGGCGACCGGCCCGTCCACCACGCCCTCGAGGACCGCCTCGAGGGGCTCTACGGCCGCCCGGTCACCCTGTTCAGCTCCGGCTGGCACGCCAACCAGGGGCTGATGACGACGCTCCTCGAGGCGGGCGACCTCGTGGTCAGCGACGCGCTCAACCACGCCTCGATCATCGACGGCATCCGCCTCTCCAAGGCGGACCGCGCCATCCTGCCGCACGGGAGCCTCGCCGTGCCCGCTGGGGCTCGCCTCGTCGTCACGGAGGGCCTGTTCTCGATGGACGGCGACGTGCCCGACCTCGTGAGCCTCTACCGGAACATGGGCGGCGCCTGGCTCTGCGTCGATGAGGCCCACGCGGTGGGGGCCATCGGGCCGGGTGGGCGGGGGGAGAGCTTCGCCCAAGGCCTCGTGCCCGACTTCGTCGTCGGCACCTTCGGCAAGGCGCTCGGCTCGATGGGGGCCTTCGTGGTCGGTCCGCCGGAGCTCAAGGCGCTGCTCACCTCCCAGGCGCGCGCCTTCCTCTTCACCACCGGCCTCGCCGAGCCGGCGGCGAGGGCGGCGCTCGTGGCGCTCGAGCTCGCCGATGATGCCCGTCGGGAGCGCCTCTCCGCCAATGTGCGTCGCCTCCGCGCCGGCCTGTGGTCGATCGGCCTCCCCGCGCCCGGCGCCGCCCACATCGTGCCGATCGAGCTTGGCCCGGCGACCATGATCGTGGCCGAGCGCCTGCTCGCCGCCGGCTTCTACGTGAGCGGGATCCGCCCGCCCACGGTGGCGCCCGGCACCGAGCGCCTGCGGGTGACGCTCTCGGCCGAGCACCGCCCGGAGCAGATCGATCGCCTGATCGACGCCCTCGAGCGGGCCCTCCGCGGGGGCCCCCGGCCTTAGAGCCCGAGGCCGGAGAAGCTGATGTAGACCGTGCCCTTGTTGGCGCTGGTCGAGGTGTTGCCCCAGCCGTAGTCGCCGACCACGAGGTCTTGCGCGCCGTCTCCGTTGAGGTCGCCGGGGCGAGGGCTGAGCGAGGCGGCGTAGTTCACGTTGTAGAAGGCGAGGTCGGTGTCGTACTCGCCCGTGATGTCACCGAAGGCGTCGGAGGTGGAGTCGAGGCCCGCGGTCTGGTTCTCGCTCGACCAGATGAGCAGGTTGCCCGGATCGCTGTCGGCCTCCATCCCGACACCCCACTCGGAGACGCCGTCGCCGGTGAAGTCACCGACCGGCCGCATCACGATGGGGCTGGGGTCCGAGGCGCCAAACTCGTAGGTGACCGCGGCCATCGACTGATAGTCGATGCTCGAGTCACGCACGTCGGAGCCGCCGGGCACCATGTACATGGTGAGCGTGCCGCGGTTGTACATCCAGAGCTCGCCGTCGCCGTCGCCGTCCCAGTCGGGGCCGATCGCGCAGAGCCAGCCGAGGCGCTCGTAGTTGTCGCCGTGGGCGACCACCGTGGCGAAGGTCTCGAGGTTCTGCGCGGAGGCGGAGACATACTGAGGGGCCTTGCCCCAGAGGGCCCAGACCGCGCCGTCGTTGGTGGCGCCGTAGTCGGAGAGGTGGTCGCAGTAGACGATGTCCTCGTAGCCGTCGCCGTCGAGGTCGCCGCCGCTGGAGAAGCTGTTGTACATGGCCGCGGTGTAGATCGACCCGCCGCCGCCGTCCGTGGTGAAGCGGGCGTCTACGCTGGCGAGCGACATCGTGGTGCCCGCGGCGACGTCCCCGTACTGGAGGAAGAGGTAGGGCGCCGCCGTCGCGCTGGTGCTGGCGGCGTAGTAGCCGAAGAGCTCGTCCTGACCATCGCCGTTGAGGTCGAGGTCGGAGGCGAGGCCGCGGCCGAGGTAGTAGCCGGAGCTGTCCCCGTTGAGGGTGACCTGGGCGTTGGAGGTGTCACCGGCCGACATCGCGTCGGCGCCGGCGAGCAGGTAGACCGCGCCCATGCTGCTGTTGGCGCCCGGCGCGCCGATCGCGAGGTAGGGGCCCGCTGTCCCGGTGGTGCCCTCGAGCACGGCGAGCTCGGCGCCGAGCGCGTCGGAGGCGCCGGTGCCGGAGAAGTAGTTGTCGGCGTCCTCGAGGTCGCTGCCGTCGGCGGCGAGCGAGCTGCCGTCGTAGAGGGCGACGCCGCCCTTGTTGCCGCTGTAGGCGTAGGCGCCGGCGACGAGGTCGTCGCTGCCGTCTTCGTCGAGGTCGGCCACGAGCACGCGGTAGCCGAACTTGTCGCCGGGCTGGGCGCCCACGTAGGTCAAGCTCGCGGCGTAGGCGGGGACGTCGTTGTCGGCCTCGCCGTCGCAGTCGTCGTCGAGGGTGTTCCAGGTCTCGACGTTGTCGGGGTTGACCTCGGCGTCGAGGTCGTCGCAGTCATCCCCTCGGCCATAGGCGGCGGACTCAAAGCCGTCGTTGTCCTGGTCGAAGTCGTTGACGCCATCGCAGTTGGAGTCGATGCCGTCGTAGAAGACGTCGGTGGCGCCGGGGTGGATCTCGGCGTTGGCGTCCTGGCAGTCGCCGCCGCCCGCGGTGGCGTCGTCGTTCCACACCGAGGTCTGGAAGCCGTCGCCGTCCTGATCGTACTCGTCGGCCCCGTCGCAGTTCGCGTCGACGCCGTCGTAGAACTCGTCGGCGGCGCCGGGGTGGACGTCGGCGTCGTCGTCGTCACAGTCGTCGCCGCCAGCGTTGGTGTCGTTGTAGCCGTCGCCGTCGGTGTCGAGGAGGGGGGCGCCGCGCAGGGTCACGGTGATGGTGGGGGAGTCGGGATCATTCGTGGTGATCGTGACCGTGCCCACGTCACTCGCAAAGTCGAGCGGCAGGTAGTTGAAGCCGACGGTGTTGGTGCCGCCCGGCGCGACCTGGAGGCCGGCGCCGGCGGTGGCCGAGAACTCCGGGAGGTCGATGGTGAGCTCGGAGACCTCGAGCATCCCGGTCCCGGTGTTCGTGAGGTTCAAGGACCGGGCCTCGATGGCGTTGACCTCCACCAGACCGAAGTCGAGCTCAGCGGCGTCGACGACGAAGTTCGGCTGACCCTCGCCGTCGTCGCCGCCGCCGCCATCGATCTTACCGGCGTCGTTGGTGATGCCCCCGCCGCAGGCGGCGAGGAAGAAGGTCACGGTTGCGAGTGCGTTCGACGCGCGGATCAAGGGAGCCCCCGATGAGAGGGATGGCAGCGAGGCAGGGCAGCGCGCATCTTAGCGCATGATCGGGCGGCTCAGAAGCTCTCCGCGGCGCGCAATCGGGAGCCGGCCAGATTCGTCAGGCCGAGCTCGCGACAAACCCTCGCGTGAAGGGCGTCGGAGGCTGCCTGATCGCCGGTGTTGAGCGGACGGAAGTAGATCGTGTCGAGCTCGCGGGAGGGCCAGTCCCAGGTCTCGGCGACCTCCCGTCCGAGGGCGTGGAGGAGATCGCGCCAGTGGTCGCGGAAGGCGAGGGCCTCGGCGGCGTTACCGGGCTGGACCACGAAGGCGAGGGTGGCGTAGGGGCGCTGCAGGCCCAGCTCGGCGCGGAGGCTGAGGAAGCGCTCGATGTTCCGGAACACCTGATCTCTGCGATCGGCGCCCTTGACGTCGCGGTAGACGGCGGGGCTCCAGGCGTCGATGGAGAAGTGTAAGAACCGAAAGGTGTCCGGCTGCTGGCCGGGCTGGTTGGCCAGCCGCAGCAGCAGGCGGGCGCGGGCCTCGCCGAAGACGACCCCGTTCGTGTGGAGCTTGAACTCGCGGAACAGGCGGTTCGAGCCGTTGACCGCGAAGGCGTACTCGACGAATCGGTCAAATTCCGGGTGGATCGTCGGCTCACCCAGCCAGTGGGGGCAAAGGTGGACGTCCTCGGCCATGTCCTGAAGGCCGAGCAGCGCCCGGCGCCAGGTGGCCCAGTCCATGAAGCGCATCGGCACGCCGTGGGCTTCGTCTCGCAAGGACTGACTGCACATCTTGCACTTGATGTTGCAGTGGTCCGTGAGCTCCAGGTTCAGGTTGATGGCCACCCGCTCCCCCTCCTCCCCTCTTGACCCGTTCCCAGTCCCGGGCCAGTGGGTGAGGGGGGCTTCGCTCTTGAGCACACCTGCGATCCTGTACCTGAGCGCCGAGTACGATCCGAGCCAGAAGATGATGGGGCGGCAGGTGGCGAGCAGCGCCTTCCTCTCCGCCGTGGCCCGGTATGAGCCGGCGGAGGAGCTCGCGGTGGCGGCCACCTCCCGTGACGAGGTGGTTCGATTTCGATCCTTGCAGCGCTCGCTCGGCGCTCCAGAGCGGCGGTACCGTTGGATCCGCTGGGGCGAGGCCGAGGGGCTGCACGCCGCGGGGGGCCTCTACCGGCCCGATCCCGTGCTCGGCGACGAGGCCTGGACCCGCCAGGCCCTAGACCCCCGAAGCTGGTGCATCACCGGCGTCACCCACACCGTCGCCAGCCTCGGCGTGCAGCGGGCCTTCGCCCAGATGGTGACCGCGCCGCTCGAGCCCTGGGACGCCCTCATCTGCACCTCAGAGGCCGTCCGGAGGGTCGTGGAGGGGCACTTCGAGGCCCTCGGCCAGCACCTCGCCGAGCGCTGGCGGATGCCCGAGGTGCCGCGGGTGCGCCTCTCGCTCCCGGTCATCCCCCTCGGCGTGCACCTTGAGGAATTCGACACCCGTCCCGCAGACCGACAGGCGGCGCGGCAGGCCCGGCGGGCGGAGCTCGGCGTCGGGGAGGACGACGTGGTCGTGCTCTTCGTCGGTCGGCTGGCCTGGCACGCCAAGGCCAACCCGTGGCCGATGTACGCGGCCCTCGAGGCGGCGGCCCGGCGAACCGGCAAGGTCGTACACCTCGTCCAGGCGGGGTGGTTCGCCGGAGAGAGCCTCGAGCGAGGCTTTCGGGACGCGGCAGCCCTCATCGCTCCCACGATCCGCCACCACTTCATCGATGGCCGCGAGCCCGCTTGGCGGCGGGACGTCTGGGCCCTCGCCGACCTCTTCACCTCCCTCGCCGACAACGTGCAGGAGACCTTCGGGCTCACCCCCCTCGAGGCGATGGCCGCTGGGCTTCCGGTCGTGGTGTCAGACTGGAACGGCTATCGGGAGACCGTCCGAGACGGCCTGGACGGCATCCTCGTGCCCACGATGATGAGCCCACCGGGCCTCGGCGGGACGATCGCGCAGCGCCACCACGCCAACCTCGACACCTACGACCTCACGGTCGGCGCGCTGGCGCTCAACGTCTCGGTCGACATCGCCGCCGCCGTCGAGGCTTACGCCGCCCTCCTCGCCGACCCCGCCTTACGCCGGCGCATGGGCGACTCCGGCCGCGAGCGGGCGCGGTCCGTCTATTCCTGGGAGAGGGTGTACGGCCAATATCGGGCGCTCTGGGCGGAGCAGCAGGCGATCCGCCGCGCGGCGGGCCCCGCCGAGGTCCCAGCCCGCCCGACGGGCACCGCCGCTGTGCCCGATCCGCTCCACCTCTATCGGCACTACGCCACCGCCACCTTCGACGAGAGCAGCGTCGTCATCGCGCTCGCCGGGCTCCCGCTGGAGGCCTGGAAGGTGGCGCTCTCGAGCCCCCTGCTCTCATCGGGCAGCGCCGGCATGGCGGGCGGTGACGACGTCGAGTGGCTGTACCGCACCCTCACCACGGGGCCGAAGCCCGTGGGTGAGCTCATGCGCGGCGCCCCCGGGCGGCGACCGTGGGCCATCCAGCGCAGCGTCACCTGGCTGTGTAAGGCCGGCCTCGTGATCGTCCAGGGACAGGTGCCCACCGCGCGGCCGTGAAGAGGGGGCGGCCCGCGCGTGCGCTCAGAAGCTGCCGACCAGGGCGAGGCCCTCGCCCGTCGGGGTGACGGTCATCGCGACGCGGTCCTTCCGCTTGAGCAAGAGGCCCGAGGACTTGCCGACCCGCAGGTTCTCGCCGCGCTGCACGAGGGCGCCGATGCCCGCCGTGAGCGTGCCGCCCGTGAGGAGGAATCCGGAGCCGGGCTTGCCGAAGGTGAGCAGGCCCACGCCGGCGAGGCTGGAGCCGGCCACGCTCGTCCAGGCGCCGCGCATGTTCACGTCTTGACCGGCCTTCTTGAGCCGCTTCGCCGTGACCGTGGTGCCCGCCGTGGCGACAGGCGCGCCGACGATGTAGGCCGCTCCGCCAACGCCGACGAGCCCGATGCCAAATATCAGGTTATTCGCCGCTTTTTCGCCAGAGCCGTCTGCCTTCCCGCTGAGGGCGGTGTCAAAGGAGGAGGCGAACGCGCCGGTCGTCCCCTTGACCAGCAGCACGGAACCGACGACCACGCCGCCTAAGCCGCCGGCCATCATCTCCAGGCCGACGTTGCCGGTGGTGTGGGAGGGGTACGGGGAGGGCTCTTTGGCCGCGGCGGGCAGGCTCAAGAGGAGCGCTCCGAAGAGGCCCAGCAGGGGAGGGAGTCGCATTCTGGCTCCAAGTGGAGTGGCAAGGTGGGGAGAGGGGAGGTTCAGTCTCCCCTGTAGTCCTTCAGGACTTGAAAGGGGAATCCGGCCTCTATCTCGCGATCGTGCGGGGCTCGGAAGGCCCCAACTCCATCGGGCAAGGTGCCCAGGGCCTGGAGGAAGGCCTCCGTGCACAGGGTCTCGCCGCCGGCCGCGACGTCTTCGCCGAGGACGAAGGCTCGGTTCACCTCGTCTCCGTACACGTCCTCCCTGGGCACCACGAGCAAGGTGCCGTGGCCGAGGCCGATGCCCGGCCAGATGGGGTCGTTCCGGCGACCGTCGCCGATGTGGCCGGTGCGGTCGTGGTTGAAGGTGTGGGCGCGGCGATTGGCGTCGAGGGCGGCCAGGAGGGCGGTGGCCGGGGAGGGGAAGACCGCGAAGAAGGTGTCGGCCACCCGCTTGATGATCTCGCCGCCCTGGTCGGAGATGGCGGGCATCAGGGCCCGCTCGGCGGCGCGAGCGAGGGCGAGGGCGTAGACGATGCCATCGGCGCGCGTCCTGCGCACCATGCCCGTGAAGTCGCAGACGAGGATGGAGCCGGTGACCTCGTACCGTCTGTGGATCTCGGCCTCGACCTCCGGCACCGTGAACAGGAGGTCGATCAGGTCAGGGAAGCTCAGGAGCTTGAGCTGCGGCATGGCTCGCCTCTACAGGTTCGCGATGACCATGTTGTTGAGGACGGCGATCACCACGCCCATGATCGAGATCCCGGCGATGATGCCCGAAGAGACGGGGATGAGGTAGTCGTCGGCCGTGGCGGCGCTCTTCTTGTGCCACATCCAGCCGATGATCGCGCCGAGCAGCATGGACAGCGGGTAGTTGAAGGGCAGGATGAGCCCGAGCCCGATGCCGGTGGCCGAGGGGAGCCAGGCCCGCGCCTTCGGGAAGACCACCTCCAGGAGGACCATCACCACGCCGAGGCCGAGACCCCAGAAGATGGCGGTCTGGTGCATCGGGTGCATGTTCTCGATGCCGTACTTGAAGACCTCGGCCACCGCCTTCCAGGCCTGGGCGGCGGGGGCGGGGAAGGTGGGCTGCTTGTCACCGTCCCCGAGCAAGGTCGTCGCGTCGGGGACGAGCAGGCGAAAGCCCCAGACCGTCGCGATCGTCCCCGAGAAGATGCCGGCGAACTGGGCGACGAACTGGCGGCGCGGGTTGGCCCCGAGGAGGTAGCCGCTCTTGAGGTCATTCAAGAGGTCGGCGGCCGAGCCGGCGGCGCTGGCGGTGATGCTGGCCGTCATCAGGTTGGCGGTGGTCGACTGGGGGATGAGCACGCCGTAGGTCAGCTGCATGATCTTGCCCATGGCGCCCACGGGCGTGATGTCGGACTCTCCGGTGGCGCGGCAGGCGACGAGGGAGAGCAGGAAGGTCATGAACACGGCCAGCACGCCGTAGTGCCAGGGCACGTCGAAGTAGGCGTGAGCCACGAAGATGACGCCCGAGCCCGCGAGCAGGCCGCCCGCGGCGAACCAGGAGTTCGGCACTTCAGTCGCCGAGACGGAGTCGGTCTCGGTCGCCGACTTCTTGCCCAAGCCCTGCAGCGCGCGGAGGATGGTGCGCCACTGGAGGCCGAAGGAGAGCAGGCCCGAGGAGATCATGATGGGGACGCCGAGCCAGAGGCCGATCTCCTTCCAGGCTTTGTAGGGCTGCGAGGCGGCCTTGACCACCGCGCCGGTCACGGGGCTCGTCCACTCGCTGTCCCAGGCGTAGGGCCCGATGACGAAGGCCAGGGCGAGGCCCGCCACGGCCATGTAGATGGTGGTGCGAAGGCCGACGATGGCGCCCGCGGCGATCATCACGGGGTTGATGTCGAGGGCGACGGTCCAGTCGGAGGGCTTGAAGGCCTCGGTCTTACCGTCCACCTCGTGGGTTCCATGCGCAGGCAGCCAGTCAAAGAGCGGGATCTGACCGGGGAGCAGGCCCTCCTGGCCCTCGGCCCCGCCCGGGAGCGAGGGGAAGAGCTTGCGGACGTTGAGGTCGAGCAGCAGCGGGAAGGTGGCTCCGACCAGCGACGACCAGAGCAACGCCGTCGCCTTGCGGAGGGCGGCGTCGCCCTTGGAGTAGAGCGACTGCAGGGTCGCGGCGGCGGCGGTGCCGGAGGGGAACTTGAGGCGCTCCTGGTTGATCAGGTTGCGCTTCATCGGGATGGCGAGGACGGTGCCGAGGGCCGCCTGGAAGAAGGTCCACGCGCCGAGCACGGCCCAGGGGAGGTGCTCCCCCTTGGGGTTCTCGGCGGTGGCCGACAGCATGAGGAGGGCGGCGATGGCCGAGACGATCGTGCCCACGGTAGCCGAGCCCGCCGAAGAGGCGGTCGACTGCATGCAGTTCGTCTCGAGGATGGTCATCGGGGTCTTGGCGACCCCGGCCTTCTGGAAGACGTTCCACACGAAAAAGGATAGGATGCAGGCCGTGATCGCGACGCCGAGCCCCCAGCCGGTCTTCAGGCCGATGTAGAGGTTCGTGAAGGCGAGGAGGAAGCCGAGCACCGAGCCCATCGCCACCGCGCGGTAGGTGAGCTGCGGGGTGTCGTCTCCGCGGTACACTTTCTCGTACCACTGGGCCTCCGTCATCTCCTGGACCTGGTCCGGGGAGATGTCCAGGGGCCGACTGGCCTCCAGCTCTTCTACGGTGCTGGGGGCGGGCTGAAACAAGGCCATGTCCGACGCTCCGGCGATCCGCGGCCGTCCGGCCGCGCGCGGCGCGAGCATACTCCGCTGCGGGCCGTCGGAAGAGGTCCAGGCGCGCTTTGCGGCGCCCCGCCCCACCGCGCCCGCGCCCGCCCCTGCTCAGTGGCGGATGATCTGGGCCTCGATGTCCTTGAGGAGCTGGGCGGCGGGCCCGGTCCGTTGGGAGCAGATGGCCTTCTTGTAGGCCTTCCACAGCTCGCTCAGCATGGGGTCGTCCACGAGCTTGTGCTCGTCGGGGTCGAGATCGGCGGTGGGGAGGGTCACGCCCGAGAGGGATCGGCGACCGTGCAGGGTGCGCATGGAGCGCACGAAACACTCCTCCGCGGAGCTCTCCCCCCGGCGGCGGAGCTCACAGAAGGCCCGCCACAGCACGCTCTCGGGGAGGACGCCGTCGTGTTCGGTGAAGAGGTCGGGTTGGGTGCGGAGGAGGCGGATCAGGTGACGAGAGGGAGTGGAGGAGTCGACCACGTTCTCGGACAGCATTCAGGCTCCACGTTGGCTCGGCGGTGGCCGCAAAGCGGCGACCTCTGCTGCGACGGCGACGACGACGACGACAGCGGCACGAGCGGGGACTTCAGCACAAGGACCTCAAGGCGGGCACGCTGAGGCGGTCGGGGAGGGTACCACAGGCGGAGCGCCGGTTCGACCTTATCGCTCGAGCGCGGAGGTCGGGTCGCGGAGGACCGAGGCCTGGTCGCCCTCGTCGAGGAGCCGTCGGACAGCTCGCCGCAGCCATCGCCGGGCGGCCGCGCGGCCCAGCGAGGGGAGGACCAGGCCGAGCGACAAGGAGAGCAGCCCGGGCCAGGCGGTGAGGAGGAGGGCGCGGAGCCCCTCGGGCCCCTCGAGCGAGGCGGCTTGGGAGGCCACGTGGGTCAGGCCGAGCCCGCCGAGGGAGATCGGGATCAACCGTCGGAGGAGGCCCGTGAGCGCCCCGATGCGCCGCAGGTCGCGGAGCCGCTCCTCCATCGCCGCCGCGAGGTCGCGGGCGAGCGCGGCACGGCCGACGCCCTCCGCCCGCAGCCGGAGGACGACGTCGCCGGAGAGGTGGACCACCGCGACCGCGTCGGGCTCCCCGGTCCGCCCCGGCACGGTCACGGTGTATGCGCCGGTCGCGATCAGCTCGGGGAGCGCCGCCTGGAGGTCGCGGAGGCGCTGGCGCGGGCCGCCGGGCATCATGGGCGCTTGGTGAAGAAGGCAGCCATACCGCTGAAGACGTCCTTCACCAGCAGCACGAGGTGGTGCCACTGCGCGATCGAGACGTCGGTGGCCCCGCGGTGGATCGCGATGAGCGAGGCGCCCTGCGGGTGGCACAGCAGGGCCGAGGCGACGCGCTGCACGACGTCGCCGTTCAGCGAGATCACCGTCTGGGCCACGATCTCCTCGGTGCCAACCTCCCAGATCTTGCGCAGCGTCGCGCGCTCGGTGGGGCTGAGCTCGATCCTGCGGCCGTCCTGGATGATCCGAGCGCGGGTCCAGTCACCCTGGTGGATCGCCGGGTGATCGAGGGAGATCTTCCCCAGCAGCATCTTGAGGATGTCGCAATTGTCTTTGATGCGGCTGAGCAGGATCTGCCGCTTATGGTCGGAGGGATCGGCGGCGAGCGCTCGTTTCGCCCTCCCGCGCAGGACCTGGAAGGTGCCGACCTCGCCGACATCTTCGGGGCCCTTGGGGTTGACCGTGAGGGCGCAGGCCTCGCCTCGGTCCTTGGCTCCGTTGAGCGCCCCGTCGCGATCGCCGATGGCCCGATCGTACTCCTGGGCGATGTCCAGCAAGGCGTGGAGCGGGGAGGGCATCCGGCAGGTCGTCATGTTGTCTTTGACGACGGTGTTGATCTCGAGGCAGAGCAGGTCTTCGACGACGCCGCGGAGCTGCTCGTGGAAGATGTGGCCAGGATCTGCGCTCGGCCTGGGGGGGGCCCCCCCGTCCGTCGGGTCGGCGCCGCTCATTTTGTCGGCGTGATGGCCCCGGCGGGGGCTGCGGGCGCCGCGCCGGGGGCGTCCTGAAGCTGCTCTTGGATGAAGCGCGCCATCGCTTGGAGGGTGGCGAGGTTCTTGTCGATGATGCCGAGCGCCTTCGTCACCTGGACGTCATGGTCTGCGCGCAGGGCGTCGTACTTGGGGTCGAGCAGGGCGTGGTTGATCTCGCGGGTGATGTCGCCCTGGACGAGGTCGACGGTCGTGGCGAAGGTGAGGTCACCCTCGGGCGCGGCGGTGACGGTGGTGGACACATTGACGGTGACGAGGTTCTCGAGCGCCTGCTCGACCTTCTCTTGCAGCCTGTGAACGTTCAGCGCCATGGTGAGCTCCTCGGAGCCGGGGATCAAACTACGGGGGGCGGCCGGAGGTCAAGGCCCGCGACCTGGCAGGTGCGGCCAGAGAGGGGCTGATGTTAGGGCGTTGTCATGACACCCGCTCGCCCGACTGTCTTCGCCGCGCTGTCCCTCGGTCTGGCCGCCCTCGCCGCTCCCCCGGCCCAAGCGGGGGCCCTGCTCCCGGCCAACACGAAGGTGGCCCGGCTCGACAACGGCCTCACGGTCATCGTCCTGCCGGTCGACACCCCGGGCCTCGTGGCCGTCGAGACGTGGATGGACGTCGGCTCTGGCAACGAGGTCGAGCCGGGCATGACTGGCTTCGCGCACTTCTTCGAGCACCTCATGTTCCATGGCTCGCTGAAGCTGCCCGGCTCGGAGCGGGAGAAGCGCCTGCTTGAGCTTGGCGTCGATGAGAACGCCTGGACCAACGAGGACCATACCTGCTACCACCTCCTCGGCAGCTCCCAGAGCCTCCCTCAGGTGTTGGCGATCGAGGCGGATCGTTTCGCGGGGCTGTCGCTCACCGCCGAGGGCGTGCGGCGGGAGTCCGGGGCGGTCTACGGGGAGTACCGCAAGGGCCGCGCAGATCCGGAGGAGCGCCTCGTGGAAGAGCTGATGAGGACGGCCTTCACGGTCCATCCTTACCAGCACACGACCATCGGCATCGAGGCCGACATCGCCGCGATGCCCACCTCGCTCACCCGCGCCCAGCGCTTCTTCTCGATGTACTATCGGCCGGAGCTGACGACGATCGTGGTGGCCGGTGACGTCCAGCCCGAGGATGCCCTCGCCCTCGTCAAGGGTTCCCACGGCGCCTGGGCCCCGCCGCCTGCGGTGGCCCCGGCCCCTGCGGTGCCCGCCGAGCCGCCTCAGACGGTGGAGCGGCGAGCGGTCGTCGAGTGGACCGACGGGCCGGTCAACCCCTACGTCGCCGTGGGCTGGAAGGTGCCTGCCTTCCAGGCGGGTCACCTTGACTCCGCCGCGCTCGGGGTGGTCGACGCCCTGCTCACCGCCGACGTCGCCCCTCTCCACCGGCGCCTCGTCGATCAAGAGGGCCTCGCCTGGTCCGTCCAGTCCTGGGGCACGAACAGCCGTTGGCCCGGGCTGTACACCCTGATCATCGAGCTCCGCTCCGGGGCCGATCCGGCCCGCGTGGAGGCCATCCTCGCCGAGGAGCTTCATGCCCTCGCTGATCCGAGCTCCGACGCCTTGCGGGTGCGGGTGGAGGCGGCCCGGGCGCGCCTCCGCCGCTCCGAGCTGCTCTCGCTCGACTCGCCCCGCGCCTGGGCCAATCGGGTGGGCGCCTTCGCCGCCGGCGCCGGGGGCGACGTCACCGCTTACGAGCGGCACCTCGACGCCCTCGGCCGGGTCGGGGCGGCCGACGTCGCCCGTGTGGTGGCCGCCTCCCTGCAGCCGCGCGGCCGCACGCTCGTCAGCCTCCGTGCCGTGGAGGGCAAGTGAGCCTCTCCTTCCTCCGGCCCCTCCTGGCCGCCGCCCTCGTCTTCCCCTTCTTCTCCGGCTGTTGGTGGGCGCGTAACCCCGGTCCGGCGGCCTTCGACGCCGCGCAGGGCCCGGTGTCGCTCGTGAGCCAGCGGGCGGCGGGGCCGGCGACCTACCTCACGGTCGCGGTGCGGGCGGGCTCCGCCCACGATCCGGTCGGGAAGGAGGGCCTCGCCGCGCTGACCGCCCAGCTCCTCCGTCAGGGCGGGGCCGGCGCGCTCACCCCGGAGGGCGTCGATGAGCGGCTCTATGGCCTCGGCACCGACATCTCCGTCGTGGTCGACAAGGAGCTGGTCACCTTTCGCACCCGCGCCCTACACGAGGACCTCGGGCCCGTGGCCGAGCTCGTCGCCGACCTCCTGCTCCACCCTCGGCTCGATCCCGTCGCTTTTGGCCGCATCAAGGGGGAGGCCACAGACTGGCTCACCCGAGGCATCCTCGGCAGCGATGAGGCCCTCGGGGCCGAGCTCTTCGACACCTGGCTGTATGAAGGGCACCCCTACGGGCACCCCGTCGAAGGGCGCGCGGGCGTGCTTCCGACGCTCACGCTCGACGACGTGCGCGCCTTCCTCGATGAGCGGTACCTCCGCGTCTCCACCACCCTCGGCGTGGCCGGCCCCTGTGTCGAGGTGGACGGCGCGCCCCTCCGCGCTGCGGAGCCGGGCGGCGCGGCGGCCATCGCCCTCCGTGACCAGCTCTCCACCCTGCCCGATCGGCTCTACCGCGACGTGACGCCGCGGGTGGTGCCCCCGCTCGAGGGGCGCAGCCTGATCGTGGTCGAGAAGCCCACCGCCAGCACGGGCGTCCACTTCGGGCACCCGCTCGAGATCAACCGCGGTCACCCCGACTGGCCCGCCCTCCTGCTGGCCTTCACGGCCCTCGGTGAGCATCGGCAGGGCCATGGGCGCCTCTACCAGGGCCTCCGGGAGGCGCGTGGCCTCAACTATGGCGACTACGCCTACATCGAGCGCTACCGCCAGGCCGGGTGGTCGAGCATCCAGGAGACGGGCACCGGGCGGCTCCAGAACCCGTTTAGCGTCTGGATCCGGCCGGTTGCGGCTGGCAACGGGCCCTTCGCCATCAAGGGCGCGCTCACCCTGGTCCAGGCCTTCGTCGATCAGGGCCTCGGGGAGGAGGAGTACCTCCGCATCCAGAAGTACCTCTCCGCTCGGGTGGCGCTGTGGGCCGAGGAGCCGGAGCGTCGGCTCGGCTGGGCGGTCGAGGCGAGCGCCATGGGCTGGCCCGACCCCATCACCACCCTCCCGGCGGCGGTGGCGGCGCTCCAACGAGAGCAGGTCAACGCCGCGATCCGCACCTGGATCCATCCCGAGGCGCTGCGCTTCGTCGTCGTCACCGGCGACGGCGCGGCCTTTCAAGCCGCCATGCTGGGGGCCGCGCCCACCCCTCCCGTCTCCGTGGCGGGGGCTCCCGCGCCCGAGGCCGTCATCGCCGCCGAGAACGCGCGGTGGTCTGAGCTACAGGTCGGGCTGCGTGAAGCGCGCGTGATCACCACCGAGGACCTCTTCCGATGAACCTCCCCCTCCGCGGCCCTCGGTGGCGCCGCTTCCTCTGCCTCGCCCCCCTGCTGGCGCTCCTGGCCCCGCTCTCGGGCTGCTCGGGGGGCTTGAGCGACATCCTCTCGGTGAACTTCGACCGCCTCGACGTCGACAGCATCGACTTCGAGCAGGCCGACACCCGCTTTGTGTTCCGCGTCGACAACCCGAACCCGATCGGGATCGAGCTCGCCCGCTTCAACTACACGCTCACCATGGGCGACATCGAGTGGGTGACCGGCGAGGACGCCGACGGCCTGGTGATCGAGGCGGCCTCGGGCAGCGAGGTGTCCCTGCCGGTGCAGGTGGCCTGGGCCAGCCTCTACGACCTCGTGCAGGCCAACCGGGGCGCCGACTCTCTGCCCTTCACCCTCGAGGGCAGCTTCGGCTTCGACAGCCCGATCGGCGCCATCGACCTCCCGTACAGCGCAGGCGGCGTCTTCCCGGCCCTGCGCGCGCCGGCGGTGGGCTTCAAGGCGCTGCGCGTGGAGGACTATTCGATCGCGGGCGCCACCTTGGCCCTCGACCTCGATGTCGACAACGACCACGCCTCCACGCTCGACTTCGTGAACTTCGACTACGCGATCGAGCTCGAAGGGAGCACCGTGGCGGAGGGCCTCGTCGCCGAGCTCGCCTCGGTGCCCGGCGCCAGCGCGGACACGGTCACCTTGCCCATCGAGCTCGACTTCCTCGAGGCGGGCATGGGCCTCTACGACGCCATCAGCGCGAGCCGGATCGACGTGGGGCTGAGGGCTCGAACCGACGTCCTCATCGACACCTTCGAGGGGCTGGAGCCGCTCGAGGTCCCGCTCGAGATCGATGAGGCGGGCCGGGTCGACATCGATCTTTGACGCGGGACGCGGGGGCGGGGCCGGTGTTACGGCGACAGGGGCAGCTCTGCGCCCCGTGAAGGAGAGGTGAGATGGCGACCGGCGAAGACGCGCAGCGGTGGGAGATCCTCGGCCAGGAGGACGTGGTCGGCCTCGATCGCCTCGGCCGCTCGTTGCTGCGGATGATCGGGCGGATGGAGCCCGCCTCGCTGGTCGCGGTGCACGGCGCCCCGGGCAGCGGCAAGGCGGAGTTCCTGCGTCGGCTCGCCTGGCTGGCCTCTGGTAAGAGCAAGAGCACCGAGCCCCTGCCGGGGATCTTTCCCGGCGTCGTCTGGTTTGACCCCTGGGCCTGGTCCAAGCAGGGGAACATCCTCTCAGGCTTGATCCACGCGGTGATCAAGTCGAGCGCGAACTCCGCCCAGCTCATGGAGCGAGGGCGTGACCTCGTCTCCCGCGTGAGCCGCCTCCGCTTCGACGGCAAGCAGCCCGAGGGGGCCGGGATGGCCTTCGGCGGCACCGACTCCGACCCCGTCGAGCAGCTCGCGGAGGGCTTCGCCGCCCTGGTGCAGGCCGCGAAGGGCGGGCGGTCGGGCCGGCTGCTTGTCTTTGTCGATGAGCTCGACTCCCTCGCCCCGCCGCTCCGTTGGCAGCTCTTCGACGGCCTCCGCTTGCTGATGCGGGCCCGCCCCGATCTCACCGCGGTGCTGAGCGTGGGGCGCGAGTCGGCCCTGTCGGCCATCCGCTTCCGGGAGGGCGATATCCCCGAGGCCAGCGCGGTGCGGGAGCTGGAGGAGATCATTGACCTCGCCATCACCGTGCCCTCCCTCGAGGTGCGGCGCATCGGCACGCTCCTCCGGGAGTACCTCGGCACCTCCGAGGTGGTGGTCCGGAAGAGCTTCGGCAACGAGTCGATCACGATGCTCAGCGCAGGGGTGGCCCACCGGCCGCTCGGCGCCCCCCGCTTCCTCAAGCGGCTATCTTGTCGGGTGGTCCTGCTCGCCGAGTTCGCCCTCGAGGTGCGGGCCGTCCGCGAGCTGAGCGAGGCCCAGTGGGCCTGGGTGATCGTGAGCGAGCGCTGGCCGGAGTTCCGTCGATTCATGATCCGCGGAGGTCGCGAGCGCTGGCTCGACCTCAAGCACGCCATGATCCGCCTCTCGGCCCGAAACGACGGCAAGGCCCCGCCGCCGGCCGGGGGCGCCACCATCCTCAAGTGGCTCGAGGGTGACCTCATCCTCGCCGATTACCTCCGCCTGCACGCCGAGGGCTTCGAGAAGGACGCCGAGGGCATCTTCTGGTTGGAGAACCTGATGCTCACCGCCGGCCTGTGAGCTCGGCGCACCTCGTCGCGCGGGTCCTGGTCGGGGCCGGTCGGAGGGTGGCCGCAGCGCTGCCTCCCCAGGTGCTTCAGCGCCTCGAAGATCGGCTCTTCTACGCGATCTTCCAGGTGAGCCGCGTGACGAACGACCACTACCCCAAGCGAGCCAAGCCAGAGGACCCTTGACCGTGCACTTCGCAGATCGGCTCGCCGCCGCTGTCCGCGCCACCGGCGCGCCCTTCGCGGTCGGCCTCGACCCTCACCTCGACCGCCTGCCCGCTGGCCTCCGCGCTGGGTTCGCGCATCGGCAGGGGGCCGACCGGCGCGCCGCCGCCGCAGACGCGGTGCTCGCCTTCAACGCGCTGGCCATTGACGCCCTCCGCGGTCGGGTCGCCGCCATCAAGCCCCAGTTCGCCTTCTATGAGGCCCTGGGTCACGCCGGCTTCCGGGCCCTCGAGGAGACCAACGCCCTCTGCCGAGCCGCAGGCCTGCTCGTCATCGGGGACGGGAAGCGCGGTGACATCGACAGCACGGCGCGGGCCTACGCCGAGGCCGCGCTCAGCCCGGACGGGCCCCTCGCCTGCGACGCGCTCACGGTGAACCCCTGGATGGGGACCGACACCCTCGAGCCCTTCCTCGAGCCCTGTCGCAGCGCGGGCCGCGGCCTCTTCGTGCTCGTGCGCACCACCAACCCGGGGAGCGCCGAGCTTCAGGGCGCGGGCGAGCCCCCGATGGCCCTTCGCCTCGCCCAGCGCCTCGGGGCCCTCGGTGAGGCCCTGCGCGGCCCAGAGAGCGGCCTCTCGTCGCTGGGGGCGGTGGTCGGCACGACCGCCGTGGCCGAGGCCGCCGCCCTCCGCGCCGCCATGCCGCACGCCTGGTTCCTCGTCCCGGGGCTCGGCGCCCAGGGGGGCACCGCAGCCCAGGCCCTCTCGGGCGCGCGGCCGGACGGCCTCGGGGTGCTGGCGGTGGCCTCACGCGCCGTGCTCTTCCCGCCCGTGCCGAGCGTCGCCTACGACGCCGACCCTGGCGCCTGGATCGCCGCCGCCGCCGAGTCGCTCCGCTCCCAGCTTCGTGCCGGCTGAGCCGGGCGACGTCGCGGCCACACTCACCGCCAAGGGAGCCCCGATGGACACCTACTACAACCCCGCAGACCTCGCCAAGTTCGGCAGCATCGGAGAGGGCTCTCCGGAGCTCGCCAAGAAGTTCTTCGACTGGTACGGCGCCGTCTTCGCGGAGGGCGCGCTCACGGCGCGGGAGAAGTCGCTCATCGCGCTCGCGGTGGCCCACGCCGTCCAGTGCCCCTACTGCATCGACGCCTACTCCAGCGACTGTCAGCAGAAGGGAGCTGACCTCGACCAGATGACGGAGGCCCTGCATGTCGCCGCGGCGATCCGCGGGGGCGCCTCCCTCGTACACGGGGTCCAGATGCTGAACCACGTCCACAAGAGCGGCATGTAAGCTGCGCCCCCTGGCGGGCTCACGGTGAACCTCAGGAGCGAGAGATGGACGAGAACCAGCCTTCCTTCGCTGAGCTCCGGGAGGAGCTCCACCTCGACTCTCTCGAAGCGGGCCCCAAGGGCGCCCGGAGCCTGCTGCAGAGCCGCTCGCCGCTCGCGGCTCCTGCGGCGCAGCTGGAGCTGCTGGCGCAGGTCCCCCTCGCCGCCGAGTTCGACCAGCGGCTGGCGGACAGCGGCTGGTCGACCTTCCGTCCGGGCGCGGTGGAGTACTTCCAGATCAACATCGGCAAGCTCTGCAACATGGCCTGTCGGCACTGCCATGTGGATGCCAGCCCGGACCGGATCGTCGAGAATATGGGCCGAGAGCTCATCCTCGCCTCCCTCTCCGCGCTGGATCAGACGAGCGCGCACACGGTCGACATCACGGGCGGCGCGCCCGAGCTGAACCCGCACTTCCCGGAGCTGGTCGAGGCCGCCGTCTCTCGCGGCATGCACGTCATCGACCGCAACAACCTCACGATCCTGCTGCTGCCGCGCTTCGAGCACCTGCCGGACTGGCTGGGCGAGCGGGGCGTGGAGGTCGTGGCCTCGCTGCCGCACCCGCGGGCCCGCAACACCGACGCCCAGCGGGGAGAGGGGGCCTTCGACCGCTCCATCGCCGCCCTTCGGCGCTTGAACGCCGCGGGCTACGGAAAGGGAGACCCCCGCCGCCGGCTGACCCTGATGCACAACCCGGCCGGCGCCTTCCTCCCCGCGGCCTCGGCCGGCCTGGAGGCAGAGTACCGCCGGGCCCTCGATCGGCCGCACGGCGTGACCTTCGACCGCCTGATCGCGCTCAACAACATGCCGATCTCCCGCTTCCTCGACTGGCTGAGGGAGAGCGGCAACCTCGAGGTCTACTTGCAGCGCCTCGCCGACGGCTTCAACCCGGCGACCATCGCGGGCTTGATGTGCCGCAACACGCTGTCGGTGTCCTGGGACGGCACGCTCTACGACTGCGACTTCAACCAGATGTTGGACCTCCCCATCCTGGATCAGGAGGGTAGGCCCGCCAACGTGAAGACCGCGCGCCTCTCGGAGCTCGGCCGCCGGCGCATCGTCACGGCGCGCCACTGCTTCGGCTGCACCGCGGGCAGCGGCAGCTCCTGTGGGGGAGCCACCGCCTGAGGGGGGCTCGCCTTGGATCAGGCGCCTTCGGTGAAGGTGCCGAACTCGCGCTTGGTGAGCCACTCGGGGAAGCCCTGGCCCATGTTGCGGCCGGCCCAGTGCTTCGAGATGCGCGCGACGAAGAGGCGGTCTTCGTTGGTGAGGCTGCTCGAGAGCTTGTCGCGGATGGTGCGGGCGTTCTCCGTCTTGGTCTCCAGGAGCCAAGCGCCATTCAAGCGGTTCGACCAGTTGCCCATCAGCTTGAGGACGGTCTCGGCGCGCTCCTTGACGAGCGGGTCGGTGGAGCGGATGTCGAGGATGACCAGGAATACCATTGGATAGACTCCATGTAGGGAGCGAACTGTGAGGGTTGGATGTGGGTTGGTTGGTGGAGGCGGTAGAAAATGCAGAGAGCCGCGGGTGAGCGGCTTCGAGTGGAGCCGGGCCGAGCGGAGCCGGGCCGATCGGAGCCGGGCCGAGCGGAGCCGAGCCTAGCGCGATGGCGCCGAAAGCTCCTGGTTAAGCACCGCTCCTACGGAGTCTACCATCCGGCGGATATCTTTCGGGCTCATCGAGAGGGGGGGCATGAACACGATGAGGTCGCCGAGCGGCCGAACGATGACCCCGCGCTCCCGGGCGGCCATGCACACCCTGTGGCCCACCCGAGCCTCCGGCGGGTGGTCATGGCGCAGGAGGGCGCCGGCCATCAGCCCGTGCTGGCGGAGCTCGGCGACGTGCCGGGTGGGCAGGGCTCTGAGCGCGTCCGAGAGGGCCTGGATCTTCGGTGGCAGGCCCTCGATCACGGCCTCCTGCTCGAAGACCTCGAGCGAGGCGAGGGCCGCGGCGCAGGCCAACGGGTTGCCGGTGTAGGTGTGGCCGTGAAAGAAGGTGCGGTGCTCGACATAGGGCCCGCGGAAGGCCTCAAAGACGGCCTCGGTGGCGAGCGTCGCGGCCAGGGGCAGGTAGCCGCCGGAGAGGCCCTTCGCGAGGCAGAGCAGGTCGGGCCGGCTCGTGGTCTGCTCCAGCGCGAACAGGGTGCCCGTGCGGCCGAAGCCGGTGGCCACCTCGTCTACGATCACGAGCAGTCCGGCTTCCCGGGCGAGGCTGAGCAGGGCGTCGAGGAAGGCCGGGGAGTGCCTGCGCATCCCGGCCGCGCCCTGAACGAGGGGCTCGACGACGATGGCCGCGAGCGTGTCACCGTGCTCCCGGAGCAGCTCGTCGGCGTGCGCGAGGCAGCGGGCCTCGTCGTCGGGATCGGGGCGGTCCGGGGCCGGGAGGCGGAGGGCGTCGAAGAGCAACGGCCGGTAGACGCCGTGGAAGAGCTCGATGCCGCCGACGGAGACCCCCCCCAGGGTGTCGCCGTGGTAGGCCTCGGCCAGAGCGGCGAAGCGGGTGCGCTGGCGCTGCCCGCGCTGCTGCTGGCATTGGAAGGCGATCTTGAGCGCCACTTCGACCGCGGTTGAGCCCGAGTCCGAATAGAAGACCCGGCTCAGCGGCTCGCCCGCGCCGGGGAGGCGGGCGGTGAGCTCGATGAGGCGCCGGGCCAGCCGGGCCGATGGAACGCTGGCGAGTCCGAGCAGGGTGCTGTGGGCGACCCGATCGAGCTGGGCGCGCACCGCGGCGTCGATGTGAGGGTGGCGGTGCCCGTGCACGTTGGTCCACAGGCTCGCCACCCCGTCGAGGTAGCGGCGCCCCTGGACGTCGATGAGCTCCACCCCCTCGGCTCGCTCGATCATCAGCGGATCGCCGGCGGCCTCCCACTCGTCTTGTTGAGTGAAGGGGTGCCAGAGGTGCTGCAGGTCCCAGCGGGCGAGGGCTTCGGGGGTGGGCATCGGGGACCGTTATTCGGTCGCCGACCCGAGGTCAGTGCGAGACGTCCACCTTCGTGTAGAAGTTGTAGATCCCCGAGTCGTAGGCGGTCGCGACGGTGGTGGTGTAGTCGCCGCTCGCGTAGCCGCTGTCGACCCAGCGAGCGACCACCGTGCCGATGCCAGCGGTGTCACCGGTGACGGCGGTGCCCTCGTAGCCGTAGGTCAGCTTCACGCCGCCGCTGCAGTCCCAGCCGAAGGCGAGCGCGTAGTAGCGGCCGATCTCGACGGGGAGCCCGATGTCACCGCTGTCGAGGAAGGTGGTCGACGTGCTGGTCATGCTCTGGCTGCCCGACCAGTCGACGTCCCAGGTCGCGTCCGCGGTGGAGGCCGCAGAGAGGACGTAGAAGTCGACCGTACAGCCGGTGGCCAGGTTGGCCTTCAGGCTGACCGCGAAGGAGTCGATCGTGCCGTCCTGATCGGCGAGGTAGACGTTTCCGCGGCCGATGGAGGCGGCGGCGACGGTGGTGCCGGCGGTCCCCACCGTGTAGCTCACCTCGGTTCCGCAGAGGGCGTCGGTGCAGAGGAAGGACTGGTCGTCCCCGTACCAGTAGGAGAAGTCGGTGTCGCCGACCACCACGTCGTAGAGGCCATTCTCATCACCCCCGGTGACGCTGCCGAAGTCGCAGCCCGCGGAGGTGAAGGTGGAGCCCTGCCCGACATGGACGCCGCCCGCGTCGCCGAGGCCGGCCGAATTGGAGGTGAAGCCGGCCGCGACGCCGGTGGTGCTGGTGCAGGTGAGGTCAGCCTGCTCGAGGTAGAGGCCGCCGTAGTTCGAGGCCGCCGCGTTCTCCGAGACCAGGGTGTCGGTGAGCGTGGCGGGGACGGTCGCGTCCATCACCAGGATGCCCCCGACGAGGTTGGTGGCCTGGTTCAGCATCACCGTGCTGTCCGAGATGGAGAGAGCCCCCGCGGAGGACACGATCGCGCCGCCGGTGTCGGCGCTGTTTCCGGTGATGTCAGCCTCGTCGATCGAGAGGTCGCAGTTGAGGGCGTAGAGCGCACCCCCGTAGGTGGCCGCGTTGTCGGCCAGGACGACGTCAGAGAGGTCGAGGGAGGGCAGGGTAGAGGCCGAGTCGACCATGCAGGCGGCCGCCCCGCCCACGGTGTCGGTCCCGTCGGCCTCGCCGGCGCCGTTCTGCAGGGTGAGCCGCGAGACATCGACCTCGGTGCCCGCGCTGAGCACGGAGAGGAGGTTCGTGACGCCCCCGCCGTCGAGCACGACAGAGGAGGCGTCGGAGCCCATGCCGAGGATGGAGGCGTCGGCCTCCGCGATGACCTTGGCGTACCAGGTGCCCTCGCAGATGCGGAGCGTGCCGACCGTGCTCAGCGTCAGCTCCGCCGGGGCCGAGGCGGTGCCGGTGAGGGCGCCGGTGACGTTGGAGAGGGCGCCGTCGGCGTCGGTCCAGGTCGCTGTGCCGGCCTCGGGGGTGCCGGGGTCGCAGTCGTTGTCCACGCCGTCGCAGATCTCAACCGCGGTGGGGTTGATGGCGGGGTCGGCGTCGTCGCAGTCGCCCACGTCGGTCACATAGGTGGGATCGGGCTGCTCGCACTGCACCAGGGCTCCGCCGGCCGCTTCATCCGCGAAGCCGTCGCTGTCACCGTCGGGGTACCAGGTGCTGGCGTCGATCGCGTTTTCGTCGGTCTCGAAGTCGCAGTCGTTGTCTACGTTGTCGCAGAGCTCGTCATTGCCGGGGAAAGCGGTGTCGTCGGCGTCGTCGCAGTCATCCTGGCCGGCCGCGTAGCCGACGGGCGCCTCACAAGCGGTGACGGGCTCGCCGTTGGCGCCGTGACCGTCGCCGTCGCCGTCCGGGAACCAGGTGAGGGCGTCGATGGCGCTTTCATCGTCGGTGTTGCCGTCACAGTCGTTGTCTTCGCCGTCGCAGACCTCGCTGGCCACGGGGTTGATCTCGGCCACGAGGTCGTCACAGTCGCCGCCGCTCGCGAGGTAGCCGTCGGGGGCCGCGCAGGCCATGACCGAGGCGGCATCGTCGCCGTATCCGTCGTTGTCACCGTCGGGGTACCAGGCCGCGGCGTCCGTCGCGCTCTCGTCGTCGACGGTGCCGTCGCAGTTGTTGTCCACGCCGTCACACTGTTCGGCTTGATCCGGGTTGACGAGGGCGTTGCTGTCGTCGCAGTCATCCGCCTCGTCAAAGCCGTCTCCGTCCTTGTCGAGCGGGCCGCCGGTGTCGTCGCTTCCGCCCTTGCCGCTCACACATCCCACCAGGGTGAGGGCGGACAACAAGCAGATCGAAGAGAGTAGGCTGATCTTCATGGGCGTCTCCGAGGGCGTTCGTGATCTGGCACCGACGTGGTCTGGCACCGACGGGGTCTGGCACCGACGTGATCTCGCATCGTGGGATGTCGAACTCGCGCGGTCAGCGACCGACGGCGAGCTTCAGCGCGCCATTCGTTCGGTCATAGTAACTCACGTACACGAGGTCGTTGCTGTCGATGGCGATGTCGGGGGACAGGCCGACGTCGCCGGTGGAGTCTACGGTGATGAGCGCCCATGCGCTCCCGTCGTAGTGGGCGACCTTCAGGTTCTTGTTCGTATCGTCATAATATGCGATCCAGGGCAGGTCGGCGGAGTCGAAGGCGAGGCGGGCGTAGCTCCCCACGCTGCCGGTGCTGTCGATCGTGCTGAGGCTCCAGCTCAGACCCCCGTCTGTGGAACACCCGTATTGAAGGTCAGCCGTGTCGGTGCGGAAGAGGGCCACGCAAGGAGTGTCATCACTCTGAAGGGCGAGGCTCGTGTATTTCCCCTTCGTGCCCACCGTGTTCGAGAAGCTGAGGTCTCCCGGGTAGGCGTATTGTGCCTCGTCGGCGAAGGCGCCGCCGTCGTAGTAGGCGATGTGGTCATAGCCGGCGCTGTCAATGGCGAGGCTGGTGTAGGTGCCGGTGGCGCCCGCGTAGTTGATGTCGACTTGGGTGTAGAGCGCGTCGATCCCGAAGAAGGCCCACGGTGAGGTGAGGGTGTCGGCCAGCATCGGGATCCCATAGTCGGCGTCATACCAGGCGAAGCTCGGGAGGTTGGAGCTGTCTACCGCGATGGAGACGTATTGGCCGACGTCGAGAGAGGCCGAGCTGGCGAAGTCTTCGACGGGCAGGGCGCTCGTCCAGGTGCCGGTGGCCTCCCGATAGGCATAGTCGAGCTCGCGTACCCCCGAGCTGTCCTCGCGGGTGTAGGCGATCTGGAAGCGGTCGGCCGCGTCGACCACGGCGTCCATCCACTCGCCGAGGATGGCCCCGGACTCGGCGAGGGCGTCGATCGGGGAAGACCAGGCGCCACCCGTGGACCGGATGGCGAAGCGGACGAGGCCATGGTCGAGATCGAACCAGGCGAGCTGCACGCGGTCCCCGGAGTCCGTGTCGATGGCGGAGGGGCTGCCCGCGTCGACGGAGGCGTCTACGGTCTCGGTCTCGAAGCGCTCGTCGGTGAGGCCGTCACAGTCGTTGTCTTTGCCGTCCGCGGTGTCCTCGTCGGCGTCGGGGTGGACGAGGGGGTCCTTGTCATTGCAGTCGTCGGCGAGGAGGTAGCCGTCTCCGTCCACGTCATCGTCCGGGGTGGTGGGATCGCAGTCGTTGTCGATCCCATCGTAGGCGACCTCGATCGCCTCGGTGCTCACGCTGTCGTCGGTGTCGTCGCAGTCGCCGTCCTCCTCGGTCTGCCCGTCTCCGTCGTCGTCCACGGTGTCGGGGTCCGGATCGGCGTCGGTGTCCGCGTCGCTGTCGGCGTCTGAATCGGCGTCGCTGTCGGCGTCTGAATCGGCGTCGGCATCCCCGTCGGTGTCGGTGTCGCTGTCCGCGTCGGTGTCCGCGTCGCCGTCGGCGCCGCCGCTCCCGTCACCTTGCCCGGTCGGGTCCTTCCCCTTGCCGAAGAAGCCGCCCGAGCAGGCGCTGAGCAGGAAGAGGCTGAGCAGGAAGGGATGGAGGGGGAGGAAGGAGGGGGCGAGGCGCATCGACGGCTCCGGAGAGAGAGGGCACCTTTTCCCCGTGCTCCGCCGCTGTCAACGGAAGAGCACGGAACGTCGCCCGGTTGTCGCCGAGCGCCTCCCGGGCTGCGCTCCCCCCGCCCGGGCCCTCAGCGCGCGCCGGCCGCCGCGAGGGCGCGATCGAAGGCGGCGAGGCCGTGATCGAGGTCGACCTCGGCGATGAGCATCGGCGGCGCGATGCGGAAGACGTTGCCGAAGCGGCCGCCCTTGCCGAGCAGCAGGCTCTCGTTTCGGGCGGCCTCGAAGATGCGGTTCGTGAGGGCGGGATCGGGGGTGCGGTCCTGGGCGAGCTCGTCGACCACGACCTCGATGCCCCACATCAGGCCCATTCCGCGCACGTCTCCGAGGTTGTGGGGGTACTTCTCCTGCAGGGCCCGCAGGGCGTCGCCGAGCCGCTCTCCGAGGCGGGCAGCCCGCCCGGGGATGTCCTCGGCGGCCATCTTGTCGATGGTGGCCTGCGCGGCGGCCATGCTCACGGGGTTGCCGCCAAAGGTCGAGATGGTGAGCCGGGGGAGGCTGCGGGCGATCTCGGGCGTGGTCATGCAGTTGGCGGCTGGCATCCCGTTGGCCATGCCCTTGGCCATCGTGATGATGTCCGGCGTGACGCCCCAGTGCTCGATGCCCCACCACTTGTCGCCGGTGCGACCAAAGCCCGTCTGGACCTCGTCGGCGATGAAGAGCCCGCCGTACTTGCGGACGATCTCCACCGCGACCTGGAAGTACTCCTTCGGCGGCACCACGAAGCCGCCGACGCCCTGGATGGGCTCGGCGAGGAAGCCGGCGATCTGGCCGGTGGTGGTGTACTGGATGAGGCGCTCGATGTCCTTCGCGCAGGCCAGCCCGCAGCCGGGGTAGGTCTGGTTGAAGGGGCAGCGGTAGCAGTTGGGCTCGGCGGCGTGCTTGATGCCGGCGATCTGCGTGGGGAGCACCCGCCAATTGCTGTGGGCGGTGAGCGACTGGGCGAGCATCGAGCGGCCGGAGTATCCGTTCCGCAGCGCGATGAGCTCGCTCCGCCCGGTGTGGCTCATGGCGAGCATCACGGCCATCTCGTCGGCCTCGGTGCCGCTCGCGACGAAGAAGCTCTGGCTGATGTCGCCGGGCGCGATGCCGGCCATGGTCTCGGCCAGCTTCACCACGGGGAGGTTCGGGTAGAGCGTGCTCAGGTGGGTGAGGCGGTCGAGCTGGACGCGGATGGCGCCGTTGACGTCCGGATCGGCGTGCTGGAGGGAGACGGTGAGGATGCCGCCGAAGAAGTCGAGGTACTCCCGCCCGTCGGTGTCGTACACCCTCACCCCCGCGGCGCGGTCGACCACGATCGGCTCGCTGTAGTAGCTGAGCGTCGAGGGCATGAGGTAGCGGCTGTGCTTCTCCCGGATCTGCTCGGACAGCGTGGGGGAAGGCGCGGCGGGTGATGTCGAAGAGGGCGGGAGATCGTGAGGGGCGTCGTTCATGTTCGGCTCCGAGGCGCGGGCAGTTCGATCGAGGAGGGCGGAGGCTGTGGGCCTCGGCGTCAGGCATGATGCCACGGTAGCGGGGGTGGTACGAGGTGGCCGCGCGGCCTCCGTCGCTCCGACTTGCGGGTGCGGATCTCTACGCTTAGTGCGGCCTGGTCTCTCCTCCCGCGTCTCCCTCGACGCCGATCTGGGGTCCTCCATGTCTGAACAGATCCATGCGGTCAACCTCATCGGCGGGCGGTTGGAGTCCGGCGCGCGCACCGCCCCGAACACCTGCCCCGCGCGGGTCTCCGAGGTGGTGGGCTCGGCGCCCCTCTCTGGTATCGAGGAGGCGGTCGCGGCGGTCGCGGCCGCCAAGGCCGCCTTCCCCGGCTGGGCAGCCACCCCGGCGCCGGCCCGCGGGGAGCGCCTGTTCCGCCTCGTGCGCCTGATGGAGCAGAACGCGGAGCGGCTCGCCCGCACCCTCGCCTGGGAGGAGGGGAAGATCCTGAGCGAAGCGATGGGCGAGGTGGCCAAGGCCATCCGCTACGTGGAGTTCGCCGCCGGGGATTGTCGTCGCATGGCGGGCATCACGGTTCAGAGCGAGGTGCCGGGCACCTTCGCGATGACGATCTGGCGCCCCCTCGGCGTGGTGGGGCTCATCACCCCCTGGAACTTCCCGGTGGCCATCCCGCTTTGGAAGCTCGCCCCTGCAGTCGCGGCCGGCAACACCGTGGTGCTCAAGCCTGCGCCCGAGACCCCGGCCACCGCGCACCTCATCGGCGAGCTCATCACCGAGGCCGGCTTTCCCCCCGGGGTGGTCAACATCGTCTACGGCGACGCCGAGCCCGCCAAGGCGATCATCGAGCACCCGGACGTGGTGGCGGTCAGCTTCACCGGCAGCACCGAGGTCGGCCTCGCCATCGAGGCGCGCTGCGGGGCGCTCCACAAGCGGGTCCAGTGCGAGATGGGGGGGAAGAACCCCATCCTCGTCTTCGCGGACGCCGATCTCGCGGCCGCGGCCGCCGCCGCCGCCAAGGGGGCCTTCGGCAGCACCGGACAGCGCTGCACCGCCACGAGCCGGGCCATCGTGATGGCCGACGTGGCCGACGACTTCGTGGCGCTCCTCGCCGCGGAGGCCGACCGGGTGCGGGCCGGCCACCCCTTTGACCCCGAGAGCACGATGGGCCCCTCGGTGAGCGAACGGCAGCTCAGCACGGTGTCTCGGTACCAGCGCCTCGGCGCCGAGGAGGGCCGCCTCGTCTGCGGCGGCGGGCGCTCGCTCGCCGGGGGCCTCGATCAGGGTTGGTTCCCCGAGCCCACCGTCTTCGATCACGTCGCCCCGGACGCCCGCATCGCCACCGAGGAGATCTTCGGCCCCGTGCTGTCGGTGATCCGTGTCCGCACGGTCGACGAGGCCATCCGGGTGGCGAACTCCGTGCAGTATGGCCTCACCGGCTCCGTCTTCACCCGCGACCTCGGCTTCGCCTTCCAGGTCATCGAGCGGCTCGAGACGGGCATCCTCCATGTGAACAATCCCACGATCGGGGGGGAGGCGCACATGCCCTTCGGTGGGGTGAAGAACACCGCCACCGGCCCGAAGGAGATGGGCGCCGAGGCCTGGCGCTTCTACTCTGAGGACAAGGCCGTCTACATCAATCATGGCGGCGCGGTGCGCAAGAGCAACCTGTATTGACGGTGCCGGACTCGGCGAGAGGCGTCCCTGACATGAGCGTGTCCTTATGAGCGCGACCTGATGCGGGCGGTCATCCAGCGGGTCCGTCGAGCGAGCGTCACGGTGGAGGGCCACGTGAGCGGCGCCATCGAAGGCGGGCTGCTCGTCCTCGTCGCGGTCGCGCCCGAGGATGACCTCGGCTCCGTGGAGTGGCTGAGCGAGAAGCTGGTCCACCTTCGGATCTTCGCGGATGAAGAGGGGAAGATGAACCGCTCCGTCATCGACCTCGGGCTCGGCGTCCTCGTGGTCTCACAGTTCACGCTGTACGGAGACTGTCGGAGGGGGCGTCGGCCCGCCTTCACGGGCGCAGCCCCGCCCGAGGTGGCCCGGCCGCTGGTGGATCGGCTGAGCGAGGCGCTCTCCGAGAAGGGGGTAGTCTCGGTGGGCCGGGGGATCTTCGGCGCACACATGGAGGTCTCCCTCGTCAATGACGGACCTGTGACGCTGATCTTGGACAGTCCATGATCTTGGACAAGTCATGAGCACAGACACCGGCGAGAGCCTCGGAGCCAACCCCCTCGACCACCTGGACGCCGTCGTGGTGGGTCTCGATCAAGAGGGGCGGATCTCCTACATCAATGACGCCGCCTTGCAGCTCCTCGGCTGGAGCCGGGCGGAGATCGCGGGGCAGAGCTGGTTCGGCTGCGCGGTGCCCCTGGAGCGCCGCGCGGAGATGGCGGAGGTCTTCCGCCTGATCATGGAGGGACGGGTCAAGGCGCTCGCCTGGTATCGAAACGACGTGCTGACGAAGAGCGGGGGCCGCGTCCTGTTGAGCTGGTTCAACCAGCTCACCCGTGATGAGCGGGGCGGCATATCGGGCACGCTGAGCATCGGGAGGGTGCAGGCTGCGGGGCTCGAGGGGCTCGAGGGGCTCGAGGGGCTGGGTGGCGCGGACGCGAAGGCGGACGGGGAGGCGCACCCCGGCGCCCAGGTGGGCACCGCCGAGGAAGACACGGACGCGCTCCATGTCGCGGTGCGCCTTCGAACCTCGGAGCTCGTGCGGGTCAACGAGGCGCTCTCCTCTCTCGTCGAGCGGCAGCGCGTCACGGAGGCCAGCCTCGACCTCTACCGGCGCCTCTTCCAGCGGGTCTCGGTGGGCCTTGTCGTCTTTCGGCTCGTCGATCCGTCGGATTTTGGAAGCTTCGAGCTGGTGGACGCCAACCCGGCGGCCGAACGGTTGATGGGCCTCTCTCGCACGCGCTTCCTCGGGCGGCCGATGCGGGAGTGGGGTGCGGGCACGGTCTCCTCTGACCGACCGCGCATCTACGCGGAGGTGCTCCAGAGCGGGATCCCGAAGGCGCTGGGTGAACGGTATGTCCCCGCGGGGAGCCTGGTCGGGCTCGAGGAGGGCAAGTGGCTCTCGAGCCATTGTTTCAAGTTGGGCGCCGAGCTCGTCGCGCTCAGCTTCGAGGACGTGACCGCCCGTCGTCGCGCCGAGGACCACGTCATCCAGCAGGCCTCCGAGCTGCTGCGCTCCAACGGGGAGCTGGAGCAGTTCGCGTACGTCGCCTCTCACGACCTCCAGGAGCCGCTCCGAAAGGTCCAAGCCTTCAGTGACCGTCTGTTGGCCTTGTACGAGGGTAGCCTGGATGAGCGGGGTCGCGACTACCTCCGACGGATCCAGCGCTCGGCGGCGCGTATGCAGGGCCTCGTGCTCGATCTCCTCACGCTCTCTCGGGTTCAGACACGGCGACAGTCCGTCGAGAAGGTTGACCTCAACCTCCTCCTGTCGGAGATCTCCGCCGAGCTGATCCCGCTCTCGGACGAGCCCCGGGGCACGATCACCGTGGGCCCGCTGCCCTCGATCGAAGGAGACCGCACTCAGCTCGTCCAGCTCTTCCAGAACCTGCTGTCGAACGGCCTCAAGTTCTGTAAGGAAGGGTGGCTTCCGCGGGTGCGGGTCGGGGCCGGGCGGCTTCCGGGGGCCCGCTGGGAGTTCAGCGTGGCCGACGAAGGGGTCGGCTTCGAGGGGCGGCACCTGGACCGCATCTTGCAGCCCTTCCAGCGCCTCCACCCTCAAGTGTCGTACCCCGGGACGGGCATCGGCCTCGCGATTGTCCATCGGGTCGTCCAGCGGCACCACGGGACCATCCGCGTGGTGAGCGCTCCGGGCGAGGGGGCCACCTTCTTCATCACGCTCCCGGACCGACAGCCACAGCCCGGGGAGCCCGAGCTCCCCTGAACCCCGGCGGGGGTGGCGACGGCGCACGACAACCCCGGGGATGCCCTGTTGACCGGAAAAGTCTTGAAATGAAAGGTATATCCGGCCATATTTTGGCGCATTCTTGGTCCTGCCTTGTCGTAACTGGGGGGCGCCTGCAAAAAGAGTAGAGCCGGTGCCGTTTTCACGCTGCGATCCCCTTCCCCCTTCGCCGAGGGTGATGATAGGGGGGGCATCCCCGATGCACCTTCCAGGGTGCGGCGCCCCGCCGAGGGGCGGCGTTCATGGTCCCCGAACGACGGCGCAGCGGACGGGTCCGTCTGAGCCCCCCATTTCGCACTTCCACCCGTTTAGAACCTCCACCCGCTTAGAACCTCCAGGAGAGTATTGATGAACAAGAAGGAAATGGCTGCCAAGCTCGCCACCCAGATCGGTGTCTCCCAGGTCAAGGCCATGGAGATCCTGAACACGATCTTCTCGGCCGAGTCCGGCGAGGGCATCTTCGCCGTCGAGCTCGACGCCGGCCGCAAGGTCACGATCCCCGGCTTCGGCACCTTCGGCACGAAGTCTCGCGCCGCCCGCATCGGGACCAACCCCTCCACCGGCGCCAAGATCGAGATCACCTCGAAGAAGTACGCGTTCTTCAAGCCCGGCAAGACGCTCAAGGAGCGGGTGGTCAAGTAGCGCGCCTTGCGCCGCGATCCCCGCTGCGGGATCCGCTGCGGGATCCGCTGCGCCCTGGCGCCGCTCCGACTCGGAATTGTGCTCTGGTCGTCTCCATTTCTCTGAACTGTGTCTTGCATTTACGGAGCGTGTCATGAACAAGAAGGAACTGGTCGCCAAGCTGGCCAAGAAGACGGGTCTCTCCCAGGTCAAGGCGATGGAGGCGGTCAACGCCATCTTCGGCGCCGAGCCCGGTGAGGGCATCATCGCCGTGGAGCTCGACGCGGGCCGCAAGGTCCTCATCGCCGGCTTCGGCACCTTCTCCACCCGGTCCCGCGCCGCTCGCACCGGCACCAACCCGGCCAACGGCGCCAAGATCGAGATCAGCGCCAAGAACTACGCGCACTTCAAGCCGGGCAAGACCCTGCGCGAGCGCGTCGAGGTCTGATCAACACCGGTGGATAGATGCTCCCGTCGGGTGCGTGTATCTCCCTTGAAGGGCTCCGGGCGTCGCTCGGGGCCCTTGTCAATTCTACAGTTGCCAATTTTCCTGTCACGCAGCGCAGGTCCGGGTGGGTTCGGAGCGCGGTAGTGGGGGGCAGAGGTCCAGCGAATGATCGGCGCCGTCCTGCTCCTGCTCACCCTCTCGCCTGCGGCCCGGGCGGGCGACGACGGCGTCACCCTGAGCCTGGCCGGGGGGTACGTCTGGACGGACCCCAACGAGAACCTGGAGTCCACCTGGACCGCGGTCGGGCGCCTCGGCTACACGCTGAACCGCCGCTGGACCCTCGAGGCCGACACCGGCTACCTGCAGGGCTACACCCGCGCCTGGGGGCACGGGTACGACGCGCTCACGCCGCGGCTCAACGTGCTGCTCAACCTCACCACGGAGGGGCCGGTCCAGCCCTACATCGCCCTCGGCGGCGGCACCATCTGGAAGAAGGTGCGGCGGGACGCCAACGTGTACGCCACCCAGGCGAAGGAGGGCGAAGACTGGGGCAACTACAAGAACCCTGACTCTGACTTCCAGATCGACGCCGGCCCCGGCACCCACGTGCGCCTCGCCGGCCCGATCTCCCTTCGTGTCGACCTTCGGGCGATGGTCAACCTCGGCAGTGAGCCCCACGGCGACATCCCCGACGACTTCATCAACTGGGAGCTCACCGCAGGATTCTGCTTCCGGGACGCCGAGCGCCGCCGCGACACCGACAAGGACGGCATCGTGGACCGCGTCGACGACTGCGTGGATCAGCCCGAAGACCGCGATGACTTCGAGGACGAGGACGGCTGCCCCGACAACGACAACGACGGCGACGAGATCGAGGACGCCGACGACGACTGTCGGGACGAGCCCGAAGACCGGGACCACTTCGAGGACAAGGACGGCTGTCCCGAGGAGGACAACGACAAGGACGGTATCCTCGATGAGGAGGACCGCTGCCGGACCGAGGCCGAGGACAAGGACGGGCACGAGGATCGCGACGGGTGCCCCGACGATGACAATGACGGCGACGGCATCGCCGACCTCGAGGACGGCTGCCCGAACCGCGCCGAGGACATCGACCAGTGGCGCGACGACGACGGCTGCCCCGACGAGGACAACGACGGCGACCGCGTCGCCGACCGGGTGGACGCCTGCCCGAACGTGCCGGAGGTCTACAACAAGGTCGATGACGAGGACGGCTGCCCCGACGACATCCCGCCGCCCCCGAAGGAGCTCGAGAAGTTCACCGGGGTCATCCACGGCATCAACTTCAAGGTCAACAGCGACGAGATCACGGTCGACTCCTACCGGGTCCTCGATGAGGCCGCGGCGGTCTTCGTGAAGTTCAAGGACGCGCGGGTGGAGATCCAGGGCCACACCGACTCGGACGGCCAGGACGCCCGCAACCTCGAGCTCTCGGCCCGCCGCGCTCGCTCCGTGGTGACCTACCTCGTGCGCCGCGGGGTCGACCCCGATCAGCTCGAGTGGGTCGGTTACGGAGAGACCCGCCCGCTCGTCCCCAACACCACGCAGTCGGCCAAGGCGGTGAACCGCCGGGTCGAGTTCCACCTCCTCGACGCGCAGGCGCCCCCCTGAGCGCCCCGTCGAGAGAGGCGCTGCCGATCGACGAGGTGCTGCCTGCGCTCCAGGCCGCGCTCGCGGTCGCCCCCTGCGCCGTGCTGATCGCGCCGCCTGGCTCTGGCAAGACGAGCCGCGTCCCCGGCGCCCTGCTCGACGGCGGTCTGCTCGGGGCGGGGCGGGTGGTGATGCTGCAGCCGCGCCGGGTCGCCGCGCGGCTCGCCGCGCGCCGCATCGCCAGCGAGCGGGGGGTCGAGCTGGGCCAGGAGGTCGGCTACCGCGTGCGCTTCGAGGACCGCACCAGCCCCCGCACCCGCATCGAGGTCGTCACCGAGGGCGTGCTCACCCGCCGCATCCAGTCCGACCCCTTCCTCGACGGTGTCTCCGCCGTCATCCTCGACGAGTTCCACGAGCGGCACCTCGAGGGCGACCTCGCGCTCGCCCTCCTCGATCAAGTGCGTCGGGAGGCCCGCCCTGACCTGAAGCTGCTCGTGATGTCGGCCACGCTCGACCCTGCCCCCCTCGTGCGCTTCCTCGGACGGCGAGGGGAGCCCTGCCCGGTGCTGCGGGCCGAGGGGCGGCGCTACCCGGTAGAGCTCCTCTACGATCCGCGCCCAGACGAACGATACCTCCCCGAGCGTATCGCCTCGGCCGTGCGGGAGCTGCTGCGATCCAGCGAGGAGGGCCACGTCCTCGCCTTCCACCCCGGGGTGGGCGAGATCGACCGCGTGGCCGAGCTCCTCGGCGACCTCGCCGAGCGGGGCGTCGCGGTGCTCCCGCTGCACGGGCGCCTCAGCCTCGATGAGCAGGACCGTGCCCTCCGCCCCTCGGCCGCCCGCAAGGTGGTGCTCTCCACCAACATCGCTGAGAGCTCGGTGACCCTGGCCGGCGTGGTGGGGGTGGTGGACTGCGGGCTCCACCGCACCACCGTCTTCGATCCCGCCCTCGGCCTCGGCGCGCTGCAGACCCTCCCCATCTCCACCGCCTCGGCCGACCAGCGAGCCGGGCGCGCAGGCCGCACCGGGCCCGGCCTCTGCCGGCGCCTCTGGACCGCCGGTGAGCAGCGCCAGCGCCCCGCCGCGGACCTCCCCGAGGTCGCGCGGGCGGACCTCGCCGGCGTCACCCTCGAGCTCCTCGCCTGGGGGGTGTCCGACCTCGGCGCCTTCGGCTGGTACGAGGCCCCCCCGGAGGCCTCGCTCGAGCGGGCCCGAGCCCTGCTCCGCTCGCTCGGCGCCCTCAGCCTCGACGGCCTGACCGCGCTCGGGCGCGACCTCGCCCCGCTCCCGCTCCACCCCCGCCTCGCCCGGGTGGTGGTCGAGGGACACCGTCGGGGCTGCTTGCGGGCCGCCGCCACCGCCGCCGCGCTGACGAGCGAGCGCGACCCTTGGGAGCGGGCGGGCCTCGCCGCGGACCTCTGCGATCGGGTGGGCTGGGTCGATCGGCGGGGCACCGGGGCCGACCCCCGCGCCCTCCACACCGTGAAGGAGACCCGCGATCAGCTCGTGCGGGTGGCCCTCTCCGCCCTCGGCCCGGCTCGCCGGGAGGTCGAGGCCTCCGACGAGGCGATCGTGCGCTGCCTGCTCGCCGGCTTCCCCGATCGGGTGGGCCAGCGGCGCACCGAGGGCGGCGGCCGCTTCCGCCTCGCCGACGGGCGGGGGGCGGCGCTCGGCCCGGGCGTCGAGGTCGGCGCGGCCCCCCTCCTGCTCGCCGCCGGCCTCGAGGGCTCGAGCCGCGGCCCCGACGCCATCATCCGCCTCGCCGCGGTGGTGGAGGAGGGTTGGCTGCCGGTTGAGGTTGTCACGACCTGCCTCTTCGACCCCGAGCGCCAGGCGGTGGTCGCCCGCGAGGAGACCCGCTTCGGCGCGCTCCTGCTGCGGGAGCGCCCCTCCCGAGAGGCCGCCGATCCGGCCGCGGTGGCGGCGCTCCTCGCCGCGGCGGCCCTCGAGCGAGGCGGGGCCCTCGATCTCGAAGGGGAGGGGGGCGCCTTGCTCGACCGCCTGCGCTTCCTCGCCGGTGCCCTGCCCGAGCTCGGCCTCCCCGACTGGTCGGCCGACCTCCACGAGCTCATCCCCGAGCTCTGCCTCGGTCGGCGCTCGCTCTCGGAGCTCCGCGGCCTCGATCTCAGCCGAGAGCTGCTCGGCCGGTTGACCTACGCCCAGCGAGAGGCCCTCGACCGCGAGGCCCCCGCGTCGCTGACGGTGCCGAGCGGCGCCCAGGCCTCCATCGACTACAGCCAGCGGCCGCCCGTGCTCTCGGCGCGGGTGCAGCAGCTCTTCGGCATGAAGGAGACGCCGCGGATCGCGCAGGGGCGGGTGGCGTTGATGGTGCACCTCACGGCGCCGAACAACCGGCCGGTGCAGGTCACCCGCGATCTATCGAGCTTCTGGGCGAACACCTACGCGGAGGTCCGCAAAGACCTGCGGGGGCGATACCCCCGGCACGCCTGGCCGGAGGACCCGACCACCGCCATCCCCGAGAACCGCCCCGCCCGCAGGCCGCGCTGACAGGGGAGGACACTCCAGGTTTGGGCCCAGCTATCCGGGGTTTGAGGCCGAACATGCGGCGTCGCCGCAGAAGTGTTCCACGACGCCAGGGTCTGCCGGGTCGAGGAAGCGGAGGGTCTGCGCCTTCGTGCCCTCGTAGTGCCGCGGCTCGTCGTGGGCGTAGGTCTTCGGGCTCGGGCGGTTGGTGCCGTCCTGGGGCGCCTTCTCGGGGTCGAACTGGGAGAGGGCGGGGCCCTGGAGGGGGGCTGGCGAGGCCGTCAGGCTGTCGGGCGTGGTGGCCGAGGGGTCGAGCAGGCGCATCCCGACGCTGCGCGCGAGGAGCTCGGTCGTGAGGTTCGGCACCTGATCGTCGTGGATCGCCTCCTGCCAGAGCAGGCTCCGCCCCTGGAGCTCGGGGACGAAGCTCGCAGGATCGGCCTCGTCCCAGAAGAGCTGGCTGGCGGCGTACAGGAGCTGGCGGTCATGAGGGGAGGGGACACCTTGGGTCAGCAGCGCCTCGAAGGTGGGCCAATTGCTCGACCGTTCGAGCATCGTCGACCAGGCCGAGCCGCCGACATGCAGCACGCCGTGCTCGATGCGGTCGTTGTTGGCCAGCATCACCGCCCCCTCGATGCCGCCGAGGCTGATGCCGTAGTACCAGAGCCGGCTCGGGTCGGCCTTGCCCATGAACAGGTCGTCATCGAGCAGGTCACCCTCGAGGGCGAGGCGGGAGAGGGCGATGGTGTTGCCCACGCCTTGGCTGAGCTTGTCGGTGAGCTCGGGGATCCGCCCGAAGTCATCGCCGACGGCGATGGCGGTGGGGGTGTCCTTGTAGGTGAGGCCCCGCCAGGTGGTGGCGAGGATGATGGCCCCGGCCCGGTTGGCGAGCTCGACGAGGGCGGCCGAGTCCTCGTCATTGACGTAACGATCGGGCTCTCCGAAGATGCCGTGGCCGAAGAGCCAGACGGGGACGGTGCCCGGCTCGGCCTCGCGCACCGCGTCGGGGAGGTAGGCGTAGAGCTCAACCTCGGCCGGCTCGGACAGGCGGGGGAGCCCCTCGGCGTCGAGGGAGAAGGAGACGTCACCCTCGAGCCAGTTGTCGGCGGTGAAGCGGCCCTCAGCCCGCCGCCAGACCCCGGGCGGCAGGGTGTCGCCCGCGTCGGTGTCCTGGACGGTCCGCCAGGCCCAGGTGGTGGGGGTGGAGACGGTGGCGGCGATCTCCCGGGTGGGGGTGGCGCCCTCGCCGATCGGGAAGTCGACCGCAACGGCGATGTTGTTGACGCCGAGCGACTGGAGCGCCTCGCTCAGGTCCTGGTAGTGCTCGTTCCGGCCCTCGAGCCCGGTGATGAGGTCGCCCGAGAGCATGGCGTCGAACCAGAGGGGGGGCTGGAGCTCAGCGCCGGTGGTCGTGCGGGCCGCGCTGGTGACGACGACCGAGACGGTGTGCCCGACGGTCATCACCTCGAGCGGGCGGACGATGAGCGTGGGCACCTCGGTGTTGTCGGGCCAGGCGTCGACCTCGGCGAAGCAGCGGAGGCGGGTCCCGGTGGTCAGGTCCCAGAGCTGGACGCTGTCCGGCTCGCCGCCCCCGTCGAGGCCGGGGAGGGAGGCGGGATCGAGGGGCTCGTCGGTCTCGAAGACGGTGGTCTGGACCACGCTGAAGCCCCGCCGCCACTGGAGCCGCTCGACCGGGAAGGGGGTGCCGCCCTCGGCCTGGGGGAGGGCGTCCTCGGGGATCGCGAGGTGGCCGCCCTCATCGACGAGCTCGGCGCTGGGGAAGGCCATGCCGAGGCGCCGCTCGCCCACGGGCGCTGGGCTGGGCTCGGACTTGTCCCCCGCGCAGGCGACGAGCGCGCCCGCGGTGACGAGGGCGGCGGCGATCTGTGAGCGCTGGGAGAGCTGGGAGATCGGCATCGCTGGCCCTCTGGGTGCGGGGGCTCCTAACGGCGGCCGGGCTCGACCGCCCCCGGTCGGCCCTCCGCGGAGGGGGGATGGGCGGTTACCGGCAGTGGGCTGAGTGGGCTGAGCGGGCTGAGTGGGCTGAGTGGGCTGAGTGGGCTGAGTGGGCTGAGTGGGCGGAGGGTGCAGCGATGAACGGACAGGCCGGGTTGAACTTCGGGCAGGATCTCGCCAACTACATCGACGGGGCCTTCGTCCCTCCTGAGTCGGGGGCCTGGTTCGACAACATCGACCCTGCGCGCGCGCGCCGGATCGGCGGCGTACCGCGATCGGGGCCTGGCGACGTGGACCGCGCCGTCCGAGCGGCGAAGGCGGCGATGAGCGGGCCCTGGTCGCGCTTCACGGCGGGTCAGCGGGCTGACCTGCTCGACCGGGTCTCCGCCCGCCTCGCGGCGCGGGCCCCCGAGCTCGCCCGCCTGGAGAGCGAGGACACCGGCAAGCCGATCCGCGTGGCGAGCACCGTCGATATCCCTCGCGCCGTCGATAATTTCCGGTTCTTCGCGGGTGCTTTGCGGCACACCCGCACAGACTGTCACGCCACCGAGGGGGCCCTCAACTACACGCTGCGGCGCCCGGTGGGGGTCTGCGCGCTCATCACGCCCTGGAACCTCCCCTTGTACCTGCTCACCTGGAAGGTGGCTCCTGCGCTGGCGATGGGCAACGCGGTGGTGGTCAAGCCATCCGAGCTCACGCCGCGAACGGCCTCCGCCCTCGCGGAGGTGCTGCACGAGGAGGGCCTGCCGGCCGGCGTCTTCAACCTCGTGCACGGCACCGGCCCCGCCGTGGGCGCCCCGCTCACCGCGCACCCGCTTGTCTCCGCCGTCTCTTTCACGGGGGGCACCGCCACCGGCGCCCAGGTGGCGGCGGCGGCCTCGTCCACCTTCAAGAAGCTCAGCCTCGAGCTCGGCGGGAAGAACCCCACCCTGGTCTTCGCCGACTGTGACTTCGATCGTACCGTCGAGGGCGCCGTGCGCGCGGGCTTCCTCAACCAGGGGCAGGTCTGCCTCTGCGGCTCCCGGCTCCTCATCGAGCGGCCGATCTACGAGCGCTTCCTCGCCGCCTTCGCCGCCCGGGTCGCCGCCATGAAGGTGGGAGATCCGGCCGATCCTGCCACAGAGCTCGGCGCCCTCGTCAGCGAGGCCCACCGGGAGAAGGTGGAGGGCTACGTCAACCTGGCCCGAGAGGAGGGCGGGCGGGTGCTCACGGGCGGCCTGCGGCCGCAGCTCGGCCCTGAGCTCGACCGAGGCGCCTTCCTCCGGCCCACGGTGGTCGACGGCCTCTCCCCCGCCTGCCGGAGCGCCACCGAGGAGATCTTCGGCCCCGTCGTCACCGCGCACCCCTTCGACACCGAGGAGGAGGCCGTCGCCATCAGCAACAGCAGCCGCTACGGCCTCGCCGCCTCGGTGTGGACGCGCGACCTCGGCCGGGCCCACCGCGTCTCGGCGGCCCTGGAGACGGGGATGGTCTGGGTCAACACCTGGCTCAACCGCGACCTGCGCGTGCCCTTCGGCGGGATGAAGGACAGCGGGGTGGGCCGCGAGGGCGGCGAGTACTCGCTCGGCTTCTTCAGCGAAGCGCGGAACATCTGCGTGGCGCTGCCCTGAGCGGGGCCGCCCCTGGGCTGGGGCGTGATAGGCCCGCGGCCATGTCTGGTCCCCGCGCCGTCCGTCCGCCCCGCCCGCCCCGTGAGATGAAGGTCTCCGGGGTCAACGCCGTGCTCGCCCTCTGGCGGGCCCGCCCCGCCGATCTGGTGCGGCTCTACGTCCGGGAGGACCGCACCCGCGAGCTGGGCGCGGCGCTGCACGACTGCGCGGCGCGGAAGATCGCCTACCATATGGTGACGGACGAAGACCTCGACAAGCTCTCCGAGAGCACGCACCACGAGGGGGTCGTCGCCCTCTGTCGCCTCCCTCCGCTGGTCGGGGACGCCGCCCTCCTCGAGCGCCTCGACGCCCGCGATCGGCGGCGCGAGGTCCTTCTCTGGCTCGACGGCGTGGGCAACCCGCACAACGTGGGCGCGCTGCTCCGCACCGCGGCGCACTTCGGCGTCGCCGCCGTGCTCGGGGTGGAGGGAGAGATGCCGGGCATCTCCCAAGCGCTGCTGCGGGTCTCGGAGGGGGGCGCCGAGCAGGTGCCGATCAGCCGCCTCGCGGACCCCGGGGGCACCCTCGATGCCCTGCGCGAGCGGGGCTACGTCCTCTTCGGCACCGACTCCCGCGCGGGGAATTCGCTCTACGGCGGGCGCCTCCCCGATCGCCTGATCATCGCGCTCGGCAACGAGGGGCAGGGGCTCTCTTCCCGCCTCGCCCGGCGCTGTGACCGTGTGCTGCACGTCCCCGGCAGCGGGCTCGTCGAGAGCGTGAACGTGGGCGTCGCCGGCGCCCTCATGCTCGGCGAGTGGTGGCGGCAGGGCGCTTAGGCGATGTCGCCCGCGCCGCTGCGCCTACCGGCCGATCTCCGGTCGGAGGGCTGGGTGGGCTACCAGGCCCCCCCTGGCCACGAGGAGCGCCTGATCGCCGACCTCGGCGACCAGGGGCAGTGGTTCGGCCCGCTCTACCTCGTGCCGGGGGGGTACCGGCCCTGCCCTTGGGCGGCCAACGTCTGGCTCGAGCCCGAGCTCCTGCCGATCCGCTCGGTCGGAGACGCAGCGAAGCAGCTCCGGGCGAAGCAGCGCAGCTGGTGGCCGCTCTCGGTGTCCTCTCACCGCCGCCTCGCCCTCATCACCGAGGCCCTCCCGCACGTCTCGGCCAAGCCGCTCCGCTTCGGCGAGGCCGCTCGTCGGAGCCCGCTGGGCGCCTTTACGCTGATCGACGAGGGCTTGTTGCTCGCCTCGGCCCGCTGCTCGAGCCCCTTCCCGAACGGGGACCTCCACCTCGTCGAGGACCGCGAGGGGCCGCCGAGCCGGGCCTACCTCAAGCTGTGGGAGGCGCTGACCCGCCTCGGCCGGGCCCCCACCGCAGGCGAGACCTGCCTCGAGCTCGGCGCCTGCCCCGGCGGCTGGACTTGGGTGCTGCTCGGCGGTGGGGCCGAGGTCACCGCCGTCGATCGCTCGCACCTTGATCCCCGCCTGATGGGCCACCCCCGCCTCGAGTTCGTGCAGGGGGACGCCTTCGCCCTTCACCCGGATCGCTGCCCGCGGGCCTGGGACTGGCTGTTCTCCGACGTGATCTGCTACCCGGAGCGCCTCTACGAGTTCGTCACCGCCTGGATCGCCTCGGGGCGCGTCTCGAACTTCGTGTGCACGTTGAAGTTCCAAGGCGATGACCACTACGGCGTCATCCGCGACTTCGCGGCGATCCCCGGAGGGCATGTGCTGCACCTCTCTCACAACAAGCACGAGCTCACCTGGATGCGGCTCGATCCGGCGGTCGAGCCCCTCGGGGCGCTCCCCGCCTCCCGCTAGGCGGCGCGGCGAGGCGCGATGGGGCGAGGGGGGCTTACCCTTCGAGGGGAGCCCACGGCCGCGTGAAAGCGATCGAAAGCGACGAGGGTTCCGCCACGGGAGCGTGGAACACCTTGCGTTCGAGCGTTAACTTTCGGGGTGTGTCGTCGGCTTTCCTATCCGACACCTGGGGGCGAGCTCCTGGGAGCCCGTACGGCGGGCCGCTATCTTTTCTTTCTAGGCCCTCCGTCTCCTCCGTACCCGGCACGCCGGATCGCCCTCTTCGCGGGTCCGTCGCGACCGGGTACGGGGGAGGCCTCTCGGCGACCTCGGATGCCCGTGAACACTGAGACCTTGCAGCAAACCTGGGCGGAGGGGCCCGGCGTCACCGTCGGCGGTGCCTGCCCGTCCGCGCCGAGGGCCGAGCTCCTGGCCGGTCGGTACCAGCTCGGTCGGGAGATCGGGCGGGGCGGCAACGGCGTCGTGGTGGAGGGGATCGATCAGCTCACCGGGGAGCGCGTGGCGGTGAAGCGGGTGCGCGCCGGCTCACCCGCTGAGCTGCGCCTCGCCCGCCGTGAGGTCGCCTCGCTGCGCTGGCTCGATCTCCCCGGCGTGGCCCACCTCCTCGACGACGGCATCGAGGCTGGGGAGTGGTACCTCGTGATGGACTTCGTCGAGGGCAGCGCCTTCCCCGACGGAGATCGTGTCTGGCGCTGGGATGAGCTCGAAGGGCCCGCTGTCCAGCTCCTCGATGTCCTCGAGCGTGTGCACGAGGCGGGCATCTTCCACGGTGACCTCAAGCCCGGCAACGTGCGGCTGCGGCCGGATGGGCGGATCGTCGTGCTCGACTTCGGCATCGCGGCCGGGCGGGCGCTGCCCAGCCGTGGGCCCGATCCCCTCGCAGGCACCCTCCACTACATGTCCCCCGAGCGGCTCCGCGGGGCGCCCCTCGACGCTCGCGTCGACCTCTACGCCATCGGGCAGATGCTCCACGACGCGCTCACCGGCGATGGGCGGGAGAAGCTCGAGGTGCGACCGGGGCTGCCCGTGGAGGTCGTCGAGCTCGTGCGCGCCCTCTTCGCCCGCCGCCCGGAGGATCGCCCGGAGAGCGCGGAGGCGGCCCTGGCGCGCCTCGGCCACCCCCCGGTGCGGCTCACCGACGGCCTCTGCCCCGGCCGACCCTGGGACGAGGCGGCCCTCCGCGCGCTCTTCGCCGGCCCCGACGCCTTCCTGCACCTGCGCGAAGACGCCGCGCGGGTGCTCTGGCAGCGGGCGGGCCGCACACCGGCGGCGGTGGAGGCGGAGCTCCAGCGGTGGGTCCGGGCGGGGCTCGCGCGACCGGAGGGCGGCAAGGTGGTGATCGATCGGCTGGCGATCGAGCTCTTGGAGGATCGACCCCAGGAGCGGCGCCTCCGCGCGCTGCTCCGCGCGCGGGCCTCGGGGGAGGAGACGGTCACCGAGGTGCTCGCGGTGGCCGGGCGCTGGATGCGGAACGGGCAGCCGCGGCGAGGCTTGTCGACCCTGCTGCTGGGCCTGGACGTGGCCCGGCGGGAGCAGCTGGTCGAGGTCGAGGAGGCCCTCCTGTTGAGCATCGCCGCCGCGGCGATGTCGGAGCAGCGGCGGCCGCCGATCCGCCGGGCGCGCGTGGAGATCGCCCGCTCCGGGCTCTCGAGCGCCGCCCTCGACGGCGCGGACCGCATCCTGCACGCCCTCGACGCCGACCTGTGTGGAACGGTGGCCCTCGTCCCTGCCTTGGTGGGCGGACTGCCGACCCACCCGAATGAAGAGCTCGAGATCTGGCGGGCCGGCCTCCTCGTGCGCGCGGGGCGCCTCCCCGCCTCCGAGGAGCATCGCCTCATCGGCCTCGAGGGCTGGGCCAGCACCCCCCGCCGTCGGGCCCGCTGGCTGGCCTGGCAGGGCAACTTCAAGTACCTGCAGGGCGACTACCCGAGCGCGGCGGCGATGCACCTCGAGTCCTCCGCCCTCCGCGAGACCCGCCACGAGTACATCGTGTCTACCTTGAACGCCGCCGAAGCTCACATCGACGCGGCCGCGCTGGACGAGGCCGCGAGCCTCGCCCAGGCTGCACGGTTTGAGGCGGCGCGTGGGCGATTGCCGCGTGAAGAGGTGCGCGCCACCACCCTCGTGCGCTCGGCCCGCCTCCGGGCCCGTAAGCCCCAGGTCGCCGCGCCCGAGCTCGCCGAGGCCGCGCTGCAGGTGGACCTCTTCGAAGGCGCGAAGCTCGCGCTGGTCGAGGCGGTGGTGGCGTGGGACGCGGGAGACCCGGCAGGAGTGCGGGGCCTCGCGCTCCGCGCGGCGGAGGCCTTCGAGCGGGTCGGTCGCCTGCTCCCCGGCTTGCTCGGGCGCGGGCTGGCCTGTGCGGCAGGCGCTTCGGTGGAAGGCCTGCTGCAGGCCGTCACCCGGGCGCCGCTGGAGCAGGCACCCGCCATCGGCGTGCAGATCTACGGCCTGCTGGCCCTCGGCGGACACGCGTTGACGGTGGCCGAGCATGACCGGGCGGCGCGACTCGCTGCCAGCTGGCCGCTCGAACGCTGGGATGAACGCAGAGAGGTCCTCAGTGTGCGAGAATCCCTCGCCGCTCTTTCCGTTGCGTCGGGCTCCGACTGAGCCGCGCGCGGCGCTCACCCTCCAACGGCCTCTCGAATGAGGGCCGCCCCCCACTCCAAACGCCGCGAGCCTCGGCGATCACGGGTCCACCATGACGAAAGTCTTGCTCACGAGCAACCCCCTACGCGTGGTCGGCGCCGCGCTTCGAGGCCCCGAGATCTTCGAGGGGTCCTACGTCGTCCAGAAGATCCCCACGGCGACCGAATTCGAGCCGCTGGGGCAGATCTTCGCCTACAACCGCACCGTCTCGGGTGGCGCCCCGACCTATGAGGAGAACTGGACGACCAACGAGCCCACCCTGGCACAAGGTAATTTTGTGGCCGCGGCCAACGTCCCGCCGCCCAGCCCCGCCTACCTGACGGCGAACACGGGCTTTCAGCTCGTCGAGATGGGCGGCGCCGACGCTTGGGAGATTGAACGCCAGCGTCTGCTGAACCCACCTTCCCCCATCACGTCCATCCGCAGGCTCCACTCCCGTCAGGAGGCGAAGTGGGTGGCGGTGGCGCAGAACGCGCAGCCGAACGCTGTCTCCTACAACAATGTCAATGGGCCTTTCGGTTTCGAAGTGCGTAACCTCAGCAAGCTCCCCAACTCCATCGTGGTGAATATCCGTCGCGGCTTCCTCATCCGCACCGTGGTCAACACTGTGTGGCACGACGTCTGGTACCTCTACGGAAGCTACCAGGCGCCTCGGGGCGGCACGGTCGCGAACGGTGGGCTGATCACCCGGGTCCAGGCTCCCTCGGGGCAAACCAGCGGCACCTTCAGCTTTGGGGAGCCCGTCGCCTGGACGATCGACATCACGTACGCCTGGAGCGTGCTCGACAGTAATAGCTGAGTTCTCAGGCGTATCAAGTTTGGCCTGTTTCGCGTTGAGGTGTGTTCACATGGCTCGTCGTCCAGTCTCTGCGGGTGCGCCTGCTGTCCCGACTCCGCCTTCATCCTCCGTCTTCGAGGCGACCGCGCTCCGCAGCGTGCTGCTGCGCTTGCCCGGCGAGCGGCGGGGCCGCCGGCTCACGTCCGATGAGCTGTTCCGGGCGGAGAACCGCCGGATCTTGGAGCTCGGTCGGACGTTCGCCGCCTACTACGAGGCGGACGCCCTCGAGCCGGCGGTGCATCGGCCGGTGTTCGCCGATGAGGTCGTGCTCACGCTCTCGGTGTGGCGCCGCGGGGGTGGCCCGGGTCGCCTCCGCATCCGCGTCGGTGATCTCCGCGGGGATGGCCCCCTCTCGCGGCCGCAGCTCCGGCGCGCCCGCGAGAGCCTGCGCGCGGGGAGGCTCGTGGGGTCCTTCCCCCGTCAGCCGCGCCGCTCGGACACCCTCGCCCAGCAGGCGCGTCGCCACGTCTCTGAGCTCGTCGTGGAGCCCGTCGTCCGCTCTTCGCGCGACCTCCGCGGGGCGCTGCGCAGCGGCGGTGAGCTGCTGGGCGGGTGGCTCCGCGTGCGGTGCTCGAACCGGGCCGACGCCCACAAGGTGGTGCGCATCCTCGAGGACCACCCCGGGGTGGCCGAGTGCTTCTTGGAGAGCTCCACCGCCCGGTTCCGCCGCGGGAGCGCGGACGGCGGGGGCGACGACGCGGAGGCCCTCGACTTCGCCTTCGAGGGCGGCGTCACGGAGGGGAGCCCCCGCCTCGCCCAGCGGTATCGGTTCGCCGCGCCCGAAGGGGTGGGGGCCGACGTGCTGGACGTGCTGTCGGTCCCGGGTGGCGATGGCGCGGGGGTCCACGTCGTCGACGTGGAGGAGGGCTGGTGGCAGGGCAAGCCGCTGATCGCCAAGGGCGCCAAGAAGAAGGGGAGTGGAGGGATGCGGGTGATCGGGCGAGTCGGCGGTCACCCCGACCTCCCGCTGGCCGATGAGACCGAGCCCCCGAGCGTGCAGGGCGCCGCGGCTTGGCACGGCGCGCGGGTGATCGGCGTGATCTCCAGCCGAGCGGACGGTGCGGACAGTGGCATCCTCGGCCTCGCGCCTGCGGCCTCGCTCGGCCTCGTCGGGGCCTTCGCCGCGTCGCCAGGCGGCGAGATCGAGGGGGCCTACGAGGATGACGTGACAGGCGCCCTCGCCCACGTGCTCGAGCAGGTCGTGTCCTCGGACCGGCCCTTCGTCGTGCTGCTCGAGGTCCAGACCTACAACCCCGACCACCCCGAGGACCCCGCCCACATCGGCCCCGTCGTGCTCCGCACCGACGTGCGCTCCGCGGTGAGCGCCCTCGTGGAGGCCGGCGCTGTGGTCGTCATCGCCAGCGGGAACCGGTCCCTGGCCACGCTGGGGGACCGGCCCGAGGAAGCCAATTTCGACGGTGATCTCGTCCGCGAGCTGCGGCAGGGGCGCTCGGCCACGCTCCGCGTCCGGGACCTCGACATCGGCGGCGGGGGCCTGCTCGTCACCTCGGGGGTCTGGGATCGTGCGGCGGGGCGGTGGCTCCGCAAGGCCGAGTCTGTGTTCGGCCAGGAGGTCGAGCTCTTCGCCCACGGAGCGGGGGTGCTCACCACGGACTTCCGCGTGTCTACCGAGGACGGCACCGTGTCCCGCGACGCCCGGCTGACCGACCAGTTCGCCGACACCTCGGCCGCCGCCGCCATCGTCGCCGGCGCGGCCGCGGTGGCCTGCTCGCTCGGGCTGGCGGCGGGCCGCCGGCTGAGCTCGGCTCACGTTCGGGCGCTCTTCGCACAGAGCGAGACCCTCGGCTACACCCGCGGGACCGTCGACCGGCCGACGGAGTGGGTCCCTGCCTTCAAGATGCCAGACCTCGTCCGGATCGCGGCCTCGCTCGAGCTCTTGCCGGGCCTCCGCATCCGGGGAGCCGCGCAGGGTGGACGTGCGGTGACGGTCGAGCTCGTGAGCGGGGAGGGGTCGGCGCAGGGGCTCTCCCTCACGGCGTACGGGCCGGCGGGGCGGGTCGCCACAACCCCCCTCCGCGGCGCCGGTTCGGTCACCCTCGTGGGCGAGATCACGAAGGTGCTCCTCCACTTTGGAGAGACGCCCGCCGCCAGCCACCCGGCGCTCGATCCCCGGAGCGCGTCCTGGCGCGAGCTCGTGGATCGGGGCCTCGCCTTGGCCCTCACGGGCTCGGCCTTCCAGGGTGGCGGGGGCGCGGCGGCGCGCTGAGCGCCCCCTGGGGGCTCAGGTGCCGGGCGCGCCGGCCGGTGCTTCACCGACCCCAAAGGCCACGATGCGGGCGCGCAGGTCCTCGGGGATGCGCACCGGCCGGAACCAGTCGGGGGCGCCGGGCTGGAGGCCGATCATCACCACACGGCTGAGGCCGGTCGCGCGGAGGGCGAGGTCCGCGCCGACGACCCGGAAGTCGAGGCGGAGGCTGCTCCCGCCCAGCTCGCCCACGCGGAGCTCGACCGTGAGCCGCTCTCCTGGGCGACAGGGGCGCTTGTAGTCGGCCTCGGCGTGGGCGGAGGGGAAGCCGTGGCGCTCCAAGACCTGAGCATAGGGGAGGCCTAGGGCCTCGCCGAACCAGGCCTCCATCGCTTGATGGAACCAGTCGAAGTAGCGGGGGAAGTACACGACGCCGGCGGGGTCACACTCCCCGAAGGTGACGGTGCGGGCGTGCCGGAAGGGGCTCCGTTGGGGCATGGGGGCGTCCGGGAACGGGAGTATCGGCTGACGGGAGGCGGCCGGGGCAGTGGGGCATTATCATCGGCGGCCCGGTAGACGGTCGGGGTGTCGCGCACGGCGCCGGACCCCCACCGAGCCGCCGCTGGGCGCTGACCTGGACCTTGGAGCCTTCGATGTCGAGTCCTGTGGATGTGCCGGTCGATGTTCCGGTTGCTGGGATCGAGCCGGCGTCTTCGAGCGTGGCCACCGCGGTGATCCACCCCGTGGCCCCGGTGGTGCTCGCGCCCTTTGAGGCGGTGATCACCCTGCTCCGGGATCGACGGGCGGCGCTCGACGCCCGGCAGGGCGCGCTCGAGCTCAGGGGCCTCGTGCTCTGCCTCGCGCTCCTCGTGCCCACGAGCGCCCTCTACATCCACTTGGTGAACGAGGGCCCCTACAGCCTGGACACCGCCTCCCCCGCGGTCCTCCAGGGGGCGGGCGTGGTGGTCCTGCTGGGCGCCGTGCTGCTCGCCAGCCTCGTCGCCATGCCCCCGGGCGCCGGGCTGCGGTGGACGAAGCGGCGCGCCTGGGAGGATCGGCTCATCGGGCCCTCCTTCCAGGGTCGTTCCGGTCTCGAATTTTCGACGATGAACGCAGGGGATCGAAGCCCGGAAGGCGAGACGCGCACCCTCGAATTCGTGCGGGCGGTCTTCGCGCCCGGGCTGCACTGGGGCCCGATCCCGGCGGCGCTCCGCGACGTGACCTTCGCCGAGTTTCAGCGCCTCTGGAGCGGTTGGTTCCTCGTCGAGCGACAGACCGCCGCGCTGCGCCGATGCTTTCGGTTGGGGGCGCTGGGGCTCTTGCTCGGCGGGCTCGGCCTCATGGTGGAGAACAGCGGCGGCTCCAACCTCGGGCCCTCGGGCCTCCCGCCCGCGGGCGGCCTCCCTTCGAACCTCGCGCCCGGCGGCGGGACCCAGGGCGGCGGGATGCAGGGCGGCGGGATGCAGGGCGGCGGCGTTCAGGGAGGTGGCAAGCAGGGTGGCCAACAGGGTGGTCAGGGCGGGCGTTAGCCGCGCTCGGCTGCGGCGCGCTCCGCCGGCGCTGGCGTGGCCTCGGCCAGGAAGCGGCTCGGGACCTGGCTGCGGCCGCGGCTGTCCCGCTCGGCCCAGGACAGGTGCAGGTGGTGGCGCGCGCGGGTCATGGCGACGTAGAGCAGGCGTCGCTCTTCGTCGATGTCTTCGTCCTTGCCTTCTCGCACCGCGAAGTAGGAGGGCACCCCGCCCTCCACGATCCCCGGCAAGAAGACTCGGTTGAATTCGAGGCCCTTGGACTGGTGCATCGTCAGGGTACGCACCCCCGCGTTGTCCTCACGACCGTCGCCGTCTTTGGAGAGGGCCACCCGATCGAGCACGTGGCCGAGGGCGACGGCGGCGGGGAGGCTCGGATCGTCGAGGCGGCGGAGGCGCTGCACGAGGGTGGAGAGGTGGGTGAGGCGCTCGGGCTCGCCCGGGTACTTGTGGCGGAGCAGCTCCTCGATGATGCGCTCCACCAGCGCCGGCGGGCGGAGGTCGAGGGCGGCCCAGCGAGCGAGGGTCTCGCGGAGGCGGGCGAAGGCCGGGGCCTGCTGGAAGAGCATCGCCGCGCGTGCCGCCCGCCCCGGGGCCGCCCGCTCGCGGAGCACCGCGGAGAGGGCAGCGGTGGCGAGCACGTCGTCGAGGGCCCGGTGGGTGGGGATGAAGGGGATGCCGAGCCGCTCGATGAGGATGCCGAGCTTGTAGCGGGGGGCGGCGATCAGGCGGCGGGCGTCGACCAGGGTGTCGAAGGCGACGTCGAGGCGCAGCGGCAGGCCGAGGCGGCTGGCCCCTGCGCGCAGCATCCGGGTGTCGAAGGTGATGTTGTGGCCCGCGATCGGGGCGTCGCCGATGAAGGCCGCCAGCGCGCGGAAGACCGCCTCGCGGGGCTTCCCCTCGGCGGCGAGGCGCTCGGCGGTGATGCCGTGGACCGCGGAGGAGGCCCCGAGCGGCTGATCGGTGCGGAGGAGGGCCGTGAAGCAGTCGGCGGGGTCCTGGTTCCAGCGCCCGCCCCGCAGGCGGAGGGCGGCGACCTCGATCACGTCGTCCTGGCCGGGGTCGAGGCCGGTGGTCTCGGTGTCGAGGATGATGACGTCCTCGGTTCGGAGGCCCTGGAGGGGATCGCCGGAGCGGATGACCCGCTCGTCGAGCAGATCGGCGAGGGAGAGGCCGATCGGCCGCCCGGCGAGCACGAGGCGGTCGACGGACTCGGCGCTCACGCCCTTGACGAGGCGGCGGGTGACCCGGCGGGCCGCGTTCTCGTCGCGGGGATCGTGGACCAGGCGCGCGAGGGCGAGCGCGTCCTTCACCTCCTGGCGGCGGAAGAACTGGAAGGCCTCCATCGTGGCCGCGGGCACGCCTCGGCGGGCCAGCGCGGCGCCGACCTCGGCGAGCTGGCTGTGGGTGCGCACCAGGACGGCGATCTCGGCCGGATCCTCACCGGCCTCGATCGCGGCGGCGCAGCGGGCGGCGATGTCATCCTGCTCCTCCCGGGCGGTGGGGTGCTGACTGCGGGTGGGCGGCTCTCCTCGGGCTGCCCCCACCGCGGGCCGGACGACGCTCGTGCGGCGCAGCATGTGGCCGCCGAGCGCGTCAGCGACGGCGAGGATGGCCTCGGTCGATCGGAAGCAAGCGGTGAGCAGCAGGCGGCGAACGGGCCCAAAGTCCGCCTCCACCGCCCGCAGCAGGGCGTGGGGGGCCGAACCCCGCCAGCCGTAGATGGTCTGGTCGAGGTCTCCCACGAGGCACAGCGCCCGCGCCTCGGCGGCGAGCACGCGCAGCACCTCGTACTCGGAGAGGTGGGTGTCCTGGACCTCGTCAACGACGATGCTCTCGAAGCGGCGGCTCCAGCGGCTCCGCGGGCCCTCCTCGCGGGTGAGCATGGCGCGGGTGAGCAGCACGAGGCCGGCGAAGTCGAGGGCGCCGCGGGCGGCCAGGGCGGCGGCGTAGCGGGCGCTCGTGGGGTGGTCGCTGAAGGCCCCGGTCGACCACTGCTCGACGGTGGCCTCGCCCGGGGGCACGGCGGCGGCGTCGCCGTGGATGCGGTGCATGGCGGTGGTGGGAGCGGCCTCGCCGAGCTCGCGGAGGAGCTCGGTGACGTCCTCCTCGTCGAGGACGCGGAAGTCGGCCGAGAGCTCGATGGACTCCGCCTCGGCGTGCAGGATCTGGCTGCAGAGGGCGTGGAAGGTGGACACCACCACCCGAGCGGCGACATCCGCACCGACGGCGCGGGCGAGGCCCTCGCGGAGGTGCCCGGCGGCGCGGTTGGTGAAGGTGAGGGCGAGGACCCGCTCCGGGGCCACCCCGCGGGCGAGGGCGCGGTGAACGCGGAGGGCGAGGGTGCTGGTCTTGCCGCTGCCGACGGCGGCCAGCACGAGGACGGTGCCGTCCTGGGCCTCGATCACCGCGGCCTGTTCGTCGGTGGGGCTCACCGTTGGCTGAAGATCGTCTCAAAGACGCGGTAGTGGTCGCCGTTCATGCCGACCCGACGGTAGGCCTCCATCGCGGCCGTGTTCCGCGTGTCGACGTAGAGCCGGAGCCCGCCGACGCCGGTCTCCAGGGCCTCCTCTCGGACCATCCGGTAGAGCTCGCGGAAGACCCCGCGGCCCCGCGCCTCCGGCCAAACATAGACAGACTGTATCCACCACATGGTCTTGGCCCGCCAGTCGCTCCACTCCGAGGTGGTGAGGAGCTGGCCGACGACCTCGCTCCCCACTTGGGCGACCCGGTAGCGGCCGAGCGTGGTGTCGGCGAGCACGGCGGCGACGCCGGCGCGGAGGGCCTCCAGGGGGAGCTCGAGCCCTTCGGTCTCGGCGGCGAGGGCCCGATTGCCCGCGACGAGGCGGTCGAGGTCGCCCTGCTGCGCCTGGCGTAGCTCCATCGGTAGCTCCATCCGTAGGTCCTTCAAGGGTCGCTCCTTCACGGGCCGCTCCGATCGCCGGCGGGTATCCCGTTCCTCGGCTGGGGTCCCCGGGGCGCGACGGCGCCAGAGGGGGAGGGCCCGACATCCACGGCCGGGGGCTCGACACGAGCGAGGCGCCCGTTTCATAATAGGGTGCGAGTCGTCCGTGTCGGTTGTGCCGATGCCCTCGTACACTTGATCCCCCGAGCGTCCAATATGTGGAAGGCCGCCCTATGAAGCTGAAGTTGACACCGGAAGAAGAGCGCTCGCTCGCCGCAGATGTTCGGGCCGCAGAGCAGCGAGCCCGCGACGCCATCGCGGGGATTGATGCGGCAGAGCGGATCCTGATGGGGCGGCCGCTGCGCACCGAGCGCACCCGCGCCGCCGCCTTGGAGCGCTTGGAGGCCGCCGTCGCCGCCTGCGAGGCCGCCGCCAAGACGGACCCTGCCGTACGAAAGGCATGGGAAGAGGCGAAATTTCACCTCCGTGAGGCCGAGACCAAGCTCTGGGAGCTGGCGATGTCCGGTAAGCGGGTGGCCTTTGGCGAGGCCCGCAAGCTGCAGAGCCCGTTGATGAGCGAGGAGGACTTGGCCCAGGAGGGTGTGATCGGCCTCATGCGGGCCGCGCGTCGGTTTGATCCCGACCGCGGCATCCGCTTTGCCACCTACGCCCGCTGGTGGGTCCGCGCCCAGATGACCCGTGCCTTGGAGACCACCGGCCGCACCGTGCGCGTGCCCGGAGGGGCGGTCGAACAGGCCCGCAACCTGCGCATCGCCGCCGGGCGCTTCGAGCGGGAGGGTGTCCAATACACGATCGAAGACCTCGCCCGCGAGGTCGGCCTCGACGCCGAGCGGGCCGAGTTCCTGCTCAGCCAGGGCCACGTCGTCTCGATGGACGAGCCGGGCGAGGACGGCGGCACCCTCGGCGATCGGATCCCCTCCGAGGACGAGGCCGGTCGGCCGGAGGAGCGGGCGATCCAGAAGGACGTCATGGATCGGATCAGCGACGCGATGGGCGGCCTCGACCCCCGGGAGCGCTTCGTGATTGAGCACCACTACGGCCTCATCGGCGGGGAGACCCACGGCGACTCCCACACGATGGCCGAGATCGGCAAGTCGATCGGGCTCAGCCGCGAGCGGGTCCGCCAGATCGAGGCCGCGGCGATCCATCGCCTCCGGGGCATCGTGACCTGAAGGGGCGTCGGGCGGGATAGGGGGGCTCCCCCCTCGGAGCCCAGCGATGACGGTATCCACAGAGGCCACAGCACCCACGCGCGGTGGCGGCGTGATCGTCGCGGGGGTGCTCGCCCCGCACCCGCCGCACCTCGTCTATGCCGAGAACCCGCCGCAGAACGAGCCCCGCGCCGAGTGCGGCTGGGAAGAGCTCCGCTGGGGCTACGAGCGCCTGCGCCGCAGCCTCGCTCGCCGCGACTACGACGTGATCGTCGTACACTCTCCCCACTGGAAGACCGTCCAGGGCACCCACCTCCTCGGGGTGCCGCGCTTCGACGGCCTGTCGGTCGATCCCATCTTCCCGAACCTCTTCCGCTTCCGGTATGGCCTCGACGTCGACGTGCCGCTGGCCGAGGCGATCGCCGCTGAGGGCGCGCGGGCGGGCCTGCAGACCACGCTCATGCGGAACCCCGACTTCCGGGTGGACTACGGCACGATCATCGCCTGCCACATGGTCAACCCGGCCTGGGACAAGCCGATCGTAGCGATCTCATCGAGCCGCTCCTATTACTCGTTCAGCAACGAGGTGGGTGACGACGAGATGCTCGCGCTCGGGCGGGCCACGGCGCGGGCGGTGGAGGGGCTCGGCCGGCGCGCGATCCTCCTCGCCAGCAACTCCCTGAGCCACCGTCACTTCACCGAGGAGGCGCAGCTCCCCGAAGATATGAGCAAGGAGCATGTGTACCACCATGGACAGTACCTTTGGGACATGCACATCCTCGACCTGATGCGAAAGGGACGGATGCAACAGGTGATGGACGAGATGCCCGACTTCATCGAGCAGAGCGTGAGCGAGTGTAAGGAGGGGAGCCTCTCCTGGCTGGTCGGGGCGCTGGGCGTCCCACGCTATCCGGCCGAGGTCCACGCCTACGGCTCGGTGATTGGGACGGGCAACGCCATCGTCGAGTGGGACCCCGCGGGAGGTGGCCGATGAGCGTCCCCCTCGGGCTCGTGGTGCCCACGATGCCCCACCCGCTGCTCGTCCCCGACCAGAACCCGGGCTGGGCCGCCGTCCGCGCCGGCTACGAGGCGGCGCGTCAGCGCATCCTCGAGAGCGACGCGGACCTCCTCGTCCTCTACAGTACAGGGTGGCCGAGCGTGATCGGTCATCAGATCCAGGCCGATCCCGAGCCCGAGTGGGTGCACGTCGATCAGGACTGGCACATGCTCGGCAGCATCCCGTATCGTTTTCGTATGGACGCCGAATTCGCCGCCGCTTGGCAGCGCGCCGCCACCCGCCGCGGGCTGCACGCGCGCACGGTGGCCTACCGCGGCTTCCCGATCGACACGGGCTCGATCGTCGCCTTGAAGCTGCTCAACCCAGACAATCGGCTCCCGGCTACGATCGTGAGCTGCAACATGTACGCCGATCGGGCCGAGACGCTGGTCCTCGGCAAGTCGGCCCGCGACGCCATCGAGCGCGGCGGGCGCCGCGCGGTGCTGGTCTCCGTGACGGCCCTGTCGAGCTGGACCCACCCCCGGCCGGTCCCCCCGGCGCGGGACCGCATCTCTTCGCTGCAAGATGACGAGTGGAACCGCAAGCTGCTCGAGCTCTTCGGGGAGGGCCGCCTCGAAGACGTGGCCCAGCTCGCCCGCACCTTCACCGCGCAGGCCCACGCCGACAGCAAGCTCAAGGGCATCTGGTGGCTGGCGGCGGCGATGGGGCAGCACAACCGCTACCAGGGCGTGGTGCACGCCTACGCCCCCGTCCAGGGCACCGGCGCGGCCGTGATCTCGCTCACCCCCTCCGATCGGGAGGCCGCCGGGCACGAGTTCGACGAGGAGGACGTCGAGCGCTTCCACGGCGACCGCGACGTGATGGGCGGCGCCGACCTCGACGACGAGGCGGCCGAGGCCCCGCCTGCCCTCGCCCGCCCGGTCCCTGCTCCGGTCCCCGCTCCGGTGCCTGTGGCCTCGGTGAAGGCCGGTGCGGCGGTCGGCCCTGCCCTCCACGTAGCGGGGGCGCCCAAGCCCGTCGGCGCCTATCCCCACGCCCGGCGGGTGGGCGATCTGCTCTTTCTCTCCGGCGTCGGCCCCCGCGATCCGGCCACGAACGCCGTCCCCGGCGGTCCCGTGCGAGGCCCGGACGGCGCCCCCTTGCCCTACGACGCCGAGGCCCAGACCCGCGCCACCATCGAGAACGTGAAGCGCATCCTCGAAGGCGCGGGCTCGAGCCTCGACCGAGTGCTCGACGTCACGGCCTTCCTCATCGACATGGACCGCGACTTCGCCGCCTACAACAAGGTCTACGCGGAGTACTTCACGGCGGTGGGCGCCACGCGCACGACGCTGGCGATCTCTGCCCTCCCCACGCCGATCGCGGTGGAGCTCAAGGTGATCGCGGCGGCCGGGCCGGCATGAGCCGCATCTACGACATCACGCCCCCGGTCTCGCCCCGGATCGCGGTCTGGCCGGGCGACGTCCCCTTCCAACAGGACTTCACCTGCCGGATGGCGGAGGGGGCGCACCTCGAGCTGTCGAGCGTCACCACCACGGTCCACGTGGGGGCGCACACCGACGCACCCTCTCATTACCGGCTCGGCGGAGCGGGGATCTCCGAGCGACCGCTCGAGACCTACCTCGGCCCCTGTGAGGTGATCTGGGTGGACGTCCCGCGGGGGGCCCGCGTCCTGCCGGCGCACCTCCCGGCGGTCGTCCGGGCCCCGCGGGTGCTGCTGCGCACCGGCACCTTCCCCGATCCCGACCAGTGGAACGAAGACTTCGCCGCCCTCTCCCCGGAGCTCGTCCACGCCCTCGCCGCCCAGGGGGTGCGCCTCGTGGGCATCGACACTCCGAGCGTCGACCCCATGACCAGCAAGGCGCTCGAGGCCCACAATGCGGTGGCCGATCACGACATGGCCGTGCTGGAAGGCGTGGTCCTCGACGCAGTGCCGCCCGGGCTCTACACGCTCGTGGCCTTGCCGCTCCGGATCGAAGGCGCAGACGCCTCCCCCGTTCGCGCCGTGCTCGTGGCAGGATGGCCGGCGTGAAGCTCGAGCCCCACCAGAGCAACGCCCGCCTCGTCGACGGAGCCGGCGCCGATGACGCCCCGGTCAGTGTCGGCGCCCTGGTCGAGCTCGGCTACGCAGTGTGGAACGTCGCCTCGCTGCAGGTGCTCTTTTGTGACCCTTTCATCCCCGGCGCTGACCGCCCCTTGGAGGAGCAGCCCGTCGGGAAGGGTGGCTGGGACGGCGTCGTCAGCGGCACGTTCCGGCGGCTGGTCCCCGGCCCGCGGGGCGCGGTCCCTGCGGGGACGGTGGTGCGCGACGGGCGCCTCGACGCCCAGGGCGGCCCCGAGACCGCCGGGCGCGGCGGCGTCGCGGTCCTCGAAGACGGGAGCATCCTCGTCGGCCGCGCCGAGGGCACTGGGCTCCTGGAGCTCGAGGCCCGCTTCGGCCAGCCGGGGCGGCCCCTCCGCCACTTCCTCGGCGGCGGAGCCCTGCTCATCGAGGAGGACGAGCCCACCGACGAGATCGATCTCCTCGTCCGCCAGGGCTGGAACGGCCGCGCCGGCGGCTTCCGCGCCCCCCAGATGGTGGCCGATCACCACCTCGTCCTCGGCATCAAGCGGGGGCAGTGTGTGATCGCGCTCAGCCCGGTCCGCGCCGCCGTGCAGATCCAGGCCGACCTCCTCGCCGCCGAATTTGGCGCCGCCGTGAAGTTCGAGCGAGGCACCGGCCTCTTCTGCTGGGACGGCGCGATCCGGTTCCCCGGAAGGAACCCCTCCGGGCTGGCCTTCCGGCTGTACCGGGATGGTTGAGGGGGCGAGGGCAGAGGGAGCGGAGGGGGGAGAGAGCGACGAGGCGCTCTTTGGCCGGTACTGCGGGAGCGGAGACCGCGCCGCCTTTGAGCAGCTCTTCTCGCGGTACAGCGAGCGGCTCTACGGCTTCTTCATCCGTCAGGTGGGCGACGCCGAGCTCTCCCGCGACCTCGTCCAGCAGACCTTCCTCCAGCTTCACCGCGCCCGGGCTGACTTTCGACAGGGCTGCCTCGTGCGGCCCTGGCTGTACACCATCGCGGCGAACCTGCGCCGAGAGCACTTCCGGCGGCGGGGGAGGCGGCCCGAGGTCGGCCTCGATCCGGAGCTCCACCCCGAGCCCTCGGTGGCCCCGGCGGCCACCACGGCGACGCAGCGTGCCGTGCGGCGCGCGCTCGAGCAGCTCGGCGACGATCAGCGCGAGGTCGTGGTCTTACACTGGTACGAGGGCCTGTCCTTCCCGGAGATCGGCGAGGTGGTAGGCGCCAGCACCACGGCGGTGAAGGTCCGCGCACACCGCGCCTACAACAAGCTCCGCGCCCTGCTCGGCGAGTAACCAACCCCCCATCTGGACCGTACCGGACCCCGTGAGCTCCCGCCTGCCATCCACACCCTCCACCCTCGGCGCCCCCGCCGGGCCGCTGGGCGCCTCGGCGCTCGACGCCGACCGGGCCCATCCGCCGAGGCTCGATCCCGCTGCTTCGGAGCGGATGTTCGCCGGGTTGATGAGCGAGGTGGCGGCGCCGCTCAGCCTCCGCGCCCGGCTGGCCGAGCGCTCCACGGGGGCGCGGCTGCTCCTCGCTCTCGCGGGGATCGGGGCCACGATGGGCCTCGTGCTGCTCGTCTTTCCCCCCCGCCTGGACGATCAGGCCCCGGCCGGCCTGCTGCTCGCCGCCTTGTCCTTCGCAGGCGTGGTGGGCGGGCTGGCGCTCGGTCTGCGAGGGCTCCAGCGGCCGCCGCCCTCCCCAGCCCTTCGCCTCTTCCTGGGAGCCGCGCCCTGGGCGCCGCTCGTCTTCGCCGCCCTGCTTGCCGAGGCGCCCTCGGCGCCGCCTGCGGAGTGGCTCCTGCGCTCGAGCGGCTGCCTCTCGGTCGGCCTCGGGGTGGGCGCCATCTCCGTGCTGGGCGGCTGGTGGCTCCAGCGGGAGAAGCCAGGCTCCTTGTGGCGCCTGGGCGCCTTGGCCGCCGTCGCGGGATTTTCGGACTGGGCGCTGCTCTCGATGCACTGCCCGAGCCGAGAGCTGGCCCACCTGCTCGTCGGGCATGGGCTCGGCGGGCTGGTCGTCGGCGTGGGGCTGCTCGCGCTGCGGCGGCGGTAGCGCTCAGACGCCCCGCACGAGGCGCAGGCCCGACGACTCTTTGGGCCCTGCGGCGTCCGACTGGTGGCGGTGCGCGGCCCGAACGTGCACGGCGTTGGAGATCCAGCTCCCGCCTCGCAGGACGCGCGGGCCCGGGCCGGCGCCGGGGTGGAGCCGGAGGCGGCCGTCCGGGTCACGCGGCGGCCCCAGGGGATCCGGAGCCTCCAAGCACCAGTCTCGGACGTTGCCGCCCAGGCCTCGCACCCCGTACGGGCTGTGGTCCAGCGGGTAGGCGTGGATCGAGGCCAGCAGGGGCCGACCGGCGTGGCTGTCGCGCATGCAGCAGAAGGAGGGGTCGAGCTGATCACCCCAGGGAAACACCCGCTCGTCGGCTCCCCGGGCCGCCTTCTCCCACTCCACCTCGGACGGCAGGCGCCAGGGCAGGGCGTCCCGATCGGCGCGCCAGCGTGCGTAGGCGGAGGCGCCGTACCAGTCCACGAGCACGACGGGCCAGTCTGGCTCCCAGAGGTCGCCCTGGGCGTCGGGGACGAGGTGAAAGCGCCCGTCCCGGTCTCGACCGTAGATGAGGCCGGGCTCACCCACGCGGCCCACCCGGGGCGCGCAGGCCAGCGCCTCCGCCTCCCGCCCGTGGGCGACCAGCTCGTCGAGGAAGGCGATGTAGTCGGCGTTCGTGATCGGGTGCACCGCCATCGCGAAGGAGTCGACCCAGTACCGGGTCCGCGGGAGCGCCGAGGGGGCCCGGTCATCACCGCCCACCCAGGCCCAGCCCTCGGGGACGAGCCGCTCGGCGGCGTCGGCCGCGGCGGCGCGGTCTGCGGCGAGGTGGGCGACGGGCAGGGGGCGTGGGCCACCTCCGGGTCCGATGGCCTCCTGCGCCTCGCCGCGCGACAGGGCGACCGGGACGAGGAAGGATCGGTCTTCCCAGTGAAGCTCGGCGGTGTAGGAGCCGGCGGGGAGCTCCTCGTGGAGCGGGGTCTGGCGCGTGGGGAGGGGGGATGAGCGGCGCATGCGGCGCCCGGCGGGGAGCTCGGGGTGGAGGACGACGGCGGCGCCCGGCGGCTCGGTCGTCAGGGTGAGCATCGCGCGGCCCTCCACCCAGCGGCGCTCGCCCGGCCCGCCGTGGCGCGCCACCTTGGCCAGGCAGCGGGCTGTCTCGACGAGATCGCGGCGGATCTGCGCCGCTTCGTACCGCGCCCGCCACCGGAGGGTGAGCCGTCGGTGCGCGGGCGCGCAGGCGTCGTCGTAGGTGAGCGCGGCCTCGAGGCGGAGCTCGGCCTCCGCGTCCTGCGCCGCGGCCTCGCGGCTGAGGGCCTCGGCCTCGTCGGCGGCGGCCCACGCGGCGGACTTCGCCTCCGTGGCCGCCCAGAGCGGCAGCTCGGCGAGCGCGGCCGCCGCCTGAGCGCGGAGCCCGTCCGCGCGGGCGGTGAGGGCCGCCGCCGAGGCGAGCTCGGCCTCCGCCCGCTCAAAGAGGGCCAGCGCCTGGTCCTGGCGCTCGGCGGCGTCCAGCCAGCCGGCGAGCCGCTCGGCGAAGGCCACGCCGTCCTCGGGGCGGTCGATGGGGTCGCGGGACATGGCGCTGGCGCACACGCGCACCAGCTCTTCGGGCGGTGAGGGCGCGCCGGGCCCGCCCAGGGGGGGTGGCGGGCCTGCGGCGAGCGCCGCCAGGGCCTCCCGCGGGTCGGCCTGAGGGTAGGGAGGGTGGCCGGCGAGCAGCGTGTACAGGATGGCGCCGAGGGCCCAGACATCCACCGCGCAGTCGGGCGGCGCCCCGCGGGCCTGCTCGGGGGCCATCCAGGCGGGCGTGCCGGCCACGAGGCGGTCGTCGGCCGGATCGTCGGCCGGGTCGTCGAGAGAGGCCGCGACGCCCCAGTCGATCACGTCGACCTCACCGAAGTCACCCACGAGCAGGTTGTCCGGCTTGAGGTCGCGGTGAACGACGCCGCGGGAGTGCGCGTAGCCCACGGCCTCGGCGGCGCGCCGCAGGGCGTCGACGAGGCGGCGCAGCGTCCAGCCGCTCGCCGTGGCGCTCCAGCCCGAGGGCTTCGCGGCGCGATGCAGGGCGTGGACCACGCGGCCGAAGGAGCGCCCGCCCGCCCGCCGCATGGTGGCGTAGGGCCGGCCGTCCCCGAGCACGCCGGCGTCGTAGACGGGCACGATGCCGGGGTGCTGGAGAGAGGCGGCGAGGCGCGCCTCGCGGTTGAACAGGGCGCGGAGCTCCGCGGCGAGGTCGGGCCGCGCGATCTTCATGACGACGGGCCGGCCGAGGAGGCGGTCCTCCACCAGCCACACTTCGCCCATCCCGCCCTGTCCAAGGGGCTCAAGGCGGGTGTAGCGCGCCTCGGGGGAGGAGAGCGCGCGCCAAGCGGCGGTGTCGCCTTCGGACGTCAGGGTCGTGTCGCCTTCGGGCTCGGCCTCTGGCTCGGCGCCCGGCTCGGCGCCGAGCGGGGGCGGTCCTGGGGGAGCGGGAGCGAGGTGAGCTCCGAGGGTCGGGCGCATGGCGGACTCTACCCTGCGGACCGCGCACAGCCGTGCACCGTCGAGGCCCGTCTGTGCACCGGCGTGCATGGACATGCACGCGGGGGCACAGCCCCCGCCCTCGGCGCGCCGGACGTCGGCTTGTCTTGCGGAGAGGCCGCTGGCATGATGCTTGCTCTTCATGCTGGCAACCCGGAGCTCTGATGCGCGTCCTGCTCGGCCTCGCCCTCCTGATGACCGCCCCCGCCGTCGCCCTGGAGCCCTCCACCTGCGGCTGCGATCCCTCCGACGGCGAGGCCTGCCTCGCCGAGGCCTGGTCCGTGCCCTCCGAGCTCGAGGCCGTGCTGGACGGCTGCGAGGCCGATCCGAGCGGGATCTGCGCCGACGAGGCAGCCCTCTTCGAGCTCGCCCTCCTCTCGCCACCGGCCTGCCTGCCCACCGACTATGCCGCCGTCCTCGCGGCCGCCGGGCCGTCCACGCCCGCTGGCGTCGGGCTCGGGCTCCTGATCCGGATCAAGAAGTCCCTCCCTCTGGGCTACGACGACTGCCTGCAGAGGCCCCTCCCGGTGAAGGGATCGTCCCGCTGGCTCGAGTGTTTCGCGGTAGGGCTCGTCGGCGACACCGAGGACGGCGGCGCGCCCGGCGCTCCGGCGGGCCTGCCGACGGGCGGACCCGAGTGGGTCGGCGGGGAGTGACCTCGGTCGTCCCGCCGACACCGGCCGCGGCTGGCGCGCTCCGAGCGGCCTTGGAAGTTGCCCTCGCCGACCTGGACTCGGGTGCGCCGGCGCGGCTGCCCCGTGTCCCTGGGCTCGACGGCTTCGTGCTGGCGCGGTGGCTCGTCCGCCACTGGCTGATGGACGCGCCCACCTGGCGCCCGCATGTCCTGCTGCGGGCGGCCCACGCGGGAGACCCTGCGGCCGTGGCCGCCGCCGCCGAGCTGGCCGCGGGTGGCTGGCTGCTCGCCGAGGTGGCCGGGGGCGTCGATGCGCTGGCGCTCCAGGCCGAGGCGCGGCGCTGGGGAGCGGGCCTGTTGCGGGTCGACGATGGCCCGGTGGTGAGCGCGCCGGCGGACTTTGTGCGTCGGCTGGAGTGGCTCGACCCCTGGCACGCGGTGGCGGTCGACCCCGCCGTGGCCGAACAGCGGCGGAGCCTGCTGGCCCACTGTCGGAGCGCGGGCGTGGTGCATATCCATGGGCCCCCCGGCGTCGGCAAGCACGAGCTCGCGGCCTGGGCGCACGCCGAGCTCGACGACCGCCCGGCCTGCTGGCTGCGCCCCGGGGGTGAGCGGCGCCCCGAGCCCGGCCGCTGGGCGATCTACGAGGAGCTCACGGAGCTGGACGTCGATCAGCGCTTCCACCTGCGCCGCCGGCTGGAGGAGGCCGCCCGCGGCACCCGGCCCCCGCCGCCCCCGCTCTCCGGCCCGCCCGAGCGTCGCCCCGATCACCCCGCCTTCGATGGGATCGTCGGGGAGAGCCCCGCGCTCTGCCGGGTGCTCGTTCAGGCGCTGCGGGCGGCGCCCTCGGAGTTGTCGGTCCTCATCCTCGGCGAACCGGGCTCGGGAAAGGAGCGGATGGCGGCCGCGCTGCACCGCGCGAGCGGCCGAAAGGGCCCCTTCTGGGCGGTCGACCTCGCGGCCATGAACGAGGAGCTGGTGGAGAGCGAGCTCTTCGGGCATCGCCGGGGCGCCTTCACCGGGGCGGACCGCGACCGACCGGGCGCCTTCCGCCAGGCGGACGGAGGCACCCTGTTCCTCGACGAGCTCGGGAACCTGTCCCCCCGCGTGCAGGGCAAGCTCCTCCGCGCGCTCCAGGAGCGGGTGATCCAGCCGGTGGGGGCCGACCAGCAGATCCGGGTGGACGTGCGCGTGGTGGCGGCGACCAACGCTGACCTCGAGAGCATGGTCTCCCGCGGTGAGTTCCGCGAGGACCTGCTCCGGCGCCTCGACGCGATCACGCTGCGCCTCCCGCCGCTCCGAGAGCGCGAGGGCGACGTGCTGCTGCTGGCGGAGCGCGTGCTGGCCGAGGCGACACAGCGAGACCGCTCCGCCCCTCGATTGAGCCCGGCCGCCGCCGCGATCCTCACCGCCTACGACTGGCCGGGCAACATCCGCGAGCTCGGCAACGTGGTCCGGCACGCCTCGGTGGCGGCCGAGCGCGGCGTGGTGGAGCCGTCCCACCTCGGGTCGCTCGCGCCCGATCAGCGGCGGGACACGCCGCTCGTCACCACCACCTCCGAGCCGGAGCTGGTCAAGGCGGAGCTCCCGGGGCTGCCGCGCACCTTGTTGCACCGGCTCACCGCGGTCAGCCTGCGGGTGCCCAGCCTCCGGGAGCGGGGGCGCCTGAGCGTGCGCGGCGCCCTGCTCCATTGTTTCGACGGGCACCCCGTGAGCGCCGCCGTGATCTCCGACCTCGAGCACCGACCCTGGTGGGGAAACCTGCCCGAGCTCGCCGCGGCGGTGGGCGCCTTGAAGGTGTCGGGGCCGCGGATGGTGGACGCAGGCTGTGTCGCGCGGGTGCTCCCTGCGGTGGGCTCGGGCGATCCGCCCATCCTCGCGCTGCTCTTCCCGAGCCGCCGCGCCGACGGCGGGGTGGGCGGGCTCCGCCAGGGGTTCTCCGAGGGCGCGGTGCTCGTGGGGCGCGCGGCGAGCCTGGGGGAGCTCGAGCGCTCCCTTCAGGGGCAGCCGGCCGGCGCAGGGCGGATGGCGGAGCTGCGGCGCCTGCTGGGAGGCATCGCCCCGGGCTTCCTCAACCTCTCCCATCTGCCCCGCCTGAGCCGCGCTCACGCCCTGGTGTCTCGCGGCGTCGGCGGTCTGATGGTGCACGCGCTCGGCGGGGCCCGGCTCCCGTTGGAGCTCGAGCGCTTCGATGTCGATGCGGCGCCCCGCTCGGTCGAGCCCGGTGAGAGCGCCGCCTTGGGACGCGGCGGCGTAGTGCGCGTGCCGATGGGCGGTGAGGACGCGGGGCGCATCGAGCTCTACCTGTTCGAAGGGGCCGTCGCCTTCGAGGAGCTCGCCGAGCGCGCGCTCGGTCGGTCGGAGCCGCCCGCGCAGACCGGCATCCACGCGCTCCCGCCCGCTCCCCCGAGCCCGCCGACGCCGCCCCTCGCCGACGCCGAAGCCCCGCGGCCCCGGCTGTGGGCGCTCGATCCGGGCGAGGTGGCGCTGCTCAATGGGCTGGTGGCGCGCTTTCGGGGCGGCGACTTCGAGCACCACCTCGAGCAGGGCCTCTCGCCGCGCGCGAGAGAGCCCGAGGCGCGTCGCCTCTGCGCCTACGTGCTCGGGGTGCGACCCACCCAGTACTGTGGGCGGCTCTATGACCACCCGCCGAACCGAGCGCTGCGGGAAGACCTCGCGGCGCGGCTCCGGCTGCTCCCCGAGCCCGCCGCGCTGCTGTCGCTGTTCCCGCTCGGCCTCCGCCGCGTCGTCGGGCCCCTGCTCGACGACGGGTGAGCGCGGGCTGCGCGGTCAGGGGGTGAGCTGGAGCTCGAGCGCCGCGTCGCCTTCCCAGCTCGTGATCTCGAGGGAGAGGCCGCCCTGGGCGGGCAGCTCCAGCGCCTCGATCCCCGCCCAAGCGCCCACCTCCGCGCCCTCCAGGTCGAAGGCGATCACGTCGACCGGGCCGTCTGTCCACAGCGAGAGCGCACCTTCTTGCGGCTCGAGCTCGACGTCCACCGGCTCGCCGGGGTGGGCGATCAGCGCCAGCGGCTCGAAGTCACCCAGCGTGTCGAGGCAGGTGTCACCGTAGGTGATCACGAGACGATTCCCCTCCATTCGGCAGGCGATCTCTGGATGCTTGTCAATGTCCTTGCACACCTGCGTGCAGGTCTTTCCCTTGGTGTCGATCTGGGCGCAGTCCACCTTGACGGTGATGCCGCTCATGGTGATCACCATCTTCTCGGCGAGGGCGGCGCCGCTGAGGGCGAGGGCGGCGAGGACAGGGAAGAAGAGCTTGTTCATGGGTTCTCCGATCGGATGAGGGGTGGGGGCGTGGACTACTGGGCCTGCACGGAGACGGTCTCGCGGAAGGGCGAGTGGGAGATGATCTGCACGTGGGCGCCGGCCTCGGCCGGGATCGTGAGCTCGACCGGGCCCATCCAGGAGGACTCGACACCGTCCGCGCCGCGCACGATCACCTCGATCCCCTCGCCGGTCCGAAGCTGCCACGAGGTCGGCGCGGCGCCTTCGAGCCCGGTGTCGTCGCTCGCTTCCACGTCGAGGTCGATGACCGTGAAGGGCTCGATGCCGAGCTGGGTGGCCTCCTCGGTGGTGGTGCCCCAGGCGAGCGGCCCGCCGGTCATCACGACGCGGCCCTCGCTGTACTTGCAGGTGTAGCCGGCGATCTTGTTGATCTCCTCGCAGAAGCGCTCGCAAGACAGGTACCAGGGGCGCTCCACCGCGCTGCAGGGCCCGCTGAAGATGAAGCCGGGCCCGGTGACCACGAGCTTGTCCGCCAGGGCGGGAGCGGCGAAGGCCCCGAGGAGGGTGGTGAGGGCGAGCAGGCGCGACGAGAAGGAGCGGACGGACATGGTGTTGCTCGGGGCTCGGGTGGGGTCCCGCTGGGGACGCTCTCCACCATTGCAACCGGCGTGCCACGAGAAAGATCAGCGTATGTCCGTGCTTGCCCTCGGCGGTGACCCCCCGAGGGCGGGGACAGGCCTGGCCCCGTCGCTGCCTGTGCGCGGCGGTGCAGGCGCGTGGGCGGCCGTGCGGCGGAGTGCCGCGGGAGAGGCGGCGCTCCGTCGGGCTCACCGCGGCCACCCCATCGTGCAGTGGCTCTCGGTCCGCGGGTCGGAGGCGAATTCTGCGTTGTGGGACCAGGGCTCGCTCGGGGCCTCGCAGGTCCAGGTATTCCAGGTGTCGCCCGGCCTCAGCGCTCGATCGCCGCAGTGCTGGACCCCGTCCCCGTGTGTAAAGCAGACCCTGGCGTAGATGCGACGGTCACACTTGTTCACCAGCTTGACCTCGAGGCCATCGGTGCCGCAGGGGCCCTTCGAACGCGCGACCTCCTGCAGGCAGCTCGGGAGCGGCAAGCGGCGACCGTCCGCCGGGCCACCGCAGCCGTAGTCCTTGTCGTCTTCCTTCCCGTTTCCCTTGCCTTCTTCCTTCCCTTCGCGGGGCGCAGCGGTGGCTCTGGCTGCGGCCTCTTTGACTCGAGCGCGCTGGTCCTCCACGCTGGACGGAGGGGGTGTCGCCGTCCTCGGCTGCGCGCTGCTTCGGGCCGGTTCGAGGGGCGTGGCGGGGGCGGAGGTGCCGCCCTTCGCCGAGGCGGCGCTCTTGGGGCGCTCGGCGTCGCGGGCGGCGGCCAGCTCACGGGCGCGCTGGGCCTGTTCAGCCTGCTGGGCGCGTCGGGCCTGCGCCTCCTGCTCTGCGCGCTGCGCCTCCACCTGGGCCCGCTGCCTCGCTTGCTGCTCTTCGGCGGCCCGCTGGCGCGCGGCCTCGTCGGCGGCCTGCCTCGCCCGGGCCTCCGCTTGGAGCTGCAGCCGCTTCTCCTCTTGGGCCCGCATGACCTCGCTCATCTCCTGGGTGGCAGACTGCAGCTCGCTCATCACGGTGTTCATGGTGCCTTGCCGGCGCGCGGCCTTGTCTTCCGCCACGAGGCGTTGGTAGGCCTCATGCACGCGCTGGGCCTCCTGTTGTTCGCGGCGCCGCTCCGCCTCTCGCGCCTCGTTCGCCGCCTGGGCCGCCGCGGCGACGCTCCGCTCCTGGGCGGCGTGGGTGGCCCGGATCGAAGCCGCGCGGTCCCGGAAGAGCGCCTGCTCCTCCCGGACGCTCGTCGCGAAGACGGCCCGATCGCAGGCCGCCGGATCGGGCCCGACCCCGGGGGCGCCGCCCAGACAACGCTCTTCGTCGATGAGGCGTGCCATGTCTGTGAAGATGTCTGCATCGGCGCGGTGTGTTGTGATCCGGGCCGCCTGTAGGCAGGCGAGCCGGTCTCCGTCCGCGCAGCGCCCTGGCGCCGCGGCCCGGCAGGCTCGGGCGGCGTTGGACAGCGGCTCAACCCCCTTGAGCTCGCCGGAGGTGGGCTCTCCAAAGGTGAGCTTCACCATGGCGCCGCCTGTGCGTGACGCGGCGGGGACCGCACGGAGCGCGCGCAGATCGTCGACCCGCGGTGGCGTCGCCCCTGTGTTGACGCCGGCGGCGAGCCCCTGGAGATCGACGCGGATGGTCGCGGCGGAGGCCTGGGCGCACTCCTGGGTCCAGCCTTTCATCGCCCGAACCCCGTCGGCGGCCAACGTGACCGAGGTGGCGGACCCCCAGGTGATGGGCATGGTGCCACCCACGGCGACCGCGGCCGGCGGCAGGGCGACCGAGAGCGCGGGCTGCGGCGCGAGGGTCGGCGCCAACCCATCGTTCGCGCAGGCCTTGACGGTCCCCGTCCTCCAAGACGACGTCTCCTCGTAGGGGCGTTTCCGTACTTTGTCTGCCTCTGCCCTGGCCATACCCTTCTTGCTGAAGATGATCGCCGGGATCGGGATGCCGACCGCCGCGACCCCGAGCCCCGTGGCGAGCTTGCCGGTGTCTTCGCCGTCCACGATCCCGGATATTGCATAGGCCATGCCACCAATGATTGCGGATATCCCGACGTTGAAGGCGAGCACCTGATTGGCGCTCAGGTTCCGCCTGTCGATGTTGACGCGTTGTCCCCAGACCGCGTCCTGGCACATCGCGGTGGCCTCGAGCGGGACGCGGATCGCGCCGGTGCTGTCTGTGACGGCGCCCCCTGCGGAGAGGGTGTGTCCGATATAGACAGACTCCTCGTGTGTCGCTTCGAAGCCTTGCCCTGCGGGCTGCCAGGCGGCCTGCTTCATGAAGCAGCTGGAGAGCAGCAGGGCGACCGAACCGAACCCCATCGAGAGAGCGGGAGAGGGTGCGCGTGGGCGGGTGGGCAGTGTCATGGAGGGAGCCCTCTGGGAGCCGCGCGGGTGGGGTGGCGGCTCAGCGAACTCGTACGCACGGGGGGCCCGATGGACAGGCGGCTTCGGTTTGGCGAGAGACGGAGCTGACGGCGCTCATGGCGTGTGTGGGACCAACGTGGCCGCGACGGTCCGTTCGGTTAGCTGTCCGAACAGAGCGTGCGGCGAGCCTGGGTTCGCGCTACGGGCACCGCCCCCGGCACGGCGAGGCGAGCTTGGATCCGACGCCCTTCATCCTCCTCGGCTTGCTGATCGTCGGTGTCGTCGGCGGGCTGCTGTGGAAGGTCCGACGAATGAAGATCGACCGCGAGGCCGGGCTGCGGGCGGTCGGGCCCGGCCTCGGGCTGCGCTGGGTCGGGAGCGTGGACGCGGAGGCGCTCCTCGGCCCCTTCCCCTTCTATCGGGAGACGGTCTCCCGCGGCGCCGCCAACCTGCTCGAGGGGGAGCGCCTCGGCCGCCGCGTCCGTGTGGTGGACTACGCGTATAGCCACACCCTCGAGGACTCCGCCTCGACCTGGCGGCGCACCCTCCTCCTCTTCGATGCGCCGGGCTTGGCGGACTGCCGCCAGCGCCCGAGCCTGCTCCAGCCGGGCTGGACCGTCGATGGGGTCGGCGGCCGGGCCCTCCTCGGCCGGGGGACAGAGGTCGTGGCGCCGAGCGAGCTCGGGGCAGAGCTCGCCGCGGCCGAGGCCCTGCTCGCGGCGATGGGCGGGTCCTGAGGCGGGGGCGCGGAGGGGCCGCGCCGCGCCGCCTCGAGGTCGGGCGCGGTGTCGGGGATCCCCGGCCGGTCCTCGGCCGTGTATGATGCGGGGCGAATGTCGGCTCTCCCCTCGCTCCCCCCCGGCGCCGCCCCAACGGGGGAGCGGTCCGCCCGCCGCTGGGCGCGGCTCGGCCTCTCGGCCGCCTCGACGGTCGCGGCCCTCTTGCTGCTGGAGGGTGGGCTCCGCCTCGCCTGGCCGGGGCGGGCGGACGCGATGAACCTCGCCGCGTTCACGCGCACCTCCACCCGACCGGGACAGATGACGGAGCTCATCCCCGGCGCGCGGAATGACCACTTCGTGGGCGGCCCCGTGCGGATCAATGAGCACGGCCGGCGGGGCCCGAGCGCTCCCCTGGAGAAGCCCCGCGACACGGTTCGGATCCTCGCCGTCGGTGACTCGGTGACCTTCGGGTACGGCGTCCGGGAGGAGGCGACCTATCACCAACGGATCGCCAGCCGGTGGACCGCTGGGGGAGGGCGGAGGTTCGAGGCGATTAACGCGGGCCTCACCAGCGCGGGCCTGCCCTACGTCCTCCACACGGTGCGCGCCGAGTGTGGGGTCCTCGACCCTGATCTCATCCTCGTCGGGCTCGTGGTGAATGACTTCGGCGTCTATCCCCCGGAGGTGCTGGAGGAGCGACCCCTCGCTCGCTCTCGGACGGAGGCAGATCCCGGCCGCTGGCGCCTCCTCGGGCCGCTCCACCGCTCCACCGTGGTCACGATGAGCGTGCACCTGGCGAAGAGCCTGCTCTATCGGACCCGGCTGCTCGACCTCAGCGACAGCCCCGGCTATCACTTCCCGGCGCTGGCGGACCCCTCCCCTGCGCTCGACGCGGTGTGGGAGAGCAGCCTGTCGGTGCTGGACGCCACGGTGGAGGCGGCGCGCGAGTGCGGTTCCCCTATCGCCTTCACCCTCTTCCCCCTCGAGATCCAGCTCAGCGCCTCGGCCCTCCGCCGATACACCGAGGACCTCGGCTTTCCACTCGGAGAGGGGGTCATCGCGCGGGACCCGCAGCGGCGCCTGGCGGAGTGGGCCGCCGATCGGGGGGTCTCTTTCATTGACCTCGCCCCCGCCTTCCTCGGTGCTGACCCGAGCGCCCTCTACCTGCGGGGCGGGTACGTCACCGTAGACCCTGTCCACCCCTCGGAGGAGGGTCATCGGGTGGCCGCCGATCAGCTCGTGGCGCACCTGGAAGAGATGGACCTCTTCCCTGAGCCCGGAGGCGCCCGATAGGGCGAGACGCGGGAGCGCCGGTCGCAGGGCACCGCGGTGGGCCCCCTGCCTGAGTCAGTCACCCGCCTCGACATACCCGAGCGCCTGGAGCATCGCGCGCTGCTCTTCGCCGAGATCGGCCGGCGCGCTCGACCGGAGGCTGTGTCGGGGCTGCCCGTCCAGCAGGTCGCGCAGGAGCTCGGGGTGCTGCTCGGCGAGGTTGTGGGTCTCTCCCGGATCGGAGGCCAGGTGAAAGAGCTGCTCTGGACCCGCCTCGTCCCATATGGCCTTCCAGTCCCCCCGGCGGACCGCGAACATGCGGTCGGGGGCGACCCGCAGCATGTTCCCCACGCGCAAGCGCCGCTCGCCGTCTACCGGCCGGGAGAGGTCGGCCCCGCGCATCGCATCGCTGTGGCCGCCGGCTGCGGCGAGCAGGGTGGGCGGGAGGTCGACCAGGCTCACCGGCTCGGAGACCACGCCGGGCGCTTGGCGCAGCCCGGAGATGACCAAGGGGATGTGGGTCTGCTCTTGATAGAGGGCGTGTCCGTGCTCGAAGCCCCCGTGCTCGAAGACCTCCTCCCCGTGATCGGCGGTGAGGGTGATGATCCGACCGCGGGCGGGCGCCTCCCCGAGCGCGTCGAGGATACGCCCAGCCTGTCGGTCCACGAAGCGCACCTCGTCCCGGTAGGCCGCCAACAGCTCGTCGCGGAGCCCCGTCCGACCTTCGAGGGCCGCCACCTCGGCATGAAAGTCGCCGGTCACCACGCGGAGGCTGGCCTCGGAGACGGAGGGGTCTGTCGTGTGAGCGTAGGGCAAGTGGCTGTCGAGGTAGTGGATCCAGAGGAAGAGCGGGCGGTCCCGGCGTTGGGCGAGGACCTGGAGGGCGTGGTCGGTCAGCCCCTCTCCGTCGATCGAGCGGCAATGGATGGACTTCGACCAGCGCTGCGTCGCCCGCGCGAGCAGCGGACAGGCGGCGAGGTTCTGCAGCCCCCGCGGCAAGGCGTGGGGGCGCCACCCCGGTTGATAGAAGTAGTCGAAGCCGCGATCGAGCCCGAAGCTGGCGCCGACGAAGGGGTTGGGGGCGATCACGCCGACCGTGTCGTATCCTCGCGCCGCGAGCTCTGTCGCAAGGGCCGGCGTGTCGGGGTGGATTCCCGAGCGGCCCCCTCCAACGTGGGCGCCGGCTCCGTGCACGTCGGGGGGCACCCCGGTGAGCAGGCTGGCCACAGAGGGCAGGGTCCAGGGGGCGGTGGACTGCGCGGCGGTGAACACGAGCCCCCCGGCGGCGAGGCGCTGATAGAGGGACATCTCCTGGGCGATGTCGAAGCGGAGGGTGTCGACGCTGATGAGCACGATGTCGGGACCCCGGCCAGGCTCCCGGCTGCTCCAGTCGACCACGGGCGGACCGCTCGGGAGGCGGGCGAGCGCGACCCCGAGCAGGCCTACGAGCGCGCCGCCCCCAGCTCGGGAGGCCAGCCACCCCATCGCCCCTGCGCAGGCGCCCAGCGTGGCCAGCAGTCCGAGCGGAGGCAGGTCGCCCGGAGCCAGCAGCCACGCCACCACCGAGCCGAGGCCGAGGAGGCTCAGCGCCGCGGCCGGGCGGGGATAGGGGCCCCGCGCTCCCGCGCCAGAGTGCCGGTGGAGGGCGGTGATGGTGGCGAGCAGGGCGACGACGCTCGCCAGCGCCGCCTCCCGCCCGGCGACCTCATGAATCGCCGGGCCGAGGACGCCGAGGCCGATGAGCGCGGTGAGGCAGGCTCCGAGGAGCCGGTGCAGGGCGAAGCGCAGCCGCCCGGGGAGCGGGACGGCGTCCAACACCCGGGCTGGCACCGCCGACAGGAGCACCATCCCCGTGAGGGAGATGGTGATGGTGACCCCGGCGAGCTGCTCGCCGCCGCTAAAGCGCGCCAACACCAGCTCGGCGGCGCCCAGGAGGGCCCCGAGGCGGAGGGCCTCGGGCCAGTGGTGTGGCTCAGCGGCGCCCGGCGTTGCGACCGTCGGGTGAGGGGAAAGGGCGGTCGTCGCGGACATTCGCCCGGACCATAGAGGGGGCGGGGCGGGCTGTCACCTCAAACCTGGGCAATGTCGGCCTCGGAACCCCAGCCCGGACGTCCTGACTTACACAAGCTCCTTCAAGATCGAGGCGAGATCCTCGTCATTCCCGTCGAGGTCGAGCACGCCATCGTCGGCGGGCCGAGCTGCGCCGCGCGCCCCGGTCCGAGCGGGAGGCCCGCCGAGGGGCCCCGGTGCGGTGAGCCGCGGTCGCGGCGCGGGGGCCATCGGCGGCGGCGAGGGGCGCAGGCCGGGGCGCGCCGAGGGTTGGGTCGGGGCCTCGATCGGCCGCTCCGAGGTGGTCGGAGGGAGCGGGCCGGCGGAGGTGCTGGCCTCATCGGGGAGGGGCTCGCGGCCGGCGTCGCGGCTGCGCACGAAGTGCCGATCGCGGCTGTCCTGCCAGCGGCGCCAGCGCTCGAAGCTCCACATGCCCTCGGCGGCGCCAGTCTGGAGCTGGTTCTGGAGGCGGCCGAAGGCCCCCTGGCGGATGATCGCGCGCACGGGGTCGTTGTTGACGAGCACCTCGCACTCCGGGAGGCGGACGCCGAGGTCGGCCCGGTGGAGGAGGCGCTGCGCGACCACGCCCACGAGGGTCTCGGCGAGGGCAGCCTGGACGCTCGCCTGGGCCTCGGGGGCGAAGCTGGCGACGATCCGCGAGAGGGCCTCGGCGCAGGATCCCGCGTGGAGCGTGGTGATCACGAGGTGGCCGGTCTCGGCGGCGGTGAGGGCGAGGCGGATGGTCTCGGCCTCCCGCACCTCGCCCACCACGAGCACGTCTGGATCCTGGCGGAGGGCGTCCATCAGCCCCTGCTGAAAGGTGGGGGTGTCCCGCCCGACCTCCCGCTGTCGGATGAGCGATCGGCGCTGCCGGTGGCTGTGCTCGATCGGCTGCTCGAGGGTGATGATGTGGGCCGACCGGCTGCGGTTGATCTCCTCGACGAAGGCCGCCAGGGTCGAGCTCTTCCCGGAGCCCGTGGCGCCGGTCACGAGCAGGAGGCCGCTCGGGCGCTGCAGGAGGCGGGCGAGGTCGGGGTGGAGGTTGAGGCTGTCGAGCGTGGCCTGGAAGGGGTGGAGCAGGCGGATCGCGAAGCCGAGCCCATGGGCGCTGTGGAGCACGTGGATCCGGCAGCGGGTGCCGCCGATGGTGCGGGCGAGGTCGGCGGAGCGCCGCTCCTGCAGGGCCGCCCAGCCCTCTTCGTCGAGCAGCCGGGCGGCTTCGGCGGCGAGCTCCGTCGGGGAGATCTGGAGGTCGAGGGGGCGGAGCTGACCGTTCACCCGCAGGGTGGCCGGGAGCCCGGCTTCGAGGTGCAGATCGCTGGCGCCGAGGGCGCTCGCCTGGGACAGGAGGGAGTCGAGCAGGGCCAAGGGGGCTCCTTCTGCGCGCAGGCCGCGGGGGCGCCGGGAGCCAGGGCGGTCCCGAGGCGGGGAGTGGGAAGAACGACAGGGTAGCACCCGCCGCTGGCCGTCTCTTCCGCCCACCGGCGACCGGCGCCGGCCTCGTCGAGACAGCCTCGATTTAACGTCGAGCCTCAAGGAGCCGATAGGCCCTTCTCCCCCCGATTCGGCCCCCATGGGCCCCCTGGAGCGTGAAATGGCTGTCACCCCCTGTACCTGGGTCGTCTGCGCCGCCGCTCTGGGCTCCTCTGTCCACAGCGTCGGCGCCCCCGCCTTCGGCTTCGCGGAACCGGGCAGACGCTGACCCTCTGGGGTCAGTCCTCCGTCCAGACACGCGGGCCACAATCGGCCTCCGGGCCAGGCCGCCTACACGCGTCGTGAGGCGGCCACTGAGTCGCGGCGTCGACGCCCTGTCGAGGCCGCGGAACCCCCGCTGTGTGGACGAACAATGTACCCTCCTGCTGGTCAGCTTCCGATGGTGGAAGCGGCTTCAACCCATCCTGTCTCCCCGATCCCCAGCGCCGCCGGGCGCGCCGCCGCCCCCTCCTTGGAGGGCCTCGGCTGGTCCAATTCATTCCTCTCCCAGCTCGACCTCGCCGACCTCCAGCCCTCGCGCCTCGGCCGCCTCCCTGTCGGGCGGGTGAGCTTCGAGAGCCACGGCCACTACACGCTCCTCACCGAGGTGGGGGAGGTGGCGGCCGAGCTCGGCGGGCGGGAGCGCGACCGCGCCGCCGCCTTCGACGACTGGCCCGCGGTCGGCGACTGGCTCCGCCTCCGTCCCCCCGAGGGCGACGGCCCCGCCCTCGTCCTCGGCCGCCTCGAGCGCCGGAGCAGCCTCTCCCGGGTCGCGCCGAGCGGGCGCCGGCAGGTGGTGGGGGCCAACCTCGACCTCGTCTTCATCACGAGCGCGGTCGAGGGCGACCTCAACCTGCGGCGCCTCGAGCGGTACCTCGCCGTCGCCCGCGAGGGGGGCTGCGAGCCGGTCATCCTCCTCACCAAGGTTGATCAGGCCCGCGACGCCGAGCGCGCCCGCCGGGAGGTGGAGCGGGTGGCGGAGGGCGCCCCGGTGCTCCTCTCGAGCGCGCTGCGGGGCGACGGCCTCGCGCAAGTGGAGGCGCTCCTGTCGCCCGGGGCCACCGCCGCCTTCGTGGGCTCGTCGGGGGTGGGCAAGTCCACCCTCGTCAACCGCCTCCTCGGCGCCGAGCTCGCGCCGACGGGCCCGGTGCGGGAGGAGGACGGCAAGGGCCGCCACACCACCACCGCCCGCCACCTCCGCCGGACCCCCAGCGGCGCCCTGGTCCTCGACACCCCGGGGATGCGGGAGCTGGCGATCGGGGACGCGCAGGACGGCGTGTCCGCCACCTTCGCCGACGTGCTCGCCCTCGCGGAGGGCTGCCGCTACCGGGACTGCCGCCACGCGGGCGAGCCCGGCTGCGCGGTGGCCGCGGCGCTCGAGGCCGGGGAGCTCGATCCCGACCGCCTCCGCAGCCTCCAGAAGCTTGAGCGGGAGGCCGCCTACGACGCGGCGCGGGACGATCCGCGCCGGGCGGCGGCGATGCGCGAGGCCTGGAAGAAGCGCACGATGAACGCGAGCGCCCGCGCCGCCTACCGCAAGGCCAACGGGGGCTGAGGCGAGCGCGGGCGGGGAGGGGGCGGTAGAGGCGAAGAGAGGCCGTCCGAGACGAGCTCGCGCTCCTGCCGTCCCAGACTGTGACCGGTGTCCCTCCAGTCCTCGGCTCCGACCCTGACAGCCTTTGAGGGGTTTGTGTCTTCCGTTCATCCGATAGGGGTGGGCCGTCCGGGCGGAGATTCACCTCGCCGCCCGGGCGACCTGCCGCTCCCAGGCGTCCAGGACCTGTGCCACCAGCATCTTCGCCGGGGTCTCTCCGTCCAGCTCCAGCGCCAAGAGGTCGGGTGCCAGCAGCCGCCCCCGTGCGCGGTCCTGCTCGTCGCGTGCGCCCAGTTGGGCAGGCGTCACTCCGCGTCGTCTGGCGCGCAGTCCGAGTGGGGCGTCCAGCCACACCCGCAGCCCTGCCGCGATGCTGCGGCCGAGGCCCCGGCCGACCAGGACCGCCGCGGTCCGCTGTGCGACGCCCAGCTCGGCCTGGATGGTGGCGTCGACATCGGGGTGCCCACAGCGGTCGGAGAGCGGGGAGCCTGGCATGTCCATTTGGGTGCGCGTGGCCAGCTCCCGGGCTCGTGCACCGGTGTCCAGAAAGGTCCAGCCCAGGACATCGGCGACAGCGCGGCCGAGGGTGGACTTCCCCGCGCCCGCCGTCCCGTCGATGGTGATAATAGGTAGGGTTGGCCCCGGCTTCTCGGCCACGACGAGCCAGAAGCGGGGCACTCCACAGTCGGCCGCTTCGGTGGGTTCGACGACTTTTCGCAGGACCAGACCTGCGAGATCGATGGCGGTGACCCAGTCCCCGAAGCTTCGGTGCAGGACCGTCACGGGCTCGGGCCGGCCAAACCAACGATATGCGCGGGGGCCCGTCCGGTCGTAGTCGCGCACCCTCGCTGCGCCGTCCTCCGTCCACCGCGCGCCCGGCGGCGTGGCCGTGCGCAGCGGGTGCTCGGTCGATAGGACAAGGCGCCCGCCGGGTCTCAGCGCGCCTGCGGCGTTTCGCAGCGCCCCTCCGAGGTCTTCGACGTGGTCGAGTGAGCAGGGGGCGACAGCGGTGTCGAAGGGACCGGGCAGCGAGGCGGTGTCCAGCGATCCTTCAATCAGCTGGAATCCGGGCAAGGAGCGGCGCCGTGCGGCGGCCGCCATGGGCTGGCTAGCCTCCACGCCCACCACCTCGGCCCCGTGGGGTACCAGCAGAGCGGCAAAGCGCCCATCTCCGCAGCCCAGGTCGACGACCCGGTGTCCCTTGAGCCCCTCCGGGCCGGGCAGCGCCCGCAGCATGACCGCGTTGAGGACCCGGTGGTCGCGCAGCGCGCCCGACTGGGAGGCTGCGAGGTAGCGCGCGGCCCAGCCTGGCTCGGTGTAGGCCAGCGCCGGGGCCGACGGTTGGGTGGACTCCGCCGCGGGGCTGTCCAGCAGGCCGAGGGTGCGCAGCAGGTCGGCCACGGCACCGGCGGGGTCGTCCAGCGTTCCATGCCAGTCCGGCCGTGCCGCCGGATCACGGGGAGCCCGGCCCACCTCGAGCGGCACGATGCTCAAGCCAACTGCACGGTCAGCCGGCGGTGGGGACACCTCGCCGATGCGTACAAGCGTGGCGCCGCTCTCGCCGGGGCTCACGAGGCGGACTCGGCCGCGCGACCATCCCAGCAGTCGCTCCCGCAGCATCGTATATCCGGAATGCCCGGCGCCATCGGTGAGCAGGCCGACGGGGACCGGGGCGCCCCCTGTGAGCTCCAACGCAGGGTCTGGCCCGGTGACCAGACCCAAACGCGATTGGACGCTCCCTGGCAGCACCTGGAGGGCCACCCACCAGGCTGCCGCGGGCCAGGCCGCCTCTGCGACGCCGATGACGGGCACACAACAGGTGCGCTGTAGCGTGGTCGCGTCCGCGCCGCGAAGGAGCACCGCGTCGGGGACCATGTGCAGCGCCGAGAGGCCGGCCTGCGCTGGCTTCGTGGAGCTCCGCCCGCCGGGCAGCGACACGCCGCATGTGACGTGCAGGTGGGCGGCCGGGGGTCCGAAGGCCAGCAGCATCGCGCCCAGGACGAGGCGGTGCTCCGGCTCTCCCGCCGTGCCGCCGACCTCGACCACGCGGCGCGGCGCCTCTGGCCAGGAAAAGGCGCTGGCGAGGGTGGGCAGAAGGCGAGGCGAGGCGTCGATGCCGTCCAGTCCTGCCAGTCCCCGGCGGAGCAACCCAGCGAGGCTGGTGTCTGCTTCGGGTGCAGGCCGGAAGCCGGGAACGAGAAAGGCCGCCCGTCCCACGTCGGCGTCAAATGCCAGACCATCGTCGGTTTCGATCACATCTCCAAAGTGGGCGTTGGAGAATCCTTTGAGATCGCCCTGAAGGCAGGGCTCCACCTTGCGGTAGTCCACTGGACCCGCGCTTCGCGCCCACCAGCGGGCGAGGACGGCCGCGCAGCTCCCCTTGCCGATGTCAGCGGCCACGCCGCCCGTGACGAGGACCCAGCCCATCAGGCCGCCGCCTTCGCCGAAGCGCCAGCGTGGGGGGAGCGTCGTAGCCAGTCGGCCTCGGGTGTCACCCGCGCCGTCCGGAGGTCCAGGCCCGCCTGCCGCCCCAGTGTTGCGAGGAGGCGCGCGGACAGGGCGAGGGTGGCGAGGGGGTCGACGGGGCAGGGGAACGTAATGATCTGGACGGTCGGCGCATGTTCGGCGATCCAACCGGCGACAGCCTGGGGGAGGGAGTCGCCCAAGTAGAGCACCGTGCCGCCTCGCCGAGCCAGTCGTGCGTGCCACCCGTGGCCAAGCTCGGATGTCGCAGTGGCGCTGAGGTCCAGCTCGGGTACCTTCGCTCTCACGCTGCCGGATAGGCTCTGCAGGGCCTCGCTTCCGGCGTCCGTGACCATCAAGAGCTCGTGTCGGTCCAGTGGAGGCAGGACCAGCTCCTCGGGCCGCCATGGGGTGAGCTCCAGCTCCTCTCGAAGGCGCAGCGCGGCGGCCTCGACCCAATCCAGCGGCACCCAGGCGTGGGGGTCCACCCCGGCGGGCACCTCCAAGCGTGGCGCCCACGGGTTGCCCCGCGCTCCGGCCTCACAGAGCAGCAGATCGGGCTGGAGCCCCATCGGCATCGCGGCGCTGCGGCTGACGTGAACGTGCACCATCCGCCCATGCGGCGCGTCGGGGAGCGCCGCCGTTGCGGGACGGCCGAGCTGCATGAAGGTCGCTGCCGCTGCTCGGGCGATCGCGAGGGAGGCGCCGATGCCGGTCCAGAGCATGGGCGCGTGGTCGAGGTGGGCCGAGATGTCGGGGGGCCGGATCATGATTGCTCCATTTAGGGTCTTGGAGAGGGACGCGCCGGCGAAGCGGAGGCGGACAGAGCTCGGCCGTGTTCAAGAGCGCAGTCGGCGCCCCCCCGGGTGAACAAACGCCCGCCCGAGGCCACCGCGGGGAGGTGAAGCTCCGCCGCCCCCCCGCGCTCTCTCCTTCGTGCACCTCGCCCCCGCTCCGCGCCAGGCTCGCCCGCGCCCTGGTGTCGCTGGCGCTGGTCGCCGCGGCCCGGGGCGCGCCCGCCGGGGCCCGGCCTGCCGACGCCGCGCTCGGCGGCCCGGTTGACCTCATCCTCGGGCCCGGCGCCTGGTGGGCGGAGGGCACCGAGCTCACGGACGGGCTGTGCTCGGCCCGCTTCCGTGAGGGGATGCTCATCCCGGTCGTGGCCCGCGGCGCCCCCGACCGGCGCCTCGGCCTCGCCTTCGTGGGGGAGGGTGACCTCCGGCTCGAGCTCCCCGCGCGCGCCGACGCCTGGGCCTTCGCCAACCTCGCCGTGCTGCGCTTGGGCGCCGATCGCGCCGCCATGGCCCCGATCGCACACCAGGAGCGCCCCTTCACCGACACCTTCAGCCGCGCGCTGCTGCTCAGCGCCGATCCCGCGCTCTCCATCGTCACCGCCGGGCTCGATCCTGTGGGGGGCGGGGTGGTGGGCGGACAGCCAGGGTCCGACGTCGACGCCGAGCTGGTGGTCACGAGCGACCGCGGGGAGGGCACGCGCCGCCTGCTCGCCGAGGCCCTCCTCACCGAGCGCACGCGGCGCCTCCAGCAGGTGGGGCTCGACCCCCGAGAGCTGCTCCGCCTCGACCGGGTGCTCGCCGACGGCCTCGGCGCGCCCGGCGCCTCGCTCCGCCTCCTCGCCGACTACCGCACCGAGGCACGCTTCCCCACCGGCCGAGGCGAGGCCGGGCCGGACCCGGGCGAACCCTGGCTGACCTGCCTCCGGGACGGCACCGATCACGGCGACACGGGGCTGCGCGCGGTGGCGTTCGCCGCAGGCACCGATGGGGAGCGGGTGCCGCACTACCGGACCCTCGCCGGCCTGCCCTTCCCCGAGGTGGGCGGTGAGCCCGGGCCGAGCCCGAGCTTCGTCGACCCGCGGGTCGAGCTGGAGGTGGAGGTGAAGCCGACCCGCTCCCGCCTGGAGCTGGAGGTCCACAGCCGCGCCCGCGTCACGCTCACCGCCGCCGAGCCCGGCGTGGCGCGCCTGCTGCTCCGGCTGCCGAGGGAGGAGGCGGTGGCCGGGAGCTGGGCGCTCGAGCGCGCCGCCCTCGACGGCGGAGCTGGGTTGAGCTGGGCCGAGGCGCCGATCCTCGAGCCGCTCCCCCTCGAGGCGGGTTCGCGGGTGGCGCAGGGCCTGCCCCCAGAGCGGAGCGAGGCCGGGGGGACGCTCGGCCTGGCCTACGAGGGCAAGGGCAGCGACAGCCCGATGAAGGGGCCGACCTCCACGGCCTCCGCGGCCCCCACCCCGGGCGTGCAGGGCGGCGCCGGCTGGTTCGTGCGACCGCAGATCCCCCGCACCTTCGGGGAGCGTGTCGCCACCCCCCACGATGCGCCCCTGGCCGTGCTCCTCGCGCTGCCCCGGCCGCTCGACCGCGGGGAGACCCTCACCCTGAGGCTCGCCTGGCGGGCACGCTGGACCTACGCCGCCTGGGGGAGCATCCGCAGCCCCGAGGACGGGGACCGGCCGATCTCGCTCGGCGCCTCGACGGGGGCCCGGAGCCTGCTGCCGGAGCTGGTCCCGGCGCGGGGAGGCACCCCTTGGACCGGGACGGTGACGGTCGGCCTGCCGCCGCGGGACCTCGACCTCGCGGTCTCGGGCACCACCGCCGCCGAGCGGGTGGACGAGGGCGGCTGGCGCTGGACCACCTCGACCCTCGACCACGCCCGCCGGCCGGCCCTCGCGGTCGGGCGCTGGGTGGACCGGGCCGAGGCCGCCCTCCCCGACGCCGGCCTGCCTGCGGTGCGGGCCCACACCTTCAGCGGAGGGCCCGCCACCCTCTCGGAGCTGGGCCCCGAGGTGCGGCGGGTGCTCATCTTCCTCGGCCGCTTCCTCCCCACCGCGGGCCTCGGCGAGTTCGACGTCTTCGAAGATCCCCAGACCTTCACCACCGACGTCGACCGCGGCGCCGACGCCCGCGCGAGCGGCCTCGGCGCCATCTCGCGCACCGCGGTGGTCGACACCGTCGACGCCGACCGGGCCGCGCGCCAGGACCGCGCCGCCCCCCAGACCGCCCTGGCGCGCCAGGTGGCGGCCTCCGTCTGGGGCCAGCGGGTGGGGCCGGCCAACCGGCGCGAGGCCTGGCTCACCCGCGGCCTCGCCGACCTCTACGGGGCGCTCTACCTCCGCGCCGCGCAGGGTGAGGCAGGCTTTCTTGCCTTCGAAGCGCGCCTCGATCGCGCCCGCGCCGCCATCGAGCGCCCGCCGGACGGCAACCGCCTCGACGGGCGGCCCGCGGTCCCCCGCCTCTCGCTCACCGACCCCGGCTCCCTCCGCGTCGAGGACCCCGGGCTGCTCGACCAGGCCGCCTTCTTCTTCCTCGGCCGGGTGCTCCGGGAGCATGTGGGTGACGACGCCTACTTCGCCGGCCTCGACCGCCTCGCCCGCGACACGGCGGGCGGGCGAGTGACCACCGACCAGCTCCGCGTGGCCCTCGAGGCCAGCTCGGGCCTCCCCCTCGCCGACCTCTTCGACACCTGGGTCTATGGGGGCCTCGTGCCCGGCCTCCGCCTCGACTACGCGCAGGCCCCGGACGGCGGGCTCGAGGGCTGCCTCGAGAGCGACGTGCCCTTCGGCGTCCTCGAGGTGCCCGTCGTCGTCCGCCGAGCGAGCGGGGAGCGGGTGGCCGCCGCCCGCGTGCGGGTCGTGGATGGACAGGGGGCCTTCACCGTGCCGGCCGACCCGCGCTGGGCCGCCGAGCGGCTGGAGGTGGCGCTCGACCCCCTGAGCCAGCTCCCGGCCCGCGCGCGGGACGTGCAGCGAAAGGAGCGGGTCGCCTGCGGGGCGTCCACAGCGCCCTGAGCCTCCTGCTGAGCACGGTGAGCCCTCTGCTGGGCGCGGTCCGTCCGCCGCGGGCATCCGCCACGGGCCGAGGGTGGAGACGGGCGCCTTTGGGTGTACCTGGAAGCGTGTGTCCCGCTCGCGAGAGGTCTTATTGTAGGTGCATGATGGTGTCCGAGTCGGCCGCACCGGCGCCGCCCGGCACACCTCTCCGACACCGCTCCGAATTCGAGGAACCGATGCACCGAGCCCCCCCGCTTCGCCCCTTGGTGCTGCTCGCCACCTCTCTCCTCGCCTGCGGTCCCGAGGATGGGGGCACCCCGATCGACAGCGCGCCCTCGGAAGAGCCGACGGCGCCGCTCGCGGGGGCCGCTACACCGGACGGCGCCTCAGACGGCTGGCTCGCCACGGTTCAGGAGCGCATCGCCGCCGAAGGTCGGGCCTTCCACCTGCGCGAGGGCGCATTCATGGCGGACCTGCCGACCGCGGGCCTGAGCGCGCGGCTGGACGCGGAGGGGGTCGAGGTCTCGGGTGAGGGGGGCGAGGTGCTGCGCCTCCGCAGCTCGGCCTGGGGGCGTGGCGGGGACCTCCTCTCGATCGGGGCGCGCGCGCCGGCGCTGGGGGACTGCACCGCCGCCCTGGACGCCTCTGGCACCTGCGTCCGTCGGGTCGAGCTGGAGGAGGCCGGGCTCACCGAGTGGTGGGTGGGCCTCGGAACGGGGCTGGAGCAGGGCTGGGTGGTCGAGGCCCCGCCCGCGGGTGAGGGGGCCCTGGTGGTGGTGGTAGACGTCGAGGGGGCCACAAGCATCGACGCCGACGGCGAAGAGGCCACGCTCTTCGACGGCGAAGGGCGCATGTGGATCGTCGGCGGCGTCTCGGCCTGGGACACGGAGGGCGAACCGCTGCCCACGCGGCTCCTGGCCACGGACGCGGGGCTGCGCGTGGAGGTCGACGACACAGGGGCGGTCTACCCGGTGGAGATCGATCCGGTCTACACCACCGCGGCCACGACGCTGACCGGGGAGGCGACAGGCAATTGGTTCGGCTGGTCGGTGTCGGGCGCGGGGGACGTGAACAACGACGGCTACGACGACGTGATCGTGGGGGCGTGCAATTATTCCTCCGGCACTGGTCGCGCCTATGTGTACACGGGGTCGGCCAGCGGGGTGTCGACCACCGCGGCGACGACGCTGACCGGGGAGGCGACGGGCATCCGATTCGGCTGGTCGGTGTCGGACGCGGGGGACGTGAACAACGACGGCTACGACGACGTGATCGTGGGGGCGTTCAAGTATTCCTACTCCACCGGTCGCGCCTATGTGTACACGGGGTCGGCGAGCGGGGTGTCGACCACCGCGGCGACGACGCTGACCGGGGAGGCGACGGGCAACCAATTCGGCTTGTCGGTGTCGGGCGCGGGGGACGTGAACAACGACGGCTACGACGACGTGATCGTGGGGGCGCTCAGGTATTCCTCCAACATCGGCCGCACCTATGTGTACGCGGGGTCGGCCAGTGGGGTATCGACCACCGCGGTGACGACGCTGACCGGGGGAGGGTCGGGCTACTACTTCGGCTTGTCGGTGTCGGGCGCGGGGGACGTGAACGGGGATGGCTACGACGACGTGATCGTCGGGGCGTACGGGTATTCCTCGGACACGGGCCGGGCCTATGTCTACGCGGGGTCGGCGAGCGGGGTGTCCTCGACCGCGGCAACGACGCTGACCGGGGAGGCGACGGGCAACCAATTCGGCTGGTCGGTGTCGGACGCGGGGGACGTGAACAACGACGGCTACGACGACGTGATCGTGGGGGCAACAGGGTATTCCTCGGGGACGGGCCGCGCCTATGAGTATGCGGGGTCGGCGAGCGGAGTGTCGACCACTGCCGCGACGACGCTGACCGGGGAGGCGACGTACAGCGAATTCGGCAACTCGGTGTCGGGCGCGGGGGACGTTAACAACGACGGCTACGACGACGTGATCGTGGGGGCAAGAGGGTTTTCCTCCACCGGCCGCGCCTATTTGTATGCGGGGTCGGCGAGCGGGGTGTCGACCAGCGCGGCGACGACGCTGACCGGGGAAGCGTCGTCCTACTATGGCCATTCCGTGTCGGACGCGGGGGACGTGAACAACGACGGCTACGACGACGTGGTCGTGGGAGCGTCCTATTATTCCTACACCACCGGCCGCGCCTATGTGTACCTGGGCTACAGTGACGACGCTGACGGAGACGGATACGCAGTGGCCCTGGACTGCGACGACACGGACGCGGCGATCAACCCCGGCGCCACCGAGGTCTGTGACGCATCAGACAATGACGAAGACTGCGACGGGCACACCGACGACGCCGACAGCTCGGCCAGCGCCGCCACGAAGACCAGCTACTACCTGGACAGCGACAGCGACGGATACGGCGGCTCCACCACCGGCACCTATTGCGACCTCCCCACCGGCTACACCGCGACATTTGCCGACTGCGATGACAGCGTCGCCGCCGTCAACCCCGGCGCCACCGAGGTCTGTGACGCCGCCAACACCGACGAGGACTGCGACGGCCTCAAGGATGACGCCGACAGCTCGGCCAGCGCCGCCACGAAGAGCAGCTACTACCTGGACAGCGATGGCGACGGCTTCGGTGGCTCCACCACTGGTGCTTATTGCGACCTCCCCACAGGCTACACCGCGACCTCCACAGACTGCGATGACAGCGTCGCCACCGTAAACCCGGGCGCCACGGAGGTCTGCGACGCCGCCGACACCGACGAGGACTGCGACGGCCTCGCCGATGACGCCGACAGCTCCGCCGCCGCCGCCACGATGACCACCTGGTATCGGGACGCCGACTCCGACGGCTACGCAGGCACGGCGACGACCAGCACCTGCGACATGCCCACCGGCTATCTGTCCACGAGCACCGACTGCGACGACACCCAGGTTGCGGTGAACCCCGGGGCCACCGAGATCTGCGACGCCGCCAACACCGACGAGGACTGCGACGGCCTCTCTGATGACGCCGACAGCTCCGCCTCCGCCGCGACGAAGACCGGCTATTATCTGGACGGCGACGGCGATGGGTACGGCAGCACCACGAGCGCTGCCTGGTGCGATCTGCCCCCGGGGTACGCGACGGGCAGCACGGACTGTGACGACTTCGCGACCGGAGTCAACCCCGGCGCCACGGAGGTCTGCGACGCCGCCAACACCGACGAGGACTGCGACGGCCTCGCCGATGACGCCGACAGCTCCGTCTCCGCCGCCACCTATGGCGTCTACCACGCAGACGTAGACGGCGACGGTTGGGGAGATCTGGACGCTCCGGTGGGGGCCTGCGACGCGTCTCTCTCTGCGGTGGTGGACGACACCGACTGCGACGATCTCGACCCCGACATCAACCCCGATGCCACCGAGGTCGCCGGCGACAGCGTGGACCAGGACTGTGACCTCAGCGAGCTCTGCTATGTGGACGCCGACGACGACGGATGGCGGACCGACACGGAGGTCGCCTCGACCACCCTGGACTGCAGCGGCCTCGGGGAGGCCCTCGCCTCTGACCCCGCTGATGACTGCGACGACGCCGACGCGGCCTTCCACCCCGACGCCACCGAAGACGACTGCGCCGATCCGAATGACTACAACTGCGACGGCTTCGTCGGCTACGCGGATGCGGATGGCGATGGCTACGCGGCCTGCGAGGAGTGCGACGACGGGCTCTTCGCGGTGAACCCGAGCGCCACGGAGCTCTGCAACGGTATCGACGACAACTGCGACAGCAGCACCGATGGAGCCGACGCGGTCGGCGCCACCGACTGGTACGCCGACCTCGACGGTGACCTCTACACCGACCCGACGGACGCTGTCGCCTCCTGCGACCCCCCCGAGGGCTACGCCGCGGCCTCGGCCGAGGCGGACTGTGACGATGGTGACGAGACGATCAACCCCGAGGCGCTGGAGGGAGTGGACGACGCGGTCGACCAGGACTGCGATGGCCTTGAGCTCTGCTACCTCGACCAGGACGACGACGGCTATCGGCCCGACGAGACGAGCACGCTGGAGAGCGCAGACCTGCTCTGTGACGCCTCCGGCGAGGCCACCGCCGAGGACCCGAGCGGGGACTGCGACGACCTCGAGGCGACGGTGTACCCGGGCGCCACCGAGGTCGCCGGGGACGGCGTCGATCAGGACTGCGACAGCATCGACCTCGCGATCGACAGCGGCGAACCGGACAGCGGCGAACCGGACAGCGGTGCCGGGAGCTCCGACCCCGACGGTGACGACGGGGAATCCAACGGGGGTGGAGGGAAGGGCTGTGGCTGCTCGGCCCATGGGGGCGCCAGGGCAGGCTGGCTGGGGCTCCTGCTCGGCGTCGCCGCCCTCGGTGCCCGTCGCCGTCGGGTGGCCTGAGCTCGGCGCGCGCGGGGCCTCACCCCCCACAGGCCGACAAGCAGGCGCCCCTGCCGCTCCATGCGCGCCCAGTCTTCGTCCGAGCAGGCCAGCGGAGCCAGGCGATGTCCGGTGTCCATCCAGACCTCGGCGCCCTCCTCGTAGACCTCACCGCGCTCGCGCGGCGCGAGGCCTCGGATCACGACCAGCACGTCGACATCGGAGTCGGCGCGAGCCTGCCCGCGGGCTTAGGAGCCGAACAAGGTCATGTGCAACAAGCGGTCTCCGAAGCGCTGCTCCAACCGCCGGCGGAGCGCGGAGAGTGCTCCTCGAATGCCAACGGGGAGGTCGCTCATGGCCTTCCGCTAACGCGGCCTGCCCGCGCGCGGGACCCTCCCTGGGCGCCTGCCCGACCCGCTCAGCGGCCCTGGACGGTCCAGAGGTCTCCCTTCTCCTGTCCCTTCAACGAGATTCGACTGAGCAGGTCGGCGCCCATCATTCCCTGGAGGCCGTCCGGCAGCTCGTCCACGAGCATCACGTCCACACCCGCGATGATGAAGCTCCCGATTCCGAATTGGTCGACCCGCGCGAGCTGTCCGGCGATGGTGCCCTGAAAGTTCTTGAACAACCAGGGGTCTGCGGGCAAGGGAGTCAAAGCCGGGACGGCGTCCTTTCGAATGACCGTGATCCCGCTCCCGGTGTCGGCGCCGAGCTGGAGGGAGGTGCCGTTGACCGAGACGGGGAAGGTCCACCAGCTTTGGAGCGGGGTCTGCTTCACCTCTGTCTGGCCCGTGACCATCCAGTCCTTGCAGTGGGTCTCCGGTTGAATGCGGCTCGTGGCCAGATTGGCCTCTCCCCGAAGGTCTCGGCGGGCGGCGTTGACCCCCATCCAGGTGACCCAGGCCTCGCAGGGGAGGCCGGCCTGCTCCTGCGCGAGCGCCAGCTCTTTCAGCTGCTCGTCGGTCGTGTGTTTGGGGTCGAGCAGCATGGCGCGGCGGAGGTCGCTCACCACCCCCGGCCGGTCGCCCGCCTGCTCCCGGATGTTCGCCCGGCTGCGGTAGGTCCTGGGCTCGGAGGGCTCGGCCGCCACACGACGATCGGCCACCTCGAGCGACCAGGCGAAGTCTCTCCGCTTGATGCCGAGGCTCACTTGCAGGTCCTCAAAGGCCACCCCTGGCTTGCAGGCGCTGGTGAAGGACTTCATGGCGCTGACCGCCTCCTCCCCCGCGCCGGCCTTGTCGAGGTAGTCCGCGAGGTTGACCATCGCCGCTTCGTTGCAGGGCTCGGAGGCGAGGGTGGCGCGGGCCGTGCGGATGGGCGTCTTGAAGGGGCCGTAGTCGGGGCCGGACTCACACGCGAGGAGCAAGACGAGGGAGGGGATCACGGGGGCTCCAAGGGAGGGTCGCCCTTCTAACCCGCTTTACAAGTACAACAATGGCGAGTGCGTCACGCCGCTGCCGGGGCGGTCCGGGACCACCCAGGGCACAGTCAGCCCTCGGCGGAGGGATGTGTGAGCCCTCGGCGGAGGGATGTCCGTCCGCCGCGGGCGCGGTCAGTCCGCCGCGGGCATCCGCCCCGGGCCGAGGGTGGAGACGGGCGCCTTCGGGTGCACCTGGAAGCGGGTGTCCCGCTCGCGATAGATCACATTGTAGGCGCAGGATGGAATATTTTTACCGTCGGGCTCCCGGATCGAGACCGGACAGAGCTGGATGCGGTCGGTGTCGAAGCTCTCTTCGTCCATGTGGGCGTGGACATAGAGGGCGCGGGTGCGGCGCTCCGCCTCCCGCAAACGCTGCTCCGGGCTTCGGTTGGGATCGAAGGCGGCCTCGGCGAGCCCGCGCAGGGCGGTGAGCACGGCCACCTCGTCTTCACAGGGGAATTCCCCGGTCCACAGATCGTTGATCACGTCCTCCAGCACGCGCTCCATGCCGGGCCCGGGCTCGAGGTAGAGGGAGGTGCCGAGCATCTCTCGGAGGCGCTCGCGGGTCATGAAGCGGGGGAAGGGGAGCCAGCGCCCGTCCCCGAGGCGCAGCAGATAGGTGACCTGATAGCAGAGCGGATGGGCGGCGGGGGAGGGCACGAAGTCGGAGACGGCCACCGCGCCGGCCGTCTGTGCTTCGATGTCGCGGAGCACGGCGTCAGGGGTGTAACGGGCCCGGCGGTCAAAGGCGGCCCCGCTCTGGCCGGTGAAGGTCATCGGGTGCAGCTCGACCGAGCGGATGTGGTCGCGCGAGAGGGCGAGCGTGATGAAACGTCCGAGCTCGTGGTCGTTGACGCCCCGACAGAGCACGGGGAGCAGGGTGGTGTCGATGCCGTGCTCCTCGAGGAGGTCGAGGACGCGGAGCTTCCCCGCGGTGAAGGTGCCGCCGAGCAGGGCCTTGTTGGCGGTGTCCTCGAAGGAGTCAAAGGAGAGGATGACACGCGCGCCCACGGCCGCGAGGCGGGGGAGCAGCTCGGGCTCGCGGAGGAAGCGGAGCCCGTGGGTGGAGATCGTGATGCGGTGGATGCCCTCCCGGGCGCAGCGCTCGACGATGCGCAGGAAGTCGGGGTGGGAGGTGGGCTCGCCGCCGGTGAGGTTGATGATGCGCCGGTCGGGGGCGGCGCGGCGCAGGTGCCCGAGCAGGCTGTCGAGCTCGGCCTCGGAGAGGTGCCAGGCGCCATCGTTGCGGTTGTGGGTGTAGCAGATCGGACAGTCGAGGTTGCAGGCCGAGGTGATGGGCACGATCGGGAGGAAGAGCCGCTGATGGTGCTGGCTGCAGGGCCCACAGTCGTACGGGCAGCCCTGGCTCGGCGGGTTCGCGTGGGCGGGCGGGGTGGCGCGGGCGGCCATCGCGAGGGTCGCGTGGTACCAGGCGGCGTCCTCGGCCACCACCGCGCCGCTCTCCCCATGGTCGGGACAGGCCTTTCGGAGCTCAATCCGCCCCTCCACCTCCCAGAGCGCGGCGGGCAGGCTCCGTTTGCAGGTGGGGCAGAGGCCGGTGGTCTGTCCGAGTCGCCGGGGGGGGGCCTGTTCAAGCATGGGTCGCCTGTCGCGGGGGCCCGTCCGGGCGGCCCCAGGCGCGGCTGCAGAGCCAGTCGCCCGCGGAGATCACCGCCGCGCAGAGGCCGAGGTTGAAGAGCACCGAGGCCCAGAGGGGCGTGCCCGCCGGCCAGACCGGATAGGGCCGAAAGGCGGTGTTCACGTTGAGCTCGGGGCGGGTGAGCAGGCGGGCGAGCGCCATCGCGCCGGCGGTGAGGGCGATAGAGGCGGGCACGAGGCCGCGCGGCACGCCGAAGCGCCGGGCATAGGTGAGGCCGATGGCCGCGGTCCCGAGGTGCAGCGCCGTCGAGCTCGGCGTGGTGGTGCCCGTGGTCACGACGTCGAGGATCCAAGAGGGGAAGCCGATGAGGCTGTTGTAGAGGCCGCCCACCACGACGAGCTGGGGAGAGACCGTGAGGAGCCCGAGGAGCTGCACCATCGCGGCGATGTGGCAGAAGTAGAGCATCTCGTCCAAGATCCCGAGCTCGACCTTCACCGCCGTGTGCCAGAGGAGGGCCATGGCCACGAGGCCTGCGAGCAGGCGCGCGCGGAGGGGGCTGGGTGTGGCGCGGGTCAGAGGCCACCGGTCAGGTGGAGGGTGGCGCCGGTCATCCAGCCCGGCGACAGGGCGAGGCGGGACAGGGCGGGCACCACCTCGTCGAGGCGGCCGCGGCGGCCCAAGGCGCTGTGGGACAGATAGGCGGAGACGAGCCCGGGGTCGGCCGCCTCCGAGGCGCCCACCCCGAGATCGGCGATCAGCGCGTGGTTGCAGCAGATCCCGCGCCGGCCCCACTCCTTGGCCACCGCCCGCACGAGGCCGGCCTGCGCGGCGTGGGCGGCGGCCATCGCCACCGGCACCCGCAGGGACTGAACGGCGGCGAGGCTGCCGACCATCACGACGCTCCCGCCGCCCGCCGCCGCCATTCGGGGGAGCAGGGCCCGCAGGAGCTGAAAGGGGGCGCGGGCGGAGAGGGCCATCGTCGCCTCCCAGTCGGCGTCGGTCGTCTCTTCGATGCCGCCGCGCGGCGCCTGTCCGGCGCACCAGACGATCGCGCGGGGCGCCTCGGCGTTGCGCTCGGCGAGGCGCACCACTTCGGCCCCCTGTCGAAGGTCGACCGCGAGGGCCTCCCAGCCCGTCTCTTCACGCAGCCGCCGCGCGGCCTCGGCCCCCTGAAAGTAGGTGAACCGTCCGGGCTGCCCCGCGGCCTGGAGCGCGCGCACCAGCGCCCCGCCGATCGTGCCGCTGCCGCCCACGACGAGGAGCGCTCCGCCCGGCGGTCTCTCGGTCACCTCAAACCTCCGGCGGCGGTCGGCGGGAGCCCGAGGTCGGCCCGGAGCGCCGCGTCTTGTTGGGGGCGCCAGATGTACTGGTCGAGCAGGTAGTGGTGCAGCACGAGCCCCCAGTACAGGCTGATCGCGAGGCCCTCCGCGGCGGCGGAGCCGGGGCCCCAGCCGGGGATCGCCCCCCGATAGGCGTTGGTCAGCAGGTAGGGGAGGCCGAGGGCGACCGCGATCAGCCAGGCCCAGGCGGGGCGGGCGGCGAGGCGAGCGCCGGAGGAGCCCTGTCCGTCGGGGTGCCGCTGGCGGCTGCTCCAGCCCACGAGGCCGATGTACTGGAGGCCGTGCGGCATCCCGTTGGTGATGGCGAGCGCGACGAAGGCGGCCTCGAGCGTGCGAGCGGCGGGCACGACGGGCTCCATCATCCCGATCGCGGCGAAGCCGAGGGTGAAGAGCGACAGCACCGGAAAGAGCAGGAAGAGGGCGGGGAGCGTGGGCTCCCCTCGCCGGGCGCGCAGGGCGGTGCGGGCGCCATAGGCGGTGATCGAGAGGACGATGAGGCCGAGCAGCCCCCCGAGGAGCGGGCGCTCGAGGCCCGAGGGCTCCGCCGAGAGGCCGAATTCCTGTCGGTTCAAGGGGTGCGCGAGGGTGAACCAGGCGAAGAGGGCCCAAAGGATGCCATAGAGGGCCGCGCGGTCTATCCCCCGCTCCCGCGGCCCCAGGCCTGCCTTTCGGGCATAGAGCGACCAGATGCCATAGTTCTGTCGGACCGCGTGGTGGTAGCCCCAGAGCGCGGTCAGCAGCAGGAAGAGGTCCATCGGCGCCGACTGGCCGGTCCACTGGGCCGCGGCCCAACAGAGGGGCCCCGGCAGCCAGATGAGCAGGCTCCAGCGGAGGAGGGGCCCGCGCCGCCGCCGCTCGAGGGGGTCGAGGTAGGTGCGGAGCAGCGTGGCATAGAAGTGCGGCCCATCGACGAGCAGCAGCCAGGCGCAGAGGAGGGGGAGCCCGAGGCCCGGCGCGGCGAGCACGGACAGGCCGAGGCCGAGCGAGAGGAGGGCGCTCGCGAAGAACCACAGCAGATCGGCCCGCCGGCTGATGATCCAGCCGCTCGCCGCGGGCCCCTCGATCGCCGGGGCCGACACCTCAGAGCCCCCCGTCGAGCACGAGGCGGGCGCCGGTCATCAGCGTGTTCTCGCCCGACACCGCCCAGGCGGCCCACTCCGCCACCTCCTCGAGCCCACCTAGGCGCCCGAGCGCGCTCTGTTCGCGGTAGTCCTGCAGCCGGTGGGCGGGGAGGCGCTGGGCGAGGCCCTCCTCGAGCAGCCCGGGCACGAGCAGGTTCACTTGCACGCCGTAGCGCCCCACCTCCCGCGCCGTCGCCTCGGTGAAGCCGCGCAGCGCCGCCTTGCTGGCCGCGTAGTGGACAGGGGCCGGCACCATCCGCTCGCCGGCGAAGGAGCCTACGTTGAGGATGTGCCCGCGGCGGGCGCGGATCATGTGCCGCAGCGCCGCCCGCGAGAAGAGGAAGGCCCCCTTCACGTTGACCGCCATCATGCGGTCCCAGTCGGCCTCCTCGAGCAGGGCGAGCGGCAGGAGCTGGTTGATGCCGGCGGCGTTGACGAGCACGTCGAGGCCGCCCCAGTCGGCCGCGAGCGCGCGGACGGTGGCCTCGGCGTGCGCGGCGTCCTCCACCGAGCCCTGGAAGCTCTGAGGGTCGGCGCCCGCGGCCGTGAGGAGGCGCGTGGTCTCCAAGGCGTCCTCGGCGCGGCGGCTCCAGGTGAAGGCGACCCGGGCCCCCCGGCGCGCGAGGGCGAGGCCGATCGCCCGGCCGAGGTTGCGCGAGCCGCCCGTGATGAGGCAGCGGAGGCGCGCCGGGGCGGGAGCGGGGGCCGGCTCGCTCAAACGGCGCCGTCCACGACGACGGTGGCGCCGTTCATGTAGCTGTTGCGGGAGGAGACGAGGAAGGCGACCACCTCGGCCACCTCCTGGTGGGTGCCGAGGCGCCCGAGCGCGCAGTGGCGGATGAACTCGTCGCGGCGGGCGGGCGGGAGGTTGGCGCTGACGCCGTCTTCGAGCACGCCGGGCGCGATGCAGTTGACCTGGATGCCGTAGCGGCCCACCTCCTTGGCCAGGGCCTCGGTGAAGCCCCGGAGGGCCGCCTTCGCGGTGGCGTAGTGGATCGGGGCCTGCATCATCTTGACGCCGGCGAGGCTCGAGACGTTGAGGACGTGGCCGCGCCGCTGGCGCACCATCCCGCGCAGCACCGACTGGGTGGTGAGGAAGGCGCCCTTGACGTGGGTGTCCATCATTCGATCCCAGTCCTCCTCCTCCATCAGCGCGAGGGGCACGACCTGCCCGTGCCCGGCGTTGTTGACGAGGATGTCGATAGGCTGGCCGCCGTCGGCCTCGACGGCCTTACAGAGCGCCCGGGTGCCCTCGCGGTCGGTCACGCTCACCGGGAAGGCCCAGCCGCCCGGGCCGGCCTGGAGCTCGGCCAGCACGGCCTCGGCCTCGGGGCGGGCCTTCAGGTAGGTGATGGCCACCCGCGCCCCCTCGCGCGAGAGCGTGGTGGCGATGGCCCGCCCGAGCCCGCGGGAGCCGCCCGTGACCAGGGCCACCCGACCGTCGAGGAGGCCCATCAGAGGGTCTGTCCGGGGGGCTTGGCGGCGCCGCGGTGGAACATGTTGAAGCCACAGGCGGGCATCACGCGGCCGTCCTCCTGGGGGTAGTGGTGGCAACACTTCCGCAGCCGCTCGAGGTCAAAGTCGTGGCGGTCCATGTAGTGGTGCAAGAAGATAGACTTGGCCTGTCGCTCGCCGATGCGCGCCGCCTCTTTGTGGTCGAGCACGCGGTCGGGGAACATCACGGCGAGGGTGCGCTTCATCGCGGCGAGGATGAGCGGGGCGTCCTCGATCTCGTCCTGTCGTGACCAGACGTCGTACAGCGTGTCCTGGAGCGAGTCTTCGACGTCCTTCGTCGCTGGCAGGACGGCGCTCGACCGCAGCAGGTTCAAGTGGCGGTCAAAGTTGACGAAGCGCGGGAAGGGCACCGATCGGCCATCGTCCAGCTTCAGCAGATAGGTGAGCGACACACACTGCGGGTGCGAGCAGGGCAGGGGGAAGAAGTCGGAGCGGCGCACGAGGCCGCCCGTCTGCTCCTCGGCGCGGCGCACGAGGCCGGGGATCGTGACGCGGTCCATCGGATCGTGCACGAAGCCCGCGCCGCCCAGGCCCGTGTAAGCGGCGGGCTGGAAATTGAGCGAGATGATGGCGTCCGTCTCGAGGAAGAGGCGCACGACGTCGCCCACCTCCTCGTCGTTGACCCCGCGCGCCACCACGCAGATGAGCTGGGTGGGGAGGTCAAGCTCGCGGATCATCGTGAGGGCGGCGGCCTTCTCGCGGGTGAGGTCGCGCCCACGGATGCGGGTGTGGGTCTCGGCGGAGGTGCCGTCGAGCTGGAGGCCGACATAGACCCCGCGCCGCTTGAGCTCCAGGGCGAAGGCGCGGTCGCGGCCGAGGCGCAGGCCGTTCGTGATCAGCACCACGCGCGCGATCTCGGGGCGGTCGGCGATGTCGAGCAGCTCGAGGATGCGGGGGTGGCTCGAGGGCTCCCCGCCGGAGAGGGCGATAGAGTCGAGGTAGCCCTCCTTGCGCACGAGCCCGTCGATGATGCGGGTGAAGGCCTCATTCGAGATGTGGGTGCTGTACTGATTGTTGACGATGCAGATCGGGCACTCGAGGTTGCAGTGGTCGGTGACCTCGATGATCGGCAGGCAGGTGTGCTGCTCGTGGTCGTCACAGACGCCGCAGTCGGTGGGGCAGCCCGCCTCCACCTTGGCCGAGAACTCGAAGGGGCGGGTGCCGGAGCGGGCATAGGCGTAGGCGTTGACGTAGTAGTCGGCGTCCTCGCTCACCATGGCCTCGGAGGGCCCGCAGGTGGGGCAGTCCTTCTGGAAGTAGACCTTGCCCTCCCGCATCACGACCACCGCCTCGGTCAGCGCGAGGCAGGTGGGGCAGGTGCTGGTGGTGCGTTTCCAGGGGTGGTCTCCCGTGGGCTCGGCGGCGGCGCCGCGCCCCCGCGCGAGCCAGGCCTGGAGCCAGGCCTTGGCGTCGGGGTCGATCTGACGCTCGCTCTGCCCGCAGGCGGCGCAGAAGACGAGGTGCCAGACGGCGTGGTCGCGGATGACGACCCGGGCCTCCTTCACGCTGGCGCAGCCTGGGCAGACATCCATGGCGTGGGCGAGGAAGGTGTGCGGGCGGTCCTCACGAACGGCGGGGGTGACGCAGCTTCCACAGTCCATTCGCGGCTCCTAGGCCCGCATCCGGGCGCCGAGGTCGATCCAGTCGCGCAAGCTACCACCTTCCCCGAGCGCCTGGGCCATGCCGCGGCAGAGGGTCCAGCAGGCCTGGCAGCCGTTGCCGGCGTCGGCCTCCCGCAGGCGGCGGAGCAGCTCGGGCAGCGGGGTGTCCCGGACGTTGCCGACGGAGCGGTCGATCTTCTCGATGCAGGGCGCCACGTTGCCGAGGTGGTCGAGGTTGAAGGCCTGGAGCCCCGCCCGACAGCGGGGGAGCGCGGCGCCGCCATCGAGGTAGTCCGGGAAGCCCTCGAGGTAGCTCCCGAAGCTCTGGAGGTGGCGGTGGCGGTCTCGCAGCGCGGGGAGGCCGGCCACGGCGGCGGCGTCGGGGCGGTGGGCGCCGGCCGGGCCGCGGCGGAAGCCCCCGTCGGAGAGCAGCGTGAGGTGGTGGCCGAGGCGGAGAGCGGCGCTGAGCTCCAACAGGGGCTCCAGGAGCGTCTGGTTCTCCCGCATCACCACCGTCATGAGGTGGACCTGGGCGGCGCCCTTGGCGGAGGCCTCTCGCAGCGCGACGGCGGCGCATCGGGCCTGCTCGAAGGCCCCCGGCGTGCGGCGCATCTCATCATGGCGCTCGTCGGGAAAGTCGATGGAGACGCCGACCTGGTGGAGCCCCGCCCGGAAGAGGGCCCTCGCCTTGGTTTCGTCTACAAACCAGCCATTGGTATACAGGATGGGCAGGTGCCCCTCGTCGGCGAAGATCCTCACGATGTCGATGAGATCGGGGCGGACCAGCGGCTCACCTCCCTCGATGGAGACCAGGAAGGCACCCTCTTTTGCCAGGGCTCGGGCGAGGCGCTCAAAATCTGCAAGCCGAAGCTCCTCCTTGGGGCTCGCGCCATTGGGCCAGAAGTCACAGAAGGGGCAGGCCATGTTGCACCGGTTCGTGACCTGCACCAGCACGCTGAAGGGGCGCACCCGGAGGATCCCGGCGGCGAAGTACAGCTCTCGAAGGGAGCGATTCGTCACCGGTTGGGCTCCACTGAAGATCGGGCAGGTCTGTCGGTCAATAAGGGCTCGGGCTTCGCGCTTCCTGCTCCCATCGCGCCCAGCAGTGCTGACGGATGGCGGGATCGGGGAAGTTCAAGCATGGATCGGGGGCTCCCGGCGCGAGGCTGGCCGCGGAGATCCCAACACCGGCCGCGAATTCTTTCCAGGTGGCCGCCTCCGGGGACAGGGAGATCACGTTGCGGGTCAGCGTATCGAGCACCTCGGGGTGAAGGGGGGACCTGTAAGCGCCACGGCTGGCCCCGGCGATATGGTAGAGACATTGACCTTTCATGGACCCTGAACGATCGCATATTTGCAGCACTTCGGCGAGCTTTGCGCTCTGTCCCGACAGGTTTCGGGCGGCCTCCATATGGCACATGTCCTGGTAACGTGTACTGTGAATATTGTCGCAGAGCTGTTCGGTGCCGCGGGGTCGCGTACTGGTCACGGTGAGCAGCCAACATTGATCTTCCGCATCTTGAGCATCCAGTCGCGGGCACAAGGAAGCCAAGTCGTCGGCCGGCAGCGGGGGCACCTGTTGAACGGCGGAGAGCTGGCACCAGTCGCCGGCCTCCGTGTCCAGATGTGCGCAGGGCTCGATGAGCGGGACGATAGAGCTGGCGAGCGGTTGGAGGCTGCGACAGGCCCACACCAGGGCCAACAGCCCGCCTGACGCGGCCCTCATTGGGGTTGTTGCCACAAATGAGGGCGGTTCCATTGACTGGAGCAGCGCTGAGAGGGGATCTCGGGCAACGTGGCACAGAGCGTGTTCATCGTATCTGTATCGAGGCCGGGCGGGTGGAGGGCGACGAGGCGCTGAATCGCGGCACCGCGCAGCAGTGGATCTTCGATAGTATAGACTAGAGCGACCGCATCGGCGGTGCGGGCCTGCTCTGCGGCGGTCGTGACGGCCTCGAAGGTGCATCGGTCGCGGGTGGGGGTGTCGGTGGGGGCGGTACAGTCGGGGGTGGCTTCCCCACAGCCCAGGCCGAGGGCGAGCAGGAAACCCCACGGCACATGGCAGGCAGCGACACGATTCATCCCTTCGAGGCCCCTCTTCCGGATAGGGTTCCGAGCTTGGTGAGCCGCATCTCGCCCTTCAGCCCCTTCAATTGACGCTCGACATAGACCGTGGGGAGGCCGGTCGCCTCCACGATGGTGGCGACTCGCGGATCGGCGTCGATGGCGGGGGTCCACACGACCTCCCCGCTGCCGGCCACCCCCTGCGCGCGGGCGGCGGTGTTGACGGTGCCCCCGAAGTAGTCGATGCCAGCGGCGTCGGTGTGCACCGCGAGCACCGGGCCGACGTGGAGGCCCACCTTGAGGCGGGGCGCCACCTGGAGCCCGCGCTGCTCGATCCAGGTGTTGAAGGCCGCCTGCATCGAGAGCGCGGCGCGCAGCGCGGTGGGGCCGTCATGAAAGGCCGCCATGACGGCGTCGCCGATGGTCTTGACCACCGTGCCCCCCTCGGCCGACACCACCGCCTCGAGCACCGCGAAGTGGTCGCGCACGAGCGCGTAAGCGCCGGCGTCGCCCATCTCCTCGTACATGGCGGTGGAGTCCGAGAGGTCGGTGAAGACGAGGGCCACGCTGCGCACGGAGATGCGCGTGTTGGGGGCCAGCACCTGGTGCCCCATCCGCTTGCGGAAGCCGGGCAGGGTGGTGAGCCGGGCGGCGGGGATCCGCTCATCCTCTCCGCCCACGCGGGTGAGGTAGACGCGGGCGCGCCCGGGGCCGTCGTTCTCGAAGCTCAGCGGCACCCGCCCGGGGGCGGTGAGCTGGGCCTCCCCGGCCGCGCTGGCCCGCCAGGCGATCGGCCCGCTGTGGGCGCCCTCGCGCACGACGACCGAGGCGTCGGGGCGGTCGCCGCCGGGGCCGAGGCGCCACTCACCGGTCGGGAGCTCGATGGTGGCCTCCTGTTGCCCGCCCTCGGGGAGGGTGAAGACCGCGTATTGGGAGGGCGCCCCCCCGGGGTACATCGTGCAGAAGCGCTCGGTGGTGCGGGTGAGCACGCTCGGGTGCGGCGCGAAGAGGACCTCCACGTTCTCGCCGAGGTCGCTCTGGAAGTCGATGCGACAGGCGGAGCACGTGGCGTGGTCGGCGATGTCGGAGAGGGTGGTGCTGGCGGCCACCTCTCCGTAACAACGCACGCAGCGCACGCTCCAGTAGAGCTCGAGGGCCCCCGCCTCGACACCTGCGAGGAGGGCGTTGAGCACGAGGTCGCGGTCCATGCCCCAGCGCTGCGCGAGGGCGTAGCCGCGGAGCTGGCGCAGCTCGGTGGGGTGCGCGGTGGAGAGGTGCTCCTCGATGTGGGCGACGACGTCGGGGTCTGAGACCTGGGCCCAGCGGTCGAGGGCGAAGCGCGCGCCGTCGGGCAGCGGGCGGACGGCCTTCGGGGGCGCGGAGAGGGCGTCGAGGGCCGCCTGCCAGCTCCGGGCGATGCCGCGGATCTGCATCTGGGCCACGGGGAGGGCGGGCAGCGCGACGTGGAGGGTGAGCGAGATCTCGGGCCGGACGAGGCTGCCCTCTGTGAGGAGCCGGGCCTCGTAGTCGGTCTGCTTGAGGATCGGGCTCCGGACGGTGCGGACCTGGCGGAAGGCCTCGCCGCGCACCCAAGAGGTGTAGGCCTCCTCGAAGGGCATCCGCATGCCCATCGGGCCGGCGAGGAAGCCCGACATCACGGGCAGGCCGTCACGCTGGGCCTGGAGCTCCATCGAGAGCACGGCCCCGTTACCGGCCATCTGGTTGAGCCAGTCGGTGTCCCCCACGAGGCGCCAGGCGCGCGCGCGGGGCACCGCCGGCCCGCGCACCAGCATCCGCACGGCGCGCCCCGCGGCGGCCTCGCGGGGGCCAGGGAGGCGGGAGGCGCTGAGGCTGAGCTCGGTCGAGGACATCGCGCGGGGGGCCTCCATCGGTCGATCAGGGCACAGGCGGTTGTGGCGGGGGTGGGTTGCGGAGCGGGCTGTGGTTTTACCACGCCCCGTCCCTGGCCGGCGGCGGGCGCTCGGTCTCCTCCCAAGCTGGCCTGAAGTCCGGGCCTGAACCTCGATGCGCGGGTGATTCGCGGCTCAGAGCCGCTCGTCGAGCCCAATCGCCGCGGCCATCGCGTTCACCGCGCTTTGCCGCTCGCCAAGGACCTCCGTGGAGAGGAGGGCGCTGCGCTGCGCGTCCCGGTAGTGGGTGAGGATATAGCCGGGCTCCTTCCGGTTTCGCTTGAGCACCCAGATAGAGCCGTCGGGCATGTCCCCGACGACGAGGCCGAGGCCACCGTCGACCGCGTGGGTCACGTCGTGGAGGGTGTGCGGATAATAGGGGCGGGGCATTCGGAACTCGGGCTCGGGAGCGGCTGGGAGTAACCACCGGTGTGGTGGACACCAATCAAACAGCGTGGAAGGATGTCCCGATGCCACGCAAGATCTACACCGCCGCGTACCGGTCTCACCTGGTCTCGCTCGTCCAGCAGGGCCGAACGCCGGAGTCGCTGGCGAAGGAGTTCGAACCGTCCGCGCCGGCCATCCGGCAGTGGGTGGAGGCGGACGCCGCGGCCTCCCGCGAGGAGGCTCCGGTGGACAAGGACGCGCGCATCCGGGAGCTCGAGCGGTTGGTCGGCGCGCTCAAAGAGGAGCAAGAAATACTAAAAAAAGCCGCGGCCTGGTTTGCCTCGGAGAGCGAGTCGGGCCCGAGAGCGGGTACTCGTTCCTGAAGGCTCACCAGGCCGAGCACGGAGTGGCGACGATGTGCCGGGTGCTGGGGCTCTGCCGCAGCGGCTACTATGTCTGGCTGGGCGGCGAGGTCTCCCAGCACGCCCGTCGAGACGACGAGCTTCGAAGGGCCATTCTGGAGGAGCACCGGGCCTCCGGTGGCGCATTTGGAGCGGCCCGCCTCCACGCGATGCTGCAGCGGCGGGGGCTGAACGCGAGCCGGAAGCGGGTGGCCCGCCTGATGCGAGAGGCCGGCATCCAGGGGTTGACCGGGTATCAGGGGCGATAGACCGTCGCTCTATCCGCCCACCGCCACAAATCTCCGCTCCGGCAGCACCACCGCCGTCAGCGCCCCACCCTGGATCGTCCCGGCGCCCGTGTCGATCGCCAGGACATGGGGCAGGTTGACGGGCCGCCTCTGCGGGACGTGACCCATGACGACCGGACGATCGACCGGCAACATCTCCCGTGGGTCGTTCGACGCCCAAAGCAACGTCGCCGGGTGGTGAGCGACCAGGTGTGGCACCACCTCGGGCAGGCTCATCTTCGGGAGGGCCACCGTGGAGGGGATGCCGGCGTGGATGAGCCAGAAGGGCTCCCCCCCAACCTGGAGGTCGAGGGCGGTGTGCAGGGAGGCGAGCCAGCGCCCATGGGCCTCGGGTACTTTGTCCCGTTGCGGCTCGATCTCATTCACCGTGTCGCCGATGACCCCGAAAGAAGAGAGGGTCGGTCGACCCTTCATCATCGGGCTCAGGGCTGCCCGCGGGAATGGTTGGACGGGCCGCCCCCGGACTCGACCGAGGCGGTGGAGTCAATCCCTATCTGAATTCACCGCCGCGCCAGGCCTGCTCGCCGAGGCGGCGGGTGACGGCCTGGAGCAGGGCGGGGACGGAGCGGTAGCGGTCGAGGATGCCGATGACGGCGTCGGCGAGGCGGAGGGCCTCGGCCTCGGGGAGGGTGAGGGGCGGCTCGAGCTTGAGCACGTTCCAGGATAGGGCGCAGGGCTGGGCGATGAAGCCCGCCTCGAGGAGCTCGAGGGCCAGCCACTGGCCGAAGACCTGTCGCGACAGGCGGGACACGAGGCCGGGGGCGAGGCGCCCGAGGAGGCCGGCGCCGGGCTTTGGGCCGAGGGCCACCCCGATGAGCAGGCCGCGGCCGCGCACCTCGAGCACGAAGGGGTGGTCGGCGAGGCCTCGGCTCAAGCGGGAGAGGAGGAGCCGCCCCACCCGGTCGGCGGCGGCGCAGAGGTGGTCGGCCTCGAGGATGCGGAGGGTCTCGCGGGCGGCCTCGGCGGCGAGGGCGTTACCTCCGAATGTGCTGCTGTGCAGGTCGAAGCGGTCCATCGTGCCATAGGCCCGCTTGTGCAGGTCGGCCCGGACGAGGGCGACGCTGATCGGCGAGACGCCGCCGCTGAGCCCCTTGCCGAGCACGAGGAGGTCGGGGGTCACGCCCTCGGCGGTCGAGGCGAGCAAGGCGCCGGTGCGGCCGATGCCGGTCTGGATCTCGTCGAGCACGAAGAGGGTGCCGGCGGCCCGGCAGAGGGCGGCGGCCTCGGCGAGGTAGCCGTGGGGGGGCAGGATCACCCCCGCTTCGGCCTGGATGGGCTCGACGATGAAGGCCGCGTGGGCCTTCCCGGCGAGGGCGGCCTTGAGCGCGGGGGCGTCGCCGAAGGGCACGGCCGCGGAGGGGAGCAGGGGGCCGAAGGGGGCCCGCATCCGCGCCTCACCCAGGATGGAGAGCGTGGCGAGGCTGGTGCCGTGGTAGCCCCCGGCGCAGTGGAGGAAGCTCTGGCGGCCGGTCACGAGGCGGGCGAGCTTGAGGGCCGCCTCCACTCCCTCCGCCCCGCCGTTGGCGAAGAGAGAGACGCTGAGCTGATCTCCGGTGAGGCGGGAGAGGGCCTCGGCCAGCGCGGCGGCCTCGGGGGCCGGCCCGATGTGAGAGAGGTTGACCCGCCCCTCCGTGAAGAAGGCGGCCATTCGGGCGTTGAGGGCTGGGTGGTTGTGGCCCAGCGGCAGGGCGCCGAAGCCGGAGAGGGCGTCGAGGTAGCGGCGCCCCTGGTCGTCCTCGAGGGTGCAGCCCTCTCCCCGGGTATAGACCCGACCGTAGCCGAAGACGCCGAGCAGATCGATGAAGGCGGGGTTGATGTGGCGGGCGTGTCGGGCCTCGGTCTGTCGGGCCTCGGTCTGTCGGGGCTCGTTCGGGCGGCTCATGTCATTCGGCGCCGGAGGGTGGGGGCGAGCAGGAGGGGGAGCAGGCAGGTGCTGGCCAAGGGGAGCAGGCGCCACTCGAGGGTGAGCTCGCCGGTGGGCTCCACCAGCACGACGTTGGCGAGGGCGAAGGAGATCACCGCCGACAGCATCCCGGGCGCGGCGCCATAGACCGTGGCCACCCAGAGGAGGGAGATCCCATAGAGGGCGAGGGCGGGCGCGCCCGTGACGGCCTTGAGGGTCGCGAGGACGCCGGTGGTCGCGTAGGGCACGATGAGGGCGACCATGAGGTCGCGCAGGCGGAGGGAGGGCGGCGGCGGGGCGGTCAGGGCCGCGGGCCCCGGAGAAGGGGCGCTCAGCGGGGCGCTCCGCGGGACCTCGGCGCCGACCTCGGGGCCCACACGGAGGAGCCGCTCGGCTTGGACGAGCTGATCGGCCGTGCCGGCCAGGACGAGCAGCGTCCCTTGTCCGAGGGCCTGCTCGGGATCGGGGGTCGAGCGCACCACCTCCTGCTCGCTGGCGGCGATCACCAGCGCGCCGGTGCGGCGGCGGAGGTCGATGTCCCGGAGGCTGCGCCCGAGGCCCCAGTGACCCTCGCCGAGCTCGAGCACGCGGGTCGAGAAGGCGGTGAGCAGCGCCGTCGGCGAGACCTGGGGTGCCCCGTCAGGGCCGCGGGCGCTGCGGGACTCCTGGGCCGCCTGGGCGAGGACCTGTCCGTGGATCCCGGCGCTGTGCAGCACATGGAGGACGAGGTCGGCGGCCGCGGACTCGTCCTCGGCGATCACCACCACGCCGGGGAGTGCGACGAGACTGGCATCCCGCTCCATCCGCTGCACCCGGATCACCAGCGGGACGGTGGGGTGACGAGCGCGGAGGAGCGCGGCGATGTGCCCGGCGGCGGCGGGGTCCGAGAGCATTAGCACCACCTGCCGGGCCCCCCCGACGTAGGCGACGTGCTCGAGGGCCTCGGGGCTCGTGAGGTCGGCGTAGGCGGCGTCCCAGCCGCGGTCCCGGGCGGCGGACACCTCGACCAGATCGAGGTCGACGGCGAGGAAGGGCACGCCCGCGGCCTCGAGCGCCCGCCCCAGGGTGCGCCCGCCGTGCCCGAGGCCGCCGATGACGACGTGGCCCGTCCGAACCGGGTGTGGCGCGTGGTCGGAGGGGGTGTCGGTGTTGCCGAGCCTCCGCTCGAGCGGGCGGAGGAGGGCCACGCCCGCGGCGACGCGGGGGCTCTGCGCCACCAGGATGGGCGAGACGATCATCGTGATCACGCTGGCGGCGAGGAAGGCGGAGGCGGCCCCTTCGCTGATCAGGCCTTGATCTTCGGCGGCGCGGATGAGCACGAAGGAGAACTCCCCGATCTGGGCGAGGCTGAGGCCCGTCAGCAGCGCCACCCGCAGGGGGAAGCGCATCAGCAGCACGCCGAGGGCGGCCAGCGCCAGCTTGCCCACGACCAGCATCAGCACGAGGGCGCCGATGAGCACGGGCTCTTCGACCAGGATGCGAGGGTCGAGGAGCATGCCGATCGAGACGAAGAAGACGCTGGCCATGGCGTCGCGGAAGGGGGAGACCTGGGCGGCGATGGTGTGGGCGAACTCGGTCTCGGCGATGATCACCCCCGCCAGAAAGGCGCCGAGGGCGATCGAGAGCCCGATGCTGGCGGTGGCCCACGAGACGGCCGCGGCGATCAGCAGCGCGCTGAGGATGAAGACCTCGCGGCTGTTGGCCCGGGCGACGCCGCCGAGGAGGGCGGGCACCACCTTGCCGGCCACCACGAGGCCGCCCACGACCACCATGACCGCCTGCCCCATGGTCTCGGCGAAGGTCCAGATGGTGCCGCCCGCTCCGGCGAGCATCGGGATCGCGAGCATCATCGGGACGATGCAGAGGTCCTGGAAGATCAGGACCCCGACCACGAGCTTGCCGTGGGGGGCGTTGACCTCACCGCGCTCCGAGAGGGACTGGAGCACGATGGCCGTGCTCGACAGGGCGGCGACGAAGCCCCAGGCCACGCCCTCCGCTGGCGCCACGCCGAAGGCCACCGCGCCGAGCACCCCGGCGAGCACGGTCAGGCCGACCTGCAGCGTCCCGCCCACGGCTACGAAGCGCGCGATCGGGCGGAGCCGGTCGAGCGAGAACTCGAGGCCGATGGTGAAGAGCAGCAGCGCGACCCCGAGCTCGGCGATCACCTCGACGGTGTGCAGATCGGAGACGAGCCCGAGCGCGTGGGGGCCGATGAGGAGGCCGGCCACGAGGAAGCCAACGATGGGGGGCAGCCCGATCCGGCGCAGCCCCACCACCGCGAGGACGCCGCTCAGGAAGACGACGACGAGGTCGCGGAGCAGGTCCTGCAGGTTCATGGGGCCCCGGGGCTCAGGTCTGTTTGGCCAGCACGAGGTTCACGAAGGTCTCGACCGAGAAGAGGCCGAGGATCTGGCTCGAGCGGAGGCCGGGGGCGATCCGCTCAGCGGCTTCGGGCATCAGCGTGCGGAGGCGCACGAGGCCAGCCTCCGAGATGATGCCGTTCGGCGCGAATTCCTCGTCGCTCATGTCCCCGCGGGCCGCCCGCTCCATCTCGCCGCGGGTGATCTCGATGTCCCAGGCCTGCTCCAGCTTGAAGACCACCTCGAGGAACTCGAGGGACTGGAGGCCGGCCTCCATCAGGTTGGTCTCGGGCGCGATGCCCGCGGGATCGGCGGCGATCACCTCGGCGACCGCTTCGATGACGGTGTGGCGCACCTCCTCGCGGCTCGGAGCCGCGCGCGGCGGGGAGGACGGGAGGGGCGGGGTCTCACCAAGGTCGGTCACGGGTCGCTCCAGCCGGCGAAGGTAACCTGGGCGCCTGTCCGCGTTCCCGATCGGTCGCCGCCGTCAGTCCCCTGCGTCGAGCCAGGTCACGACCTGCTCGAGGGGCCGCCGCGGCTTCGGGCTCGGCTGCTCCGCGGGCCAGCCGAGGGCGACGGCGCCGAGCATCCGGAAGGGGGCGCGGATCCCCACGAGCGCCTCCACACCCGCCCGCGCCACCATCGGCCCGGCCATCCAGGTGGCGCCGAGGCCCTCGGCCGCGGCCTGGTTGAGGAGGTTCATCGTCGCGGCGGCGGCGGCGCACAGCTCGGACTGCATGGCGGCGGAGGTGTCGTAAGCGGAGGGGTCACCGCCGCCGGAGCGCACGAGGGCGGCGATGAGGTCGGTGTGGCTGCGGTAGCTCGGCACCACGATGACGGGCGCGGCGGCGAGGGGCTCGTGGAAGAAGTCGCCGTAGCGCCCGAAGTCGTCCTTGTGGTGGCCCCGCTCGATGATCGCACCCATCTCGGCCACCCGCGCGTGTACGACCTCGACCACCCGGGCGCGGACCGAGGCCGCCGTGACCACCGCGAAGCGCCAGGGCTGGCGGTTGGTGGGGGAGGGCGCGCTCACGGCCGCCGCGAAGAGGCGCTCCAGCACCGCCCGCTCGACGGGATCGGGGCGGAAGGCCCGCACGCTCTGGCGGGCCTGGAGGGCGGCGAGGAAGGTCGGGCCGTCGAGGGGCATCTTCGGCCCATAGCACGGCCGACGGGGCGCTCAGGTGGGGCCGAGCCGAAGCCACCCCGCCTGGTCGGGTGAGCCGCCGGACCGGCCCTCGATCGGCCCTCCGTGGCCCCTCCCGAGCAGCTCGGCCATGATCACGAGCTGCACGAGGCCGGTCGCCGCGCCGAGCTCCCCGGTCGCGCCGTCGAGGTCGATCCTGCGGCCGGGCCCGAGCCCCTCCAGCGTGGATGCGGCGGGGACGGTGGCGGCGGTGGTGTGGGCGGTCCTCACCGTCAGGTTGCCCAGCCCCCGGTCCCGCGCGAGGAGCACGGCGGCCGCGGCCTCTCCGGGGGCCCGGCCCTCGGCCCACCGCCCCGAGGCGTAGCCCTCGACGAGCAATTCGGGCTCGATCAGGCTGTCGGCGCCGATCACGAGGGCGGCATCGAGCGCGTCGGCGCGGAGGGCGCGGAGGGCGGCCTCGAGGGCCATCAGCCCGCCGATCGCCCCGGCGCAGGTGACGCCGTCTCCCCGGGCCTCGAGCTCGATGCTGATCAGGGCGTGGGCGTTGTTCGAGAGGTGGCGGAGCATCCAGTAGGGGTGGACTTGTTTGAGGCCGCGGGCCCAGGCGCCTTCGCCGTCGGGGCGCTGGTGGACCATCGCGGGCAGCAGCTCGTTCCAGAGGGCGCGCAGCCCGCCGATGCCCATGAAGACGCCGAGGCGGTCGCGGTCACCGGCCCAGCCTGCGGCCGCCTCTCGGGCGACCTCGAGGGCGAAGAGGCCCACCCGTCCGAGGAAGCGGGCCTGGGGACAGGGGAGGGGATCGCCGGGCACCCGCGCGGACAGGGCCGCCGGGTAGACCGGGGGGAGCAGGCTGTGCGGGCCGATGGCGCGCTCTCCCCGCAGCAGGCGGTCGAGCACGGCGGCGGGCCGGTCGCCGAGCGGGGTGCGCAGCGCGGTGGAGAGGACGCCGATCCGGCTCATGGACGGGGCTCCCGGGCCGAGCCGAAGAGGAGGGTCACGTTCTGCCCGCCGAAGCCGAAGGAGTTGCTCAGCACGACCGCGGGGGAGGCGAGGTGGGGGCGCTCCCCGAGGACGGCGATGGGGAGGTCGGGATCGGACACCTCGTGGCCGGCGGTCCCCGGCACGACCCCGCGGAGCAGGGGCAGCAGGCAGGCGGCGGCCTCGATCGCCCCCGCCGCGGCCATGCCGTGCCCGAGGGCGCCCTTGATCGAGCCCGTGAGCGGCGCCTCGGGGCCGAAGAGGTCAAAGATGGCGCGGGCTTCGGCGAGATCGTTGCTCGGCGTGCCGGTGCCGTGGGCGTTGATGTAGCCCACGTCCGCCGGTGCCAGCCTGGCGCGGCGGAGGGCCAGGGACATCGCTTGGCGGGCCTGCTGACCGTCCTCCCGCGGCGCAGTGGGGCGGTAGCCGTCCTGGGTGGAGGCCTCCCCGAGCAGGCGGCCGAGGATCGGGGCGCCCCGGGCGCGGGCGTGGGACTCCGCCTCGACGATGAAGAAGGCGGCGCCCTCTCCGACGACGATGCCGTCCCGACGCGGGTCGAAGGGGCGACAGGCGTCAAGCTCGGCGCGGGGGCTCGGCACGCCGAGGCGGGCGAGGCCGGCGAGGCCGAGCGGGTTCAACATGCTGTCGGCGCCGCCGCAGAGCACGGCGGTGGCCTCGCCGCGGCGAATCCAAGCGGCCGCCGTGGCCAGCGCGAGGCCCCCGGCGGCGCAGGCCGAGGCGTTGACCAGCGGCGCCCCGACGATCGGGAGCATGGCCCGGAGCAGGGTGGCCGTGCGATCGACGGGCGAGCGGTACCGACAGGCCGGGCCCTGGTCCTGCGCCCAGTCGAGGGCCTCCACGCCGGCCTGATCCCTGTGGAACATCGGGACGAAGTCTTCGAGGAAGGCGCACTCCAGGCCGAGGGCCACCGAGAGGCGGAGGCCGGTGGGCTGGCCGGCCATGGTCCAGGCCTCGTGGGCGGCGAGCAGCCCCCAGGCGATCTTCCGATCGCGCAGCGAACCGTCGGTGGCGAGGGCCTCGAGGGCCGCCTGCTGCCCGTAGGCCGCGCGCAGGGCCTCGAGCGGGCGGACCGCGTCCGGCACCGCCCCGCCGACCTGGACGGGGAAGCCCTCGGTCGGGAAGTGGTGGAGGGGGCGGATCGCGCGGTCGCCGGCGCTCAGCCCGGACCAGAGGGCCTCGACGCCCTGCCCGAAGGCGGTGACCGCGCCGACGCCGGTGAGGACGGGCGCGCTCATCGGGACCCGCCTGGCGCGAAGGTGAAGGTGACCCGGCTCCGCAGGCCGTCGGCGTCGCGGTGGAGGGCCTCGGCGGCGTCGCGGTCGAGGGCGCCCCGCTCGAGGGTCCGGAGCCAGGCGAGCGCGGGGCCGGCGGCGAGGGCCTCGAAGGGCTCGTCGGCGAAGGGCTCGTCGGCGGAGGGCTCGTCGGCGGAGGGCTCGTCGATGTCCTCGGCTCGCTCGATCCAGCCGAGGGGCGCCTGGGCCTCCCGCGCCAGCACGAAGACGGCCGCGCCCTCGCCGAGCGGCCGGCGGGTGCCCAGGCGGCGGAGCTCGCTCGCGGTGACGGGGTGGAGGGCGGAGTCGGCCCCCCCCGCGATGACGTAGGGGGCGTCGGTCTCCTGGAGGGCCCACATCGCCTCCCGCAGGGCCAGGGTGGTGCCGACCCCACGGGAGAAGACAGCGCCGTTCGGGCCGCCGAGGCCCTCGAGGATCGCCGGGTGAGCGAGGGTGAAGTTGTTCATGAGCTGGAAGGCGAGGGTCGGGTTGCAGGCGCCCACGCCGCGGCGAGCGAAGGCCGCCCCCGACCACTGGCCGTCTTGGAGGGCCGGTCGGAGCAGGCGGAGCACATCCTCCATCGAGCCGGCGCTGGCGCCGACCCCGAGGAAGATGCCGATCTGGAGTGGATCGACGGGCGCGGCGCCGACGGCGGCTTCGGCTGCGCGGAGGGCGAAGAGCGCGTCGTGGACCGCGCCCGAGGCGAGCAGCGCCCCCCGAGACATCATCCGCGCGCCGCGACGGAGGGGCGGCCAGGGCTCGTCGGCGGACACCCGCCACTCCGGCCCGGCGGGCCCCGGGGTCGGCTGGGGGACCCGCGCTCCGACGGCGACGATCGCGGCCCGAGGCGGGCCGGGGCGGCGGGGCTCACCCATGGCCGATCACGACGCTCGCGTTGGCGCCCCCGAAGGCGAAGGCGTTGATGAGGGCCGAGCGCAGCGGCCCCACCTGGGCGGCCCCCAGGACGAGCGGCAGCGGGACGTCGGGGTGGAGGAGGCCGGCGATGGGGGGCGCGCGACCGTCGCGGAGGGCCTCGGCGGCGGCGCAGAGGCCGACGGCGCCCGCGCCGGCGATCCAGTGGCCGAGGGCCCCCTTGACGGCGCTCACCCAGCCCGCTCCGTCGCCCAGCACCCGGAGGAGGGCCGCCGCCTCGACCGCGTCGTTGAGGGGGGTCGAGGTCCCGTGTGCCTGGACGTGATCGACCGCGCGCCGGCCCGCCTGCTCGAGGGCCCGCCGCATGGCCCGCTCGGCGCCCGCGCCCGCGGGATCGGGCATCGTGAGGTGGTGGCCGTCGACGGTGCGGGCGCAACCTTCGAGCCGGAGGGGGCCCGGCCGACTGGAGAGCCAGAGCAGCGCGGCCCCCTCCCCGACGACGAAGCCGTCTCGCTGAGCGTCGAAGGGGCGGCTGCGGCCGCGGGCGCTGAGCGCCCCGAGCTTGCCGAAGCCCGCCATCATCAAGGGGTCGACGTCGGCGCCCACCCCGCCGGCCAGGGCCTCGTCGCACTCCCCTTGGGCGATGGCCCGCGCGGCCTCGATCACCGCGGCGAGGCCCGAGGCACAGGCGAGCGACAGCGTCGCGGTGGGGCCGGTGGCGCCGATCGCGCGCGCGAGCGCGGCGGCGACGGCGGCGGGGGAGAGCAGGGCGGGGCTCAGCCGCGGCGCGAGGGGGCCGGCCCCCGCGGCGAAGGCGGCGTGGTCGAAGGCCTTGCCGCCCCCCGCGGCGCGCGCGACCTCGACGAGGGTGTGGAAGCGCCCGCGGCCCGACTCCGCGCCGACGAAGACCCCGGTGGAGGGCCCGCCGACGGGGAGGCCCGCGCAGGCCTCGAGATCGGCGAGGGCGGCGGCCATCAGCGGCAGCCTGCGGTCCTCGGCGTCGAGGTGGGACAGGACCGGCGCGCCCACCGTACACGGGAAGCCGGTGACGTCGAAGTGCCCGATGGGGCCGACGGCGCTGTCCCCCGCGCAGAGCCGCGGCCAGCTGCTCGCCCAGGTCGGCCCGAGGGGGGTGGTCGCCCCCCAGCCGTGGATCCACACGGGGCGACCCTGGGTCTTCGGGTTCAAGCCGCCTCCACCCGCTTCAGGTTCGTTCAGGCCCGCTCAGGGCGCCTCGGTGGAGCCGTAGAGCCAGAGGTTCAGGATCTCCTGTCGTCGCTCGATCACGCGCGGGTGGCTGACCCGGGCGAAGGCGAAGGTGAGCTCCGCCTCGGCCACGGTCTCCCCGTCTCGACGAGCGATCCCGCGCACGCGCCCGCCGTCCTCGTTGGCGTGGACGCCCAGGGCCTCGAGCTCGAGCCGGTCACCGGGGCGGACGATCTGCCGGAAGCGAGCCTTGTCCGCCGAGAGTAGCAGAGCGTGGAGGTCTGTCCGACCGCGCAGCCGCATCGTCGCCTCCAGCAGGACCCCGCCGAGCTGCGCCAACCCCTCGAGGAGCAGCGCCCCCGGGAAGACCGGGTGGCCTGGGAAGTGGTCGGCGAGGAAGTCTTCGGAGAGTGTGCAGCACTTGATCGCCGTCGCGCGGGCGGGAGGCTCGAGCAGCGTGATGCGATCGATGAGGAAGTAGCGCATGGGCCCAGCTCCAGTCGCTACTTACCGATGTTCTTCCCGTCCTTTCGCCAGCCCTTGCGGATCTGGTTCTCCTCTTGCCGGGTCTTGCCGCCGAAGCGCCAGGAGAGGTCAAAGGCCTGCAGGGGCCAGAGGTAGGGGGAGGGGGCCGACCAGCCGAGGCCGACGCGGAGGTCGAGGTGGCGCCAGGAGGCCTGGTAGGCCGCGGTGGCCATGTAGTTCTCGAAGAGCTGGAAGGTCATGTCCTCGGAGGTGGACACCCCCGCGTTGACCGTTCCGCCGAGGCCGGCGATGGGCGGGAGCTGCGCGTCCGAGCTCACGCCCTGGGTGTACCCGGCGAAGGCGAGGCCCTGAAACTGGAGGACGAAGCTGTCGCGCCGATTGAAGCGGTAGTCCGTGGCGGCGCGCAGCGTCCAGGCGCGGCCCTTCACGTCGAGCAGGATGGTGTTGGGATCGGCCACGTTGGTGACCCAGTCCTCGTAGGTCCGGCAGCTTGGGGTGAGCTCATCGCTGCCCGGGGCGTAGCAGCCCATGGCCATCCAGTCGGGGATGTCCGAGAAGTGGGGGGGCGCCCCGGCGATGCCGATGAAGTTGTAGGTGGCGCCGACGTGGAGGGACCAGGGCTTCAAGATCTGGACCGACGCCAGCCCGCCCGCGGTGCCGGACCAGGCGGTGAGGGTCGAGATCCGGGAGCGGAGGTAGCTGCCGGTGAAGGCGGCGTCGAAGGGCCCGGCGCTCACGAAGTTGAACTTGGCGTTGGCGTTCGGGACCTGCAGCGCGTCGAGGGCGGGGATGGTGCCGAGCTGCGTGTTCGGGAGCACGCCGACGGTGATGGTGGCGAGACCGAGCTTGAGCTCGCCCCACTCCAGGGTGTAGGCGGTGAAGTCGGTGGCCGCGTACGGGTTCTGGGGGAGACGCTCACGGGTGGGCTTGAGGAACTCGTGCTGCTCCTCGGTGAGGGGCTTGGCCGTGACCGCCTCATTGACGTTGATCGAGGCGGGCGGATCGGACTCGTTCTCCGAGCCCTCCTTCTTGCTCCCCTTTTTCTTCTTTTTCTTTGCCTGCCCCTTCTTGCCGTCCTCCTTCTTGGCCTCGCCCTTCTGGGGCTCCGCCTCGCCGGAGCCGCTCGCTTCTCCGCTACCTCCCCCCTCGGCGCCGCCTTCGTCGGCGAGGGCGATGGGGGAGTCGGACCCAAGGTCGCCCGGCTCGTTGGACAAGTCCTGGGCCCACGCGGAGCCCATCAGCAGGAGGAGTGTGTGGGGCGTCATGGTGCAAGCTTAACAGCTCCGTCGCTGGGGTTGGAGGGGAGGGTGCTGGCGAGCGGGGCGCAGGCTCGGCCTGCGGCGGGCAGCCTCCCGCTTGGTTCGGTGGTAGAAATGCGGACCTGCCCGCGCGAGCCCCCCCTTTGAACATCCGTGCCCTGCTGCTGATCGTCGGCGCTGCGGTCGCCTTCTCCTGGATGGCGATCCCGGCGCGCTCCGCGGGGGCGCCCATCCTCACGGTGGCGGCCTGGCGCGCGATCTTCGTGGCGCTCTCCTTCGCCGCGTGGACCCTCCTGGAGGGGCGCGGCCTCGCGGCGCTGCGGCTGGAGCGGCCCACCCTGCGCATGGGCGTCTTCTACGGGCTGGCCCTGGCCCTCGCGTCGGCCACCTACACGGGGGCTTACGCGCTGACGACGGTGCCGAACACGGCCTTCTTCCACAGCCTCGCCCCCGTGGCCGCCTTCCCGCTCGCCTACCGGCTCTTCGGCGAGCGCCCCGGCGGGCGGGCGCTGATCGGCACCGGCCTCGCGGTGCTCGGCGTAGGGCTCCTCTCCGGCGTCTCGATCCTGCACTTCACCGAGGCGGTGAACCCCCGCTTCCTCCTCGGTGATCTGCTGGCCCTGCTGTCGGGCTTCGGCTACGGCGCCGTGCTCGTGTGCACGCGGGCGGCGCGCACGCAGGGCTTGCCGGTGCTGCCCGTGCTTACGGTGGCCTGGACGGTCGCCGCGCTGGTGTTGGTTCCCCTCGCGCTGGTGACGGGGCAGCTCAGCCTGCCCCTGAGCGGCGTGCCCTGGGTCCTCGGCCTGGCCCTCGTGTGCACGACCCTGCCCTTCTACCTGCTCAATGTGGCGCTGCGGCAGGTGCCCGCAGGGGTGGCCTCCCTGGTCGCGATGTCGGAGGTGCTGTTCGCCACGGTGCTGGGCTTCGTCTTCTACGGAGAGACGGTGGCGCCGATCGGCTGGCTCGGCGGGCTCTTCGTCTTGCTGGGCATCGGCTGGCCCTTCTTCGGAGAGGAGGGTGTCCCGGCCGCAGAGGTGCCACAGCTCTCGCCGGCGGCGCGCGGCCCGCGGCTCGGTCGGCTGGGGATCCGGCTCCTCCTGTTCAACGGCGGCGCGGCGATGGCCCTGCTCGAGGGGCACCGCTCGGGCATGCTGCTCGCCTGGCTGGCCCTTGCATCGGCGGCCTCGCTTGGCCACCCGCTGCTCCGAGAGGCCGCAGGGGTCCGGTGGGCGGGTGCGCTGCGGGCCGGCCTCGGGGGCCTCGGCCTCCTGCTCCTCCTGGCGCTCGTCTGGCGGGGCGGCTGGGATGACCCCAGCCCCTCGCTGCTCGTCGCCGGGGCAGCGGGCCTCGCGCTCCTCGCCGACGCCTGGCTGCGAGGGGCCGAGCCCGAAGGAGAGCGCGCCGACGACCTCGTCGCGCGCCTCGGCCTCCTGGGCTGCCTGCTCGGCGCAGCGGCCGGCGCGGCGGGCCACCCGGCGGCGGGCCTGCTGCTCGGTGGCGCGGGGCTCCTCACCACCCTGAGCGCGGTGCTCCTCGGGGCCGACGCCCTCAACCTGTCCATCGGGGAGGCGGTGCGACGGCGCCTTCGGCCGGCCGGCGGCCCGCGCCTCGTGTTGGGGCTGGTGCTGCTCCTGCTCGTCACCGGTGGGCTTCGTGTGGTGCCGGCGGGGCATGTGGCGGTGATCGAGCGGCTGGGACGGCCGATCCCCGAGCCCTCCCCCGCAGGTTTGCTCACCCGCTTGCCGCCCCCCTTCGAGCGGAGCACGGTGGTCGATGTGGCCCGCGTGCGGCGGGTGGCGCTCTCGGGCACCGAGGCGACCTTGCTCACCGGGGATCAGGCCCTCGTCTCCGTTCAAGCGAGCCTCGTCTATACGGTCAGCGAGCCGGTCTCCTTTGTCCTCGGCTCGGCCGACCCCGAAGCCGCCCTCGTGCGGCTCGGCCGCGCCTCCCTCGTCGAGACCGTGGCCCGGCTCAGCCTCGACGCGGTCCTGACCCGAGGCCGCGCTGGCCTCGAAGGTCGGGTGGCCGAGCTCACCCGCCGCGCCGCGGAGGCCGCCGGGCTCGGCGTGAAGGTGGAGGCCGTCGAGCTGCTCCACGTGGGGGTCCCGGCGCCGGTCACCGCCGCCTTCCTCGACGTCACCAGCGCCGAGGAGCACCAGAAGCGGCTCGTCAACGAGGCTGAGGCCTACGCGGCGCGTGTCGTCCCAGCGGCGCGCGGCGGGGTGGTGGCGGCTGGCGAGCGGGCCCGCGGCGCCGTCGCCGGCACCCTCGCCCGCGCCGAGGGGCGCGCCGCCTTGATCTTCGGCCTCACCGAGGGGGGGAGCCCGGCGCCGGGTATCACCGTCGACCGGGCCCGACATGAACAGATGATCGAGATCCTGGCCCCGCGGCGCCTGCTCATCGTGCCGTCGTCGGTGACCGTCTGGGCGGGTGGGGCCGCCGCCTCGGCGCCGATCCCCACGAAGGGAGCGAAGTGATGGACAAGAACAGGGCCGCTCTGCTGGCCGGCGTGGGGGCCTTGCTCGGGCTCGGCCTCGCCTCGGCCTCGACGCTCGATGCCCGCGAGGTGGGGGTGGTCACCCGCTTTGGCGCCCCCGTGCGGGCGCTCACCGAGCCGGGCCTCTACCTGCACGCCCCCTGGCCCTTCGAGACCCTCGTCCGCTTCGACGCCCGTCTGAGGGTGCTCGAGACACCGGCCACCGAGTTCCTCACCGCAGACAAGAAGAACCTCGTGGTCGAGGCCTTCGCCATCTGGCGGGTGACGGACCCTCGGCGTTTCCTCGAGGCCGTGGGTCAGGTGGAGGCCGCCGAGGCGCAGCTCGTCGACCTCGTCCGCTCTCGCATCGGCGCGGCGATGGGCAAGATGGACCTCACCGCCGTGCTCACGGTCGAGTCCGGCGCCGGCGGGCTCCTCCCCGACACCCTCGTCGAGGAGGTGTCTGCCACCGCCCTCTCCCGCTTCGGGGTGCGGGTGCTCGATGTGCGGCTCCGGCAGGTGAGCCTCCCCATCCAGAACGAGCAGTCCATCTATGAGCGCATGAAGGCCGAGCGCCAGCGCATCGCCAACCAATACCGCTCCGAGGGGGAGGAGCAGGCCACCGCCATCAAGGCCGCCGCCGACCGCGAGGCCGCCGAGCTGCTCGCCACCGCCGATCGGGAGGCCGCCATCATCCTCGCCGGGGCCGAGAAGGAGGCCGCGGCGCGCTATGCGGAGGCCTACCGGGCCAACCCGCCCCTCTACACCCTGCTCGCCGACATGGACGCCTACCGGGCCGTGCTCGACGAGGACACCACCGTGGTGCTCGACGGCGAGAGCGGCTTCTTCGCCCCCCTCTCCGGGCGGGGGGCGTCGCTCCCGTGAGCTCCGGCGCCGCTCGCCTCCTGCTCGCCGCGGTCGGGCTCGTGGCCCTGGCGGCCTCGACGCTGATCGTGGTCGATCCCGCCGAGGTCGCGGTGGTGCAGCGCTTTGGCGCCGCCCATCGGGTGGTGTCCGCCGGCCTCGGGCTCCGCTTGCCCTGGCCGGTCGAGTCGGTCGAGCGGGTGCGGCTCACCGAGGTGCGGCGGGTGGAGCTCCCCCGGGCGCGCCTGCTGACCGGCGACTCCAACCTCGTCGAGCTCGAGCTCGTGGCCCAGTACAGCGTCTCCGACCCTGTGGCCTGGGCCTTCGGGCCGGCCGACCCCGAGCGCCTCGTGGCCGATCTCGTCGGCGCGGCGGCCACCTCTCTGCTCTGCAAGCTGCCCGTCGACGTCCTGCTCACGAGCGGCCGGGCTGAGCTCCAGCGCCGCCTCACCGAGACCGTGCAGCCCGACCTCGACCGCCTCGGCACCGGCGTGCACCTCGTCGGCGTGGAGGTTCGAGAGATCGTGCCCCCCGAGGCGGTGCAGAACGCATTTAACGACGTGAGCAGCGCGCGCGGCGACCAGGACACCCTCCGCCTCGCCGCCGACGCCTACGCCTCCCGCCTGCTGCCCGACGTGCGCGGCAAGGCGAGCGAGCGGCTGGAGGTCGCCCGGGGCCGCGCCGCCGAGATCAAGGGCCGCTCCGAAGGGGACGTCGCCCGCTTCGAGGCCCTGCTGCCCGCTTGGCGGACCGACCCCGCCGCCCTCCGGGGTCGCCTGCAGGCCGAGCTCGCCCAGACCGTCGGGCCCAAGATCACGATCCGCAGCCTGCCCCCGGGATCCATCCTCACCCTCCCTCCTGAGTCTCCCCGATGAACCGCTTTCGTGGCGTCATCCTGCTCGTGGTGCTCGCCAACATCGTGCTTGTCGCCTGGCTCCTCCTCCGGAGCCCCGAAGGGCAGGGCCCGCGCAGCGCCGCCGAGGTGGTCGCTCCGCTCGTGGCCGACGCCGCCCTCGACGGCGCCCGCTATGACCTCCAGGCTCGCCAGGGGGAGCTCAACCTCATCCTCATCAGCCTCGACGCGCTCCGCTACGACCGCACCGGCTTCGGCGGCAACCCGGACGGGCTCACCCCCAACCTCGATCGTTTCGCCGAGGAGGCCGTGGTCTTCCACAAGACGACTGCGGCCGCTCCCTGGACGCTGCCCTCGCACATGTCGATCTTCACCGGTCGTTGGCCCTCTGTCCACGGGGTGACGAACAAGCTGAAGCTCCTCAGCCAGGACCAGATGGTGCCCACCTCTCTGTCGCCGGGCATCGAGACCTTCCCGGATCTGTTGATCCGCGCGGGCTACACGGCGGTGGGCTTCACGGGTGGGGCGGGCGTGCAGGCCAGCTACGGCTTCGGTCGCGGCTTCGCGACCTACCTCGACGACAAGCCCTTCGCCGGCTTCGACTATAGCGTCCCCCCGGCCTTGAGTTGGCTCCAAGAGCACCGAAATGAACGATTCTTCATGTTCCTACATGGCTACGACGCCCACGGCCAGCACCCGCTGCTTGGCGTGAACCCCCGCGACGCCGTCCCCGACTACAAGGGCGCGCTCGACGGCTCGGTCGAGGAGCAGGCGAAGCTGCGCGAGCAGGGCCTCGCCGCCATCGAGAGCCCCGGAGACGGCGCCAACATCCGCGGCACCATCAACGAGGAGGACGCCCGCTTCCTCAAGGGCGTCTACGACCGCAAGGTCCAGCAGGCCGACGAGCGGGTGGGCGGCTTCCTCGACCAGCTCAAGGCGCAAGGGCTGCTCGAGAAGAGCGTCGTCGCCATCATCTCCGATCACGGCGACGAGTTCATGGAGCACGGCTACGTGGATCACGGGGCGACCCTCTGTGAGCATCAGCTCCACACCGTGATGCTGATCCGCTTCCCCGGCTACACCAAGCGGCGGGACGTGCGCGAACCCGTCCGCTCCCTCGACGTCTTCCCCACCCTCTTCGACGCAGTGGGTCTCCAGGGGCCCCCGGGCGTGGACGGACAGAGCCTCTTGCCGATGCTGCGCGGCGAGGCCCAGGTCCTGCCGGTCTTCTCCGAGACCGACTATCGGCTCTTCGTTCACCTCCGCATGACCCGCGTGGGCTCGAAGAAGCTGCTGCTGGACCTCGAGGACGGGCAGCGCCAGCTCTTCGACCTCGCCACCGATCAGGACGAGGAGCGCGACCTCAGCTCCTCGAACCCGCGAGACACCTATGAGCTCGAGCAGGCGCTGCGCGGCTGGATGGAGAAGACCCGCACGAACCCCGTGGACTACCTCGGCATCAAGCAGGAGCCGATCAAGATCTTCTGACAAGATCTTCTGACGGGTGCTCCGGAGTAGCGGCCGCGGGTACAAGAAGGCGAGTCGTCCCCCTTCCGTCCGGCGCTGTGGGTGGTACCATGGGGAGCATCGGCTGGCATGACGCGCTGGATCTCGGAGTCTCCTTTGGCCTACACTCCCTCCCTTGACCCTGCCCTGTACGTCCACGCGAACGGCTCGGTCGACCAGCTGTATATGGACCAGATGCGGCAGCAGGACCGCAGCCCCGTCCACACCGACAGCCGCTTGCCGCGGGTGGCGCTGGTGGTGGGGCCGTCGCCCTTCTCGATGCCGAGGGGCTGGGAGTTCTTTCTGACCTCCCCCTACGAGGGGATCACGTACATCGCGACCGTCTTGATCAACGCCGGATACCCGGTGGAGATCGTGGATGTTCGATACGATCCCACCCCGCACGAGACGGCCTATCGCGCCGTGCTCGACCGCTGTGACGTCGTGGGCATCGCCACCTTCGAGGATAACTACCCCTGGGTCGAGCGCCTGATCGCTGACCTCAAGGCCGATCGCCCCAACCTGCCGATCATCCTCGGCGGCAGCCTCGTCACCAGCGTCCCCCACGTCTTCATGCGCGAGACCCGCGCCGACGTCGCGGTCATCTCTGAAGGTGAGATCACGATCCTCGAGGTGATGGACGCCTTCACCCGGGGCAATTGGAGCTGGCGCCTCGCCGAGATCAAGGGGATCTGGTACCGCGACAGCAAGGGGCAGGTGCACGCCACCCCTCCCCGCGGCCAGATGCCCAACCTCGACTCCCTGCCGAACATGCGGCTCGATCTCTGGCCGCAGTTCAAGGACCCCCGCGGGATGCAGCCGCAGATCATCGCGAGCTACTCCCGTGGCTGCAAGATGGACTGCTCTTTCTGTTACCGCACCACCCCGCAGGAGCGGGTGAAGTCGCCGCAGAAGCTCAATGAAGAGCTGGCCTTCCTGAAGAAGAACTATCAGACCGAGTTCATCTTCTTCGTTGACCTCACCTTCACGGCGCACAAGAAGCAGACCCTCGAGTACCTCGACGTCATCGGGCAGCACGACATCGGCTGGACCTGCCTCACCCGCAACGCCGACGTCGACCTCGAGGTCACCACCCGAATGGGCGAGACGGGCTGCGACATCGGGCTGTTTGGCGTCGAGACGCTCACCCCCGAGGTCTTGAAGGAGGCCCGGAAGGGTTCGACCGAGAACCTCGTCTTCCGCGCGATGCGCAACGCCGAAGAGGGCGGCATCCGCTACGGCGGCCTCACCATCGTCGGCCTTCCGGGAGAGACGGAGGAGAGCCTCGACCATATGTGCGGCTGGGCTGAGGAGCACAACCACATCACCCGCGTGAAGTACCTCTCTGCCATGCCGGGCACGACGGTCTATCGACAGGGCCTGGAGTCCGGGGTCATCCGCAGCGAGGTGGAGCACCTCCGCTGGCTGTCCGTCGAGCAGGCGCTGGAGCGCGACGAGTTCCTCAACTACAACGGCCTGCCGGACGCCGTGATGCGTCGCGCTTACAAGCGCATCTACGACAGCTACTGCCCCGGTCCGGTGATGGACTTCAAACATTACCCGGAGCACTTCGCCTATTTCGATCCCGATCCGAACCCCGCCAAGCCTTGGCGCGCCAACTTCGCCTCCGCCGGCGCGCACCCCTTCCCGGGGAGCGAGGAATTCCGCGGCCTGAAGCCAGCGAGCGAGGGGGTCACCCTCACGAACGTGGTCGCCAGCGAGTTCAACGCGCAGGTCTGAGGCCCCGGCGCCCTCAGCGGGTGGCGACCGCGACGCCGAAGAGCATTCGGTCGATGATCTGCCCGTCCCCTTGCTCCACGCCGTGGAGCGAGAGGAAGGCCGCGCTGCCCTTCGCATAGACCTGCCGGATGGCCTCGCGGGCGCTGTCCTCGATGGCCTTGTTGTCCGCCCAGGCGTCGACGTCTTCGACGCTCACGTAGTCCCGCACCTCCACGTGCTGGGCGCCGGCGTCGCGCAGGCGCGAGGCGAGAGACGCGCGGGTGTAGAAATTGCGGCGGGCCGGGTTTCGGAGGCGGAGCACCTCGAAGTACTCGCGGGCGTCCTCCTCGCCATAGGCGCAGAGGTTGACGATGACCACGCGACCCCCGGGCTTGACCACCCGGAGCATCTCGCGGAAGGCGGCGAGGTCGTCCATGAACTGGCTGCCCTGCCGGCAGACCACCGCGTCAAAGGTCGCCTCGGCGAAGGGCAAGCGCTCGGCGGGAGACTGGACGAGGACATCGACGTGCGGCCGAGCCTGCTCGAACATCGCAGGGGTGACGTCCAGGCCCGTGATGTGGGCCACCCGGCCTCGGAAGGCGCGAGAGACGAGGCCGGTGCCCACCGCGACGTCCAGCAGCCGGTCGGCCGGGGCAGGGGCCACCGCCGCGACCGTGGCCTCGGCGAGGGCGGGGTCGGTGCACCAACGGCTGGAGCGGTCATAGTGGCCGGCCCGCTTGGTGAAGTGCTCCAGGACAGCGTCGAGGGCAGGGGTCGCGGGGTCGGTGGGGCTCATCGGGGGCTCGGCTTGGTGGCGGAGAAGATGCACCAGCGCCACTGGTCGCGGATGTGACCGGCGGCGGAGATCTCGAAGGGGTGGACCAGTCGGGCCTCGGCGGGCGCGTGGTGGTAGAGGTCGCGGATCTCGTGTCGCATGAGGTTCGGCGTCTCGTGCGTGTTGATCCAGAGGTCGATGTCCTCCCATTGGAAGACCTCGCGCATCACGATGTCGACGAAGCCGGCCTCTTCGAGGAGGCGGCGCATGTCGGCCTCCATCAGGTTGTTGAAGAAGAGGGGCTGCTTCTTCTTTACGACGCGGAAGAACCAAGCGGCGTCACCCTCGCCGTAGGGGACCATCTGTCCGACGATGAACTGGCCGCCGGGCTTGAGCACCCGAAAGACCTCCGAGACCGGCTTCTCAGGGCGGGGCAGCAGGTGGAGCACCTCCCGGTTGCAGACGATGTCGAACCGATCGGCGGGGAAGGGGATGTCATAGACGTCGCCCTGCACCACCTCGTCGAGGCGGGTGCGGGCGAGGGTGATCATCTCGGGGGTGAGATCGAGGCCGGTGATGTGGCCGACCCGGCCCCGGAAGGAGGCCCCCACGACGCCGCTGCCGCAGCAGACGTCGAGCACCTGCGCGTCCGGACCCTGCCGACAGAGCTCGGCGTGGGTGGAGAGGATGGTGGGGTCGGTCAGCCAGCGGGCGCTGTCGTGCCAGTTCTTGGAGCGGATTCCGAACTGCTGCCGATAGACCTCCTTGGACACGATGCTGTCGACGGTGCGGTAGCGAGCGCGCTCGCTCGCCCGCCGCGCCGCCGAGCGGGCTCGCCCGGCCTCGAGCGCCTTGCCGACGATGGTGTTGCGGAGCGCCGGATCGGCGGAGAGGCGCTCCCGGAGGGCCGCGGAGATCACCGCCTCGACGGCGCGGGTGGCGGAGCGCGACGTGAGGACCGTCTTCGTCTGTCCTTCGAATTCAGGCTCGCTCATGCGCACGCTCAGCACGGCGACGAGGCCCTCGCGGACGTCGTATCCGGCGATGTGCTCACCGTTGGCCTCGTTGAGGAGGCCGGCCGCAGCCGCCGCCTCGTTCACGGCGCGGGTGAGCGCCGCCCGGAGGCCCTCCACGTGGGTGCCGCCCTGGGTGGTGCCGATGCTGTTGACATAAGAGAGCAGCTCTTCGCTGTAGTCGTGGGTCCACTGCAGCGCGGCCTCCACTTCGAGGCCCTCGAAGCGGCCCCGCAGGTGGAGCGGGGAGGGGTGCGCCGGGACTCGCTGTGCGGCGAGGTGGGCCACGAAGCCGGCGATGCCGGTCTCGAACCGATAGACGGCCTCGTCGGCCCCGGGGGTGCGCAGCGAGACGCGGAGCCCGGGGTGCAGATAGGCCTGCTCCTGGACGTATCGGGTGAGCGTCTCGACATCGAGGCCGATGCCCTCGGTGAAGATGGCGGGGTCTGGCCGGAAGCGGACCTGGGTGCCGCGGCGGTCGGCCTCCGGCGCCGGGGTGGAGGCCCCGAGCACGCGGCCCTGGGCGCAGCGGAGCTCGTGGCGGAGGCCCGCGCGCCAGACGGTCAACGTCAGGGACGCGGAGAGGGCGTTGACGCAGGTGAGGCCGACGCCGTGGAGGCCGCCGGTCACCCCGTAGGCGCCGGACTGGAACTTCCCGCCCGCGTGGAGCTCGGTGACGACGACCTCGAGGGTGGGGCGGCCGCTCTGCGGGTGCGGCTCGGTGGGGATGCCGCGCCCGTCATCTTCTACGGTGACCGTGCCATCGTCGTCCACGACGACGGAGATCGCGGTGCACGAGCCGGTGAGGGCCTCGTCCACCGCATTTTGTACGACCTCCATCACGAGGTGGAAGACGCCGTCGGGGCCGGTGGAGCCCACGTACATGGCCGGGCGGCGGCGGACGGCCTCGAGACCGGGGAGAATGACGATGGAGTCAGCGTCGTAGCGCATCAACCCTCCACGGCGACAGGAGGGCTGAGGCGAGGCAGGTGCGCGCGGCGGCTGTGCGCCACCGACTCGAACCAGGAGGCGATGTCGGGGAAACCCTCGGCCGCCGCGGTGCGGGCGTACTCGGGGAGGTGCTCTTGGAGCTCGAGGGAGGTCGCGGCGTGCAGCGCCGCGAGGTTCCACGCGGTCTCGCCGATGGCCCGGTTGGTGAGCGGGTCGCCCACGCGACGGAGGAAGTCGAGGTGACCGCTGGCGATGAGCTCGACCGTCTCCGCCATCTCGCGGAGCGCGGTCGCGACGGTGGGGTGGCCCTCGAGCTCGGCGAGCCGCGCGAAGCTCACCAGAAGCCGGGCCGCGGCGGCGTCCCGGATGAAGGCCTCGCGGAGGTGCTCGTGCGTGCGCGTGCCGAAGAGGTCGGTCAGGCCGGAGGTCGGGGCACCGGGGCCGCCCGAGGCCTCCGGGCCGGCCGTCGGGAGCCCGGGTGCGGGAGGGGAGGGGAAGATCGCGGGTGGCATCCGCCCCACCTACTCGGCGAGGTCGCCCTCGTCGACCATTGGGGAGGGGGCATTCCGTCCTTGAGGACGATCTCGGTCGACGCCCCGCGCATCGACCTTGTCCCGCCAGCTCCCCCAGTGGGGGCCATCCCCTTCGAAACGATCTCTGGGCGCGTCGGGACCAAGCAGGGCCCGGAGCTCGCGACGCCCTTCCAGTCGATTGGAGTGGTACCGAAGCTGCGTGGCGGAGTAACGGTGCGCGGCCCCCTCCGGGCAGGCGAGGCGCGCCTCGCAGGTCGAGGCGCAGCGCGGGGACTCCCGGTGGAAGTCGACGCAGCGGTCGACATTCCAGCGTCCCTCCGGGAAGGCGTCGCCCGGGCAGGCGCGCGTACAGGGGGCGGGGCAGGCCAGGCAGGGCGCGGCGAGGGCGCTCGGGTCTTCGGCCGCCGGGGCGCCTGGGCGGCGAGCGTAGGCGCCGAAGGTGGCGGTGTCGTCTGCTGCGGCTTCGAGGAAGCAGGCGGCGCGGAGCCCGATCCAGGGGCCGTAGGCGGGGTGGAGCAGCAGGCCGAGCCGGCTCTGGGCGCCGAGGCCGGCGAGGCCCGCCAGCAGTCGGAAGTCGATGTGCAGGTCGGCCTCCGCGCTCGCCCAGAACCACCGGCGGGGGCCCGCCCCGAGGGCGTGGTCGGCGGTGGCGATGGTGCGGCGGACGAAGGCGTCGAGCGGGTGCGGCTCCTCGGTGAGCGAGGTCGGGCGGGCGGCGAGCTCCGCGAGGAGGGCCGTCCACAGCGCGCCGCCGCCGTTGGCGACGACGAGGATCGAGCGGGCGCCGGGCTGGAGGGCCGACGATCGGCGGCTCGGCAGGGCGACCGCGTCCCAGTCGGAGACCGCGGCGACCGCGAGCAGGTTGAGGCCGGCGGGGAGGACAGATCGTTGAAAGGCGTCGAGGTCCATGCGGTCGGTTATCTCGCTCGCCCCGGGGCGCAGCGACCGCTGAGCTCGGCGAGGCAGCCGGTAGAGCCTGACCGATGGAGCCTGACCCGCAGACGATGACCCCCGACCCCATCCTCATCGTCGGGACCGAGCGGAGCGGCTCCAACCTGCTCCGGCTGGTGCTGAACAGCCACTCCCGCATCCAAGTGCCGCATCCACCGCACCTCGTCCGCTACTTCGCGCCGATCATCGCCGATTATGGTGATCTCTCCCAGGACGAGAACCTGCTCCGGCTGGCCGAAGACGCCGTCTCTCTCGTGAGCGGGCACATCTATCGGTGGGAGCACCGGCTCGATCCCCGGGCGGTGGCGGCGCTGGCCGAGCCGCGTGACCTCCTCGGGGTCTACTTCGCCGTGATGGAGCTCGATCGGCGGGCCTCCGGCAAGGCGCGCTCGGCCTGTAAGAGCACCTTCATGGTGCATCACATCGACACGGTGCGGCGGGCCCGCCCGGGGGCGCGCTTCCTCTTCCTCCACCGCGACCCGCGCGACGTGGCGGCCAGCGCCCGGCGCAGCGTCTTCTCTACCTTTCACCCATGGTATACGGCAAACCTCTGGCGGGAGGAGCAGGCCCTCGGCCTCCGCGCGCTGGGCGCCCTCCCCGCAGGGGTCATCCTCCCCGTCGCCTACGAGGCCCTCGTGGCCGCGCCGGAGCGGGAGCTCCGCCGGATCTGTGACTTCCTCGGTGAGGCCTTCGAGCCGGCGATGCTGCGGCACGCCGAGACCGCGGAGGCCCAGAAGAGCGCTGGCCTCGCCGAGTCCTGGGCGCGGACCGGGGAGCCGATCAGCGCGGCCTCCGTCTCGCGCTACCGGGCCGATCTGAGCGAGCGGGAGATCGGCCTCGTCGAGTATGTCACCCGCCACGAGCTGCTCGCCCTCGGCTATGTGCCGGAGGTGGCGGCCCCGGCTCCGCCCTCGGCGGTGGAGCTGGCGCGCTTCGCGGTCGAGGAGCGCGCCGCGGAGCTCCGGGTCGAGCTGCGCTCCCTCCGGAAGGACGACAACGTGGCCGCGCGATGGAGGCGCGGCGCCTGGCTCAAGCTCCTCCGCTGGCGCGCGGCGCTGCGGGGCCGATCGACGCCCCGTGGCGCGTCGCCTGGGGCCCCGGGCGGCCCGGCGTGAGCGCCGACGCCACAGCCCGGGACACGCTCCAGCGCAGGCTCCACGCCCTCGAGGCGGACGCGGCCCTGCCCGCCCTCCCCGATGAGCCCCTCCCCGACGAGGCCCTCCGCGATCTCGTCGTGATCCTGTCGAGCTCGCGCGGCGGATCGAGCATCCTCGCCGAGGCCCTCCGCCGGCAGACCGGGCTCCTGCACTTCCGGGCCGAGGTCAACCCCTTCTTCGTGATGGCCGGCCTGAGCTGCGGGCAAGGCGGCGCCCGCTCGGACGCCCTCGGCGAGGCGGACCTCCAGCGCGCCCCCGAGGTGCGTGCCCTGCGCCGCGCCCTGCTCGCCGACATCGGCCGACCGCGAAGCACCCTGCCCGACGCCGCGGCCCGGCGGCGATACGGCCTCGATCTGGCGAGGCGCTTCACCCTGCAGTGGCCGACCCTCGAGCTCGAGCTCGAAGGTGTGCACGCGGCCCTCGAGCGGGCGCTCGACGCGGCGGCCCGGGCTCAGCGGGGGGGCGACGGGGGTGGCGAGAGGGGGGGCGAGGTCGACCTCTCCGATCCGCGCCTCGTCGTCGCTCTCGTCATCCGGGAGCTGCGCGGCCAGGGCCTCCCCATCCATCCATACGCCTACGACATCGACCCTGGGCTCCTCCGCGCCCTGTTCCCCGGTGTGCTGCCGCGCTTCGAGCCCGAGGGGCCGATCATCGAGGAGCCGCCCTACGTCGCGATCTCGCCCTGGGCCCCGGCGACCGCCGAGGAGCTCCAGCGCCTGCCCGTGGTGATGAAGACGCCGAGCAATGTCTACCGGCTCCCCTTCCTGGCGGGGCTCTTCCCGGAGGCCCGGCTGCGACTGCTCCACCTCCGGCGAAACGTAGCCTCGAGCGTCAACGGGCTCCTCGACGGCTGGGGCCACCCGGGCTTCCACAGCCATCGCCTGGGCGGGCCCGGCGGCGCGGAGGGTTGGTGGAAGTTCGATCTGCCCCCCGGCTGGGAGGCCTGGGTCGACGCGCCGCCCGGCCTTCGCTGCGCCTGGCAGTGGCGGTCGGCCCACCGCGCCGCGCTCGAATTTTTGCGCCAACGGCCCGACCTGCCGCGCTTCGCCCTCCGCTTCGAAGACCTGCTCCGGGGCGGCGAGGTCGAGGCGGCCGCGGTGGAGGCGCTCGCGGGCTGGCTGGGCGCCCCCCTCTCACCCGGCCTGCTCGACGGGGTCCCCGCGGTGATGGCGACCGCGCCGCCCCGCCGCCGTCGCTGGTTCGCCCGCGCGGCCGAGCTCGGTCCGGTGCTCGAAGACCCTGACAACATCCGCATGATGGAGGAGCTTGGTTATGAGTCGGAGCTCACTACCTGGCTTTAGGCACGAGGCCCCGAGCCACTTGGGCGGCCTGGGCTGGCGGCCTCGGACCCTCTCCCACCGCGAGGAGATGGGCGCGCTCTGGACCGCCTCGGGCCTCTCCTCGCCGGTGGCCCCGCTCCAGGAGGTGGTGCTCGCCCTGCCCGGCCTCGAGCAGCGGTACTCCGAGGATCCCGCGCTGTGGTTGATGGAGGAGCGGCCGGAGCTCGATCGGATGCGGGGAGAGTTCGAGGGGCTGGTGAAGGCCTACCAAGCCGAGGGGGTGGTGGTGCAGGTCCACCGCCCACGCCAGCCGACGCCGAACCACATCTTCTGCTGCGACCTCTTCTTCGCCACCCCTGAGGGCATCATCCTCTCGCGGATGGCCTCCGAGCAGCGGGCCGGGGAGGAGCGGGAGATCGCGGCCTTCTTCGCCCGGATGGGCGTCCCCATCCTGCTCACGCCGCGGGGGCACGCCACCTTTGAGGGGGCGGACGCGATGTGGCTCGACGCCCGCACGGTGCTCATCGGCATCGGAAACCGGACCAACGAGGCGGCGGTGGCCCAGCTCCGCCCCCTGCTCGAGTCGATGGGGGTGGAGGTCCGGGTCTGCACGCTCACGAGCGGGGTCCAGCACCTGCTCGGCGCCTTCAACCCCGTCGACGAGCGGGTCGCGTGTGTGCTCGCCGACGAGCTCAGCCCCTCCCTCCGTCGCGCGCTGTCCGGCTGGCGCCTGATCCTCCTGCCCAGCACCCCCGAGACCCGCCGTGGCCGGGCGATGAACTTCGTCACGCTGTCCCCGCGCCGCGTCCTCATGCCGGCGGGGAGCCCCAACACACGCGCCCTCTACGAGTCGCAGGGCATCACGGTGATCGAGGCCCCGATCGACCAGTACCTGCGCGCGGCCGGCGGCATGGGCTGCCTCACCGGCGTCCTGCGCCGCGGCTGAGCTTCAGGTGGGCGGCGGGGCCTCGGTCGGCGGGGCCTCGGTCGACGGGGCCTCGGTCGACGGGGCCTCGGTCGGCGAGGCGGCGGGCCAGAGGGCGGGCCGGAAGTCGAGGGCCCGCACGAGGAAGGACCAGCGGTCGGCCGCCTCTTGGATGCGCTGGGAGGTCGATTTGCCGGCGCCGTGGCCGGCGCGGGTCTCGATGCGGATGAGGGCTGGCGGCGCCGCAGGGAGGGCCGCGTGGATGTGCTGGAGCGCGGCGGCGAACTTGAAGCTGTGTGCGGGCACCACCCGATCGTCGTGGCTGCCGGTGGTCACCAGGGTGGCGGGGTAGGCCACCCCCTCGCGGAGGTTGTGCAGCGGCGAGTAGCCGAAGAGGTGCTCGAACATCTCCGGATCGTCGGCGCGGCCGTAGTCGCTCGCCCAGGCCCAGCCGATCGTGAACCGGTGGTAGCGGAGCATGTCGAGCACCGCCACCGAGGGCAGCGCCGCGCCGAAGAGCTCGGGGCGACGGGTCATGCAGGCGCCGACCAGCAGCCCGCCGTTGCTCCCGCCGTGGATCGCCAGCCGCGCGGGGCGGGTGTAACCCTCGCGGAACAGCCAGTCCGCCGCGGCCTCAAAGTCGGCGAAGGTGTTGGTCTTGTTGCGGAGTCGGCCCGCATCGTGCCAGGCGGCTCCGTACTCGCCGCCGCCCCGGAGGTTGGCCACGGCCCAGATCCCACCCATCTCGAGCCAGACGGCCCGCTCCACGCTGAAGGAGGGGGTGAGCGAGATGTGGAAGCCGCCGTAGCCGTAGAGGAGCGTGGGGTGGCTGCCGTCCCGCGGGATGCCCGCCTTGTGGACGATGAACATGGGCACACGGGCGCCGTCGGCTGACTCGACGAAGACCTGCTCGGTGACATAGCTGGCGGCGTCGAAGGGGGTCTCGGGGACGGACCATGGCTGCACCCCCCCCGTGGCCACCTCGTAGCGGTAGATCGAGGCGGGGCGGAGGAAGCCGTGGAAGGCGAAGTAGGTCTCGGTGTCGTCGGCCCGCCCTTGGAAGCCCTCGGCGGTGCCGATCCCCGGCAGCACGACCTCGCCCATCGGCTCGCCAGAGAGTGAACAGACGCGCACCTCGGAGCGGGCATGGCGCATGTAGGCGAGGATCAAGCGATGACCGACGATCGATGCCCCTTGGAGCGTGTCCTCCACCTCGGCCACGACCGGGCGCCATCGAGGCGCCGCAGGGTCGGCGAGGCTGACCGCCATCACCCGGCCCCGGGGGGCGTGGAGGTTGGTGAAGAAGTAGAGGTCGTCACCCTCGCTGTCGATGATCGAGTAGTGGGCATCGAAGCTACCGATCAGGGTTATGGGTGGCGAAGCGAGGCCGTCTGTACGGTGAACGGTGACCAGGTTCTTGGGATCTGTGCCCGCCCAGGTCGAGATGAGCAGGTAGCGCCCATCGTCGGTGACCGAGGCCGAGAAGCTCCAGTCGGGCTGCTCGGGGTCGGCGTGCACGAGCCGGTCTTCGGCCTGGTCGGTGCCCCGCCGGTGGTAACAGAGCTGATTGTTCAGGTTGACCTGCTCGAGCGGGCTCTTGGGCTCGGGGTAGCGCCCATAGTAGAAGCCCGCGCTGTCGGCGCTCCAGGTTGCGGTGGTGAACTTGGCCCAGCGCAGGGTGTCGGCGAGATCGCGGCCGGTCGCGACCTCTCGGATCCGCCAGACCTGCCAGTCCGAGCCCCCGTCGGAGGTGGCCCAGGCCAGCCAACGCCCGTCTGGGCTCACCGACCAGGCGGCGAGCGAGACGGTGCCGTCGTCGGAGAGGGTGTTGGGGTCGAGCAGCAGCCGCCCCTCCCGATTTCCGACGGGGGCGGTCAGCAAGACGGCCTGCTCTTGGAGCCCGTCGTTTCGCAGCCAGAAGGCCTGGCCGCCGGCGAGGGTGGGGGCGCTGATGCGCGCGTAGTCCGTGAGGGCGCGGAGGCGAGCGCGGATCGCCGCGCGCTCGGGCACCTCGGAGAGGAAGCCCTCGGTGAGCTGGTTCTCAGCGTCAATCCAGGCGCGACTCTCCGCGCTCTCCGGGTCCTCGAGCCAGCGGTAGGGGTCCGCCACCGCGCGCCCGTGATGGAGCTCCGCCTCCTCGCCCCGACGGGCTGGCGGGTAACAGAGCGGCGCGGCGAGGCCGGAGGCCTCCTCCCGGAGATCGTTCATCTTTGCTCCTCACCGGGATGACCGGCGTGCGAGGGGATCAAGGAGCGACGAAGCCGTAGTAGGCGACGTTCCGGGCGGGGGGAAGGTGGTCTTTCGGCAGCAGCAAGGTGCGGACGTTCCACAGATCGGTGAAGACCCGCGACTGGGTAGTGCGGTCCAGGTACTCGACCCCCGACGAGCCGCCCGTCCCCACCCTGCGGCCGATGACCCGCTCCACCATCCGGGCGTGGCGCTGGCGCCAGAGCACGAGCTGCTCCTCGAGCTCGACCACGGTGTCGACGAGCAGCCGCGGCCAGGCGAGGAGGGGGAAGCTGCGGTAGCTCTCGACGTAGAGCAGCCCGGCGCGGGCCCGGCGGGTGGCGGCCTGCTCGGCCTCGGGCCGGTCCTGGGCGAGCAGGAAGCGGCGGGCGCCCTCCAGGCTCATCGCGAAGCGGCGCCGAACGTCGGCCTCCGGGGAGACCCGCGCGCGCAGCAGGGCCTCGATCTGCGTGCTGTGGTGGGCCTCGAGGGCCTGGAGGTAGTCGCTGATGAAGCCGATCACCGCTTCATTGTCGCCGGGATCGGTCGGCTGCGAGCCCTGGATGGGGGTGCGGTACAGCCAGCTCGCCAGCGCCTGCCGCAGGGTGCCGCCAGCGGTGGCCTCGGCGACGGCGGCGTCCACGCGGGCCCAGGCGTACCGGCCCGCGGCCGAGCTCTGGCCGAGCTCGCGGATGTGGTCGAGGACCGCGGTCTGGCCGTAGGCCTCGCGGGCGCCCTCTTCGAGGCCGAGCAGGATCTCCATCTCGCGCATCTGGAAGGACTGAAAGCCGCTGGCCGGGACGAGCTTGTCGCGGAAGCCGAGGAAGTCTTGGGGGGTGAGGGTCTCCATCACGGAGAACTGCTCGACGGCGAGCCGCAGGATCGCCACCACCCGGCGCAGGTGGTGCACGACGTCGGGCACCTCGGCCTCGGGGACGGTGGAGTCTCCGAGGCAGCGGATGGCCTCTCGGAGCTCGCGGATCACCTGCTTGAACCAGAGCTCGTAGCACTGGTGCACGATGATGAAGAGCAGCTCGTCGGGCACGAGCGCGCGGTCGTCGGGCTCGTGACCCCCCTGGAGGTCGAGGAGGTGATTGAGCTTGAGGTAGTCCCAGTAGTTGAGGGGGTCGGTCGCGCGGGGCGGAGAGGTCGGGGCCAAGGGGGTCTGCTCGGGCATTCGGACTCCAAGCGGTCGCCTATCCCCGGGGGGCTCGCTCCGTCATTCTCGCTTTGCCTTCAAGCTCCCGCTGACCACCAGCGCGGCGGCGGCCCCCTTCACGGCCTCGGTGCGGGCGACGACGTGCAGCTTGCCCACTCGAGCCTCCTCCGCCGCCGGCAGGGCCTCGTTGATGCCCTTGGCGACCGTGTCGAGGATCACGCTCTCGAAGAGCAGCGCCAGGGGATCGGCGATACCCGCGCCCTTGCTCTTCTCACCCTCTTCGGCCTTGGTGGACTTGAAGGCGAGCTTGTCATCCTGGAGGCCGATGTGGCCGAAGACCGAGTACTCCCGCCACCAGCCGGCCCCCGAGAGGCGCCAGACCCGCAGCCCGAGCTGGAAGTCGTCGTTCTGCACCCGCAGGGAGCGGGGATCGATCGCGATGTCGTGCTCCTGGATCCCCGCCTCGAAGGCTGCCCTGCGCATCAGCGCGAGGGCTGTCTCCTGGCTCATCCGCAGCTCCCAGTCCGAGGAGAGCGCGCCGCCCGCCTGCACCGCCGCGCCGCCCGGGACGTTGGAGAGGGCCTGGATCTCCAGCATCCCTGCGGTGCCGTCGAGGCGCATGGCCCGCAAGGGGAGGGCCTCGCCGCCGAACTCGCCGAGCTGGATGGGATCGGCTCCTTCGAGGGCGTCGTCGATCCAGCCCTTCAGGGGAGAGGCCATGTCGAGGCCGCTGATCTGGCCGTCGGAGAGCTTGAGCTTGTCGACGCCGAGCAGCTTTCCGGACACCGTCCAGGTGCGGCCGGTGCGGACCACCTCGAACTTCATGCGGGCGCCGAGCTCGGCGTTAAAAGGGAGCTCTCCGGAGAGGGGGCCCGCGACCCACTTCGCCCCGCCCTTGATCGCGCCCTCGAGGCCGACGCAGGAGGCGCAGCCCTCGCCCACCTTGACGCCGAGCTTCTTCAGCTTGCCGTACGGCTTGACAGAGATCTTGATGCCGAGAGGGTTCTTGAGCTCGAGCTCCTTGTCCCACTCGGTGAGGCCGGCGTTGATCACCCCGGTCGCGAGCTCGGAGAGCGCCCCGTCGCTGATGCGGAGCCGGAGCTCCGGGGCCCAGTCGCCGACGATCTGCTCCGGATCGGCCATCACGGCGGCCTTCTCTGCGTCGTAGAGCTCCTTGATGTGTCCAGCGCAGGCGAAGCTGAAGAGGAAGAACATCGGATCTCCGTGGGGGCCGGGGCGCGTCCGAGGGGAGGGGGCGGGCGGTCCGGGTCGGCCGGCCACCTATCCAACCCGCGCCGGGGTAGCCTACTTGGATGTCCCGCCCTCTCCTGCGCTCGAAGCTCCTTCGCTCGTCCTGGGCGCTGTGTCCGTGGATGGCGCTGCTCGCGGCGCTCGCCCTCGCTCCGGACGGATCGCAGGCCGCCGAGCCCACCGAGCCCGCCGAGCCCGCCGAGCCCGCCGAGCCCGCCGAGCCCGTCGCCAAGGGGCGGATCGGCGTGCAGCTCGAGGCCATCGGTCAGGGCATGCTCGCCGCCGCGGTGGTGCCCGGCTCGGGCGCCGATCGGGCCGGGCTCCGCCCCGGCGACACCCTCGTGAAGGTGGGAGACCAGCCGATCGCGGAGAGCGTAGACGGCGCCCGCCAGCAGCTCATGGGGCCCCCCGGCAGCCGGGTGTCGGTGACGGTGCGGCGCTCGCTCGGCCGTGGGGAGGAGCACCTGGAGATCGAGCGCGGCGTCCCCCCGCCGGCCGCCAAGGGTCCCCCGCTGCCCGCGGTGGTGCTCGCCTTCCGGAGCGCGGTCCTCCGAGGGAGCAAGGCGGACCTCAAGGCGGCCACCGACGCCCTCGTGCAGGCCGACTTCGGCGGCCTCGAGCCCGTCGTCGCCGTGGGCTCGGTGCTGCGCTCGGCGCTCGGGCGTGATCCGAAGTCGCTCGGGCCCGCCTTCGATCGCCTTCGCCCCTCTGCCGGCCAGGATCCGGCGCTGGCCGCCCTCCTCGCCGAGGTGGCCGATAAGATTGGGCGCCCGGAGGAGGGGCTGTCGCTGCGCCGGGCTGCGCTCGCGGCGGCGCCCCCCGACGTGCTCCTCTCTGACAACACCACGCGCGGCGACCTGGGCGGCAACGAGCGGAGCCGCCTTCGTGTGGCAGAGGCCGACTGGGAGGCGGGGGCGCGCCGCGCGGCGATCGAGGCGGTGCGGAGCCTCTCGCTCAGCCGGGAGGTGGGGCCGCTCGGCGCCACCCTCGGCCTCGCCCCCGAGGCCCCGCGGGAGCCCTGGCGGGCGGCCCTGCCGCCGGTCGAGGAGGTCTCTCTCCGCCTGCTCGACGGCGCGGAGTGGCGCTTGTCGGAGCAGCGCGGGCGGGTCGTGCTGCTCACCTTCTGGGCCACCTGGTGCGGGCCCTGCCGACAGGAGCTGCCCGAGCTCGTGGCCCTGCGGCGAGAGCTCGGTCCGAAGGGCTTCGACGTGGTCGCCGTGAGCATCGACGGGGCGAAGACGGTGGGGGAGCTGCCCGAGGCGGCGCGGAAGCTGGGGCTGGACTTTCCGGTGGCCCACTCTCCGGCGGTGGCGAGCCGGTTTGGGGTCTCGGCGATCCCCGCCCTCCGCTTGATCGGCCGCGACGGGACCCTCGCCTATTCGGCCAAGGGCTACTCGGCGGACGCCCTCCGACGCCTGCGGGAGGCCGTCGAGCTCGCGCTGCGGGAAGACGGGCAGGGCGGCGGGGTGCTCGGCCGGCCGCACGGCGTGGCGGAGGCCCGCCTCCTCGGCCTCGCGCCCCTCACCAGCGGGACGGGGGTGGTGGCGGCCGGAGATCGGCTCGCGGTCGGGATCCCGGGAGCCAGCCCTTGGGTGGAGGGCCCCGCCGGGGCCTCGGTGCCCGACCTCAGCGAGGGCGCGGGCTCACCCGATGAGCGCCTCGCCTGGCAAGGCGGGCCGGTCGCCGTCGACCCCGGGCGCTACCTCCTGCGCGCCTGGGACGACGACGGAGCGCTCCGCTGGACCACCACCCTGGCCTCGGCCGCGGTCGACGTGGTCACGCTCGGCGAGCAGATCCTCGTCGCGGCAGAGGGGGGCACCTACGTCTTCGACGCGGAGGGGCGCCTGCTCCAGGAGCTGCCGGGCCGCTACATCGACCTCGCGGCCGCGAGCGGAGGCGGTGCCTGGGCCATCGACGGGGAGGCCCGCTATCGCCTGAGGGCGGGCCCGGCGGGGGTGGAGGTCGAGCCCGCCGGAGCCGCCCGGGGCGCCGCGCGGGTGGCCGAGCGCGGGGAGCTCGGGGCGGCGATCGCGGTGGACCTCGTCTCCGGCCGCTTCGGACCCGGGGGCGCCCCGCGTGTGGTGGCGACCCGCACCGATCACCGCCTGATCGGCCTCGACGGCGCCGGCGCCCCGGCCTTCTCCCTCGAGCTGCGGCAGACCGCCCGCCTCGCCGCGGCTGACCTGGACGGCGATGGCCAGGACGAGCTCATCGCGGTGATTCGCGGGGTCGGCGTCGCGCGCATCCACCTCCGGCTCCCTTAAGAACGAACTCGAGACCGATTGCCGAAGTCCGGTTGCCTGGATCTGACAGATGAGCTGACCCTACGCAGCGCCGGGATACAAGAGGCTGGATAGGTGGACGGTGACGCGGGGTCCGGGCGGCTGGCGCCTCCGTCACCGTCGAAGGGTCGGGTGATCGAAGGCTCCGCGGTCGTCTGGCGGGGGACCGGCGGCGCAAGGCTTCGTGGACGTACCGCGGTGCGGTATACCTTTGTCGATATCGCTCGTTGGAGAGTGGAGGCATCTTGGCGGAGCAGCGAGTCAGTGAGACAAAGGTCGGGGAGACAAAGGTCGGGGAGACAAAGAACCCCGGTGAGGCGCTCGGGTCGAAGCAGCTCTCTCAGCGAGCTGCAGCGACGCGGGATCTGTCGATCATGGGCACCCCGGAGGTCGTCCCCCGCCTCGCCCTGATGGCCCAGCAGGATCCGTCCCCCGCCGTTCGGCTCGGCTGTGCGGGGGCCGCGGCCGACATCCTCAGCCGATATCGGGTCGGCACCTCCCGCCTGGCGCTCCCCGACGACGAGCGCCAGCGGTTGTTCACCCTCTTCAAGGCGATTGACCCCGGAGTGAACCCAGGGTTGTTCGGCATGCTCGCCACCCTGGACACCCCGGAGTGTGCGCCCCGCATCCTCTCCGGCTTTCGAGACCCTCGGGGCGGCGTGCGGGTCGGGGCCGCGGTGGGCCTGCTGCGCCTCTGCACCTCCGCCGCCCACGACGGAGACAGCGTCTTGGAGCAGCTCGTGGTGAGCGCCCTCGACGACAAGCGGCACAAGCCCGACGCCCTCGCTGAGGTCGCGCGGGTCTCGGCCGCCGCCGGCTATCGCTCGGCCTTGCCTCGGCTCCGCAGCCTCGGCCTCGAGGGTGCACACGGGGACACGATCCTGGCGGCGGTGGCCACCCTCGAGCGGGCGGAGGATCTCTCGGCCTGGACGGGCGCGTGGGTCTCCGACGGGCGGGACGCGGGCGAGGTGGGGGAGCCCGGCGAGCAGCCCAGCGCCTTCCTGATCGTCGCCGAGGGGGGCGGGGCGCTCTTCGCGCCGCCGGGGGCGCCCCTCCGCGCGGAGGCGCAGTTCGACATCGAAGGGGCGCGACGAATGCTCCTCCGCCGCTCGGGGGCCGCGCAGGCCGAGCCGGCCCTCCAGTGGCGGGGCGCCACCTGGACTCCGGCCGATGAGGTCGCGCTGGTCGAGGTCATCGACCGGACCCTCCGCCTCGAGGAGCTTGATGGGCGCGCGCCGCCCGCCCCGAGCCCGGAGGCGCTTCTCCTGCTCCAGCGCCTCGGGCCGGTGCTCTCCGACAACGGCCTCGGCCGCCGCACCCACGCCCTGCTCGAGCTCCGCGCCGGGCAGGCGGAGGCGGCCCTCCGCAGCCTGAAGGAGGCCGTGGAGCTCAAAAAGACCCCCGCAGATGCCTGGTACTTCCTCGGTGAGCTGCTCTTCGCCGGGGGAGATCCCACGGGAGCGGCGGAGGCCTGGGAGGCGACGATCCGTCGCGCCCGCCGCAAGCGGGACTGGTTTGCCCTCCGGGCGCGCGCGGCCCTGGGCTCGGAAGAAGGAGGGGAGTCCCATGAACCGTCTTGATGTCGCGCGGGGGAGCGCGTCGCTCCGCTCGCCCCCTCGCCCCTTCGTTTTGGCCCAAGCCTTCCCGCTCGGGGGGTGCCGCGGTGCATAGCCTCTCGCCCTTCGGAGGGCGCGAGCCCGCCCTCTCTGAGCTGCTCGGCCCCAACGCCGAGCTCGTCGCCCGCTTCCGGCGCTTCGCCGCCGCGCGCCGTCCGGGCCTCGTCCTGGTGGTCGGCCCCGCGGGATCGGGGCGGGGGCTCGTGCTGCGCGCCCTCGCCCAGGAGATCCTGCCCGAGCGGACGAAGGGTGACACTGATGCCTCATTGGCAGATCTCCAGGCGGTCCGCTCCCGCTTGGAGGGCCTGTCCCGGTGGGCCGGGGCCAGCCGTTACGCCGCGGCGCTCGGTGATCAGCTCGGCGGAGCGGTCAGCACCGACGGGCAAACCCCGAGCCTCGCTCGCCAGCTCTACGCCTTCGGCGGGCGAGGTTACGGCGGTGCCGGCCATGGGCGGATCTCCGGGCCGGTGCTCCTGCTCGGGGGTGCCGAGGGCCACCCGATGGGGCGCATGGCGCTCTACCGCTGGCTGCCGCGAATCGCCGCCGAGGGGATGACCGAGTGGGTCTTCGTGAGCCTCGAGGCCCAGGCCGACGGCCGATCCCCGCTCGAGTCGGCGATCGTCGGTCGCCGGTACCCCGAAGACCCCAATTCCCGGGTCCTCGTCTTTCGCGCAGGCCAAGGCTGGGATCGGGCCGCGGTGGAGCGGCTCGCGCACCTGCACCTCGACACCCCGCACGTCTCCACGGAGCTGCTCGACGAGCTCTGGGCCGCCGTGGGGCCCTGGGGCGACAACCCGCCGGCTGCGGCTCGCATCCTCCTCGATCATTGGCGCCGAGCCGAGCTGATCGAAAACCGAGCCGGAAGTTGGGAGCTCACCCGTCCAAAGGGCCTGCTCGGCCTGTTGAGCGGCGGGAGAGGCGAGGTGCCGAACCTCGAGGGCTGCCTCGCGCCGCTGCTCGGAGAGGGTCCGGCCCGCGCGGTGCTGCTGGCCGCCGCGTGGGCGGGCCCCTTCGCCCCCTGGGATGCGCTGCGGGCCGCCCTCGATCCCTCCGCTGACCCCACCGTCGTCGATCGCCTCCGCGACCGCTTGACCACGGAGCACCGGCCGCGCCTGTGGCGGATGAGCGAAGGAACGGTGGTCTGGCGTGATCACAAGCTGCGCGACCTCATCTTTCGGGTGAGCCACCTGCCCGGCAGCCCGCTCCGCGCCGAGGCGGAGGCCGCGGTCGGCCGCGCCCTGAGCTGGCTGGCTCATGAGCCCTGGGGGGAGCGCGCTCGCTGGTCGCAGCCGGAACGATGCTGGTCGGAGGCCCTCGGTGTACCGCCGATCGCGGTCCCCGTCCCGCCTGCCCTCGACGCCATGGCCGCCGAGCAGAGCTTCTTGAGCTGGCTTCGCTTCGGGCCTCCGCTCGACGAGCAGGGCCTGTCCACCCTCGTCGAGCGCCTCGACCCTGCGTTGGCCGCTTGGCCGAACCCCGTCCCCCGCGAGGAGCTGTGGCGGACCGTGATGGAGCGCAGCGGCGCGACCTCGCCCAGCCGGGCCCGGGCCCTGCACATGCTCGGCCAGCTCCTCCGGACGCAGGGACGGCTGGCGGAGGCGGAGGGGCTGCTCCGGCATTGCCTCGACACCGTGACCGTCCCCGAGCGGACGCCCGGGGAGCGGGTGAGCACCCAGGCCGCCCTCGGGCTCGTCCTCCTCGCCCTCCGACGGACGACGGAGGCCGAAGAGCGGCTGCGCCGGGCCGTCAACGAGGCGGAGCGCGGCCAGGTGGCCCCCTTGGAGCTGGCGACGATGCGCCTCGGCCTCGCCCGCACCGTGCTCCTGCTCGGGCGCCTCGGTGAGGCCGATCCGCTGCTCCGGCGGAGCGTGGAGGAGCTCGTGGCCACGGGGGCGCCCGCCTCGCTCGTGTCCTCGGCGCGGCATGATCTGGCAAAGGTCCGCTGGATGCAGGGTCGCGCCGCGGAGGCCCTGCGGATCTTGCGGATGTCGATCCGCGATGGGCTCCGCGAGGGGGCGGGTCGGGATGATCTGGCCCGAATGCGGGCCGATCTCGGTGGCTGGCTGCTCGAGACCGGCGATCTTGCGGAGGCCGAGGTGGTGCTGCGAGAGGCCGCCGATCGCGGGGGGCCGAGCGAAGACCCCGGACGAGCGCCGCTCCTCCTCGGTCGTGCCCTGATGCGACAGGGACGCTTCACCGACGCCGAGGTGGCGCTGCGAAAGTCGATCGGTGAGCGCCGAAAGGTCGGCTCGCCGCAGAGCGAGGTGCTGCAGCCGCGGATGGAGCTCGTCGCCTGCGTCCGGCTCCAGGGCCGCACGCGAGAGGCCGAGGTGCTGCTGCGGCGCTGGATCGCCAACTCACGTGACTGGGCCGGCCCGGCGGAGGCCAGCCGGATGTACCACCAGCTCGCCCTCACGGCCGTCGGGCAGGGGCAGGTCGAGGAGGCTGAGGTCCTCTTTCGGACCGCGCTCGAGTATGGGGTCGAGGCCGACGTCGGGCCCGGCACCACCGCCCTCATCCGCCACGGCCTCGGCGCCCTGCTTATCGGGCGCGGGCAGATGTCGGAGGCGGCGGCCGAGCTGCGCCGCGCCCTCTTCGATCTCCGCTCCGGCGCGAAGGGAGACGAGGTGTCGTCGAACCCGACGCTGACCGCCCGAGATCGGGATCGCTTTCAGCAGGCCGATCAGCTGCTGCGGGCCAGCCTCGAGGAGATGGAGGACGCGGGTGGCCACTCCTCTCAGCGCGCCCTCACCTGGCAGCTCCTCGCTCAGCTCGCCTTTGAGCGGGGGCATGTCAATGAGGCCGCCGACCTCGCCCGTCGCGCGGAGATGGACCTGCTGGGCTATCTTGAGCAGCTCCGGGAGGCCGATCCCTTCGACGCCCGGCTGCGGGGCTGCCTCGCTGCCCTACGCGACAACGCGAACATGCGCGGCGAAGAGGAGGAGGCGGAGTATTGGGCGACCGAGCTCCAGGCCCTCGCTGGGATGGAGTCGGGCATCGCCTCGGTGGCCGTCCCGCAGCTCTGAATTCGTCTCACCCTCGTCCGAGCTGCGCGGCGCGGGGGGCGCCGGGGTCCTCGGGGAGGGCGTCGTGGAGGGGGATGCGGTTGCCGACCTCGTAGCCGGCCCGGTCAAAGGCGAAGGGGACGGGCATCGAGCCGCCGAAGCGCCGCCCCTGCTGCCGGAGCCACCCCTCGACATCGTCGCCGCGCCGCAGCACGAGGGCCGTCCCCTTGGGGTCGAGGCGCTGATCTTCACGCCGCAGCTCGCCGAGCCGGACGGCCACGGCGCTGATCGCCGAGTGGGTGAAGGCGATGAGGTCTTGGACCCGCCCCTCCTCCGTCGGTAGGCCGCGCGCTTCGCGCTCCCGGTGGCGACGCTCGGTGAAGGCGGCGCGGGCGGCGGTCAGCTCCCGATCGAGCACGGCGTAGAGGTACTCGGTGATGAGCAGGCTCGATCGGTGTCCGAAGAGGTGCGCCCGCTCGCCGCTCCGAGGCCAGGCCACCGTGCAACAGCCGTGGCTGGCCACCACCGCGCTCAGGCGGCGGCGCCAGAGGGCGCGGTCGGTCAGCGGGATGCAGCGCTCGAGGATCGGGTCGCGGTCGTGATCACCGCGGCGCCGGGCCTCGTCGGCCTGCAGGGCGAAGCGGCGGGCGAGGGCCCGGGCCATCCGGGCGGCGGCCTCTCCCTCGGGGGTGCCCGCCTGATCGGTGGCCAGCGCGAGGAGCTTCTGGATGCGGGCGATGGGATCGATCATGGGTCACCTGAGCACAGGGTGCCATGCTCCGACCGCCTCGGGGACCCGGGGTTCCGTCGCCCCTGTCAGGGTTTGATGAGGGCGCGGCGACCGGAGGGGGGCCTCAGGTGGAGGCCGGCGAGGCCGCGCCGTCCCGCTTCGACTCGCGCGAGGGGGACTGGATGTCGAGGATCGGCCAGTTGTAGGCGTGCGCCAGCTTGACCAGCTTGTCGTCGGGGTTGATGCAGGCGGGGTGCCCGACCACAGAGAGCATCGGCACGTCGGAGTAGGAGTCCGAGTAGGCGTGGCAGTCGCGGAGGTCGTGGCCGTGGTCGGCGGCGTCTTTGACGAGCAGGCCCGACTTTTCGGGCCCGGCGACCACCGGGCGGAGCAGGCGACCGGTGGCGTAGAGGTCCTTGAATTCGAGGCGGTTGGCGATGACGTGGTCGGCCCCGAGGTGACGCGCCAGCGGGCGCATCGTCACGTCGAGGGAGCCGGTCACCAGCACGACCCGGAGCTTGGCGCGGTGGCACTGGTCGATGAGCTCGCGGGCGCCCGGGAAGATGCGCGGCTTGACCACATTGTCGAAGACCTCGTCAGCGAGCACCATCACGCGATCTTCGCTCATCCCCTTGAAGTGGGAGAACAGGAGCTCGTTGAAGCGGCGACGGTCTTGCAGCTCCGCCAGGGCCAGCAGCGGGGCGTTCAACAGGGCGCGGCCGATCGAGCCGAGGCTCTGGAGCGGGGTGCCCTGATTACCGAGGAAGTAGGCGGTCGGCTGGAGGAGGTTCGTCCCGACTAGGGTGCCGTCGACGTCGAAGTAGGCCGTGGCCCGGAAGGCGGAGGAGGAGCCGAGGCCGGGGAGGGGCTCAGCCGAGGGGAGACGGGACTCTGCCGGGGGCATGGCGCGGCCTTCTTCGTTCGAAGCGGGCTGCGGGCCTAACCGACGTCGCCCGCTCCTTCCACCCGACGCGGGTCGAGGTGCACCGCCCAGAGCCCGAGGCCAGGGGCGATGTCACCTTGGCGCTCCGGCTGGAGCGCGCAAGACACCAGCAGGGCCTGGACGGCGGAGGACTCGGCCACCCGCTCGGTCCAGACGACGGAGCCCCCTACCGCGGCGTCTACGGCCCGGTTGGCGATCGAGACCGTGCTCCCGAAGTAGTCGAGGCCGGCGGTGTCGGTGTGCATCGCCAAGGCGGGCCCGCGGTGCAGGCCGATCCGGAGGCGAGGGGCCCCGACCGCGGCGGTGGCGCGGCTGTGCCGGTCGTGGGCGGCGTGGGCGGCGAGCGCGGCCCGGAGCGCGTCTTCGGGGTTGTAGAAGGCGGCGAGCATGGAGTCGCCGGTGGTCTTGACGCGGGTGCCCCCTGCGGCGTCCACCGCGGCGTCGAGGAGGGCGAAGTGGGCGACCACGAAGGAGAGGGCCTGGCGGTCTCCCTGGTCGAGGTAGAAGGCGGTGGAGTCGGTGAGGTCGGTGAAGAGGACCGTCACCTCTGAGACCTCGAAGCGGGCGGCGGGGGCGAGGGCGGGGACGCCGAAGCGGGCGCGCCAGAGCCCCGAGGTGACGAGCCGCAGCGCGGGGAGGGGCGCGCCGCCGTGGTCCTGACGGCAGAGCAGCACCCGACAGCGGGCGGGGGAGTCGTTGTGGAGCTGGAGGGTCACCCGCCCCGCGGCCGTCCGTCGGGAGGTCGGGGTGGGCAGCGGGGTCCAGCGGAGGGGCCCGACCGGCCCGTCTTCGAGCACGATCAGCGCCTGGTCGGCGTGCCCGCCGCTGGCGACGATCTGCCAGAGCCCGGGGTCGAGGTCGAGCTCGATCTGGTCCTGCCCCCCGGGCGGGAGCAGGCTGAGGGCCGCCACCTCGGGACGCCGGGCGGGGAACCAGGTGGCGAAGCCGGGCTCCCCGCGGGGGGCGAGCGAGGCGGGGGCGCAGAAGACCGCCTCGACCGTGGCGCGCAGGTCGACCGGGAAGGCGGACTGGCAGCTCCCGCAGGTGGCGGCCTCGCGGAGGAGGGAGAGGGCCTCGACGGCCTCGCAGGCGAGCGCGCAGCGGGGGCAGCGGGCCTGCCAACGGAGCTCGAGGAGCCCGGCGCCCACGGCCTCGATGAAGGCGTCCTGCACCACCGCGCGGGGCAGGCCCCAGCGGAGGGCGAGCAGGGCGGGCCGGAGCTCGGACAGGGACCACAGGGGGGCGGCCTCGAGCAGGCGCCGCAGCCGGTGGACCACCGGGGCAGGAGCGCCGCCGGCCTTCCAGCGCACGAAGGCCGCGGTGACGGCGTGATCGAGCTGCCGGAGGGCGGCCGGCGCGGGGGTGGTGCCAGGGGTGGGGAGGGTCCGGAGGCAGCGCTGCCAGGCCCGCCCCGTGGCCGCGAGGCCGAGGGAGACGAGGGGCTCGACGAGGGCCGAGCGAGGCCGAAGCTCGAGCTCGAGCCGAGGGATGACGCCCTCTCCCCGGCGCTCGAGGGTGGCTTCGAAGCGCAGCTCCCGCAGCAGGGGGCCCTCGATCTGCCGACAGAAGCGCAGGCTCTGGCCGACGACCCAGCGGTGGTCGACCTCCTCGAAGCGGTGGCGGAGCCCGATCGGCCCCAGCAGCTCCCCCGACAGCACGGGGAAGCCGTCCTCCCCCGCCTCGAGTTCAAAGGTGAGGGGAGGGGAGGCGGCCTGCCGGTTCAGGTGGTCGGGATCGGAGAGCAGCGTCCACGCGGCGGTGGCCTCGGCGAGGGGGCCCTCCAGGCGCAGGAGCATGGGCGGTCAGCCGCCAGCCTCTTCTTCCTTCGTCGAGATCCCCGCCTCGTCGATCGCGTCGCCTGCGAGGCGCCGCTCGAAGATCCGCCGGCGGTCGGCCTTGTGGAGGTCATAGAGGTAGCGGGCCGGGGTCAACGCCTCGGCCTTCTTGCCGATCACGCCCACCATCCGCCAGCTCCCGTCCACCCACTGCACCGCGAAGCTGCGGTCGCGACCCTTGGCCTTGACGCCCACATGGTAGAGCGAGGCGTCCTGCCCGTCTCGGGAGATGCTGCCGATGTCATCGGCCTTGTTGATGACGTACTCCGCCCAGGGGGTGCCGTCCTGGGCCCGCGGCGAGCCGTGGAAGGAGGGCCCCACCGAGATGAGCTCGCCCACCGAGCAGGCGCCGACCATCGGCGAATCGACGAGGTTGTAGCAGACGCTCAGCAAGAGGGCGCCCTGGAAGTCGCCGTCGTAGAGGGCCTGGTCGAACTTCTGCGCGAGGGCCAGCACCTCGTCGCGGCTGGGGGCGCCCGGGGCCTTCTCCGTCGGGCGGGCGCGGCTGCCCCGCTCCTCGCCGGCGGGCAGCGGGCTCGGGCAGCCGCCCTGGTGGAGGTTGAGGACGGAGGCATCGAAAACAGGGGCCCCCTCCTTGCTCACCGTGACCTCGATGGTCTTGGTCTTCTCCTCCGGGGCGAGGCACTCAAACCACGGGGACGACTTGGCCATCGAGAAGGTGACGGGGACGAAGTAGGCGTCCTTCTTCCACTCCCCCTGAGCGACCGTGATCTTCGGATCTTCACCCAGGTAGACGCAGTAGCCCTTCTGGGTCGAGGCGGTGATGAAGCGCTGCGACTGGTAGGTGGGCGAGATGCGGGCCAGTGAGCCGTTGGGCCGAGTGCCGATGTCGTCGTTGAAAGCGAGGTCCTTCTGCTCGAGGCAGGCCTTGTCGAACCAGGGGGCCTCGAGCCAGACGGCCTTACCCTTCAGCTCGAGGCCGGTGCGGCCGGGAGGATTGGCGGCGGTGAAGGCCGCCTCGATCGAGGCCTTGGCGGCCGCGTGCTCGAGCTTGGGCTCGCAGCCCTGGATGAGGAGCCCCGGGAAGAAGAGCAGCGAGAGCGCGCCCGCCGCCCCGGCTCGTTGGGCCGTCCGGCCCGTCTGCCCCCCGTTGCCGGCCGCCTTCGCTCCACCCTTCATCCTGACCTCCGATTGAAGGGGCGAAAGTACCACGCCGAAGCTCGGCGACCCTGTGAGGAGATCGTGCGACAGCGCAGGAGTGCGTCGGCGGGCGGTCAAGCGCGGAGGATCCAGGCCCAGGCCTCGCGGAGGCGCGCCGCGCCGTCCGTGAGGATGACCTCGCCGTGCGCAGGGATCACGCCGGTTGGCCCTCGATCGACGAGGCCTCGGAGGGCGGCCTGGAGCGCTCCCTTGTCCGAGACCATCGCGAAGCGGACGGCGCGGCTCTGCCGGAGGGCCCCGTTGGCGCCGACGAGGCTGAGGAGCAGGCTCGTCTGCCAGTTGGCGGGCTCGCGGATGTGGAAGGCGAGGTCTGTGAGGAAGAGCAGCCCGGACGGCCCGTGGAGGAAGGCGGTCTCGCTCAAGGCGTCGGCCCCGGCCACGAAGAGGGGCGTGAGCGAGGGGCCGAAGGGCATCGCGCCCACCTCAACGGGGAGGATGGTGTCGAAGCGCAGCTCCGGCCGCTTCTCGGCGAGGCCCGGGGCCCCCCAGCCTTGGGCGCCGGGCCAGCGCGCACGCGCCGCGGCGTAGGCCATGTAGTGGAGCTTGTTCGGCGCCACGATGTGGCGAACCTCGCCGAGGGTGTCGATCGCGGCAGCGGTGGCCTCCTCCATCCGCACGGGGGAGATCAGCGTGAGCCCGCTGTCCTCACCCTTCACCACGAGGCAGCGGCCGGGGAGCACCACCCCGCCGGGCTGGGGGAGGGAGACGTCGACGGACCAGAGGTCGGGGGCGATGGGGTTGAGCATGGCTTTCCTCGAAGGGTGGCCATATGATAAGGTGAGCCTGACCAACTCGTCAAGCATACCTGACTAAAAACAGCGGTCGGCGGTGAAGATGGACGTTCAAGACGGAGCGAAGCTGGAGGGCGCCAAGCGGGGCAGCATGGGCCACCGCCTGATGCGCTGCGCCCGGCTGTTCAACGAGGCCGCGCTGGCGCGGGTGCGGGCCGAGACCGGCCTCCCGATTCGGGCCATCCACACCACGCTCTTCCCGCACGTCGACCTCGGGGGCACCCGGCTGACCACCCTCGCCGAGCGGGTCGGCGTGACGAAGCAGGCCGCGGGTGAGCTCGTCGAAGAGCTCGTGGAGATGGGCGTCCTCGAGAGGGTGGCTGACTCCACCGACGGCCGGGCCCGCCTCATCCGCTCCCGCGGCGCCCCGGCCGCCCTGGTCGCCGGGATCTCTACCCTGGTCGCGCTCGAGGCTGATTTCGAGGCGGAGGTCGGGGAGGCTGACGCCCAAGGGCTCCGCGCAGGGCTCCTCTCCCTCGAGGCCTTCCTCAGCCGGGATCGCGCTTGAGCCCCCGGCGGGCGGGGGCCCTCATCGGGGCGGCGGCGGGGGCAGAGCTCTCCTTGCTGCTGCTCCTCTTCATCCAGGTGCAGAACCCCTGGTTCGAGGACTCTCCTGCGCTCTACCTTGGGCTCGTCGCCGCACCGTTGGCGCTGCTCTGCGCGCTCCCGGGCGTCCTCTTCGGTCCCCGCCTCTCCCCGGCCGTGGCCCGCGCCTTTGGCCGGCCGGCGGGGCTCCTCCTCGGCATGACCCTCGGCCTCGTCTTGATCCTCGGCCCCCTGTGGCCCCGCCCGAGCCCCTCGGGCCGGGTGCGCCTGCTCGTGCTCGGCCTCGACGGCGCCACCTTCGAGCGCCTCGACGCCCTCGAGCTCCCCGCGCTCTCTCGCCTCGCGACGGAGGGGGCTCGGGCCGACCTGATGAGCATGGAGCCGATGTTCTCGCCCCTGCTCTGGACCACGATGGCCAGCGGGAAGCCCCCCGAGCAGCACGGCATCCACGGCTTTCACGTTCAGGCCACGGACTGCAAGGCCGCGCGGTTCTGGGACGTGATGAGCGACGCCGGCCTGTCCGTGGGCACTTGGAAGTGGCTCGTCACCTACCCGCCGACCCGCCTCGCCGCCTTTCAGATCCCGGCCTGGCTCGCCCCCTCCACCGAGACCTGGCCCCCTGACTACCAATTCGTGAAGGAGATCGAGCTCTCCCGCCGCAGCCACCGCCGACAGGTCGCGCAGCGGCGCGGCACCCTCCGCCTCGCCTGGGAGGGCGTCCGCCACGGGATGCGGATGAGCACCCTCGCCCGCGCCGCGCGGTATCGCCTCTCCGAGGCCCTGCTCGGCCCCGATCCGCTGCGGAGCTACTACGAAGGGCAATTGCTTCGGGTGGAGATGGACCGCGACGTCTTCGTCTATGCCCTGCACACCACCAGCCCCGAGGTGGTGACCTTCACCGACTACGCGACCGACGCCATCGCCCACAAGTTCTGGAAGTTCCACGAGCCCGACCGCTTCCCGGGCGTCGATCCGGCCCTCGTCTCTCGCTGGGGAGAGGCCGTTAATGACAGCTACCGACAGGCCGACCAGCTCCTCGCCGAGCTCCGAGAGGAGGTGGGCCCCGGGGCGACGGTCGTGGTCCTCTCCGACCATGGCCACCGCGCGCTGACGGCGGTGGGAGAGGGGATCTACTTCACCCCCAAGACGGAGCGCCTCCAGGCTCGCCTGAGCGCCGAGGTCGGCCCCGCCGACGTCACCCGCCTCGGCCACAAGCTCGTCGTCGGCCTCACCGGGCCGGACCCCGCGGCCGAGGAGGTCGCCTTGGTCGCCTGGCTCGATCGCCTCACCCTCTCCAGCACCGGCGAGCCATTCTATCGGCTCGAAGACATCCCGGAGAACCCGCAGGCCGTCGGCCTGTCCCTGCGCCGCGAGTCTATCGGAAAGGACGAGCTCGAGCGCGCGACGGTGGGCGGAGATCCGCTCCATGACTATGTCAAGCGCGTCGAAGACGAGTCGGGCGAGCACGACGCGCGCGGGGTCTTCCTCGCCGCCGGCCCGGGCCTCGTCGCCGGTCGGTCACTGCCGGCCCTCCGCCTCTTCGACGTGGCGCCGACCCTGCTCGCCCTCGTCGGCCTCCCCGCCGCCGAGGACATGCCGGGCGCGGTCGCGGAGGGCCTCTGGGAGCGCCCGCCTGTCCTGCCCTCGCGGCCCGCGTCCTACGACCGCCTCGTCCCCCTCCGCCCGCTAGAGTCGGGAGAGGCGGGCATCAATGAGGAGCAGCTCAAGCTGCTGGGGTACATCGAGTGAGGGTCGGATCCGGGGTGTTCACGCGGCCATTGAAGCGGCGGGGGGTGAGCTGGTCGGCAAGCTCCTGCGTGTGAGCCGGCCCCAGCGCTGAGGTGCGGTGTTGGAGTCCGCCCTCCGAATAGGCAGCCCCTGCTGCATTGGGGTACGTCGGCCGCCGGAGGGCTCCATCATGGCCAGGGTGACGGTGATCGGTGCAGGTCTGCTCGGTTCGGGCTTCGTGACAAACCTGCTCGCGAAGGGTGAGGCGGTGACGGTATGGAACCGGTCGCCGGAGAAGCTCGCGCCCCTGGTCGAGCGAGGGGCTGTGGCGGCGGCCAGCCCGGCGGAGGCGGTGCGGGGGGCCGACCGCGTCCACCTCGTGCTCTCGGAGGATGACGCCGTGGAGGCCGTCGTCGCGGCCTTCGCCGGCGCGCTCGGGGACGGGGTCTTCGTGATCGACCACTCCACCAACGCCCCGGCCCGGGTGGCCGAGCGGCACCCGCGCCTGCGCGCCCAGGGCGTCCGCTATGTGCACGCCCCTGTCTTCATGAGCCCGGCCAACGCCCGCGAGGCCGGCGGACTGATGCTGCTGGCGGCCTCGGCGGAGGAGGCGGACGCGCTGGCGCCCCTGCTGGCGCCGATGACGGGCCGCGTGTGGTTTGTAGGCGAGCGGTGTGACCTCGCCGCTACGCTGAAGCTCACTGGGAACGGCGTGCTGCTCAGCCTCGTCGGCGTGCTCGGTGACCTCATCGCGATGGGAGAGGCCCAGGGCCTCAGCCCCGAGCAGGTGCTCTCGCTCTTCGAGGTCTTCAAGCCGGGCAATTCCTTCGGCTTCTTTGGCTCCCGCGCCGCTCGAAAGGGGGCGGGGCCCGCGAGCTTCGAGCTGCAGATGGCCCGGAAGGACCTCCGGTTGATGCTCGAGGCGGCGGGCGGTCCCGATGACCTCGTCATCCTCCCCGCGGTAGCGGCGGCGATGGATCGGGCGCTGGAGGAGGGGCACGCCCACAAGGATTACAGCGTCTATGCGTGGCCGCGCGGCCGCCACGGCGCGCCGGGCCAGGGCTGAGCGAGCGGGTGGAGCGCCCGACGCCGCCTGTCCTGTCCCGGGGCCGCTTGCTCGGCCTCGTGGGGGCGCTGTATTTCGCCCAGGGCATGCCCGCGGGCGTCGTCACCGAGCTCATCCCGGTCTGGCTGAAGGATCGCGGCACGTCTCTTCAGGACATCGGGCTGGCCAGCTTGATCGGGCTCCCCTGGACCCTCAAGCCGCTCTGGGCCCCCCTGGTGGACCGCTACGGGAGCGCCGGGCGGTGGGTCGGCGGCGCGCTGTTCACCATCGCCGCGCTCCTGCTGCTGCTCCCCCAGGTGGCCGACCGGCCCGCCCTCCTGTGGCCGCTGCTGGTGGGGATCGTGCTGGCCTCGGCCACCCAGGACATCGCCATTGACGGCTTCACCGCCACGGTGGCGCCGCCCGCAGAGCATGGGCGAGTCAACGGGGTCCGGGTCGCGGCCTACCGGGGCGCGCTGCTGGTCGCGGGCGGCGGGGCGGTCGCGCTCGGCGGCAGCCTGCCCTGGGCGGTGGTCTTCGCGCTCTTGGGCGGTCTCGCGCTGCTGCTCGCGCTCCCCACCCTGTTGCTGCCGGTGATCCCGCGGGCCCGTGTGGGGTGGGGGGACTTCGCGGGCGGCCTTTGGGCGTGGGCCAGCCGAGACGGCGCCGCGCGTGGCCTCGGCCTCGTGGCCTTCCTCGTGTTGTTCAAGCTCGGCGACGCGGCGATGGGGCCGATGGTCAAGCCCTTTTGGATGGATGTCGGCCTCGGTGTAGAGGAGATCGGCTTCATCTCGATCACGCTCGGCGCGGCGCTCACCGTCGGCGGAGCGATGGCCGGCGGTGAGCTCGTCAGCCGCCTGGGGCTCTTCCGGGGCCTTTGGATGCTCGGCCTCGCGCAGGGGGCGAGCAACCTCGGCTATGCCGTGGTGGCGCTTGAGCCCTCGCGCGCAGGGGTCTATTTCGCCAGCGTGGTCGAGAGCTTCAGCAGCGGCCTCGGGACCGCCGCCTTCCTGGCGACCCTCACCCGCCTCTGTGACGGCGAGCAGGCCGCCACCCGCTTCGCCCTGCTCACCGCGCTGGGGATGATCGCCCGCACGATCGCGGGGGCGGTCTCGGGCTATGGCGCTGCAGGCTGGGGGTACCCGACCTGGTTCGCGTTCACCTTTGTGCTCTCGCTACCAGCATTTCTGCTCCTCCCGGTGGTCCGCGAACGGCTGCGTGGCTCCGGCGACGGAACGCAGGTGTGAACATGCTTTGCACATGGCTTGTGCATGAGATATCCTTCCGGTGCTGACGACTTCCGGTGCTTCGAGCCTTCCGGGATCTTGACTGTTCCGACAGGTTGATTATTTCGAAGGTTAGGAATATCCGTCCCATGGTTGAAGCTGCCCCGGTCCCCGATCGCCTCGCCCTGCTGCTGGAGCAGCTCCTCGGCTTGTTGCACAGCAACATGGCGGGGGAGACGCTGATGATCATGCACGAGTCCGGTCTGACGATGCCGCAGATCGTGGCGATGCACGTGCTCCGGCACCACGGCGCACAGTCGATCAGCTCGCTGCAGGACTTCCTCGGCCTCTCGGCCAGCGCCACCAGCCACCTCGTCGATCGCCTTGTGGAGCATGGCAGCGTGGCGCGCTCGGAGGACCCCGGTGATCGGCGCCAAAAGCGGGTCGAGCTCCGCCCGCAGGGGCACGCGCTGCTGGGCCGCCTCTCCGAGGCCCGCCTCCGAGAGCTGGGGGGTGTCTTGACCCAGCTCGACCCGGCCCTGCAGGCCCAGCTCGCCGAGATCATGCAGCGGGCGATCGCCAACCTCCAGGCGGCGCTCCCCGCTCCTCGACTCCCCTGCTGACCGTTCTCCGCTCCGGCCTTTGCCGCTGATCCCTGAACTTCGTTCCTGGAAGGTCTCATGCCCCCCATCGTCCAGATTCAGAACGTCACGAAGGACTACCCGCTCGGTAAGCTCACCGTCCGCGCCCTCCGCGGGGTCGACCTCGTGATCGAGAAGGGCGAGTTCCTCGCGATCGCTGGGCCCTCCGGCAGTGGAAAGACGACGTTGCTCAACCTGATCGGCTGCGTCGACGTACCGACCTCCGGCGACGTGTTGGTGGACGGTCACGCCACGGCGCGGCTCAACGATCGGGAGCTCACGAAGCTCCGACTCTTTCATATCGGGTTCATCTTTCAGAGCTTTAATCTGATAAACGTGCTGGATGTTTATCAGAATGTCGAGTTCCCGCTGCTGCTGCAGGGGACGCTGAGCGCCGGGGAGCGGCGACTGCGGGTCGAGGCCCTCGTCGACCGGGTCGGCCTCGCCGGCCAGCTGCACCAGCGGCCGAACGAGCTGTCGGGCGGCCAGCGGCAGCGGGTGGCCATCGCGCGCGCTCTGGTCACCAAGCCTTCGCTCATCCTCGCCGACGAGCCCACGGCGAACCTCGACTCTGTGACCGGTGACTCCATCATTGACCTCATGCGCGGCATGAACGAGAGCGAGAAGACCACCTTCATCTTCTCGACCCACGACCACCACGTCATGGCCGCCGCCCGTCGGATCGTGCGCATCGCCGACGGGAAGGTCGTAACCGGGGAAGCGTCATGAACGGTCTCCGCCTCGCCCTCCTCCTCGCGGTTCGAAACCTGGGCGCTCACAAGGTCAAGAGCGCCATCGTGGGCACGATCCTCTTCGTGGGCACCTTCTTCATCGTGGTCGGGAGCTCGCTGCTCGACAGCATCCAGACGGGGATGGAGCGGAACATCACCTCTTCTGTGGCGGGAAATCTCCAGATCTACTCCGAGACCGCGAAGGACGAACTCGCGATCTTCGGCGGCATGAGCTTCGGCGCCTCCGACCTCGGTGACATCCCCGATTTCGACAAGGTAGCAGGCCCGATCTCGAAGCTTGACAACGTCGCCGCCGTGGTGCCGATGGGCATCGTGAACGGGACCGTGTTCGGCCAGAACGACATCGACGTGGTGTTGAACGGACTCCGCGCCGCGGTGGCCGCCGGGGACACCGTGCGTCAGGACGTGCTCATCGGGCGGGTCCGCCGGATCGTGTCTACGCTCGGCGGTGAGCTCGACAACCGCGCCGCGCTGGTGGCCGACAAGGCCAAGCTGGCGCGAGACAAGGAGGCCCTGACCGAGGCCGGCTCAGACGCCTTCTGGGAGGGCTTCAAGGCCGCGCCGCTGCCGGCTCTCGACTTCCTCGACGGTCGAATCGCCCCGCTCGCGACCGACGGGCGCTTGCTGTACATGCGCTTGATCGGCACGGACCTGCCTACGTTCACAAAGACCTTCGATCGGTTCTACGTGGTGGATGGTGAGGCGGTCCCGCCCGGCCAGCCGGGCGTGCTCATCAGCAAGCGCACCTACGAGAAGCTGGTCAAGAACAAGATCGCCCGCGACATCGACTCCATTTGGAAAGAGTGGAAGGACGACGGCACGCGGATCAGCGAGGATCGCGGTCTCCAGGAGGAGGTGTCCCGGCTGGCCCGGCAGTATCAGCGAATCACCTTCCAGGTGAACCCGTCGGAGGTCCCGGCCCTGGTCGCCAAGCTGAAGGCAATCCTCCCCGAGGCCGGCACGGACGACCTCTCCGAGCTCACCCAGAGCTTCCTTGCCTTCGACGACTCGAACATCGAGGCGCGGCACGCCTTCTTCTACGAGAGTATCGCGCCGCTCATCCGCCTCTATGACTTCCCCGTCGGCTCGGAGATCACGCTCCGTTCGTTCACAAACTCCGGCTACCTCCGCTCGGTGAACGTAAAGGTCTATGGGACCTACGAGTTCAAGGGGCAGGAGAAGTCCGACCTCGGCTCGGCCCTCAACCTCGTAGATCTCGACACCTTCCGCTCGCTGTACGGCAAGATGTCGAGCGCCCAGATGGCCGAGCTGGCCGACATTCGCAGCGAGGTGGGCGTCAAGGACATCAGCCGCGAGGACGCCGAGGACGAGCTCTTCGGCAGCGGGTCGATCGAGGTCCCCTCTGAGGCCCCGTCGGAGGTCGCGCCGACCGAGGGGGCCCCCGCCGAGGCCCTGGCGCCCTCGCCCGCCGGCGAGGCCCCGGTCCCGGTGGCGGCTCTCGCCGCGGCTCCCGCGGACGACGGTGGATCGCTGGCGATCAACGCGGCCATCGTGCTGAAAGATCCCTCCAAGACCAAGGAGACCCAGGCCGCCATCGAGGCCCTTTCGAAGGCGGAGGGCCTGGGCGTGCAGGTCATCGACTGGCAGGAGGCGGCGGGTCTGCTCGGGCAGCTCGTCACGGTGGTGCGCGGCGTGCTCGTCGCCCTGCTGCTGGTGATCTTCATCGTCGCGCTGTTCATCATCAACAACACGACCGTGATGGCGACGATGGACCGTGTGGGCGAGATCGGCACGATGCGGGCCATCGGCGCCCCTCGGGCGCTCGTGGTGCTGCTCTTCCTCTTCGAGACGGCGGCCCTCGGCCTCGTCGCCGGCGGGCTCGGGGCGGCCGCTGGGGCCGGCCTGGTCCTGTTCTGGGGGCAGATCGGCCTGCCGGCAGGGGCAGACTTCCTCGTCTTCATCTTCGCCGGGCCGAGGCTCTACCCGACCGTCGGCCCCGAGCACATCGCCATCGGCATCGCCTCTGTGCTGATGGTGGCCTTGGTGAGCGCGGCCTATCCGGCGCTGCTGGCCTCGCGCATCGCCCCGATCGTCGCCATGCAGGGCAAGGAGTGAACATGCAGATCATCTTTACGATCGCGCTCCGCAACCTCATCGGCGCCCGCCGTCGCACCGCCTTGCTCAGCATGGCGGTGGGCACGGTGACGATGATGCTCGTGCTCATGTTCAGCCTGTCGGCGGGCATCGAGGACAACCTCGTCTCGGCGGCCACGACCCTCGCCACCGGCCACGTCAACGTGGCGGGCTTCTACAAGTCCACGCCGGGGGAGGCCATCCCCGTGGTCACCAAGCTCTCGGAGGTCAAGAAGATCGTCGAGGAGAACACGCCGGGCATCGACTATGTCATCGACCGCCAGCGCGGCTGGGGCAAGGTGATCAGCGACACGGGCTCGATTCAGGCCGGCCTCAACGGCATCGACGCCAAGCAGGAGTCCCGCTTCTTCGAGAAGCTGCGCCTCGCGCCGCTCTCGGACTATGTCGAGGGGGGTGGCTCCGAGCTGGAGGGGGACACCCGAAAGCTCAGCGAGCCGCACTCGGTCGTGCTCTTCGCCAGCCAGGCCAAGCGGATCGGCGTGCGGGTGGGCGACAGCATCACCGTGCAGACCGAGACCTTCGGCGGGCGGACCAACACGGTGGACGCCACCGTGGTCGCCGTGGCGAAGGACCAGGGACTGCTCAGCAACTGGACGGTGTTCATCCCCCGAGCGGACGCGGTCGAGCTCTATCAGTTTGATGAGGACACCTCCGGGGCGCTCTGGATCTACCTGAAGGACATCGACCAGGCCGAGGCCGTGATGGTGCAGCTCCGCGAGGTGCTGGCCGCCAAGGGGTACGGCATCATGGAGCACGAGGAGAAGCCCTTCTACATGAAGTTCGAGACGGTCCAAGGTGAAGACTGGACCGGCCAGAGGCTCGATCTCACCATCTGGAAGGACGAGGTCTCCTTCCTCACCTACATCTTGAAGGGCTTCAACCTGCTCACCTCGGGCCTCATCGCGATCCTCGTCGCGCTCATCGTCGTGGGCATCTCGAACACCATGTGGAACGTGGTGCGGGAGCGCACGAAGGAGATCGGCACGATGCGGGCGATCGGCATGGGCAGCGGCCGCGTGCTGGTGCTCATCCTGCTCGAGGCGGTGCTGCTCGGACTCGTGGCCACCACCGGCGGGGCGATCCTCGGCGCGCTGGTCGCCGCGGGGGTCAACGCCATCGGCATCGAGGTCAGCAATGTGGCCTTCCAGAGCATCCTCCTGGCCGACCGCGTCCGCCTGAGCGTCCATGCGAGCTCGCTCATCGGCTCGATCGGCGCGCTGAGCCTCGTCACTGGCCTCGCCGCCATCTGGCCCGCGATCCGCGGCGCCTCTGTCCCCCCTGTCACCGCCATCCAGACTGTGGAGTGACCCTCATGGCACCGCACCGTGGAGCGCCAGTCCGCTCCTCCCGTCCCTTCTCCTCTGGTTCGCTCCGGACCCTCGCCCTCGGCTTGGCGATGCTCTTCCCGAGCCTCCTGGCCTCCGGCGACGCGCTAGCCGCCCCGACCGCCGGGGAGATGGTGGGCTGGCTCAAGACCGTCGATGACCGCCAGCAGAACAACGGCGACTACCACAGCACCTTCTTCCTCGAGCAGAAAGAGGCCGGCAAGAGCGATCTTGTCTATCAGGGTGACGTCTATCGCCGCGACGTGTCGGACAAGCTGGTGATCCTCTTCTCGAAGCCCCAGGCCGAGGCGGGGAAGGGCTACCTTCGGGTAGACGACAACCTCTTCTTCTATGACCCGACGGTGGGCAAGTGGGAGCGGCGCACCGAGCGGGAGCGTATCGGGGGCACCTCGTCCCAACGGCAGGACTTCGATCAGTCCCGCCTCGCCGAGGAGTTCGATCCGGTCTATGTCGCATCCGAGAAGCTCGGTCAATACACGGTCGACCACCTGAAGCTCACCGCCAAGGCGGGGGTGGACGTCGCCTATCCCATCGTCGAGCTGTGGATCGACCACGCCACCAATAACGTGCTGAAGCGACAGGACTTTGCCCTCTCGAACAAGCTGATGCGCACGACCCTTTACCCGAAGTGGGACAAGGCGATGAGCGCCACAAAGAAGGCGGAGGTCTACTTCCCGAAGGAGATCCGCATCTACGACGAGGTGCAGAAGGGCAACCAGACCACCGTGGTGATGCAGAAGGTCGACCTCACTGCGCAAGAGGACACCATCTTCTCCAAGGCCTGGCTCGAGAGCAAGTCCCGATGAGCCCGCTCTGGCTGGCCCTCCACGCGGCGGCCTGGGCGGCTCCAGAGGAGGCGCCTCCGGCGGAGACGACCCCGTCTCAGGCGGAGGAGGACGCGCTGTTCGGCGGGGGAGGGGAGGTCACTCCTGCGGCGGACACGCTCGTCCCGCCGGCCGACGCCGCTCCGCTGCTCACCGGGGACCGGGACGGCGACGTGCTCTCCGGCGCCGGCATCGATCAGGCCGGCATGCTCGACAAGCTGCTCTTGGCCGATGACCGATTGACGGTGGGCGGACAGCTCTATCTGCGAGCCAACCTCTCGGCGCCGGTGGAGCCGGAGCTCGAGGATGTCACCCTCTCCACCCCGAACCTGCTCGACCTCTTCCTGGACGGTCGCCCGAACGACCGGGTGCGGGCCTTCGCCCAGGCGCGGCTCGCCCACGATGCGTCGATCTCGGCGGACGGGGTGAACACATTCGGACAGACCGTGCAGCGGAGCAAGGTCACCCTGGATCAGGCCTGGCTGAAATTCGACATCGGCCGGCGGCTCTATGTCACTGCGGGCCAGCAGCGGATCAAGTGGGGAGCGGGGCGCTTCTGGAACCCGACCGACTTCATGAACCAGCAGAAGCTCGACGCGCTCGCGGCCTATGACGAGCGCACTGGGGTCGGGCTCGTCAAGCTCCACCTCCCCCTCGAGGACATCGGAACAAACCTCTACCTTGTCGGGAACATCGACGGGGCCGATCACCTGGACGAGGTCGGCGGCGCCCTGCGGGCTGAGGTCTTGCTCGGCAACACTGAGCTCAGCACGACGGCGGCCCTCCGAAAGGACCAGCCCACCCGCCTCGGCCTCGACCTCTCGAGCGGCCTCTGGATCTTTGACGTCCACGCCGAGGGGGCCGTGCAGCACGGCAACACCCAGCCCTTCTATGAAGGGGAGCTCGACCTCGAGGGCTTCCAGTTCCCCGAGACGGTGAGCCGGGAGGATGATTGGATCCCCCAGGTGAACGCGGGCGCCGAGGTCACCTTCAAATATTCGGACCAGGACACCTTCTCGGTCGGGGCCGAGTATTTCTTCAATGACGCCGGCTATGACGACAAGGGGATCTACCCCTGGCTCCTGTTCGGGGAGTCGGTGACCTGCGCGGTGGACAACCTCGCCGACGCCGCTGCGGCCGAGGCCTGCGTCGAGCAGGCCGGCTCCCAGTACACGCCCTTCTACGTGGGGAGGCAGTACGCGGCGGTCTACGGCTACGTCCCGAACCCGGGCGCCTGGAACCACACGAGCTTCACCGTGAGCGGGATCATGAACCTGTCGGATCGGAGCGGTGTCGTCCGCATCGACCACAGCGTCACGGTGCTGACCTACCTCACCGTCAACACCTATGTCTCGGGCCGGGTGGGCGAGGCGGGCGGTGAGTTCAAGTATTCGCTCTCCATCCCCGCGGTGCCCGGCGTGAGCGGCCTCGAGGAGGGCTTCGACATCGCGGCGCCGCTCGGGGAGGTCGGGGTCGGCGCCCGCCTCAAGTTCTGACGGGCCCGGCGGCGGCGGGGGTCGGGGCTCAGGGCGCCGCGGTGGCGACGATCGCGGCCAGGGAAGACTCGTCGAGGGTCCCGTGGACCGCCTTCACCACGCCGCCGTCGGGGCCGATGATCACCGTGGTGGGCAACACCGAGACGTCGTAGGCCCGCACGGCGGCCGAGTTGGCCATGGCGACCGGCCACGTGATGCCGAAGCGTTTCGCGGCCTGCGCGACCTCGGGGGCCTCGCCGGAGTCTACCGCGACGCCGAGCATGGCCACGTCCGGATGGCTCGTGTGGAAGCGAGCGAAGTCGGGGATCTCCCGCTTGCAGGGGCCGCACCAGGAGGCCCAGAAGTTGAGCACCAGCGTCTGACCCTTGAAGGAGTCGAGCTCCACGGTGGCCCCGTCGAGCTGCTGGAGGCTGAATTCCGGGGCCTTGGGACCGAGGTCTGGGCCTCCGCCGCTGCGCCAGCCGCTGACCAGCAAGAAGACGGCGACGGCGATGAGGAGGGCGATGGCCCAGTCGGTGATCATTCGGCGCATCTCCCCGTATGCCCGCCGGGGAGGCCTTCGGCAAGGGCCGTGTTAGGCGCGGGTCCATGTTGTCGCCTCACGCTCTGCGCCATGGGTCGCTGTCCTTGCCTGCCGCTGGCCGGCGGCGCGCCCTCGGCGGCGGCCTGAGGCTCCTCCTGGGCCCCCTGGTCGGCCTCGGGGCCGCCTGGTCTCCGCCGAGCGCCGCCCTCACCGTGCCCTCGGGCTGGACCGAGGTGGCCCCGGGGCGCGCCCTCTTGATCCCCGCCGAGCCAGGGCGCGGCGAGCTGCGCGAGCTCCGGATGAGCGGCGGCTCCGGCGAGCCGGAGGAGCTCATCCTCGGCCTCCGGGCCCTCGGCCTGCCCCCGTCGGGCTTCGGCCGAGAGGCACAGGCGGTCTCGCTCTCCTTCCCCGATCGGCTGGGGCGGGCGCGGGTGCGGCTGGAGGGGGGCGTGGCGATCTGGGTGGTCGTGCTGGCCAGCCCCGCCGCCGCCGGGAGCCTCGATCCCGACGCCGTCCTGGTCGCGGCGCTGGCCCCCACCGAGCTGGCTTGGGGCGCCGTCACCCCGCTCGCGGGCGGCGGAGACGGCAGCGTCTGGGGGGCTGGCGCCGCGCCGGCCGTCACCACCTGGGATCCCGGCTCGGCCGAGCCTTGGTCCCTCGACAGCGGGCTGGTCGGCAGCTGGTCCGGCTCGGCCCTCATCCAGGGTCGCCCGGTCACCGTCGAGCTTCGTTTCGACAGCTCGGGGAGGGCCACCCTGGTCCAGAAGACCGAGCGGATAAACGAGACCCACTCGGGCAGCTGGTCTACCCGGCGCGGCCTCCTCCGCCTCACCGTCCCCGGCGGCGGCGAGGGGCTCACCTATGAGCTCATGGGCTCCACCCTCAGCCTCGACTACGGCGGCGGGCGTGTCGCCATGCACCGGTCGTGAGCGCCCCTTCGCCTCGTTGAGCAGCGCCCCGGAAGCGGGCAGCAGGAGGTCCGGATGAGCATCACGGAGCGGCGGAGAGAGCGGGTCCGGGAGGCCTTGGCGGCCCGGATCGGCAGCGTTGTGGTGGTCGCCGAGGCCGTCCAGCGGCGCCACAACGTGAGCGCGATCCTGCGCAGCACCGAGGCCTTCGGGCTGCATGAGGTGCACCTCGTCACCGGCGTCTTCCGGCCCAGCCGGGGGGCCTCGCGGGGCTCGGAGCGTTGGCTGGAGCTGCACCGGCACGCCGAGGTCGAGGAGGCGGTGGCGGGCCTGAAGGCGCGCGGCTTTCGGCTGTACGTGGCCGACCTCGACCAAGACGCGGTCCCCCCCGAGCGGGTGCCCGTCGATCAGCCAGTGGCGCTGCTGTTCGGCAGTGAGCTGCGCGGGGTCAGTGAGGCGGCGCGGGCCCTGGCCGACGGCTTCGTGACCGTGCCGATGCGCGGCCTCACGGAGTCCCTCAACGTATCGGTCGCCTCTGCCTGTACCCTCCAAGTGGTGGCCGAGCGGCGGCGGGCGGTGGTCGGGGGAGGCGACCTCTCCCCGGAGCGACAGGCGGCCTTCTACGCCGACTGGCTCGTGCGCGAAGAGGCCGGCGAGGAGGGCATGCGGGCCCGGGTGGGTGGGCCTCAGGCAGCGATCGACAGGGCCTGACGGACGAGGCCCTGCCGAGGGTCCCCGTCGGGGAGCTCAGAGATCAACCGACGGGCGATGACCGGAGTCTCTGGATCTTCCGCGTTTCTCGCTCGCAGCAGGAGGAGGTAACGGTCCTCCCAGGCCGGCTCCATGCCGCTCTTCGCGAGCTCGGCGAGCAGCTCGGCCACCCGCTCGGGGTGCACGCGGTCCTCGAGCAACAGTCGGGCCAGCAGGCGACCGGAGTGGACGTCGAAGCGCTGGTTTCCGCACTTTCCGGGGCTCGAACAGCAGCGGCTGAGGCCCCCCTCGAGGGCGTTCATGGCGCCCACGCGGTCGTCTTGGCGGAGGCGCGCCTGGGCCAGCAGGCGGTAGAGCCCGAGGTCGGTGCCCGCGCGCTTGAGCAGGGCCACGGTCGCGCGCTCGGCGGCGGGGGCGTCATCGGTGAGCAGCAGGAGCTCGGCGCGGGTGGCGGCGAGGGCGAGGTCGTCGCTCTTCGAGAGCTCGGCCTGCACGACGGTGAGGGCGTCTGCGCTCTTGCCGAGGCGGATGAGCACCTGGGCGAGCAGCACGGCGGAGTGCTGGGGGCCCACGCGGCAGTGACCGACCAGCGCGCCGAAAGTGTGGAGATCGGCGGCGGCGAGGGCGAGCTGACCGGCCTGCAGGGCGGCGCGGGCGCGCTCGAAGCGGGCGACCGGCTCTTGCTCCACCCAGGCGCCGAGGGCCTCCCAGGCCACCCGGGGGTCGCCGTCCTCCAGCGTGAGCACGGCGCGGGCGAAGTCGGGCCCGAGGCGGATGAGGCGCTCGCGGAGGGGGTCGGGCCAGGCCTCGAGCAACATCGCGTAGCGGAGGCGCGGGTCGTCGGCGGGCAGGGACCACAAGGGATCATTGCCCTCCACGGGGGCGGCCACCGCGGCGGGCTGGGCCGTCACGAGGGCCGTCTCCTGCTTCATCTCTCGCGCCTTCCGCCGGGTGGCTCGCACCGCGGCGGGGTCTGCGCCGAAGGTCATCGCCATCTCGATGTGCTCGCGGGCCCGCTCGGGCTCGCCAGCCTCCAGCAGCACCTCCGCCTCGGCGAGGTTGAGGGCGGCGAGGCGCTGGCTGGCCTCGGCGTGCATCGCGCGGGCGGGCCCGTCCTCGAGGCCGTCCAGCTCGAGGCGCACCTCGTTCCATTGGCCCTTGGCAAAGAGGCGCTCGGCCTTCTTCAGGCGGGAGGCGGGGTCGTTGCCGAAGAGGCGCGCCAAGAAGCTCATCTACTCTTCTCCTCCTTCAGCGCCCTCGTCTCCCGGCTCGTCGTCGTCTTCTTCGGAGAGGGGACCGTACTTCCGGTGCTCTTCGAGGTAGGTGAGGGTGCGTGCCTCCACCTTGTCCACGTACAGCAGCCCGTCAAGGTGGTCGCACTCATGCTGGGCGACGATGGCCGGGAAGCCCCTCAGGCGGAGGTGCACCCGCTCTGCGCGCTCGTTCCAGGCCTTCACCTCGATGGCCGCGGGTCGGGAGACGTAGCCGCGGAGGCCGGGGACGCTGAGGCAACCCTCGAACATGCCGGCCTGCTCGTCTCCCTCGACGGTGATCTCGGGGTTGATCCAGACCCGCATGCCCGCCTCGTCGTCGAGGCGGAGCACCACGACGCGGAGGGGCTCGTGGATCTGGGGCGCGGCGAGCCCGGCGCCATCGGCGTCCTCGACGGTGTCGAGGAGGTCTGCGATGAGGCGCTGGACGGCGACGCTGCGGATGCGCTCGCGGGGCACGGGCTCCGCGATCTGCCGGAGGATGGGGTGCCCGAGACGGGCGATCTTTCGGATGGCCATGGCGCGCGCATAACACCGGCCAATCGCGGCGCCCGTGCGCTTGCACCGGCTGCGCCGCACGGGTAGAGCCCGCGCTCCCTTGGTTCCTCCGAGCCCTCCCGTGCGGGTCCCGAAGGTCTCATCACCTACGCGTTCTCATCTCCCAAAAAGTAGTTCTCCCCTGAGGAGGAGCGAGCATCATGGCTGACGCAGCAAACAAGTGGGCCGATAACGTCGGTGGGCAATCGGTGGTCAAGGGCAAGCGCGTGTCCTTCTTCGTGGACAAGGAGTGCATCCTGTGCTCGGTCTGCTCGGACGCCGCGCCCAACAACTTCCGCATGAGCGACGACGAAGATCACGACATCTGCTACAAGCAGCCGGACAGCGAGGAAGAGCTGAGCCAGTGTTACGAGGCGGTCGAGAACTGCCCCGTCGAGGCCATCGGCGACAACGGCTGAGGCCGGAGGCGCGCGACCTCCGGGGGCTGAGGCCCGAGCCTCCCCCCGGAATGCGCCCGCCTGGGGTGGTGGACGCCGGGGCCATCGGTTAGCCCGCGCCCCCTGCGGGGCCGAGGATGGCCCCCGGCTCCCGGGAGTGACATGAGCACCCATCCCTGCGTCGTCACCATCGACCACACGAGCAAGCCGCGTGTCCTCTTCAGCGGGGACCAGCTCGTTGAGGTCGACCTCCCCGTCGGCACCCGGGTCATCTACGCGAAGAAGCCGATGGCGGGGCTGCCTGATCCCGACGCTGCGGTCCGCTACGCGCTGAGCCACCCGTTGGAGAGCGCGCCGCTGTACGCGAAGCTGCGCCCCGGCATGCGCGTGACGGTGGCGATCGACGACATCTCGATGCCCTTGCCGCCGATGCGGGGGCCCGACTGTCGCCAGCGCGTGCTCGAGCCGGTCATCAAGATGCTCGATGATTACGGCGTCGACGACGTCGAGCTCATCATCGCCACGGCCTTTCACCGGCCGATGACCGGCGACGAGATCAAGCACATCGTGGGCGAGAAGGTCTTCAAGCGCTTCTGGCCGGCCAAGCTCTACAACCACGACGCCGAGCGGCCGGGCGGTCTGACCTACCTTGGCACGACCGAGGATGGCATCGAGGTCGAGATCAACGCCCGCGCGGCGAGCTCCGACCTCGTCATCTACGTGAACCTCACCTTCGTCTCGATGAACGGCGGCCACAAGTCGATGGGCACCGGCCTCGTGGGCTACCGCACGCTGCGCGGCCACCACACGCCGATGTCGATCCGGGACACGGGCTCCTACATGGAGCCCGCCCGCTCGGCGCTGAGCGCGAAGATGGAGCGGGTGGGCCAGCTCATCGAGAGCAAGGTCGATGTGTTCCACATCGAGACCACCGTGAACAACCGGATGTTCGACGCCCCGCTCGACATCCTGGCCAAGAACGAAGACGAGCTGTCCGCCGCCGAGGAGAAGGGCCTGAAGGCGCTCGTCAAGACGTTGAAGCTGCTGCCCCAGCCGGCTCGCCAGGCGATCTTCGACAAGGTGCCGGCGCCCTACGAGATGATCGCGGTCTACGCGGGCAAGTGTGAGCCCGTCCACGCCGCTATCCTCGAGAAGGTGCACCAGCAGCTCCTCGTGCCGGTGCGGGGGCAGAGCGACATCGTCATCTTCCCCATCCCCTTCATCAGCCCCTACAACGTGGGCGCCTTCTTGAACCCGCTCCTCGTGAGCGTGATGGCCGAGGGCTACCTCCACAACCTGCACCGGGGCGCGCCGCTGCTCAAGAAGGGGGGCACGATGATCATCCTGCACCCCTGCACGGACAAGTTCGATCGAGACCAGCACCCCGCCTATGTGGAGTTCTTCCACAAGTTCCTCACCCAGACCCGCGACGCGATGCAGCTCCACAAGCGCTTCGAGCGGGACTTCGCGCGGGACCCGGCGTACATCCAGCTCTATCGTACGGGTCGGGCCTACCATCCCGCCCACCCCTTCTACATGTGGTACTGGGGTGAGAACGGCCGCCAGCACCGCGGGCGGGTCATCGTCGTCGGGGCGGACAACGAGTACGTACCCGGAATCCTCGGCTATGAGACGGCACGCACGATGAGCGAGGCCCTCCGCATGGCCCGAGAGACGGCGCCGGCGGATCCCTCGATCACCTGCTTCCGCATCTGCCCGCTGATGATGGCAGATGTCACCGCGGAGGAGCTGCCCGCCGCGGTCACCCAGGTGACCCCGTGAGCGGGCTCGAGCCCTCCAGCGCCGCCGGCCCCGCGCCTCGGCGCCTGCTGTCCCTCTCCGAGCAGCTCCAGGGCGCTCGGGTGTTCCTCATGGGAGGGACAGGCTTCCTCGGCAAGGTGTGGCTGAGCATGCTGCTCCACCACTTTCCGGGTGTGGAGCATGTCTACCTCGTGGTGCGAGAGCGGCGGGACAGCCGGGGTAAGCTCCGCCAGTCGAGCGAGCAGCGGTTCTGGGCCGACATCGCCAGCTCTCCCACGATGAACCCCCTGCGGGAGCTCTACCCGGGCGCCGCCTTTCAGGCCTTCCTGAAGGCGAAGGTGACCCCCCTCCACGGCGACGTGAGCGAGCCCTTCGCCGGGGTCTCGGCGGAGATGCGGGATCGCCTGCGGGGCCAGCTCACCGTCTTTGTGAACAGTGCCGGCGTCGTAGACTTCAACCCGCCCCTCGACGAGGCCCTGAACGTCAACGCCTTCGGCATGCAGAACCTCGTCGCCCTCTGTCAGGATCTGTGCACGGAGGAGGTCAAGGTGCCCTTCATGCACACCTCCACCTGCTACGTGGCGGGAGACCGCACGGGGGAGGTGCACGAGCTGCACCCGCTCGAATACCCATTCCCCCGTGCCAATGAGCTCGACCGCTCCCACTGGGACCCCGAGCGAGAGATCGCCGAGTGTGTCGACACCATCCAGCTCGTCCGCCATCGGGCGAATGACGCCTTTCGCCAGTCCGCCTTCCTCGATCAGGCCAAGAAGAACCTGAGCGAGAAGAAGGAGCCGACCCGCGGCTCGGCCCTCGACGAGGAGGTGGACAAGGTCAAGCGGAGGTTCATCGACAAGCAGCTCGTCGAGTGGGGCACCGAGCGGGCCAAGTTCTGGGGCTGGCACAACATCTACACGTACACGAAGTCGATCGGCGAACAGGTGGTCTGTCGCTCCGGCCTCCCCTTCACGATCGTGCGGCCTGCGGTGATCGAGTCCTCGCTGGTCTACCCCTCTGTAGGCTGGAACGAGGGCATCAACACGAGCGCCCCGCTCATCTACATGGGCCAGATGGGCCCCACCAAGCTGCCGGCGGGGGAGGACTCCGTCCTCGACATCATCCCGGTCGACACCGTCGCTCACGGCATGTTCGCCTCCCTGGCCGAGCTGCTCGACGGCACCGCGAAGGCGGTCTATCAATACGGGACCTCCGATACGAACCCCTGTCGGGTTCGGCGACTGACGGAGCTCGTCGGCCTGTCCAACCGGAAGCGGCTCCTCGGGCCGAACGCCAAGGGAAACCCGGTCACCAATTGGCTTCAGACCCGCCTGGAGCCGGTCACCGCCGAGGCTGACGAATACTTTGCCAACGGCCCGTCCAAGTACGCCAAGCAGGTGGGGTCGGTGGCGGGCTTCCTCCGGCGCTTCGCGGAGGGGCCCGTCAAGCCGCTGGTGACGACCGCGGCGGACAGCGTCGACGCCGTGGCCCGCGGCCTCTCCGCTCAGGCCTATGTGGCCGACCAGTTCGCCCCCTTCATGGCGACCCACAATTACCGCTTCTCCTGCGCCCACACCCGCGCGGCCTGGGAGCGACTCGTCCCCGGCGAGCGGGCGATGATGCCGTGGAACCCCGACTCCATCGAGTGGCGGAACTATTTTCTCGATATTCACGTGCCGGGGCTCACGAAGCACGTCTACCCGGAGATCGAGCAGAAGCTCAAGCGAGAGGCCAAGCCCCTCCGCCGCCATGATCACCTGCTCTCCCTCCTCGAGGAGGTGGCGGAGCAGTACGACCACGCGCCGGCCCTGCTCGAAGCCCATGAAGACGGCTTCTCCCGGATCTCCTTCCGCGAGCTTCGTGGCCGCACGGCCGCCGTGGCGGTGCGCCTCGCTGCGGCGGGCATCGGGAAGGGGGATCGGGTCATCCTGTCGGGGAAGAACCACCCCGACTGGGTGATCTGCTGGTTCGGCGTGGTGCGCCTCGGCGCCGTCGTCGTGCCGCTCGACGTCGGCCTCAAGCCCGACGCCGCGATCGTGATCCAGCGCTCTGCCGGCGCGAAGCTGTGCCTCGTCGATGAGAAGGCCAAAAACAACTTTGCCTTCGCCCTCGACCTCCCCCAAATGAGCCTCCAGGAGGCCTCCGCCCTCGGCGCCGTGGGTCACCTCCCCGAGGTCGCGCTCAGCGGGGCCGACCTGGCGAGCATCCTCTACACCTCGGGCACCACCGGTGATCCCAAGGGCGTGATGCTCGCCCACGAGAACTTCACCTCGGAGCTCGGCAGCCTCGGTCGGCTGTTCCCCCTCTCGCCCGAGGACCGCATCCTGTCGGTCCTGCCGATGCACCACGCCTTTGAGCTCACCTGCGGCCTGCTGCTCCCTTTGTCGCAGGGGGCGCGGATCTACTACCTCGACGAGATCAACGCGGATCGCCTGTCTTGGGGCCTCCAGGAGGGGCGGATCACCTGCATGGTGGGCGTGCCGGCCCTGTGGCAGGTGCTCGAGCGGCGCATCACGAGCCAGGTCAAGGAGCGGGGCCAGCTCTTTGAGCTCGCCTTCGACACCCTCATCGACATGAACCGCTCGCTGGGCAAGGCCACCGGCCTCGACGCCGGGCGGCTGCTCTTCGGCTCGGTGCACAACCGCTTCGGTGGCAACATCCGGGTGCTGATCAGCGGCGGCGCTGCGCTCCCGCCCGACACCCAGAAGCTCTTCGTCGGCCTCGGGCTGCCCCTGGCGGAGGGTTACGGCCTGACCGAGGCCTCCCCGGTGCTCACCGTGGCGGTGCCGAAGCCCGGCGCCAAGGTGGGCCATGTGGGCAAGCCCATCCCCGGCGTGGAGATCCGCATCGGCCACGCCGATGACAAGGGCGTTGGCGAGGTCTTCGCCCGCGGCCCGAACGTGATGAAGGGCTACTTCGGCAACGCGGCCGCGACCGCCGCCGTCCTCGATGGGGAGGGCTGGCTGCACACCGGAGACATGGGGCGCATCGACCACGACGGCCGCCTCGTGCTCATGGGCCGTCAGAAGGAGGTGGTGGTCACCGCGGCGGGGGAGAACATCTACCTCGACGACGTGGAGAACCGCCTCGGGCCCATCCGGCGGGTGAAGGAGTACTGCCTCGTCGGCCTCGATGATCCGCGCGGGGGCGAGCGCCTCGGCGTGCTCGCCGTGCCAGACCCGGGCGAGGGAGACCATCGCCTCGACCACGCCGCGGCCCATGAGGCGGCGATGAGCAACCTCCGCGAGGCCATCGCCCTCCTGCCGGCGGTGCAGCGCCCGGCAGTGGTCCACCTCGTCGATGCGGACCTCCCGCGAACGCCGACCAAGAAGATCGTGCGCAAGGAGGTCAAGAAGGTCCTCGAGAAGATCGTGGCCGCCACGCCCACCAAGGTGAAGGCCGGAGAGGGGGTCGCCGGCCCGGTCGCCCGCGCCATCGCCTCGGTGGCCGGAGTGGAGCTCTCCCGGGTGCGTCCGGAGCTGCACATCGTCTCCGAGCTCGGCTTCGACTCGCTGATGTGGGTGGAGCTCGCCAGCGCCCTCGACGGCCTCGGACACGGTCGGCTCGACCCTCACCTCCTCTCCACCGCCGAGACCGTCGCCGACGTCGTCCGGCTCGTCGGCGCGCCCCCGGTGCCGGTGGTCCAGGAGGCGAAGAAGGGCGTGGAGGCCATCGAGCTGCCGGCCTCGATCACCGAGCCGATGAAGGAGGCGATGGGCGTCGTTCAGAAGGCCTTCAACGGGCGAGCGCTCGGCACGAAGGTCTACGGGCGGGCGAACATCCCCCAGAACCGTACGGTCATCGCCCTGTGCAACCACAGCTCCCACCTGGACATGGGACTCGTGAAGTTCGCCCTCGGCGACTACGGCGCGAACATGGTCGCCCTCGCGGCGAAGGACTACTTCTTCGAGGGCAACGCCTGGAAGGTCGCCTGGTTCAAGAACTTCACCAACGTTGCCCCCATCGACCGTAAGGCTGGCTTCCGGGCGAGCTTCAAGCAGGCGGTGGAGGTCATCGAGGCGGGCAAGGTGGCGCTGATCTTCCCGGAGGGGACCCGCCAGACGAGCGGCCTCCTCGCCGAGTTCAAGCCGCTGGTCGGCAAGCTCTCGCTCGAGACGGGCACCGACATCCTCCCCCTTCACATTCGTGGCGCCTACGACGCGATGCCGAAGGGGGCGGTCTTCCCGCGGAAGCGGGGCATCACCATCCGCATCGGGCCCCCCCTGCGGGTGGCGGACCTGCGCCGCCTGACGCTGGGCATGTCCCACGCCGACGCGGCCCGCACGGTCGCCCACCTCGCGCGCGAGGCGGTGGAGGCCCTCTCCAAGGGCTCGGTCCTCGATCTCCGCACCCTCCAGTCGGCGGGCGCGGTCGCCAAGGAGGCGCCCAAGACCATCGAGGAGCTGGCGGCCGACGTCTTCGGCCTCTTGCCCAAGCGGTTCGACCCGAGCCTCGTCGAGCGGCCGGTCTCCTGGTATTTCTCGCTCGGCGAGAAGGACGGGCCCCGCTACGGCGTGACGGTGGACGCCGAGCGGTGTGAGGTCAAGCCCGGCAGGCCCGCGGGGAACGTGGACTGCGTGGTGAAGTGCTCGCTCGAGTTCTTCTCGAAGCTGGTCCGGGAGGCCTACGTGCCAGGCCCCGAGGAGTTCATCTCCGGCGTCATCAAGACCAACGACATTCCGCTGCTCATCGAGTTCGCAAGGGTCTTCCGACTCTCCGAGGTGGTGGCATGAGCGCTTCGCGTTTGCGGGTGGTGGTGACCGGGGCGAGCGGCTTCCTCGGCCGCCACCTGACCCCCGCCCTGGCCGAGCAGCACGAGGTCGTGGCCCTCTCTCGCCGCGGCACCGCGACCGGTGACGTGCGCGGCGTAAAGGGGGACATCCTCGATCCGGCCAGCCTCGACGCCGCCTTCACCGGCGCTGACGTCGTGGTGCACGCCGCCGGCCAGGTCTCGCACAGCCCCGAGCTGGCGATGCGCCTCCACACCGTCCACGTGGACGGGACCCGCGAGGTCCTCGCCGCGGCGCGTCGGGCGGGGGTGCGGCGCGTCGTGCACATCAGCACGTCCGGCACGGTCGCGGTCTCGCCCAAGGCCGACTTCCTGGGGGACGAGGGCTCCCCTCGGCCCCTCCAGCTCATCAGCCGCTGGGCCTACTACCGCACCAAGCTGATCTCAGAGGAGCTGGCCCTCGCGGCCAACGGCGGCGGTCTCGAGGTCCTCAGCCTCAACCCCTCGATGCTCCTCGGTCCGGGAGACGACCCCGAGGGCGCCTCGACCCGGCCGGTGCGCATCTTCCTCGACGACGGCGTGCCCCTGCCGCCCCCGGGCACCCTGTCCTACGTGGACGCCCGCGACATCGCCCCCGCCGTGCTCGCCTGCCTCCGCGGCGGTCAGCCGGGGCGACGATACCTCCTCACCGGCGCCAACCTCCGCTTCGCCGAGTTCTTCGCCCGCATCGCCCGCATCACCGGCCGCCCGGCGCCGATCGCGCCCCTGCCCGAGGCGATGCGCAAGCTGCTGCGCTGGATGCCGGAGCTCGGAAAGGAGGAGGGCTTCGGCTTCCGCGTGCGCATGACCCGCGAAGAGATGGAGCTCGCCTGCCACCACTGGTCGGTGGACGCGAGTCGGGCGAAGGTCGAGCTTGGCTGGGCGCCGCGGGACCCCCAGGTGACCCTCGAGGACACCGTGCGAGACCTCTGGCGAGGGCGCTGAGGAGTCGAGGCGACCGTCGAGGCTATTCGGGCTGTCGCCAGCCGAGGTCTTCCACCGCCACCATCAGCGAGTCCATCGCGGGGAAGTCCCAGTTGCCAGCGATGACGGCAGGGTCATCGACGTCGTCGTCGCCATCCGAGTCGATCTTCCAGCCGCCTGCGTTGGCGAGGTCGATGAGCTGGGCTTGCAGGCTCGGATCGGAGGCCTGAAACTCGTAGACGTTCAGCGTGAGCAGGCGCGTGTCGGTGGCCTGGAAGGCGGCGACGGCGAGGGCCTGTGAGGCCCCCTCCGCGCAGCTCCCGGAGGGCATCGCGTGGCCCTGGAGGCTGTCCCGCAGCACGTTGTCGGCGCTCATGATGACGATGTGGATCGCTCCCTCGCGCCAGCCCACGCCGGGGCGGCTGGTCGAGCCCTCGACGGTGGCGTCGTAGGTGCCGGTGGCCGCGCCGTGGAAGGCGTCATCGACGTCGGCGACGTAGGGCTGGATGTCGGTGGTGGGGTCAAAGTCGCCGTCGCAGGTCTGGTCGTAGCCGGCGCCCCACGTCGCCTGGTACAGGGCCTCGTAGGCCGAGGAGGGGGAGTCTCCGCCGTACACCATCGCCTGGCCCTGGGCGGCGGCGACGACGGAGTCGTGGTCGGTCGAGATGGCGTGCAGCATCCGGTAGGGGGTGCCGTTGGAGGCGGCCCAGCCGTCCTGGACGTAGTCGTCGTAGGTGCCTAGGCCGACCGCGACGCCTTCGAAGTGGCCGTAGAGGGCCTCGACGGTCTCCTCGACGAAGTTCTCGAGGTCACCGTGGTAGCAGGAGTAGTCGTAGGCGGTGTCGAGGAGCAGGAAGACGTCGAGCACCGGCTCTTCGAGCACGGGGTTGCTGGTGTCCCCGCCGCCGCCGCTCTCCCCCTCTTCGAGGGCCTCGAGCTCGACCTCCGCCTGGGGGTGCAGGGGGTCGTTGGAGCGGATCGTGACGCGCCCGGCGCTCGGGGCGCCCGCTGCAGGGTCAAAGGCGACCACGACGGTCTGGCTGTGCTTCGGGGCGAGGGGGCCGGCCTCCCCGCCCGAGAGGATCGTGAAGCCGGCGCTGCCCGTCTGTTCGAAGGCCTCGATCTGCAGCGCCTCCGTGCCGTAGTTGGCGATCGTGAAGGTCTTGGTGATCGGCCCCGCCTCGCCCTCTTGGACACGAAAGCTCAGCGAGCCTGGCACAACGTCGATCGCCGGCGCCGTGACGGCCCCGCCCGTCTTCTCGTCTCCGACTCCAGCGCCGCCGCAGCCACCCCCGGCGAGCGGGAGGGAGGAGAGGAGGGTGAACAGGACGGGTGCGAGAGCGCGCGATCGCATGGAGGCTCCTCAACGATACTGTTCAGCATACCGTGGACGAGGGCGGTTGTGAGCGTGACTTCAAGGCGGGCTTCGTGTCGGCGGTCATGGCGGACGCCCTCCGGCTCTGGCACGATGGGGTGGCAGATCGTCCGAGACCGGAGCGCCCGTGCCCGTGCCCCACCGCCGAAGGCTCTCACTCTTCACCCTGGCATCGCGCGATCCCCGGCTCCTCATCGGGGCCGTGTGGCTGGGCGTGGCCGAGATGGGGTGCCAGGACTACGGCATCAACAAGAGCGCCGATGATCCCGACGCCGCGCCCGACCTGCGCGTGGATCCCAACATCGTGGACTTTGGCGGGGTCAGCTGGGACGGCAGCGTGACCACGGTGTTGAGCCTGCGCAATGAGGGTACGGCCACCCTGATCATCGACACGATGAGCCCGAGCGCTCCCTTCTCGTTGCTGCCCGTCGAGCTCCCGCTCTCGATCGGGGTCGGCGCGGGGGTCGAGGTCGAGCTGGTCTATGAGCCGGTCACCGACGAGGATGACGGCTTCCTCACCATCGAGAGCAATGATCGTGTGGCGCCGGTGCTCGACGTCCCGTTGCGCGGAGGCGGTCTTTACCCTGATCTCGTCATCGACCCGGAGGCGGCCGACCTCGGGCCGGTCTACCGATGCCACGAGACCCTCCTCCCCGTGACCCTCCGAAACGTCGGTGACGTCGCGCTCGTCGTCTCGGCCATCTCCCAGACCGGAGAGGGTTGGTCACTCGACAGCGGGCCGGTGCTCCCCACCTCGATCGCCGCGGGCGGCTCGCTGGAGGTGGTGGTGGCCTACCAGCCCACCGGCGATCGGGAGCAGCCGGGTACGCTCTTCGTCGAGTCGAACGATCGTTACGGCACCGAGAGCGCCGACTGGACCGCGTTCGGCGACGGCTTCGCCTCCGACGAGCGCAGCGAGACCTGGCGGCAGCCCGAGGGGCCCTTCACCGTCGTCGACCTGCTCTTCTTCGTCGATCAGTCCTCCTCGATGGACGACGACCGCGAGCGCCTCCGCGACAACTTCGGCGGCCTCGTCGAGCGGCTCGACGCATCCGGCGTGAGCTGGCAGGCCATGGTCGCCACCGATGATGACGGCTGCTCGAACAGCGGCATCCTCCGCGCCGGCGATCCCGACGCCGTCGCCGCCTTCCAGGAGGCCGTCGTGGGGCCCTGGGGCTGGTACACCGAGGCCGGGCTGGAGGTGGCCCGGGCCGGACTCGCCGAGAGCGCGGGGGGCTGTAACGACGGCTTCTTACGCCCCGAGAGCAAGCCGCTCCTGGTGATGGTCTCCGATGAGGCAGACCAATCACCCGCCGGATGGGGGTTCACGGTCGGCGAGATCGAGGCGCTCGCCCCGGGTGCCATGGTCGTGAGCATCGTGGGCGACGTCCCCGATGGATGCTCCACCGCCACCCCTGGCACGGGGTATTACGACGCCAGCATGTCGACGGGCGGGAGCGTGCACTCCATCTGCTCCCTCGACTGGACGGACACCTTCGAGGACATCGCGTCCCTGCTGGTGGGAGGCGGCTCTGACACCTTCCCGCTCGCCGATCCGCCCGATCCCGACACGATCATCGTCCAGGTGGACGACCTTCGAACCAGCGCCTGGACCTACGACGCCGCCGCCAACGCGGTGATCATGGATGAACAGCCGGCCGCGGGAGCCTGGATCGAGATCGAATACAGCCTGTCCGCGGAGTGCCCCTGAGCTGACCCTTGTGCTCGCCGGCCCGCAACCGTCACAGATCCTCGAGCAAGGTCCCACGGCCGCCTTGGATGAATTCCCGGAGGTAGCGGAAGTCTGCGGAGCGCGCCTCCTCGGGGGTGCCGACGAAGGCGATCTTCTTATTGTAGACCATCGCCAGTCGGTTTGTGACCGTGAACACGGTGTCCATGTCGTGGGTGACCACCACGCTCGTCACCCCAAGCCGCTCCTGGAGCGAGAGGATGAGGGTGTTGATGCGCCGCACGTTGATGGGGTCGAGGCCGGTGGTGGGCTCGTCGTAGAGGATCACCTCCGGCTGGATGGCGATGGCCCGCGCCAGCCCGACCCGCTTGCGCATGCCGCCGGAGAGCTCGGACGGCTTGAGGCGCTGCACGCCGGGGAGGTCGACCATCTCCAGCACTTCGGCCACTCGGTCGTCCATCTCCTTGGGCGTGCCCCACTTGTGCTCGACCAGCGGATACTTGATGTTCTCGGCCACGGACATGGAGTCAAAGAGGGCGGCGCCTTGGAACAGCATCGCCACCCGGCTCCGCACCCCGAGGAGCTCCTTCTCCTTCATCTGGGTGACGTCCTCGCCGAAGCAGACGATGCTGCCGGCGTCTGAGCGCATCAGCCCGATGAGGAGCTTCAGCATCACGCTCTTGCCGACGCCGGAGCCGCCGATGATCGTCAGCGTCTCGCCGGGGTAGATGTCGAGGTCGAGCCCGTCGTAGACGACCTTCGACTTGAAGGCCTTCTTCACCCCGCGAAATTCGATGATCGGCGCGTGCGGCTCGGGCGCCGGGGGCGGAGAGACGGGGACGTGCGGCTCGTTCGGGGTCTGTTCAGGCATAGACGGCCATGAGCGCGGTGCTGAGCAGGAAGTCAGTGACGAGGAGCGTGATCGAGACGTAGACGACGGTGGCGGTGGTCGCGCGGCCCACACCCTCGGTGCCGCCCGTCGTGCGCATCCCGTTCCAGCAGGCGATGAGCGAGATGATGGCGCCGAAGAACAGGCTCTTGATGACGCCGTGCATGAAGTCGCCGACCTCGATGGTCTCGTTGAGCTGCTGGATGGCGAAGCGGAAGGTCACCCCGACCTTGACCATGGTCATCAGGATGCCGCCCGCGCAGCCGACCACGTCGGCGAGCACCGTGAGCAGCGGGATGGAGATCGCCATGGCGACGAGGCGGGGAACGACGAGCTTGCGGACGGGGTCGGCGCCCAGCGCGCGGATGGCGTCGATCTGCTCGGTGACGGCCATCGAGCCGATCTCTGCGGTGAAGCCGGCCCCGACCCGACCGCCCACGAGCAGGGAGGTGAGCACCGGGCCGAGCTCCCGCACGATCCCGAGCGCCACCAGCTTCCCGGTGTAGAGGGAGGCGCCGAAGGGGGCGAGGCCCCAGGCGAACTGGCTGGCCATCACCATGCCGGTGAAGGCGGCGGTGAGCACCGCGATGGACCAGGAGTCCACCCCGCCCTGTTCGAGCTGAACGAGGATCAGGCGAAATTCCAGCGGCGGGCGGAACAAGGCCCGCACCGACCGGCCGAGCAGCAGCCAGATCTGACCGAAGGCCAACAGGAATTCGTTGTGGGCGAACACGCCTCAGCCCCCCCGGGTTCGAAAGCCGGCGAGCACCGACTCGAAGTCGGACCAGCCCTTGTCGAAGGTGACAGGTGGCGCGATGTAGAGGAGGTCGTAGGTGCAGGCGTCCTTCTTGGTCGTCGCCGCGCCGACGCGCACCGCGACTCCGTCGAGGGCGCCGTCCCAGACGCCGAGGAGGCCCTCGCGCTCGGACAGGGTCAGGGGCTCCTGGCGCAGCGGCTCACCCTGGGCGATGCCGAAGGTGAGGTGGGTGAGGAGCGCGGTCAGCTCGCTGTCTTCGTACCGTTCGAGGCAGTTGGAGTCGCCGTAGATGGTCGCCGAGAGGGAGGCGTTCCACCAAGCGCGGTCGGCGCCGCCGGGGGCCACTCGGCTCCAGCCGGGGCCGGGCTCCCCGAGCTCGTAGGCGCCCTCCAGGCGGGCGCTCTTCCGACCCGCGCAGCCGGCGGCTGGGAGGCCGAGCGCTGCCAGGAGCAGGAGGGCGCCTTGGACGGGGTGTGGTGCCCGGAAGGACAGGGTTGGTCTGTTCATGCATCCCCTCCAGACGCGGTTCGCTCGCTGTCTTGACTCGCGTCTTCTTCCGTGATCTGCAGAAAGACCTGCTCGAGGTCAGCCCCCCCTCGCTCGCTGAGCAGCTCGGCGACGCTGCCCATGGCCACCAGCCGGCCTCGGTAGAGGATGCCCACTCGATCGCAGACCTCCTGAGCGGTCACGAGGGAGTGGGTGGAGAGGAAGACCGTCCGCCCGGACTCGGAGATGGAGCGGAAGCGCGCCTTGATCTGGCGAGCGCCGGAGGGATCGAGGCCGACCATCGGCTCGTCTACGATGAGCAGGCGGGGTTCGTGGAGCAGGGCGGCTGACAGCACCAGCCGCTGCTTCATGCCGTGCGAGTAGGCCTCGATGAGCTCATCCGCCCGCGACAACAGCCCGTTCTCGCGGAGGAGGCGGTCACCGCGGGCGCGGACCTCGTCGTCGGGGATCTGGTAGACGCCCCCGACGAACTGGAGGAATTCTCGGGCCGTGAGCTTGTCGTAGAGGTAGGGGCGGTCTGGAATGTAACCGACCCGACGTTTGCTCTCGATCGGCTCGGCGGCGATGTCTACGCCGTCGATCACGATGCGGCCGGTCGTGGGCGGGAGGACGCCGGCCAGCATCCGGATGGTGGTGGTCTTCCCCGCGCCGTTCGGGCCCAGGAAGCCGAACACTTCGCCGGGGCGTACGTGGAGGTTCAGCGGATGGACCGCCTGAAAGGCGCCGTATCGCTTCTCCACTGCCTCAACCCGGATCACCGGCGCCTCCATCCTGGTGCAGGTAGCACGTTCCCCGTGGGGTCGCCCCGAAGCGGCGGCCGAAGCTCAGGGCTCCTCCACGAGGGCGAAGCCGAGGCGGCCCATCACGGCCATGATCTCTACCTGCCGGTCGAGGTCCCCCTCCACCAGCTTTACGTGGGTGGCGTCGGCGGGGAGCTGACCAAAGGTGGGGTCGACCGGCACCCAGTCGGTCGGGCCTCCGAGCCGGACCTCGGGCCAGGCATGGTAGTAGAAGGCGGGCTGATTCCCCATTCTGTCGGACCACACGACCCCGGCCGCGATCCGGGCCGGGATGCCGGCGGCGCGGGCGAGCGAGACAAAGAGGGCGGTGTGCTCATTGCAGTCGCCCCGGGCCTCACGGAGCACCTCCAGGCCGTTGGGGACACCGAGCGTGGGCACCTTCTCGACATAGCGGTAGACGAAGTCGACGAGGCGGCGGACCGCGGTGAGGCGGTCGGTGGCGTCGCCGATGACCTCGGCGGCGCGGATGCGGAGCTCGGGGTGGGAGGCGGGCAGCGTGAGGGTGGACACCAGCCACTGGGGGTCGCTGTCGTCGCGCACCGGGAGCGTCGGGAGCTCGTCCAGCGCGGGGATCTTGATCCGCACGATGTCGTCGGTGATCGTCTGCAGCGGGGGAGCGCTCCAGACCCGCGATGGCTCGACCCCCTTGATGCGGAGGGTGAGGCGATGTCGCTCCCGGGCGCCCTTCAGCCTCCCTTCGAGCTGTACCGCGGAGAGGCCGATGAGGTCGGTGGGTTCGGCGGAGGTGGGGATGTCCCGCGCGTCCTCGGGCGTCATCCGCACGAGGCTCAGGCCAAGAGGGGTCTCCTCGCGCAGCGCCTCCCCGGTGGGGGTCACGAGGGCCCGGGTGGTGGTGCCGCCGTGGCTGGTGCTGAGCCAGTAGGCCTCTTCGCCGTTGTCGAGGATCACCAGGTCGTCGACCCGGATCTCCATCTGGTCCTCCTTCAGGATCAGGGGATCGAAGTAGGGGACCGAGAAGCGGAGCCCCGGGGTGAGCGCGGTCCGCCGCAGCACCGCCTCCAGGGAGAGGCTCACCTGCGGGGGGGCGGAGGTGGCGAAGTCGACCGTGTTGGTCTCACCGGCTTGCGTGACCTCCATGCTGATGTGGCTGCCCTCGACCTTGGCTCGCGCGCTGATGCGGGTGTCGCCGGAGGCCATGAACGAGTCGAAACGAAGCAGCGCGCCCGCGGGGTCGACGAGCGCGGCGCTGGCGGTCACCACCTCGTTGATCTTGCCGAAGGTGACGATGCGAAAGCTCGATCGCTCCTCGAAGAGGGTGCCGCCGCCCGACACCGGCGACGAGCGGGTGACCGAGTAGCCGACGTGCTGATCCTGGAGGAAGAAGCCGTACCAACGCTCGAGCGATGGGCCTGTGGCGAGCGCCGCGCCGTCCAAGGGGACGAGCTCGCCGTCTTGATCTCCGGACCACAGCATCCCGGCCGCGAGCAGCACGAACAGGATCGCGGCGCTGATCTCGACCGCCAGCAGCGAAGTTGGGTGTCGTCGCACGCAGATCCCGAGCCTTGGAGCGGGCGGTGGCGGGTGGCGTCCGCCAAGCGGCTTGGAGGGACGGGAAGGGCTAACATGAGGCACACCGTCGCCGGGTTGGGTCGGGCGCGCGCGGAGCACACACGTGAAGATCTCAGCCTGGGGCGCCACGGACGTTGGACAGACTCGAAAGGTGAACGAGGACACCTTCCTTCTGGTGCCGGAGCTTGGCTTGGCTGCGGTCGCCGACGGCATGGGCGGCTTCGCGCGGGGGGACGTCGCCTCTCAGCTCGCGTGCAACGTCCTCCGCGAGTCGGTCACCGCGCACCGCAGCGTGCTGGAGCTCTTTCGGCGGAGCCCCACCGACGCCACACGGGGTGCCGTTCGCGCGATGTTGGAGACGGCGATCCAGCACGCATGTGAGGAGGTCCACCAGGCCGCGGTGGCGATCACGGGCGAAGGGGGCAGGATGGGCACCACGATGGACGCCCTGCTCATCATCGAGGGCACCGCCTTCCTGGCCCACGTCGGCGACGGGCGGGTCTTCCTGCTGCGCGGCCTCGAGGCCCACCAGCTCACCGAAGACCACAGCCTCGTCCAAGAGCAGCTCCGAGACGGCACGCTCTCCCCGGAGGGGGCGAGGAAGGCCCGGAACCGGAACGTCATCACCCGCGCCCTCGGGGTCTTCCCCTCGGTGAACGTCGATACCCTCCACTTCGAGCTGGAGCTGGGCGACCGGATGCTCCTGTGCAGCGATGGACTGCATCGGTATGTCGGCCTGCGGGAGGTCGCGCTCACCCTGAGCGGGACGGTCGAGGGGGCCACCGCCACAGAGCTCGTCCAGACGGCCAACGGTCGCGGCGGACGCGACAACATCACCGCCCTCGTGCTGCGGGTGGATGAGAAGCTGGGGGCCGAGGCGCTCTCCTCCAATCGCGCGCACCTGAACATGCTGCGACGGGTCGACCTCTTTCAATACTGTACTTCTCGCGAGCTCACGCACATCTGCCAGATCGCCAGTGAGCGGCGACCGCTCGCCGGCAGCGTGCTCTTTCGAGAAGGCGAGGCGGGGAGGGAGTGCTTCTTCGTCGCCTCGGGCTCGGTCGCGATCGACAAGGCCGAGGTGCGCCTCGCGACGATGCGCTCCGGAGACTACTTCGGTGAGATGAGCCTGATCGACATGCCCCAGCGCTCGGCGGACGCCGTGGTCCTCGAAGACTCCGTGGTGTTGGTCATCCACCGTGATCGTTTACTGCAGCTCCTCAAGGAGGACAGTGATCTCGGCGTGAAGCTGATGTGGCAGCTCCTCCAGAAGCTCTCCCGCGTCGTCCGGAGCTCAAACGAGAAGCTCGTGGCGGAGACCGTTCCCTTCGAACCCTTGGATGGAGACTCCGTCGACTCCGTTGATTGAGGAGGTCACAGTCTAAGCGACTCGGGAGTCGAGGGGGGGGGAGTCGAGGGGGGGGGAGTCGAGGGGGGGGGAGTCGAGGGGAGGGAGCGGCCTCGTCAGTACAGGCTGCTCGGGAAACGATCGCTGCGGAACTCGCCGAAGATCGGGATGCCCTGCTTACATTGGTCGTAGGAGAGCCAGATGTAGTGGGCTTTCCCCTTGATCGCGCGCAAGGGAACAAGCCCCCAGAAGCGACTGTCGGCGGAGTGGTCTCGATTGTCGCCCATCACAAAGATGTGGTCGTCGGGGATGGTCTTCGGGCCGTAGTCGGGGACGTGCTCGCCGTAGCTGGAGGAGACGAGCATGGAGTGTTTCATGTCGCCGAGCGACTCTTCGAGGCGCCGCGTGGGGTTCTCGCGGCAGCCCGGCGCGTCGATGAAGGTGTAGTCGTCTTCGTACCGCTGCTCCTGCGCGACGCCGTTGATGTAGAGCACGTTGCTCTTCACCTGGATGGTGTCGCCGGGGAGGCCGACCACCCGCTTTACGTAGTCGAGGGTGGCGGTGCCCGGAATGGTGACCGGCAAGCCGAGCCCATGGAGGTCAATCGAGGGGAAGGGGAGATCGACCCAGTAGGAGATTCCCTTGGGATCGTCCTCAGGAGGGTAGACGAAGACGACGATGTCACCACGGGCCGGCACCTTGAGATCGCTCAAGGGGACGCGGGTGAGGGGGATGCGGAAGCCATAGGAGAACTTGGTGACCAAGATGTGGTCGCCGATCTGCAGGGTGGGCACCATCGAGCCGGAGGGGATCCGGAAGGGTTCGGCCAGCACCGAGCGGATCAGCAGCACGGTCAAGAGGGCGGGGCCCCAGGTCTTGACGAGGTCCCAGACCCAGTCGAGGAAGCGTCTCCCGGCGCCTCGGTCATCTGAGGTGTCGAGATCGTCATCGTCTTCGGAGGGACGGTTGTTGTTTTCGGCCACCCTGCTTCTCCCTGCCTGTGCTGCGCTCGGCCCCTGGCCGGGCCGAGCCCGGTAACCGACGGCACGCGCCTGTGGGGATCCTCAACTTCACATCGGCCCGTCCGCTCGAGGCGCCCTCGGATGGCGGCAGCGGAGAGACGGCCGGCCAGCTAACCCGGGGTGGCAGGATTACCCTCCATGGGTAGGGGTGTCCGAACCGGGAGCGAGCATGGGGATGCGAAGATTGGAGGCGCTGTTCCGCGAAGGTGAGGTCCCCGACGCCACCGCTGCTGACCCGCTCCTCGTCGCCCCCTCCGAGGTCCACGTGGCCTCCGCGGTCGCCGTGGTGTTTCGACCGGGAGGAGAGCTGTTGTTCATCCGACGGGCCGATCGGGTCGGAGATCCCTGGAGCGGTCACATGGCCTTCCCCGGTGGGAAGGCCGAGCCGGGCGACGAGTCCCTCCGGCACACCGCAGAGCGGGAGGCGCTGGAGGAGGTGGGGCTCGCGCTTGGGCGGGGCGGGCGCTTCCTGGGCCGCCTCCCCAGCTTGGTCACCCCCCTCCGGATCGCAGGACGGCGCCATCGCGTCACCCCTTTCGTGTACACGCTGGACGACCACCCATCTCTCCTCCCCAACGCCGAGGTGGCCTCCGTCCATTGGTTCCATCTCGACCGGCTGGTCCGTGGAGAGGGGCGTGGGACGATGCGCTACCCGTTTGGGGGCGCGGAGGTGGAGCTGCCGGTGGTCGAGATCGAAGGCACGCGCATCTGGGGGCTCACCCTTCGAATGGTGGACGACCTCTTGGAGCGGCTCGCCGAGGGGCGCTCAGGTTCAAAGTGAGCTAGGCTGCGACGATCACCCCCGGGGCCCCTCATGTCCTCCCTTGAGATGATGGATGAGTCCGCCGACCCCGCCGAGATCGAGGCAGAGGCCACGACGGCGATCTGGTGTGGGATGGGCGGGCTGGTCTGCGCCTCCCTCTCCCCCTTCGCCTGTTACCTCCCGGCCTTCATCGGCGTCGGGTTGGCCGGTTACGGCGTGTGGAAGTCGTGGAGCGTGCAGCAGCGTCTGCCGGCGGAGGACTCCCCGGTTCGAACGCTCTCCAACGTGGGGATGGTCGCTGGGGGCGTGGGCTTCCTGCTCGCCGGTCTGTACTGCGCCATCATCCTGTTTGTGATCATCGTGTATGGTCTGATGTTCCTGTTCATGATGTTCGCAGGGGCGCTCGGCGTCGCTGGCGTCCACTAGCGGCCGGCATCGTCCCTTCGCGACGATCGACGACGGGGCTCACTCGGGGACGACGCCGCTCGTCGGTGAGCCGCCGACCCACCGCCACGTGCCCGCAATCTTGCCGTCCCGGTCCCACTCGGACCAGTAGCCCTCGCGAATACCGCCCACATAAGGGCCACACTCCTTGATCTTTCCGCTCGGGTGCAACCCTACATAGGGCCCGTGGCGCACCCCGTTCGAGAGCGCACAAAACTCCCGGTTGTGGTCGTGGCGCTCGTCCTTCCAGGTGGTGCCTTCTGGGCAGGTCTCAATGTGAGCGGTGGCGCAGACCTGATCGTAGCGGACCTCGACCGGAGGGAGGTCGTCGGGCACTTCGGGACCGACCCGCTGCACCTGCGGGGCCTGGATCCCCGAGCCCTGGGCGCCGTCGGATCGAGCGGGGGCTCCCGCCTCGCCCTCACTCCTTCGAGCCGTGCGCTCCTCGGCGGGGCCGGAGCCGACCACGGTCTGTTGACCCTCCCGCTTGGACCAAGGCTTGGGGATGCTCGATCCGCAGGCGACGGCGGCTGAGCAAGCCCAGACGAGCAGCGCGCGGGAGAGCGCGGGGGCGTGCGGTTGGGGGCGGAGAGTCTGGGGCATGGGGGGCTCCGAGGCACGTTCGGGCGCTCGGCGGGCCGAGCGCGGAGAGGCGTTGGGCTCAGGGCGCGCCATCGTCGAGGCCCCGGACGGCCTGGAGCAGAGCGTCGCGGTCCTCCATCACCGGAAAGAAGCCACGGATGTGGGCCGCCCCGTCCACGAGGACGAAGCGCTCGCTGTGCAAAATGGAGGGCACGCCGGCGCCGTCAGCGCTGCGCTCGAGGCCCTGCTGAAACCCGGCGATCACCGCGTCGACCTCGGCCCGCTCTCCGGTCAAAAGCGACCAGGGGAGGGGGTGCTCACCAAACGCCCTCGCGTACTGGGCGAGGACATCGGGACGGTCGAATTCGGGGTCGACGGAGATCGACAAGAGCTGAAGCGGCGCGCCTCCCGCCTCCGAGGGGAGCTCATGGGAGAGCGTCATCAGCTCGGCGCTGAGGCGAGGGCACTGCTCGGTACAGCGGGTGAAGATGAAGTCCACCACGCTCACCCGACCTGCGAGCTGCGCCGAGGTGAAGGGAGCACCGCGCTGGTCGACGAGCGAGATCGTCGGAGCGGGGCCGAAGTCTTCCGGGGGCGTGGCGCGGGTGCAGGCCGTGGCCAACAGCCAGAGGGTGATCACAGCCACTGATCCACGGTGAGCACGAAGAAGATTCCCGTCAGGTAGATCAGCGAGTAGAAGAAAAGCTTTCTCGCCCACTTCGCACCACCGCTGTCGCGATAGCCCTGCCAGGCCAGCCACAGGAAGCCGAAGCCGAGGAGGGAGCCGAGGCTCATGGTCAAGGGCCCCGCCAGCTCCACGTGGGCCAACACCGCGGGCATCGGCACGAGGGGGAGGGTGTAGAGCAACATCTGTCGCCGGGTGGCCTCTTCTCCGTGCTCGCTCGGGAAGACGACGAGGCCTGCCGCCTCGTACTCCGCGCGTCGGTAGATGCCGATGGCCAACGAGTGGGGGATCTGCCACAAGAACAGGAGGGCGAAGAGCACGAGCCCGCCGAGGTCGGCCGTCCCGGTGGCGGCCGTCCACCCGATCAGCGGAGGGAGGGCCCCGGGGATGGCGCCGATCAGCGTTGAGATGGAGCTGCGTCGTTTCAGCGGCGTGTAGACGAACACGTACAGGACGAGTGCCCCCGCGGCCAGGAGCGCCGCGAGGGGCGTGGTCAGCACCGCCAGCAGGGGGATGGACACCAAGGAGAGCGCGACGCCGAAGGCGAGGGCCAGCGTCGGGCTGAGGCGGCGCGCGGGCAGGGGGCGCCTGGCCGTGCGAGCCATCTCGCGGTCGGATTCGCGCTCGATGTAGTTGTTGAGCGCGTTGGCGCCGCCGACGACCATCGTGGTGCCCCCGATGGCGGCCATCGCCTGCCACCACGGCACCTCGACCCCGGAGAGCCACAGGCCGCCGCCTGCGGTCACCAGCACGAGCGAAGACAGCCTCGGCTTTGTGAGCGAGATCAGGTCTTGGGCGGTCCCGCGGAGCTTCGCGAGGGAGGAGCGCTCGTCTGGCGCGTCCGCGCCTGCGTCCTCGGGGCAGGAGGCGCTGGAGCCGGGCATCTGGACGCTGGCGGAGGGGCGGATCATCGTTCGCAGGCTCCCTTGTGCCCCAGGTCCGGCCCCTCGTCAAGCAAGCGTGGGTCGTCGGGCAAACACTGGAGGGCAAGGACGCCATCGGCACCGGGCGCGGAGGACAGCGGCCCCAGGGTTCCGCGAACAGGGAAGGTGAGGGTCGGTCTGAGGGTCGTCAAGTTCAGGTGGGGCGGGCGATCAGCGGGGAGTGAATTGCACGGATCCTGACGCAGCCCCGGCCGTATGGCAATTCTCGACGCGCGTTGACGGGCTCGGAGGGCGAGGGTTAGGGCCCCGCACCTTCAGAGAGGTCCACTCCGTGAGCAGCTCCAACGCCTACCAGGGTGCGGAACCGACCGACGCCGAACTGGCGGCGATCGGCACCGAACCCGATGAAGTCCCGACGACCTTCCTCATGATCCTGGCGGGGGCCCTCTCCGTCGGGGTGGTGGTCACCGTCGCTGCGGTGGTGGTGTTCTTCCGCTTCGCGACGGCCCATGAGCTGAACGCCAAGGGCTACCCGATGGACGCGGGCGCGACCTGGAGCGGCAACCCGTGAACAGGGGGGCCCGTGGGCTCGCTTGGACGTCGCGCGGGGCCTTGGCCTGCGCGGCGCTCTTCGCGATGCCGTGGGCCCGGGCCGCGGAGCCTCTGCCGAGCGCGCTGGAAGGCGTGACCGTGGACGAGCACCTCGGTCAGCCCCTTGATCCGGAGCTGGTCTTCACCGACCACACCGGGAAGCGGGTCCGCCTCGGAGACTACTTCGATGACGGCGTGCCGGTCATCCTCACGCTCAACTACTACACCTGCGGGACCCTCTGCAGCGTGGTGTTGAACGGAGTGACCGATGGCCTCCGGCAATTCGATTGGTCGCCAGGTGACCATTACCGTGTTTTGACCGTCAGCATCGATCCCACCGAGACCTCCGAGCTCGCGGCGACAAAGCGCGCGAGCTACCTCCAATCCCTCGGAAAGGGCGATGTGGACTGGAGCTTCCTCGTCGGCGAGGAGAGCCAGATCCAGGCCCTGGCTGGCGCGGTGGGCTTCCGGTACCACTATGACGAGGCGACTCAGCAGTACGCCCACCCTGCGGTGATCACGGTGATCTCACCGGGGGGGGCCGTTGCCCGATACCTCTACGGCTTCCAGTTTCCAGAGCGTGATCTCAAATTCGCGGTGATGGAGGCGGCGGAAGGTCGGGCGGGGAGCCCGATCGACAAGCTGATCCTGAGCTGCTTTCATTATGATTCGACGGCCGGCCGCTACACGCCGGCCGCATTCGGTGTCATGCGCCTCGGTGGTGTCCTCTCCCTCATTGGGCTGGGCGGGTTCACTTTGTCGTTGTGGCGTAGGGAACATATCAACCGGTCTCGTGGGAGTTCGACCTGATGTCACCCATGCTCATGCCGCTGCTGGGTATCCGCGCGGCTCAGGCGGCCGAGAAGGCCACCTTCTGGCTCCCGCCCGCGGCGACCGAATACGCCAAGCAGACGGACTTCACGTTCTATTTCATTTACTGGATAGACCTCGTCTTCTTCATCGTGCTGATGGGGGCGACCCTCCTCTTCACGTTGAAGTATCGGCAGCGGAAGGAAGGTGAGAAGACCAGCCCGACCAAGGGCAGCCACGCCCTTGAAGCGGTGTGGGCCATCTTCCCCACCTTCCTGCTGTTCGCGATGTTCTTCCTCGGGTTTCAAGGCTGGATCAACCAGGCGGTCCCCCCCGCTGACGCCATGGACATCCGCGTCACCGGGCAGAAGTGGAACTGGACCTTTCAGTACGCGAACGGCGTGACCACCTTCGCCAACCTCAAAGAGGGCGGCCTCTCTGAGTACGATGGAGAGGGTCTGGTCGTTCCGGCAGGCAAGCCGGTGCGTTTGACGATGTCGTCAGTGGACGTGATCCATAGCTTCTACGTCCCGGACTTCCGGATCAAGAAGGACGTCATCGCCAACCGGTACACGGTCCAGTGGTTCCAGGCCGACGAGCCGGGTGAGCATCAGGTGTACTGCACCGAGTATTGCGGCACGAAGCACTCGCGGATGCTCAGTAAGATCCGGGTGCTGGCTCCCGCCGACTACGACGCCTGGATGAAGGCGCAGGTCGGAGATGGCCAGCCGGTGTCCCCCGAGAAGGCCGGTGAGAAGCTGTTCGCTTCGAACGGGTGCACGGGGTGCCACTCGGTCGACGGCTCCGCGATGGTGGGCCCGACCTTGAAGGGCAAGTACGGCGCCAAGGAGACCCTCGAGGGCGGCGCCACGGTGGACATCGATGACAACTACATTCGGGAGTCCATAATGGTGCCGGCGGCGAAGATCGTGGCGGGCTTCCCCCCCGCGATGCCGGCCTTCCAGGGACGCCTGAGCGATGAGGAGATCAACAACCTCATCGCCTACATCAAGTCGCTGCAGTAGCGAGGATCACCATGAGCACCACTTCCGTCGAAGGCGCGTCCCACGGGACGGGGCAGGGTGACTCCTACCTCACCGCCCACCGCGGCGTCATGAGCTGGATCGTCACGCTCGATCACAAGCGGATCGGCGTGTTGTACCTTGCTTCTATTCTCTCGTTCTTTTTGGTCGGAGGGCTTCTGGCCCTCGCGGTCCGGGCGGAGCTGTTCACCGCCCAGGGCGATCTGTTCAGCGCGGACAACTACAACAAGCTCTTTACTCTGCACGGCGCCATCATGGTGTTCCTCGTGCTGGTGCCGGCCATCCCGGCCTCGCTCGGCAATATCATCATGCCGATGATGCTAGGCGCGAAGGACGTCGCCTTTCCAAGGCTGAACCTCGCGAGCTACTACATCTACATGGGTGGGGCCTTGTTCATGGTCTACACGCTGGTGTCGGGCGGCGTGGACACGGGTTGGACCTTCTATATGCCCTACTCGGGGGCGCACTCGAACAGCTCGGTTGTTTCGGCGCTTCTTGGCGCGTTCATCCTGGGCTTTTCGTCGATCTTGACGGGTGTGAACTTCATCGTCACGATTCACAAGATGCGCGCTCCCGGTTTGACCTGGAACAAGCTGCCGCTCTTCATCTGGGCGCTCTACTCGACGTCGCTCATCCAGGTGCTGGCGACGCCGGTCGTCGCGATCACGCTCTTCTTGCTGATCTTCGAGCGGACGCTGCACATCGGCATCTTCGACCCCGCCCTCGGCGGTGACCCCGTCCTCTTCGAGCACTTCTTCTGGTTCTACTCGCACCCGGTCGTGTACGTGATGGTGTTGCCGGCCTTTGGCATCATCAGCGAGACGATTTGTATCAACTCCCGTAAGCACATCTTCGGGTACAACGCCATCGCCGCCTCCTCGGTCGGCATCGCGGCGATCGGCTTCCTCGTCTGGGGTCACCACCTCTTCGTGTCGGGCCAGTCCGAGCTCTCCGGGACCATCTTTTCGTTCATCACCTTCGGCGTGGCCATCCCGACCGCGATCAAGACCTGCGCTTGGATCGGCACGCTGTGGCGGGGCTCCATCCGATACAACACGGTGATGTTCTACACGCTCGGCTTCCTCTGGATCTTCACGATCGGGGGTGTGACGGGGCTGTTCCTCGCGACGCTGAACACCGACGTGCATCTGCACGACACCTACTTCGTCGTGGCTCACTTCCACTACGTGATGATGGGCGGCGTGCTCTTCGCCCTCATCACCGGCATCCACCACTGGTGGCCGCTCATCACGGGCCGGATGTTCCACGAGGGCCTCGCGAAGGCCAACTTCGTGCTGGTCTTCCTGGCCTATAACCTGACCTTCTTCCCTCAGTTCGTGGCAGGGTCCCAGGGAATGCCGCGCCGGTACCATGAGTACCTGCCGCAGTTCGAGATCTGGCAGAAGATGTCCACGGTCGGCGCCTTCTTGTTCGGGCTCGGTCTGTTCGTCATCCTGGGCTACCTCCTCTTCTCCCTGAAGTCGGGCGAGAAGGCCAAGCGGAACCCCTGGGCCGCCATGTCGTTGGAGTGGCAGACCTCCTGTCCTCCGCCTGAGTTCAACTTCGAGGGCACGCCGGTCTGCCGGAAGGGCCCCTACGAGTTCCCCGAGACCTCGGTCGAGTAGGGCTGAACATGAGCACTGCTGCTGTTGAAAACGGTCACGAGCACGCCCATCACAAGGATCAGGCCCATCACTTCCACAGCATGGAGCAGCAGAACGCTGCGAATAAGCTGGGGATGTGGGCCTTCCTGGTGCAGGAGCTCCTGTTCTTCGGTGGGCTGTTCATGGCGTACGTCGCCGTGCGCTACATGTACCCGGAGACCTTCCACGAGTCCTACCAGCACCTGAGCATCCCGATGGGGGCAACCAACACGGTGGTGCTGCTGCTGAGCAGCCTCACCATGGCGCTCGCGGTCCGGGAGACCCAGCTTGAGGAACGGGGGAAGGCCAAGAACTACATTTTGGTCACCATCCTTTGTGCGCTCGGCTTCATGGTCATCAAGACCTTCGAGTACTCACACAAGATCCATGACGGCCTGCTTCCCGGCAAGCTCTACTCGCACGAGACGCTGGACCCTGTGCGGGCCGTCCATGACGCACCGCAGCTGTTCTTCGCGGTCTACTTCATGATGACCGGTGTCCATGGCCTCCATGTCGTCATCGGGATCGGGCTCCTCGGCTGGCTCTGGATCCGCCTGAACAAGGGCCACTTCGACCGGCACAACTACTCTGCCGTTGAAAACGTGGGCCTCTACTGGCACCTCGTGGACCTCATCTGGATCTTCCTCTTCCCGCTGCTCTACTTGGTCAAGTAGGTCGGACCAACCTCTCTTCTGGAGACAAGCCGTGTCCTCACACGCTCACTCCGACACTCCGCATGCCCACGGGGATGGTCCGCACATCACCCCCCTCGGCACCTACTTCACCGTGTTCGGGTGCTTGCTGGTCCTCACGGTGTTGACGGTGCTGGTGTCCTACATGGGGCTCCCGAGCACGCTGTCGATCGTCGTGGCCATGCTGGTGGCCAGCGCCAAGGCGACGCTGGTGATCTTGTGGTTCATGCACCTCAAGTACGACACCCCCTTCAACCGGCTGGTGTTCGCTTCCGCCCCTTGGTTCATCGCGCTGTTCTTCATCTTCACGATGTTTGACCTGTCGAGCCGCGGAGACGTGGTGGCCATCACCGGCAACTACAATCTGCGCATGGACCAGGCGACGGGTCAGAAGAACAACACCTTCGCGACCCAGGCGGACCGGGAGGCGATGAGCGCCGCCCGTTTCTGGCAGTCTCACACCCTCCGACAGCCGGCCGACCTTTGGGGCTCCGTCCAGGCGGAGAAGGCGATGCTCGAGGCCGCGGCCGCCGCCGCTGCTGCGCCGGCCTCGGTGACGCCGTCGGCGGCCCCCGTCGAGGGCGGTCACGCCGCTCCTGCCGAGGGCGCGGTCGCTCCTGCCGAGGGCGCGGCCGCTCCTGCCGAGGGCGCGGCCGCTCCTGCCGAGGGCGCGGTCGCTCCTGCCGAGGGCGCGGTCGCTCCTGCCGAGGCGGGCGTTCCCGCCAAGGCACCGTGAGCGCTGAGCGGGGGGCGGATGCGGGTTCGGCGGAGCCGCCCTCGAAGCCCCTGAAGGCCTGCTCGTGTGGATACAGTCGGGGACACTTGATGGTGTCCCCGGAGCCCAAGCACTCGGGTTGGGCCCACTTCTGGGTGATCTTCATGGGGGTCACCGCTCCGCCGTATCGGGTCGAGTTCCGTTGCCGAGTCTGTAAACAGACCTTCGACAGCACGGACGACCCGGAGGAATGTAAGAAGTACATTTAATCCTGGTTCAGGGAGACATCATGAACGCTCCGATTCGTGTCGCCGTCACCGGCGCCGCTGGCAACATCGGCTACGCCCTCCTCTTCCGCCTCGCCTCGGGCGACTGCTTCGGGAAGGATCAGCCGGTCATCCTTCAACTCCTGGAGATCACTCCGGGCATGAAGGCCCTCGAGGGGGTCGTCATGGAGCTCCTTGACTCCGCGTTCCCGCTCCTTCACGGCGTGGAGATCAGCGATGATCCGAACGTCGCCTTCAAGGGTGTGAACCAGGCCTTCCTGGTCGGCAGCCGCCCCCGCACGAAGGACATGAATCGGGCGGACCTCATCAAGGTCAATGGGCCGATCTTCACGGGGCAGGGCAAGGCCCTCAACGACAACGCTGCGGACGACGTCCGCGTGATCGTGGTCGGCAACCCCTGCAACACCAACGCCCTCATCGCGCAGAACGCCGCCAAGGACATCCCGGCGGAGCGCTTCACCGCGATGACCCGCCTCGATCAGAACCGGGCGGTGTCCCAGCTGGCCGCCAAGCTCGGGCTCACCGCTGGTGCCATCCGTCGGCTGGGCATCTGGGGCAACCACTCGGACACGATGTTCCCGGATTACCTTCACGCCGAGGCCGACGGCCGGGCCGTGAGCGACGCGATCGACGCCGAGTGGCTCCAAGGCACCTTCATCAGCACGGTCGCCAAGCGCGGCGCCGCCATCATCGCGGCGCGGGGCGCGTCAAGCGCGGCCAGCGCTGCCGCCGCGGCCATCGACCATATGGCCGAGTGGCACAAGGGCACCGCAGCGGGGAGCTGGGCCAGCATGGCCGTGCCCTCGAAGGGTGAGTATGGCGTCCCCTCCGGGCTGATCTTCTCCTACCCGTGCACCGTCACGGGCGGGCAGTGGTCGATCGTCGAGGGCATCGAGCACGGCGAGTTTGCCAAGGCCAAGATCCAGAACACGGTCCAAGAGCTGCTGACGGAGCGCGAGGCCGTCAAGGACCTCCTGGGCTGACAATGGACGGAGGCCGCCGGGGTTTTTGAGCTCGGCGGGCTTCCCCCGGGTCTTCGCGAGTGCCACAATGGTCGAGTGGCACCGCGGAGCGCGCGGGTGCCGGGAGGGTGAATGTCCCGAGCTCTGCTGTTCTGCCTGGTCGCCGCCGCCGGGTGCAGCGATCAGACCTTCGTGCCCACCAGCAAGGACGCGGGGGGTGAGGGGCCGGCGATCGAGGTGACCCCGGATCACCTTGACTTTGGCACCCTTGGGCCCGACGACTCCGCCGTCGTGCAGAGCTACACGGTCCGCAGCGTCGGGGCGACCGAGCTCCTCGTCTCCGACATGATCGTGGATGGGGACGGCGCCCTCTCGTTCACCATCCTCTCGGAGAGCACGGTCCTCGAGCTGCCGCCCGGCGCCGAGGAGTCGATCGATGTCGCCTTCGCCCCGCTCGGCGCGAACGCCGAGGAGGCCACGATCTTCGTGTACTCCAACGACGAAGACCGCTCGCTCGTGCCGGTCTACCTCACCGGTGAGGGGCTCATCCCTGAGCTGGAGATCCGCCCTGATCCCGTAGAGTTCGGCAACGCCTACGCCGGCTGCCCGAAGGACCTTCCGACGGAGCTCACCAACATCGGGACGGACACTCTCGTCATCGACGGCATCTCCTACTCGGGAGACGGCGCGTTCTCCCTGGTCAACGACTGGTCTTTGCCGATCACCCTCGAGCCGGGCGCCAGCACCACGGTCACCGTGACCTTCGAGCCCGGCGACGCCGTTGACTACTTCGGTGACCTCGCGGTCTCCTCGAACGAGCCCATGGGTGTGCGCCACGCCGAGATCACTGGCACCGGGCGGTTCGCCGGGGAGTACCTCGACTCCTACGCCGTTCCTTCCGATCCGCCTTCGGACATCTTCTTCGCCATCGATCAGAGCTGCTCGATGGACGACGACATCGCCAAGCTCTCAGGCGACTTCAGCAATTTCATCAACGAGCTGTCGTCGTACTCGACCGACTGGCAGGTCATGGCGGTCACGGAGGATGACGGCTGCTCCAACACGGGCGTCCTCACGCCGAGCACCCCGAACTACGCCAACACCTTCTCGGCGGGGGTGAGCGGCTCGGAGGGCTGGCTGACCGAGGCCCTGCTCTCCATCGCGGCGAACGGGGTGGAGGAGACCGGCCCCAGCGACTGCAACACAGGCTTCCTGCGAGAGGACGCGCTCCTGCACGTCATCCTCGTCTCGGATGAGCCGGAGCAGTCCGACGTGATCACCGGAGAGACCTGGAACGTCCTCGCCGACCGCATCGCGACGGCCAAGGGCTCGCTGGCGATGACGCACATCTCTGCGGTCGCGGGTCCGGTCCCCGGCGGGTGTGCGACCGCCGACGCCGGCTCCGGCTACTACGAGGCCGTCAACTACACCGGCGGGGTCTTCCTCTCCATCTGCTCGGACTGGACCAGCCCCTCGAACCTCGCCATGCTGGCCGAGGCCTCGGTCAACCAGAACACCTTCTCGCTCACCCACACCCCGATGCCGGACAGCATCGCGGTGGACGTGAACGGGGTGGTGGCCACCAACTGGAGCTACGACTCGACCTCGAACGCGGTGGTCTTCTCCGACCCCGCGCCCGGCGAGGGAGACGTCGTCGATATCGCCTACGCCGGCTTGGCCTCCTGCGACTGAGCATGGCGGTGGCAGAGAGCGGGGGGGCCCCAGCAGCGCCGCCGCTCAGCCGCCGAGGGTCCGCCGAAACGCGTCGATGGCGAGGTCGAGGCCCTCGTCGTTGATGTCGAGATGGGTGACACACCGCAGGGTGTCGGCGGACACCGCGCCACAGCGCAGCCCGGCGGCCTCGAGGTCGGCGAGCCTCTCCTGAGCGCCTGGGAAGGTCACGAAGACCATGTTCGTCTCGGGTTCGGGGGCGTCGAGGCCGAGCGCCCGCAGCGCGTGGGCCAGCGCCTTGGCGCGCCCGTGATCGAGGGCGAGGCGTTCGACGTGGTGCTCGAGCGCGTAGAGCCCCGCTGCGGCGAGGAGGCCGCTCTGGCGCATGCCTCCGCCGAGGGCCTTGCGGAAGCGGCGGGCCGTGTGGGTGATGAGGTCGCGAGGACCGCAGAGCAGGCTGCCCACCGGGGCGCCGAGCCCCTTGGAGAGGCAGACGCTGACGGTGTCGTAGCGCTCGGCTCGCCGGCTGACCTCGACTCCGGAGGCCACCGCGGCGTTCCAGAGGCGGGCCCCGTCCAGGTGTGCGGCGGCGCCGATCGCCCCGGCGGTCTCTGCGAGGGCGTCGAGCAAGGGGAGGGGGTGCACCACGCCGCCGCCGCGGTTGGCGGTGTCCTCCACCGTGAGGAGAGTGACGGGCGAGAAGTGAGGATCGATGGGCCGAAGAGCGGCGGACACCTGGCTGGGGTCGAGCAGGCCTCGTCGGCCCGGGAGGGGCCGGATCGAGACGCCGGAGATGATCGCCGCGGCCCCCGCCTCATAGTTGAAGGGGTGGGCGCCGGCCTCCATCAGCACCTCGTCGCCGGGCCGCGTGTGGAGGCGGATGGCGAGCTGGTTGGCCATGGTGCCCGAGGGAACGAAGAGCGCCGCCTCCTTTCCGAGCCGCTCTGCGGTCGTCGCCTCGAGGCGCTGGACGGTGGGATCGTCGCCGAGCACGTCGTCGCCGACCTCCGCCTCGAAGATCGCCCGCCGCATGCCGGCGGTGGGGCGCGTCACGGTGTCGGACCGGAGGTCTACGAGGCGCACGGTGGCTCCTCGGACGGCGAGCGCCTGGGGGCGGACAGGATCAGCGAGGGCAGGTAGTCGGGCGGGACCGGCACCTCACACAGCTCGAGCAACGTCGCCCCGATCTGCGCGATGCCGCCGCCGATCACTCCGGGACCACCCTCGCGGAGGGCGTGGCGGGCCTCCGCCTCGACCACGATGAAGGGCACCGGGTTGAGGGAGTGGCTGGTGCAGGGCTTGGGGTAGCCGTCCGCGTCGGCCTGATAGCGACCCTTCTTCCTATCGAGCATCCACATCTCGTCGGCGTTGCCGTGGTCGGCGGTCACCAGGAGCACCCCGCCCGCCTCGAGCACCGCCGCCTCGAGCTCGCCGAGGCACTCATCGACCACCTCGAGGGCGGCCACAGCGGCGGCCCGCTTGCCCGTGTGGCCGACCATGTCGCCATTGGCGAGGTTGAGGCGGATGTGGTCGAAGTGGCCGCTCTTCAGGGCCAGCTTCACCCGGGCCACGATCTCGCGTGCCTTCATCGCCGGAGCTTGATCGAAGGGGAGGCGGTCGCTTGGGATCTCCACCTGATCTTCTCCCGCGAGCGCTCCGCTGCGGTTTCCGTTGAAGAAGTAGGTCACGTGACCGAACTTCTGCGTCTCGGAGATGGCGAGCACACGGCGACCGGCGGCGGCCAGCGCTTGGCCCACGGTGCCGTCGATGGCGGGGGGCTCGACGAGGTAATGGGCGGGAATATGCCGATCACCGTCGTACTCCATCATGCCGCCGAAGATCACGCTCGGATGAGGGGCCCGGCCGAAGCAGTTCGTGTCGAAGTCGGGCCCTTCGTCAAAGGCGCGGCTGATCTCGATCGCGCGGTCCCCGCGGAAGTTGAACAGGAGCGCGGCGTCTCCGTCGGCCATGCCGGTGTAGTCGCCGACGACGAAGGAGGGCAGCCACTGATCGTCGATCGTGGGGGCCTCGGCGTAGAGGGTCTCGATCGCGGCGCTGGCGGACGGGAAGCGGCGCCCCTCCCCGCCGACATGACAGCGCCAGCCGCGTTCGACCATGGCCCAGTCGGCCTCGTAGCGGTCCATCGTGAGGTGCATCCGCCCCCCGCCGGTCCCGATTGCCCAGCCCGCGCCGTAATCGGCGAGCTCGCCCTCGAGCGGGCGGACCCAGTCGAGGGCGGAGCGGGCTGCCACGTCGCGCCCATCCGTCAGGATGTGTAGCCGCAGACGGCGAACCCCCTCGGCGTGCGCCCGGCGGAGCAGCGCTCGGAGGTGGCTGACGTTGGAGTGCACACCGCCGTCGCTCAAGAGACCGATGAGGTGGAGGGTGCCGCCAGCGGCTTCGGCGGCGATCGCCCGGGCCCAGGTCGGGGAGCGCCACACCGCGCCGCTGTGGATCGCGGCGTCGATGAGCTTGGCGCCCTGGTCGAAGACCCGCCCCGCGCCCATCGCGTTGTGTCCCACCTCGGAGTTGCCCATGTCCTCGTCGCTCGGCATCCCCACCGCTGTGCCGTGCGCCCGCAGCAGGCACCAGGGGCGTGTGGCGAGCATGCGGTTCAGGTGCGGCATTCGGGCGAGCCAGACGGCGTCGCCGTCGTCTCGTCGGCCCCAGCCGACCCCATCGAGGATGCAGAGGACGATGGGGCGAGGGGAGCTCATGTGCGGTTCCGTTCGTTGGGCGCGGCCTCCGAGGGCGAGGGGGACGCGGGAGGGGCCAGGGGCGGCGCAGCCGCCGCGGCCTGCGCGGTGGTGTGGCGGTGCGTGATGCGGTGGTTCCACAGCGCGGCGATCAGCCCCGCCCCGGCAGCAGCAGGGACGAGGACGTGCCAATAGGAGATCAGCATGATGCCCACATATTTCCAGGTCGTGGCGCTCCACTCGGGCGGCCAGAACGTGAAGTACATGAACAGGGCGGTCACGCCTGCGAGGCAGGCCACGACAGGGGCCAGGAAGCGGGGGAGCTTCGACCAGGCCAGCACGGGGCCCCAGAGGATCGTGGTGGAGAGGGCGGCCAGCGCCCCCTGCCAGATCACCGTGTCGTTGAACGCGTCCCAGATGGAGGTGTTTGCGTTGGACACCAAGATGGCGAGGGTCGCCAACCAGCCCGCGAGGGCGAAGGTCGCCCCGACGCGGGCCACCCGGAGGGCGTAGAACAGCGCGGAGGGTCCCATGGGTCGAGCATACTCGGTTGCGGGGGCCAGCGCCGGGCTCGGGGCGCCTGGGGCCAGACCGGATAGACATTGCGCCCGCTGGCGCGGAGGTGTGCGATGAGCGGCAGGGTCGTGATCATCGGCGGAGGCATCACTGGGACCCTCACCTCCGTGCGTCTGCGGCGGGCGGGTTGGCAGGTGACCCTGCTCGAAGCGAGGCACATTGGCGCGGGCTCCTCCTCGCGGACCGCCGCGGGCATCCGTCAACAGTTCTCCACCCCCGAGACCGTCCTCGGGATGCGCTACTCGGTCGATGTGTACCGCCGCTTCCCCGAGGAGGTGGGCGGCATGATCGTCCCCATCGTGGAGAACGGCTACCTCTTCCTCCTTGACTCCGCGGAGGCGCTTGAGCAGGCGAGGGTCCGTGTGGCGATGCAGCGCCGAGTCGGGCTGTCGGAGGTCGAGCTCCTCGATCGGGCGTCCGCTGTGGAGCGCTTCTCGTATGTCGACGGGGAGCGGATCGTCGGCGCGACCTGGTGTCCCTCCGACGGCTTCCTCCGCCCGGAGGTGGTCTACGGAGAGGCGGCGGCCTCGGCCCGGGCGCGGGGAGTGGAGATCTTGCAGTCGGCCCCGGTCGAGCAGGGGCGCCACCAGGGCGATCGGCTGGTGGCGGTGAGGGCCGGAGACCGGTGGTTTGAGGCGGATCTGTTCGTCGACGCTACCAATGCATGGAGCCAGCGCACCGCCCTGGCCCTCGGCGCCACGCGCCTTCCGATCGACCCCTTGAAGCGCTACCTCTGGTTCCTGCCCCGGGCGGGCGCCTTGTCCGGGGCGGACTTGCATCGCATGCCGATGGTGGTGACGCCCGGCGGCGCCTACTGCCACCCGGAGAACGCCGACACGCTCATGACCGGCTGGGCCCACGAGGCCCGCCCCGAGCCCGACTTCCGCGATGAAGATCAGGACCAGATCGGCGCCGAGTTTGACCACCGCAGCGGCACCGAGACCAAGGGCTACGAGACCTGGGCCGAGCTCGCCGGCTTCGTCCCGTCGCTGGCGGACTTCGCCGGCATCCATGCCACCACGAGCGGCTTCTACGGTAGCACCCCCGATCACAACCCCTTCCTCGGCTTTGATCCGGCCGTCCCGAACCTGATGCGGCTCGTCGGCTTCAGCGGCCACGGCGCGATGTTCGGGCCTTTCACGGCCCGGGTTGCGGACGCCCTCGCCGAGGCCGGCCATGACCTCGACTCCATCTCCGTGCTCGACGGGGTCGCCTCGCTCCGGCCGTTCCAGCTCGGACGGACATTTGTGCACGGCGAGCACATGGTGATCTGAACTCGGTGATCTGAACAGGGTGATCTGAAAGGGGGCCTCCGCGGGCGGGGCCGTGGGGCCCGGCGCGCGGGCGGGTGTTAGAGCGCGCAGCTTCGAGGGAGAGGTCATGCAGCAGGACGGATCGGCGGCGCCCCAGAACCCGGCAACTGCCCCGGTGCACAGCGTGGTGGGGCTCGCCTCGTCCGACGCGATCCCCATGCCCAGCGCAGACGAGCTGCGCCTCGCCTACCGTGTCGCGGTGCGCTCGCGGGCCACCGAAGAGCACATCGTGCGCCTCGTGAACCGCGGTGAGGTGAAGTTCGCGATCTGGGGCCCGGGTGAGGAGATCCACGGAACGGCGACCGCCCTCGCCCTCTCCAAGGTGGTCGGGCCGAGCCGCTTCGGTGTCGTCCCCCATTACCGGTCGGGCGCGCTCTGCTCGATGTGGTGTGAGCTGCACGGTCGGGCGGACTTCACGCTCGACGTCATCCGCCAGCAGTTCTCCAAGGACACCGACAGCATGAGCCGGGGGCGGCAGATGGTCTACCACCTCGACCTCCCCGAGGTGGGCATCCTGCCCGTCCAGAGCCCCGTGGGCATGCAGCTCGGCAAGGCCGCCGGCTACGCCCTCGGCTTCAAGTTGAAGGGGGTCCACGACGCCATCACCATGGGCATCGTCGGAGACGGCACCACCGCCGAGGGCGACATGCACGACGCCATGAACGCGATGAGCGTCTGGCGCTTGCCGATGATCCTGATGGTGACCGACAACGGCATCGCGATCAGCACGCGGGCCGAGAGCGGGCGTGGAATCAAGGACTTCCGCGCCTACGCCGAGGCCTTCAACGTACGTCCCTTCGACTGCGACGGCCGTGACTTCATGGACGTCTATCGGACGGTCTACGCCGCCGCGCGCTACGCCCGCGACGAGCAGGCTCCGGTCCTGCTCCATGTCCACCACCTCCCTCGGTTCAACGGGCACAGCTCGGCGGCGGTCACCACCTTTGACCTCTCGCAGGACGACCCCATCATCCGGCTCGGCGAAGACCTGCTCCAGCAGGGGGTCATCGAGGCAGGAGACGAGCTGCGGCGCATCCCGGGCTCGGGGCATGACTTCTTCGCGCACCACGAGCTCGGCCGGCTGATGAGCCAGGAGAACGAGCTGGTCTCAGCCCTCTTCGAGCAGGTGCGCGAAGAGCCCGATCCCCCGGCGGACTCCGTCGGTGAGAACATTTACCCCCCCTTCCCCGAGGTGACCGAGGGAGAGACCGCGGGCAGCACCAACATCACCTACGCGGGGGCCATCCGAGCGGCGATTGACCACATCATCCGGATTCATGGCGGGGCGATGTGGGGCCAGGACGTGGCGAAGCTGGGCGGGGTGATGCAGGCCACCGCCGGCCTCTTCCAGAAGCACGGCCCCCGCATCTTCGACGCTCCCTTGAACGAGCCCTTGATCCTCGGCACGGCCTGCGGGGCGGCGCTGCACCGTGACCTCATCACCCTGCCCGAGATCCAGTTCGGCGACTATTCGCTCAACGCCTTCCACTGGCTCGTCCACATGGGCAACCTCTACTGGACCTCGAACGGCCGGTCGAAGTTTGCCACTGTGCTGCGCATGCCGGTGGATCCCTTCGGCGGCGGCGCGGTCTACCATTCGATGAGCCTGGACGGCTATTTCGCGCCGATCCCGGGGCTGGTCGTCGTGATGCCCTCGACGAGCTGGGATGTCTACGGCCTCTTGCTCACCGCCGCCGATTACCGCGGCTCCGTCGTGGTGCTCGAGCCCAAGTGGATGTACCGCCAGACGCTCGGCCCCGCCTTCCCCGGCGAGCCGACCGATCCGGCCGAGGTCGCCGCCCTCAAGAAGCACGTAATGCGAGGCGGGATCCCCGACATTGATCCCTCCCTCCGCGTCCCCTTCTCCAAGGCCGCCACCCGGCGCCCCGGCCGGGACATCACCGTCGTCGCCTGGGGGCGGGCGGTCTGGACCTGCATGGAGGCCGCCGCCGAGCTCGCGTTGGAGGGCCTGGAGGCGGAGGTCATCGATCTTCGCACATTGGTCCCTCCCGATCTCGACAGCGTCTTCGAGAGCGTCGGGCGCACGGGCCGGCTCGTCGTGGCCGCTGAAGATCGCTCCTTCGCCGGCTTCGTCCGGAGCATCCAGGGGGCGGTCGTGGACAAGCTCCCCGGCACCCCGACCCGCGCGATCGGTCAAAAAAACATCCCCGGCATCGCCCAAGCCCTGCACCTCGAAGAGGCCACTGTGCTCACCCGCCACGATGTGCTGACGGCCGTGCGCGAGGTCGTGGCCACCCAGGTGGTGGGCCATACCGAGCCCGCGACGTCGGCGGCGAGCTGGGCCTGGGTGCCCCCCCGCTGGTTCGTGAACTGATCCCGGCGGCGTCGCCCTCCCCGGCCTGAGGTTCGGGGAGCGGTGGTGGCTGGCCGGTCACGAGCTCGGAGGCCGATTCACTCGCAGGCGGCGTTCGCGCTCTCGACCCCGCTCACCTCGAGGGGCGGAGAGACGTTGCCGTGGTTGTCCACCACGGAGACCGCGAAGGTGTAGGCGCTCACGTTGGCGCAGGCCACGTTGTCGTCAAGCTCGCTGAAGGTGCCGGTGCAGGAGCCATCGCGGCAGACGATGGCGTAGGTCGCGAGCTCGGTGCCGCTCTGGGAGACCGTGACGCCGCTGTCGTAGAGGCTCTCGATGGTGTCGGCCCCCTGCGGGTCATCGACGGTGGCCGAGACGGCCCAGTAATAGGCGCCGTCGCTCACGTTCGGGTAGCAGCAGACCTTCGCCGAGAGCACCTCGGGGGACTCACCGTCCCCGCCGTCGGTGCCGTCCGTCCCGTCGGTGCCGTCCGTCCCGTCCGTCCCGTCCGTCCCGTCGCTGGCGCCGCCGGAGTCTGCGACATCGGCCTTGGCCTTGTCACAGGCCGCCGCGAGCAGGGTGAACGCGAGCAGGGTGAACGCGAGCAGGGAGAACCTGAGGGTGCTCAGCAGGTAGGCAGATCTCATCGTCTACTCCGGGTTGAACGCGGCCTGAGGCGTCCGTGCCCTGGTGGCCCGTCACGACGAGGGGCTCGGACCAGTGGCCGTCCACGTCGAGCACGCGGATGGTGAAAGAATACGTGGCGGCCTCTTCGCAGAGCACGCCGTCGGCGCTGGCGTCCCAGGCCCCCGAGCACCGCCCGTCGCCGCCGCAGACGAGGCTGTACACGGCGACGTCTTCGCCCTCGCGGGAGGCGACGACGCCGTCCTCGACGATGGACTCGACGGTGTCGGCCCCCTGGACGTCGAGGAAGGTGACGGCGGCGGCCCAAGAGGTCCCTTCGTAGCACCAGACGTCCGCCTCGAGCACCTCCGGCGCTGCGTTGGGGTCGACCGAGGCCGTGTCTCCCGTCTCGGTGAGGAAGGCGCCAGCGCAGCCGGAGAGAGCGGCGAGCAGGCCGATCCAGAGGGGAGGGGAAGCCGGAGTCATGGGCGGGTAGCTCCGCGGAGACCATAGCCTACGGATGGAGCTGGGCGGAGCGCTGGTCGAAGCCGCGTACGACCTTGGTCAGGTGGGCCCGCCGCCCGCGATCGGTCACCCGCTCCCGGACCGGGTCGAAGCCGACCGGGAGGCGCTCGAAGCGGGGCTCGGGGCCGAGGGCGCCGCTGCGGGGAGCCCAGGACCACTCCGCGGAGACGCCCTGGGCGTGCCGGCGGCGGTACCGCTCGCCTCCCTCGATGAAGCAGAGCTGGTTCATGCGGTACTCGGGCCGCGTCCGCCCCGCGTTGTCGTACCAGAAGGCCTCGAGCTCAGCGGCGGCCCGCTCGGGGGCGGTGAAGAGCGCGTCGGAGCCACCTTCGAGGCCGGCGGCGTGCAGCAGGGCGCCATGCAGGAAGCGGGTGCTCACCGGCGCGGCGTGGAGGGCGGGCGCGCCAGCGGGGTCGAGCCAGTACAGGGGCACCCGGCTGCCGGCGTCCGAGACATTGGAGAAGTGGTAGAGCCAGCCTTGTTCACCGAAGTTTTCACCGTGATCGGACAGAAAGACCACGAGGTTCTCCCCGCCTCGGTGCAGCTCCTCGACGAACTGATCGATCTTGGGCGCGAGGCGAAGCCAGGCGACGCGCTGCCTGGCCCGGAGCCGCTGGAGCATCGTGTCGGAGAAGTGTCGTTCTCCGTCGATCATCCACGTCTGGTTCACGAGGTGGAAGAGGGCGTACAGCTCGGAGAGGCCCTCCGCATAGCCCCGACCGAGGGTCTCGAGGCGCGGGCCGACGTGGTAGGGGAAGTGGGTCTCCATCAAGTTCAGGAAGAGGAAACTCTGCTTCCCAGACCGCTTTGTCGCGGCGATGCGGGCCCGGGCGCGATCGAAGATCGCCTCGGCGGTGTCCTGCAGCCAGACCTTGGAGGCGGAGACGTCGAGGGCGAGCTGTCCGGCGAGGTAGCGGGGGGAGAGGAGGCGCTCGCGGACCCTCGGGCGGGCGATCAGCGCCAGGAATTCTTCGAGGCGGGCGGCGTCGGGCCTCACCATGGTCCAGATTCGCTCGACCTCGTCAAAGCCGCGGTGCAGGCCGAAGATATCGGTGGTGGCCACGTTCGCGGTGATCTGTGCCGTCGACCAGCCCGCCTCTCGGAGGCGCTCGGCGACGGTGGGGAGGCCCGGCGGGAGCATGCGAGATTGGCTGGTGGCGCCGTGTTCGTGGGGCAGCAGACCCGTGAAGATCGAGGCCGTTGCGGGCAAGGTCCAGCACCCCGCAGAACGGGCCTCCGAGAAGGCGGCGGCGTGGGCTTGGACGTAGGGCAGGCCGGTGGCGCCGCTGGTGACCGAGTCGTAGCGGAGGCTGTCGGCCACGATGAAGATGATGTTGCGTGGGCCGACCACCGTCCCTCCGGTCGGGGCGGCCCCTATCCCGCCGAGCCAACCCGGCGGGCTCCGGCGGAGGCCCTGGGGGACCGATCGCGACCCGGGGCCCCGCGCTCCTTCCCTGTAAGAGATTGACAGCCGGCCAGTCCGATCGGATCATCACGCTCCCCGCTCTCGGTCGGCGCTTCGATCGGGACTCCGGTCGGGACACACGTCGCAAGTCGGCTGTGATCATCGATCGCCCTCCTCCCTCCCGCTCTCCGTGCCCAATGCCCCTCGATCTCACTGATCTACGCGCTCGGCGCATCCCTGAACTCGTCGCATTGGCCCGCGACCAGGGCGTGGACAACGCCGCCGGGCTGAAGAAGCAGGAGCTGATCTTCGAGCTCATCCGTCGTCAGGCGGGCGCGGCCGGCGCGAACGGATCGGGGGTGCTCGAGACCCTCCCCGACGGCTTTGGTTTCTTGCGGTCCCCGGACTGCAATTACCTGCCTGGCCCTGACGACATCTACGTCTCCCCCTCGCAGATCCGGCGCTTCAACCTCCGGACGGGAGACCTCGTCCGCGGGGCGGTCCGAGCGCCCAAGGAAGGAGAGCGGTATTTCGCCTTGATCAAGATCGAGGCGATCAACGACCGATCACCCGACACCGAGCGCGAGAAGCTGCTCTTCGACAATTTTACATCGGTGCCGAGCGGGCGGCACCTCCAGCTCGCCGGCCCCGAATCGCCGGCCTCATTGCAGCTCCTCGATCGCCACGCCCCGATCGGCTTCGGCCACCGGGTCGCCCTCTTCGGCCCCTCGGCCTCGGGCCGGACCACTCTCCTGCGAGAGATGGCCGAGGGGGTCCTCGCCCAGCAACCGGGCGCGTACGTCATCGTGGTGCTGGTCGATGAGCGGCCGGAGGAGGTCACCGAGATGCAGCGCGTGCTGCGGGCCGAGGTGCTCTCCTCCACCTTCGACGAGCCGGCGACCCGCCACGTGCAGGTGGCGGACATGGCCCTCGAGCGGGCGAAGCGCATGGTGGAGCAGGGCCGCGACGTGGTGCTGTTCATCGACTCTCTCTCGCGCCTCGCGCGGGCCTACAACGCCACCGTGCCCCCCGGTGGCAAGATGTTGCACGGGGTGGTGGACGTGACGGCGATCCACCGGGCGCGCCGGTACTTCGGCGCGGGGCGCTGTCTCGAGGAGGGGGGGAGCCTGACGGTGGTGGCTGCGGTCCTCACCGGAAGCGACTCCCCGGTCGATCAGGCCCTGATCGAGGAGCTTGAGGGCACCGCAAACGCCGAGCTGCGCCTCGACGCCTCGCTGGCCATGCGCGGCCTCTACCCCGCGTTTGACCTCCACCGCTTCCGGGCCCGGCAGACGAGCCGCCTGGATCCGGCGGGGGAGGCCGAACGTCGGGCCCTCCGCGCCGAGCTCACGGGGGACGTGCTGCAGGATCAGCCGCTCGCCCTCCGACGCCTGGGCGGCGTCGCCAGCTGAAGCCGGCGGGCCCCCGCGCCGCGCCGGCTTGACATCCGGCATCCGGTGGGCAAAGAGAGGGGCCCTGTCCGATTCAGAGCCTGCCTCAGGAGGCACCGATCATGCGCGCCGAGATCCACCCCGCTTACAATGAATGCAATGTTTCCTGCGCCTGCGGGAACAAGTTCACCACCCGCTCCACGGTCAACACGATCCGCGTTGAAATTTGCAACGCCTGCCACCCCTTCTTCACGGGCAAGCAGAAGATGATCGACACCGCCGGTCGCGTCGAGCGCTTCATGAAGAAGTACAAGATCGAGGCCTGAGGCGGCGGCGCGGGCCTGAGCGAGGGAGGAGGACGCCGTGTCCACGCAGCTTTCTCCGCCTCCTATCGCTGGGGCCCGCCCCTACATCGGTGGCCAGGCGGTCATCGAGGGCGTCATGATGCGCGCGCCGCGCGCGGTCGCGGTGGCGGCGCGTCGCCCGGACGGGCAGATCACGATCGTGAGCTGGCCCTACCGCCCAATCACCGACCGCATGCCCTTCCTCAAGCTCCCCGTGCTTCGTGGCGCGGTGATCATGGTCGAGTCGCTGGTGGTCGGCATGAAGGCCTTGTCTTGGTCGGCCGAGCAGGCCGGCGAGGCGGAGGCCGCGCCCGTCGATCCGACGATCTCCGTCGAGGAGCAGAAGCGGAAGGAGAAGCTGGCGATCGCCGGTACGCTCGCTACTTCGATGGCCCTCGGTATGGCCTTCTTCGTGGCCCTGCCCCACCTGCTCACCGCCGGCCTCGGCAAGGTGACGGGCCTGCCGCTGAGCCCCGACGATCCGCTCTTCCACCTCGTGGATGGGCTCATCAAGGCCGCGCTCTTCCTCGGCTATTTGGGCGTGATCGGTCGGATGAAGGAGATCCAGCGGGTCTTCCAGTACCACGGCGCCGAGCACATGAGCATCTACGCCTGGGAGGCGGGGCTCGAGCTCAACGTCGAGAACGTGCGTCGCTGGACCCGCTTCCACCCGCGCTGCGGCACGAGCTTCCTGCTCTTCGTGGTGCTGGCGTCGATCGCGGTCTTCACGCCGGTCTTCGCCCTATTGCCGCCGATCCCGGTGGAGAACACGGTGCTCAAGAACTTGATCCAGGTCCTGATCAAGATCCCGCTGATGATGCCGGTGGCGGGCCTCTCCTATGAGGCGATCCGCGCCTCGTCTCGCTTCTACCAGTTCGCCGTCTGTCGGTGGATGTCACAGCCTGGGCTCTGGATGCAGCGCCTCACCACCCGCGAGCCCGAGGACGCCCAGCTCGAGGTGGCGATCGCCAGCTTGAAGGCGGCCTGGGCCTGCCACGAGCTACAAGGGGTCGCCGACCTCGGTCTGGAGGGAGAGGCCTTCCGCACCGGCGCCGCTGCCGTCGCCGGTTCGTAGAGAGGAGTCCCCGATGTTCATGAACCTGAGCGAGGCCGAGGGCCGCTTGGAGTCGATCGACGCCTCCTTGATGGACCCCGCCGTCGCTGGCAACTCGACGCGCCTTCGGGAGCTCTCTACCGAGCGGGCCCGGCTGGTGCCTGTGGTCCAATGCTGGGCTGACCTTGAGCGGGCCCGCGCTGAGCTGGTCGATGTCAAGCAGATGCTCGACGATCCAGAGCTCCGAGAGATGGCCAAGGACGATCTCGGGCGCCTCGAGGTGGAGATCCCCCGCCTGGAGACGGAGCTCCGCCGCTCCTTGGTGCCCCCCGACCCCTTCGAAGGGCGTGACATCATCCTGGAGGTCCGCGCCGGCACGGGCGGGGACGAGGCCGCGCTGTTCGCAGCGGATCTCTATCGGATGTACCATCGTTTTTGCGATGCGCACCGCTGGAAGCTGGAGCTCATCAGCCAGTCTGAGATCCAGGTCGGCGGCGCCGCCGGGAAGTCGGCCTTGGGCTACCGCGAGGTGATCGTCCAGATCTCGGGGGCCGACAGCTACAAGCACCTCCGCCACGAGTCGGGCGTCCACCGCGTCCAGCGGGTGCCGCTCACCGAGGCCCAGGGGCGCATCCACACCTCCGCCGCCACGGTCGCGATCATGCCCGTGGCCGAGCTCATCGAGGTCGACATCCAGGACAAAGACCTCAAGGTCGAGGTGATGCGCGCGGGCGGGCCTGGCGGTCAGTCGGTGAACACCACCGACTCCGCAGTGCGCCTGACGCACCTCCCCTCGGGCCTCGTCGTGCAGTGCCAAGATGAGAAATCTCAGACGAAGAACAAGGCGAAGGCGATGAAGGTGCTCGCCGCTCGCCTGCTCGAGCAGAAGCAGGCGGAGGCCGACGCTACCGCCCGCGACCAGCGGCGGGCCCAGGTGGGCTCGGGGGACCGCTCCGAGCGGATCCGCACCTACAACTTCCCGCAGAACCGGCTGACCGATCACCGCATCGGCCTCACGCTCTACCAGCTCGATCGCATCATCGAAGGGGAGCTCGACGAGGTGGTGACCGCCCTCAACGATCATCTGATGGAGCAGCTCCTGAACGACCTGGGCGGCGGCCGGCCGGCTTGATCGGGCGGGCCTGCGTCGCCGATCATCCGGCGAGGTGGCGGAGGATTCCGCGCATCAGCCCGGGGATCAGGGCCGCGCCCGGCACGATCAGGCCGCGGAGTCGCGGGCTGCGGGCGAGGGCGAGCAGGCCCCCCGTCATCCACCGGTAGCTGCGGGTGAGGCGCCACCAGTCGGCCTCGTAGCGCTCTGGGTCTCCGGCGTGGATCGCGGCGAGGGCGGCCCCGGCGGTGTCGAGGCCGAGGCGGATCCCCTCGCCGGTGATGGGGTCGAGGTAGCCGGCGGCGTCGCCCACGAGCAGCACGCGCCCCACCACGCGCTTGCGCAGCCGACGTTCGAAGGGGCCGGCCCCGCGGAGGGTGCTGGTGGGGTCGCGGAGGCGCTCTCGTAGCGCGGGGAGGCGCGTCAGCAGGTGATCGTAGCGGGCCTGGCCGGCGAGTCCGGCCCCCTCGCCGGCCTCGGTGAGCAGGGCGAGGCCGATCTCGGTCGGGGAGACCGGCGTGACGTAGGCCTCCACCCCGGGCGCCCACCACACCTCGACGAAGGGGGACCAGGGGGCCACGCCGAAGTGACGTCGCAGGCCGATGCGCGCCGCGCTCTGGCTCGGGAGCTCGAGGCCCAAGCGGCGACGGGTGGGGGAGGCGAGGCCGTCGGCGACGATGAGCCAGCGGGCGCGCAGCCCAGCGGCGCGCACCGCCTCGGCCCCCTGCTCGATGTCGGTGACCCTCCCCTCTATGAGCTCCACCCCGACGGCGAGGGCGCGTGATCGGAGCCGCTCGTGCAACACGAGGCGTCGGAGCCCGAGCCCCGCCTCGCCGCCGGGGAAGACGGCCTCCGCCGCCCAGCGGCCCTCGAGGTAGCGCACGCCCACGAAGGGCTGCCCGGCGGTGATCGAGACCCCGAGGGCCTCCAGCGACCGGAGGGCGGGGGGCATCAGGCCCTCGCCGCAGGCCTTGTCGAGCACGCCCGGACGGGGCTCGACCACCGCCACCCGCATCCCCCGCAGCGCGCCGCCGATCGCCGCCGCGAGGCCGGCGGGGCCGCCCCCGGCGACGAGCAGGTCGAAGTCGGGGGCCACTCAGGCCCTCCGCAGATAGCCGAGCGCGCTCTTCGCCAGCGTGCCGGCGAGGGTCCAGGCGTTGACGGCGTCGCCGGGCTGCAGCTCCCCCCGCTCCCAGCGCCGCAGGGCCTCACCGCGCCGGATCTTGCCCGACGAGGTGCGAGGCAGGCTGCCCGGCTCGAGGACCACCACCAGGGCGGGATCGAGGCCGGTGGCGCGGAGCACCTCGGCGCGGCAGTCCTGCGCGAGGCCCTCGCGCGGCGCGCGGGCCTCTACGAAGACGAGGAGCTGCTCTCCAGCCTCGCCCCGTTGACCGACGGCGGCGGCGCAGCCGGTGCGAACACCCGCGACCGCGTCGAGCGCCCGCTCGATGTCTTGGGGGGCGTGGTTCTGGCCGCGCAGCACGATGACGTCCTTGGCGCGGCCGGTGACGGTGAGCGCGCCCTGGTCGAGGAAGCCGAGGTCACCGGTGTCCAGCCAGCCGTCGAGGATGGGCTGCAGGTCGCGGCCGATGTAGCCCCGCATGAGGGAGGGGCCGGAGACGAAGATCCGCCCCACCCGCTCGTCCTCCAGGGGTCGGCCCGAGCCGTCCCGCACCTCGACGGCGTAGCCGGGGAGCGCGCGCCCGACGCTGACGAGCTCCGTGGCGGCCTCGCCGTCGGCGTCCACGGCGTGCCCTTGGGCGAGGGCCTCACGGTCCAGGCGGCGGCTCTGCCATCGTGTCCCTGGCGTGGAGAAGGTGGCGGCGAGGGCCACCTCGGAGAGGCCGTAGACCGGCAGCAGCGCTCGCTCGTCGAAGCCGTAAGCGGCGAAGCGGGCGGCGAAGGCGCGGAGCGTGCGGGCCGAGATGGGCTCGGCGCCATCGAGGGCGAGCCGCCAGGCTCGGAGGTCCACCCCCACGAGCTCGGCGTCGGTGATCCGCTCGACACACAGCGCGTACGCGAAGTCGGGGGCCACGGTGGCGGTGCCCTGGTACCGCGAGAGGGCGCGGATCCAGAGGGCCGGGCGGGCCAGGAAGACCTCGGGGGGGATGAGGGTGAGCGGGCCCGGTCGGTGCAACGCCGGGAACAGGCAGCCGATCAGCCCCATGTCGTGGTAGAGCGGCAGCCAGCTCACGCCGGCGTGCCGAGGCTCGTCCTCCTCAGGCATGAGGTCGAGGATGCGGAGCAAGTTCGCCAGGATCTGGGCGTGGGTGAGGCCGACCGGCTTGGGGTCGACCGTGGTGCCGGAGGAGAATTGGATGAGGGCGAGCTCGTCGGGCTCGGCCGGGTGGGCCGGACCCGGCGCGCCGCGGGCGAGGTCCTCGGCGGAGATCACCCCCAGGCGGAGGTGATGGCGGCCTACGACCGAGCCGAAGACCTTGCGGACGCGGCTGTCCACGACCACCGCGGGGGCGTCGACTGCGGCCAACATGGCGGCGGTCTTCTCGATGTACTCGGCCATCCGACCGAGGCGGACCGGCGGATAGAGGGGGACCGGGGTGGCTCCGGCGAGGAGCGATCCGAAGAAGGCGTCCATGAAGAGGGGGGAGGTGGGGGTGACGATCGCGACCCGATCCCCGGCCCGGATCCCCCGCTCGCGGAGGGTGCCGGCGGCGGCGAGGGCCCGGCGCTCGATCTCCGACCAGTCAAACCACTGGGCCTGCTCTTGGGAGTCGAGGAAGCGGAGGCCATCCAGCCCGGGGCGACCCACCTGCGCCGCCCGGCGGAGGCAGGCCTGGAGGGTCTTCGGATCAGCCGCGAGCGGCACGGCTGTGCTCCTGGACGATGGTGATCAGATCGGCGAGGGTGCGCGCTCGCTCGTCATCTTCGGGGCTGAAGCAGACCCGGAACCGATCCTCGATCGCCACCACGAGGCCCATCCGCTGAATGGAGTCCAGCCGCGCGGCGAGCTCGTCGTCCTCGGGGGGGGCGGCGAGGCCGAGCTGGGCGCTGACGATCCGGCGCACCTCGTCGGCGATATCGTCGTCCGAGAGCGGCGAGGAGGGGGGCAGGGGCTCGGTCATGGTCTGGCCTGAGTGGGGGTCGGTGCGGCGCGAGGCGGGGCGGGCAGCGTCGCCAGGGCCTCGTCCTCACAGCGGATGCGGGCGCGGAGCAGGAGCGCGTTCAACGTCGAGAAGGCCAGAGCGGTCAGCCAGGCCCCGTGCAGCAGCGGCAGGGCCAGTCCTTCTACGACGACCGCGATGTAATTCGGGTGTGTGAACCATCGGTATGGTCCGGTGGTCACCGGCGCGAGCCCCGGGACGATGATGACGCGGGTGTTCCAGCGGGGCCCAAGGCTGGTGATGCACCACCAGCGGAGCGCCTGAGCGAGGACCGCGATGAGCAGCATGCTCCCCGCGAGGAGGGGGCTCGTGTGCCGGTCGAGCAGCCAGACCTCCACCGGCGCGCCGAGGAGCAGGGCCGTGTGCAGCAGCACCATCACCGGGTAGTGGCCGCGGCCGTGCTCCACCCCTCCGCGCGCGAAGCTCCAGGCCGCGTTCCTCCGCGCGAAGACGAGCTCCAGGAGGCGCTCCGCGGCGATCAGCGCCAGGAAGCCAAGGTAGAGCGGGAGGGAGGAGGCGGGCTCGGTGAGGGACACGGCTCTACCAGCGCAGCAGGACGAGCTCGGAGCAGAAGCCCGGCCCCATCGCCAGCATCAGCCCGTAGGAGCCGGAGGGTGGCCTCCGCTCGATGAGGGTGTCACGCAGCACGTGGAGGACCGAGGCGCTGCTCAGGTTGCCGACGGCCTCTAGGGAGCGCCAGGTGAGGGCCAGGGCGTCCGGGGGGAGGCGGAGGCAGCGCTCGAAGGCCTCCAGCACCTTGGGGCCGCCCGGGTGACAGACCCAGGAGGCGATGTCGGCGCGGCTCAGGCCCTGTCGGGCGAGGAAGCCGTCGACGTCGGAGACGACGTGGCGGTCGACCATGTCGGGCACCTCGGCGGAGAGCACGATGCGGAAGCCGCCCTCGCCGACATCCCAGCCCATGACTCGCTCGGTGTCGGGGTAGAAGCGGCTCTCCGTCGCGATCACCTCCGGGCCGGGGTGGGGGCCGGCGCTCGGCCGCCCGGAGGCGACGACGGCGGCGGCGCCGTCTCCGAAGAGGCCGCTGGCGATGAGGTTGGGGATGCTGAGGTCGGCCCGCTGCAGGGTGAGCGAGCAGAGCTCTACCGAGAGCAGCACCGCGACATGGTCGGGCCAGCCGCGGAGGTAGTCGGCCAACCGCGAGATGCCCGCGGCCCCCGCCACGCAGCCGAGCCCAAACATCGGCACGCGCTTGATGTTGTCGCGCAGGCCGAGGCGGTTGCAGAGGCGGGCGTCGATGGAGGGAGCGGCGACGCCGGTGACGGTGGTGAAGTAGATCGCGTCCAGGTCGCGAGGGCGCAGCCCCGCCTCTTCGAGGGCCCGAGAGACGGCCTCGGCGCCGATGTCGGTGCCCACGCGGATGAACGCGTCATTGGCCGCCCCGAAATTCAGGCTCGGGTAGTCTTCCATCGGGAGGGCGAGGTTGCGGCCGCCCACCCGCACCGCGCGGTGCAATTGTTCGACTCTCCGCGAATTGTGGTGGACCTTCGACCAGTTTTCGAGGAAGGCGGCGATGAGCGCGTCTTGTTCGTACCGGTGAGGTGCGGGAGCGGTCGCGACGGCGTGGATGAACATCGCGGCACCCTATCCCGGCCGACCGGTCGGTCAGGGCTCGGCCAGCCAGAGCGCCTCGGTCACCGCCCAAGCCGGCTCGGGCTGGAGCGGGGGCCGGCTGTCATCCCCCCAGCAGATCGCGAGGACCCAGGGGACATCCGGTAGCGTCACCGCAGCGTCGAGGCGCAGCCCCGCGCGGTCCTCCAGGTCCCAGCTCGCGAGGGTGGCCCCTCCCGGACCGATGAGCGCGGCGTGACGGACCGACATCCAGGCGGGGGCCTCGACCGACAGGCGGGCGCGGCGACGGGCGCCGAGGCTGGCGGGAGCGCCCCAGGGGGAGGGGTCCCAGCGCAGCTCGAGGAGGGGCCCGTTCGTCGCCACCCGCCGACCGGCGAGCAGGCCGCCCAGCACGTCCACGAGGGGGGCGGTCTCGTCGTCAACGCCGAGGAGCCAGGTGCGAGGCCCAAAGAGGGCGAGCGGGGTCCATCGGTCGAGGAGGGCGACATAGTGTGTCAGGTCGCTGAGGCCCCCGAGCTCGATCGCGAAGGGGAGGGGATCCCAGCCGAGCGGGTCTCCCGCGGCCTCGAGCCAGGCGGGGTCCGCCACCGTGAGCCGGCGCCCCTGGTCTTCGAGGGCGGCGAGGAGGTCGGCGGCGTCGAGGCCGGCCCACTCGGTGGCGCCGTGCGCTGGAGCGCGGGAGGACCAGCCGTAGGGCCAGGCGTACGGGCTGCCCACGGGAGACATTGCCCGCGAGCCAGTGTCGAGGGTGATCCAGGGCGCGGTGCGGGCCGCGACGCTGTCGAGCGCGACCTCGTCCTGGGCGACGAGGACCGCGTAGCGGAGCCCATCGGCGGCGAGGCGATCCGCGAGGAGGGAGGGGGCGCGGCGCTCGTCGACCCCGGGCCAGGCGGCGACGTGGGTGTCGATCAAGGTGGCGGGGCGGGTGGCGCGCCGCAGCACCGCCTCCACGCGGGTGTCCCCCTCGACCCGCAGCTCGGCGAAGGTGGCGGCCTCCCAGGCGGGCCCCGCTGTCACCCGCACGGTCTCGACGCCTGCGCCCACCGGCACGACTCCGCCGCCCGCCCCAAGCGCGGTGGCCGTGTCTCCCCACCAGAGGGTCACCGGTATTTCGGTGCCGTGGTCCGTGACCGCGTGAAGGTAGATGGCGCCAGCCTCTCCGACGTTCACCGACATATCGGTGCCGATCGTCACCGACGGGCCGGTGGCGTAGCCGCTGGCGGAGGCCCGCAGCGCGACCGCCTCGGGGGGGAGCCGCCCCGCGAAGGCACCGTCCTCCACCCGCAGGCGGGCCAGGGTCACCCCGGCGCGGTCGAGGGCGGACAGCCACTCTCCGTCCGAGCTGCCGGCGACCTCGACGCCGTCGGGCCACAGCGCGGCGTAGACCTCGGCCCGCTCGCCCACGACGAGGCGAGTGGGCCCCGACCACTCCACCCAGCCGCCGAGATCGGTGACCGCGCCGTCGGTGGTGTAGAGCAGCGGCGCGGAGGGCTCCGTGCGAGCCTCCACCGCGGGGCCCACCAACCCCGAGCCCGCGCCGGGGCTGAAGGAGAGCGTGTCGGCGCCCTCGATGCGCAAGGTGGGCTCATCCGCCGAGAGCGCGTACCGCAGCTCGAAGGGGTCGCCGCCCGCGAGGGTCCCGCGGAGGTCGAGGCCCGCCTCGGCGCCGCTCGACCACGGCTCGATGTCCAGCCGCTCTGCCCACACGCCCCCGATGAGGGGCACGGCCTCGAGCATGGCGTCGGCCACCCCGGGGGGCGCGGCGTCCACGATCGTGCCGCCGGCGACGCCGAGCCGCGTGAGGGCGTTGGGCGCGTCCCGGACGACGAAGCGAGCGACCGCGTTCTCGATGACCCAGTCGCCGGAGCGACCCTCTCCGTAGGGCTGAAGCTCGTCCTTGCAGGGCACCTGCCGCGCCCGGACCTGCCCGGCCGAGAGGAGGCGCGGATCGCAGTCCTCCACCTCCGTCAGCGGGCCCCATTCGGTGCACGCGAGCAGCAGCCCGAGCAGGATCACTTCTCGCTGCCGCCCTCGTCGCCCTCGCCCTTCTTGTCTCCGGGGCCCTGCTCGTCGGCCTTCTTGTCGTCACCGGCGAGGCGGATCTCGACCACCTCGAGCTTGGCCTGCTTGGACCACTCCGCCGGCATGTCGCCCGTGGTCCACTCCCAACGCCGGACCTCCCCCGGGCCGATCGGCTTGTCGAAGCCTGGGGCCATCGGCATGTTGCCGGGCAGCTTCTTCGAGACCACCGGGTAGTCGTCCCGATCGATCTCCTTGCCGTCGAGGTTGAGGTAGCGGACCCGCATGATCATGCGCTCGATCGGCGCGGTGCCCTTGTTGGTCACGTCGGCGTAGAAGCCCCAGCCGTCGAGGGGGCCGTCCACCTGCTCGGCGAGGTTGACCTGCTTCAGCTCGAGCGGCCCGACCTCGAAGTTGGCCTTGTTCTGCGCCACCTTGAGGCGCTTCGGCGCGGCCTTCTTGTGCGAGCCGCTGCACTTCTTGTAGGCGTCACAGGCCTTGATGTACTCCTGCCAGATCTCGACGGTGTCGGTGTTCTCCGCCGTGAGGTAGAAGGCGAGCATCCGGCCCTCTTCGGCCTCCTTCAAGAGCTGCCCCTGGGGAAATCGCGCCATGTAGGCGTCCCAGTCCTCGAGCGAGCCGCTCGTGTTGGCGCGGTCGATGAAGAGCTGCTCGAGCCGGGTGTTGGCGGCTGCGACGAAGGAGGAGTTGGGGTTCTCCTTGAGGAAGGAGTCGTAGGCGTCGATGGTGTCGAGCTTCCGGGCCTCCTCGTAGGGGTTCGTGCACGCGAGGGCCAAGAAGGGGATCAGGACCATGAGGAGGCGGCGCATGGGTTCCTCGGCGGGGGGCGAGAGGGGCGGAGGGCCGGCGCGGTCTCAGGGGGAGATCGCACCCGCAGGAGACGAACTGTAAAAGAAGAGGGGCACGAAGGCCACGAGCACCAGCGCGGTAGCCATCACGGAGCACGGGAGGAGCACGTGTTCGTGCCGCTCCCAGAAGGTGCCCTTGGCGTTGGCCAACAGGCTGTCGACCTCGTCGGCCCCGACGACCTGGCGCGTCAGGAGCTGGTTCAAGGCCACCGGCGGGGTGAGGTAGCCGAGCTCGAAAGCGACCAGCACCGTCATCCAGAAGTGCCCGGGCTGGATGCCATTGCTGTAGGCGACCTTCGAGATGGTGGCAGCGACGAGGATCACCGCGCCGTACGGATCCATCAGCATGCCGATGACGATGAGGACCACGACCAGCAGCCCCATCGCGAGGAAGGGGGAGCCGAGGTCGGTGGGCACGTAGCTCATCACCTCGGCCCGCTCGAAGGCGCCGCCGAATGCGAGGCTCATCGCCATGAGCAGGATGAGGGCGCCGATGTGACCGGTGGTCTCACCGGTCGCGTCGGTGACCGGACCGGGCCCCGGCGCGGCGGGGGCCCGTAGGCGCTCCAGGAGCAGGAAGGAGAGCATGACGAGGGGGAGGACGGTGGGAGCGGTGTGTTCGTCCAGCTTCGCGTCGAGCACCAACCAGCAGAGGCCGAGCACCCCGATCGTGACGCCCACGTAGGGAAGGAGGGCGCGCAGACGGGCGAGGCTCTCAGGCAGGGCCTCGCGGACCGGGGCCACCCGAAGCCCCCCCTTGCGGGTGAGGAAGAGCGCGAGGGCGAAGAGGCCGGAGGTGAGGGCGAACACGAGGCGCCCGTTGCCGTAGAGCTCGTCGGTGGTGACGGGGTTCAGGGCGGCCACGATCACGACGAGCAAGCAGGGGCGCAGCACGACGCCGAGGCTCCCTGACATCGCGGTGGCCGCGAGGGCGAGCGTCGGTCGAGCGCCGGCGGCCCGGAGCTCCTTGAAGATGAGCCCACCGACCGCGATGACGAAGATGCCGGAGGCGCCGCTGTAGGCGGTGGGCCATGAGGCGAGGGTGACGGTCACCGCGGCGAGGACCTCCGGCGGCATCTTCCAGGGACGCAGCACGTCGAAGGCCATGTGCGCGGTGCGGGTCTGCTTGAGGAGCATCCCCGTCCAGACGTAGAGCCCCACGAAGACGTAGAGCTGCGCGTGCTCGGTGAGCTTTTGAAGGTAGACCGCGAGCCCGGCCGGGTAGCGCTCGAGGGCCAAGAACCAGACGGAAGACAGGAGCGCCATCGTGACGTAGAGCGGTACGGCGAGGGCGCCGCGGAGCAGCGTCCCCCCTCCAGACCCTGGGCTGGCCTGAACCGGCTGCAGGAGGTTCTTTATGTTGAAGAGGGCCATCAGCCCGAAGGCGAGCGCCCAGCCGATCGAGAGGTAGGGGTCTTGGATCTCGGCGCCCGACGAGGCCTCGGCCTCGTGCAACGCCCACCCGGAGGCCGCGACGAGGAGGTTGCCGATGAGCTGCACGCCCTGGGTGAGCCGGTCCTCCAGCGGACTCCGCGCCGAGCCGAGGGCGATGTGGCCTCGGGTGGCCGTCGCCGTGGCGCCGCAGAGGGCCACCAGCAGCACGAGCAGCGACGAGTAGATGGAGTCGCCCCAGTCTTTGAAGGCCGAGAGGCCGCGGTCCAGCTGAATGAAGGCCCGCTGCTCGCTCGACAGCGGGACCGGCGGGGGCGCGGCCGCGACGGGTGCCGTAGGCGCGGCCTCGACGGGGGCGTTCGGGTCGACGCCTGCGTCCATCAGCAGGCCGTCCACCAGCGGATCGCCGGTCCCGGCGGCGGGCGCCTCGACCCCAGCGTCGGCGAGCAAGCCTGCCACCAGGGGGTCTTCTTCGGCGGCGGAGGCCGTGGGTGCGCCCGACGCGCCTGTGCCCGCCTCGTCGGTCCCCTCCGACCCCGCAGCGCGCGCCGCGGTCTCCCCCTCTGGATCCTGGCGCCGTAGCTCGGCGGCGTAGCCGGGCCACAGCTGCTCTCCGAGCTGAATGAGGCGGCCGGAGGCCTGGCTGGCCGTCCAATGCACCACCGAGCCGCCGAGGACGACGAGCACCGGGAGGGTGGAGAGCGCGGTCCGGAGGGGGCCGCGCGATGTGACCTCAGCGCTCACGCTGACTCCTTGGGAGTGATGCACCGTCGAGGAGGCGGAGGGGGTTCACCGCGCTCGAGAGCCCGGCAGTCTACTTCTCGTCGGACTACTTCTGGCCGGAGAGCTTCTCGAAGGCGGTGACGACCGTGGGATCATAGGCGCCGTTCTTGACGAGCTCGTGGCGTGCATCGCCGATCATGGACAGGTACGCTGCCTTTTTCTCCCCCTCGATGTCGATCCACTTGGCGGCCTCGATCCCTCCCTCCGCCTTCTTCGAGATGGCCAGGAAGGAGTCGAAGCTCTGGGATGCCCAGGTGCGGGACTTGGCGCCGAAGCCCGCCGGCATGTCGGCGGTTCGGGTGAGGAGCTGCAGGGTGAGCTGGGCCAGCGGGAAGCGCACCACCCCGCCGGTCGTCCCGACGCCCTTGAAGAGCTCCAGCGGCTTGTAGGCAGTCGCGGGGGCGTAGGCCACGTCGCATCCGTGGTTGTTGAACTTGGCGGCGAAGGTGCCGATGTCGGAGGGCACCGCCTGCGCGCCCACCCGGGAGACCATCACCTTGGCGGCGCTGTCGAAGTCCATGGTGCAGATCTTCTTGCCGGCCAGGGCCTTGACGTCGGCGACGCTCCGGTCGGAGACGTAGAGGTAGATCGCGCCTGCAGGGAAGATGCCGACCGTCTCGAACTCGCCGCTCTTCATCAGCGACTCGCCGGAGGCTCCGGAGAGGCCCAGCACGGCCTTCTTGAGCAGATCGTAAGAGGGGAGGAGGCCGAGGGCCTCGATGGAGTAGCTCTTGCGGTTGAACTGCTGGACGCGGACGCCGGTGATCAAGGCGGCGTCGCACTTCTTGTTGCGGAAATCCGAGGCGGCGACCGCTTCGTCGGTGTAGGGCTTGAGGGTGAACTTCACGCCCCAGCCCGCGGCGGCCGACTGGTACTTCACGGCGTTCTGATAGGCGTCACCGGTGGTGCCGCTCGGGTCGTAGACGCAGAGCGTCTTGTTGACGGCGGCGGGCTGCTGGGCGAAAGCGGCGCCCTGATCTACGTCGGCGACGACGCTGGAGAGGCCGGTCGTGAGCAGCGCGAGTGCGGCGAAGCAGAGGGCGCCGAGCAGGTTCTTGGTCTTCATTTCCCGGACTCCGGTTGAGGTGTGATCGTGGGCGCGCCGGTCGGAGCCGGGGCGACCTCTTCGATGGGCAACGGGCCGAAGAGGTCGGGCATTTCAAGGAGATCGAGGGTCTGCGTCACCGCGCCCGGCATTGAGCCGAAGGATCCTTGCGGGGTGCGGGCGCCGGTCTCCTGCATCCAGCGCTTGTCGGACTCGTGGCGGATCAGCAGGCCGCCGTATCGATCGAGGAGGCGCCACGCCGGATCGGCCGGCGTGCCGAGCGCGGTGGCGTGGGCGGCGAGGGCCCGGCCGAGCTCTTCTTCTTTCCCCTGGGAGGAGAGGGTCTGGATTTGAAAGGAACGGGCGAGGCGGACCTTCGCACGCTCACCCTTGAGGGCCTGCAGCTCGAGGGCGGCGAAGGGGTCGCTGCCTGCGGTGACGCCACCCGGGATGCTGATCGCTACGGCGGCCTGCAGCGCCCCGGGGACCCCCCACCAGGCGTCGTCGTCGAGGCAGGCGGCCCCACGGCCCACCTTGGCGGGGATGTCGAGAGGCACATCGATCTCGTTCCCGCCGGCCCGATCGTGCAGCACAGAGAGGACCCCTGCGGAGAGGCCGAGCAGGTAGACCGCCTCGTCGTTCGCTCGCAGCGTGGGACACTCCCCGCCGATCTCGCCGAAGGCCGCCTCCAGGCTCCTCCACGATGCGTAGTAGCGGCGGGCCGCGTCGACGTGGGCCCGGCGCTCGACCTCAAGGTGGTCTTGAGAGGCGGTCGAGCGGCCCTCGTAGTTGGCCTGAAGCCGGAGGAGCTCAGCGTCCCAAGCGCGGAACTCCGCGCACATGCCGGCGGAGAGCTGCGTGAGCACCCCGGCCTTGGTTGGGTGATTGCCCACCGGCCCGATCACCGCCAGCATCGGCGCGGTGGCGGCGCCGGTCATGCAGGCCAGCTCGACGTCATCGTCGGCCATCAGCGTGGGGAGCACCTTCTTCTGGACGAAGTTGTCGGTGAGGGCCGCGCAGCCGGTGAGGGCGCCCGAACCCAGCAAGCCCAGACTCAGCAGGAGTGCGCCGCGGAGCCCATGGGCCACGGGCGGATCAGCGAGAGGGGGGCGGGGGCAGCCGGACATGGCGGTGTCTCCTTCGATTTGGCTTCGAGGGCGATCGGGCTTCGAGGGGTTGGCCTCTGCTTTCCCGAGGTGGGTGTTTCCCCGAGGTAGGTGTCCCCGGGATAGGGCCCCCGACCGCGCGGCGGGCGGTGCTCCTAATCCACCGCTCCCCGGGGTGGGCGGGCTGAGGTCCCTCATTCGCCCGCGATCGGCCTGTCGGGAGCTGCTTGTGGCGAACGTGATCCCCCTGGAAGAGCGCCTCCGAGTCATCGAGGTCTACCCGAGCGTACAAGGGGAGAGCACCTTCGTGGGCCTCCCCTGCGTCTTCGTGCGCCTCGCTGGCTGCAATCTTCGCTGCACGTGGTGTGACTCCACCTACACCTTCACGGGCGGGGAGCATCGCTCGATCGACGCGGTGGTGGAGGAGGTGGCAGCGATGGGCGTGTCGCTGGTCGAGGTCACGGGGGGGGAGCCGTTGGTGCACCGCGCGGCGATCCCCTTGATGGAGCGGCTCCTCGCCCGCGGCCACACCGTGCTGCTCGAGACCTCGGGCTCCCGAGACATCGGCGCGGTGCCCGCCGGGGTCCACATCATCCTCGATCTCAAGCCGCCCGACTCCGGGGAGGCGGGCAAGAACCTCTGGTCCAACATCCCGCTCCTCCAGGCGAAGGACGAGGTGAAATTCGTGATCGCCTCCCGCGCCGACTACGAGTGGAGCCGGGACCGCATCCGCGAGCACGCCCTCGATCGGCGCTGTGGCGCGGTGCTGCTGTCCCCGGTCTTCGGGAGGGTCGATCCCGCGGCGATCGTGGAGTGGATGCTCGCGGATCGGGTGCCCGCCCGCTTCCAGCTGCAGCTCCACAAGTTCGTGTGGCCGCCGGAGGCCCGAGGGGTGTAAGGGACGAGCGGTGCCCGGCGCGGCCGGGGCCCCGGCTGTTCCGGTCGGAGCGGCCGAAGAGAGGCCCCGCGAGGGCCGGAAGGAGAGGTGCAACGTGGCTCAGGTGGATGCGGGGGGCACGGCCCTCCAAGAGGTGGTCTTCGGTGTCAACGGGATGACGTGCGGCGGCTGTTCGAGCAGCGTCCGGCGCTCTCTCGAGGCCCTCCCCGGCGTCTCGGGCGTTGAGGTGACCCTCAGCCCCGGGCGGGCCGCCGTGCGCTACGATTCGCTCCGTGTCACCGCGGCGGAGCTCGTGTCTGCGGTGGAGGAGGCCGGCTTCGAGGTCGTCCCGTCGGCGATGGGCGCCGCCTCCTGACCGCCTGAAGTGACAGCCGCTTGGAGCGCCGATGCGTCGTGATCACCGCCTGAAGCCCACCCTCCTACTGTGGGGCGCGCTCCTGTTGACCGCCGGCGGCTCCTGGGCGGCCGTCGGGTTGCCGCCTCGAATTCGTCCCCCGGCGGACACGGGCGCGGTCGACACGGGCGTCGTGGACACGGGCGTCGAGGACACCGGCGCCGTGGACACCGGCGCCGTGGACACGGGCACGGGGGGCGACACCGGCGCGGTGGACTCCGGCACGGGGGGCGACACGGGAAGCCCGTTGGACACCGGCGCCCCCGTCGACACCGGGGCCCCCGCGGACACCGCTGTGACCGACACCGGCGCCTTGGACACAGCGGTCCCGGTCACCAGCGCCGCCCAGCTCACCGACGAGAAGGGAGGCTTCGCCTGCAGCTCGGCCCCCGCCTCCGGCTCCACTTGGTTCGGGATGCTCGCGCTGGCGCTGCTCACCGCCGTCGGGCGCCGCTCCCGCTGAGCCTCCGCCGGTTGGCTTCACTTTTCGTGAGAGAGCTTCCAGTTCAGGTACAGGCAGGAGACCGCGTCCGGGAGCTGGGGGGGATCGCCGAAGACCCCCTTCATCTTCTCCGGGTTTCCGTTCAGCAGCGCGAGGCAAGGCACGGCGATGGACTGAGCGAGGGTGTCGGCGGTCTTGTCGAGGACCCAATCGCCGCGGGCCTCGAACTTGTCGAGCTGAATGGAGATCGCCCCCTCGCCGCTGAGGTCAAAGGCGGCGTCCTTGTCGAGGTAGTCGACCGTACCGAGGTCAGCGGCCCAGAACTTGGCCACGCGGGCGACGGCGGCGCGACCGCGACCGGCCTCCGGCACGTAGTCTGCGGACTTGCCAAGCTGATCGCGCACCATCGCGAAGCTCTTGTTCATCTCCTTTCGGTCGTCGGAGCCCTCGAGGTAGACACACTGGATCTTGCCGTTGGAGAGGCTCTCGAAGTTGCTCTCTACCTGTCCCTCCGGTCGGGCCCGTCCGGCCAGGTCAGCCGGGGTCCAGAGCAGCTTCTCGCGCTCTTCGGGGGCCTCGAGGGTGGAGGCGGGGCCGCGATGCTGGGCGTCGGGGACGGCGGTCATGCCGAGGTGGAGCGACTGCCGGTAGGTCATGCGGAGCGGGCCGCGGCCGCAGACGTCGACGCCGTCGGAGTCCGTAAAGGCCTCGAAGTCGGTCGACTGCAGATCGCGCCGGACGGGTAGCCAGGTCAACAGCACCTGCATGTCGCCGTCGAAGGTCTCCTCCTTTTGGACCCGGTCGCGCCACTCGGTGAAGGTGCGCTGGCGCTGGTCGCGGCCGTTCAAGAGCCACTCGTACTCTTTCTCCGCCGACAAGATTACCTTGACCTTCTTGCGGACGAGGTTTCGGAGCTCTTCGTCCTCCTTGAGCACGGCGAGCAGCGTCCCAGAATTGGTGACCTGGGCGGCGAGCTCCGAGAAGTCGAGCTCGGTGCTGTCCTTGGAGAGGGCGGCGTCGAGGTTCTTCCGGCCGCTCTCACACTCCTGTAGCCGCGTGGACTGGGAGGAGAGCAGCTTGCGGGAGCTGCAGCCCTGGCAGGAGAAGACCCCGGCGAAGAGCCAGCCGCCGAGCAGGGTCATGCCCAGGATGATGTTTCGGGGCTGATAGATGGCGCCCGACCGCACGAAGGTGACGGCCCGCTGGGCGATCTGGGCCGGGCCGAGCACGAGCAGGCGCGTCCAGGCCTGGCGCTTCACCTCCTGCCCCATCTTGTCGGCGGTGAGCCGATTTCGCCCTTGGCCGCTGCCCTTGACCGCCTTGCGTTGCTCGATCACCGCTGGCGGCAGGACGTCGAGCTCCACGATGAAGCGCGGGCCGTCCGGGGTGACCAGCGAGAAGCCATCCCCAGGGCGGACCGCGGTGGAGGTGGTGAGCTGGGTGGGGCGGCGCTCCCCCTGCTTCCACAAGAAGATCGTGGCGGTGCGGTCCGCCGGCGCCAGGATGAGGTTGGCCGAGCCTTGGCGGATCAGGCGGACGTGCTCGCCGATCACGCCCAGCGCTTCGTTGAGGACGATGTGGCAGCGATCGGCGTTGGAGCCGAGCCGAACCTCGAGCCCCTCGAAGGGGCCGAAGCGGGTGCCGCCGAATTCTGGCGTCAGCCTCAAGTAGACTGCGAGCTCTTCACCGGCCATGCGCGCCGCTCCCCGGGGCGATGGTAACCGACGGCGGTCGACGTTGGGGTGAGCGACCTTGGGGAGGGCGGCTGACAGCTCCGGGCCGCTCGGGTAGGCTCCGGGGCGGCCGAACCACGCAGAGGCTCAATTCGCGTGAACATCTTCCTGGTCCCCTACACGTGGATGCGCCACCTCTCGATGGCCTTCTGGTGCGCCGCGGCCGGCCTCTTCGCCTGGTGGGCGGTGCTGACGCTCGTCGTGGTCGGCCCGCAGGTCTCGCTTGCCTTCGACTGGCCGCCCGGGGCCGACGGCCCGTTGCTCGTGGGCACCATCGCCGCCTTCGTCGCCGGGGCGAGCGTGCTCGGCGAGGGGAACCTGCGGAGGCAGCCGCTGCTCGGGCGTATCTTCCGGGTCGCGCTGGCCGTGCTGATCACCGAGCTCATCGCCCAGGTCTGGTACCAACTCTGGCACCTCATCGTGCCCGCCCTCCTGTTCAGCAGCCCGGCCCGCGCCGAGGACGCCGGTGACTCCTCGCTCGTCAGCCTGACCTACCGGCTCGGCGCCTTCGCGATGGCCGGCGCGGGCACCGGGATGGGGCCGCTGATCGTGCGTAAGGGCGCCGGGTGGATCGCCCACCTCACCGGGGGCATGGCGGCCGGGCTGGGCGGGGCGTTGGTCTGGCACCTGCTTGGTTACAGCAACTTGAACACCGATCTCTACCTCCCCGGCGCGGCGCTGGGCCTCGTCTGGGGCTTCCTGTTCGGGCTCCTCTCTTGGGGGATCCCCGACGAGCTGTACGCTGGCTGGCTGCGGGTGTTGAGCCCGGGTCGGTACGGGCGACGTATCCCCATCGACGCGCCAGCCGGTGGCCCGAAGGAGCGCTTCATCGGTCACTTTCCGAGGGGGCTTGACCTCTTCCTCCCCGTCGAGAACGGCGTCTTGGAGCTCCACCTCTCCATCGCCGTCGACAAGCAGCAGCGCTACGCCGCCCGCGGGTTGACCCTCTCCCCCACGATCGTGCGGCGCTTCCTCGAGCGCATCGACCTCCGTTACGATCCACGCCGGCCCGCTCCCCTGGAGACTCCGCTCAGCAGCGGTGACCGCATCCAGCTCGGCACCGGGGCGAACAGCGCCGAGCTCGAGTTCATCCTCCTGCCTCGCGAAGAGAGCTGAGCCTTGACCGACCTCCGGCTGGCCCGCTTCGTCTCCCGGTGCCTGGTCGCGGCGGCGATGCTGGTCGGCGCTGGGGGATGCGCCGACAACTTGACCCCCATCCCCGGCACCACCACCCGCGTGGGTCGGCCGGTGCAGGCGGAGGGGCGGGAGCTCGGGCTCAAGATCTTCACCACGATGGACGACTGCAAGAGCTGGAGGATCGCGCCGGAGGACGTCCCATCCTGCCTCCCGCATGTCGATCGTTCGAGCGGGGAGGTGCGGCTCGGCTTTGCCTTCCTACGAAAGGAGACGGAGAGCGTCTACGCGATGCCCGAAGCGGAGGAGTACCTCCAGATCACGCACCAGGGTACCGCGGTCCAGGATGACGAGGGTGGTAAGATTGTGGAGGTGATCGGGCATGATCCGGAGGCCGTGCGGCGCCTCTACGTGCTGGTCATCGACGGTTCCTCCTCCATGTGGGAGGACAACCGGATGCAGAAGATCAAGTCGGCCTTGCGTCGCCAGGACGTGGTGGATTCGTTCTTTCCACAAGACGTCAAGTCCGCCGTGGTCCTCTTTCAGTTCACCGACGGTGATCCGAGGCCGGTCGGGGGCCAGCTCACCATCTTGCAGAACCGGAAACAATTCGGCGCCGCCGTCGAGCAGCTCCAGGTGCTGTCCGGCTACACGCACCTCTACGACGCCGTGGCCTTCGCGTCCGGCGCGCTCTTGAAGGACCCCTCGATCGCTGAGCTCCTCGACCGCGAGGAGATGGGCGTGACCGTCATCGCGCTCACCGACGGGTTCAACAACGAGAAGCGGGACGACCAGTGTGCGACGAACGCTGATCGGATCAGCCGGCTGTTGAAGGGGATGCTCCAGCAGCGGCAGGACAAGCAGGACCTCCGGACTCGGCCGACGATCTACACGGTGGGCCTCGGCAAGCCGCTCCGCCCGGGCTTTCACCTCGACGGTGACGTCGGCACGGAGGTCAAGCCCATCCAGCTCTGCGGCAAGCGCTTCGCCTACATGACCATCGACGGAAACCTGGAGCGGTATGGCATCGACAACGCCAGCCTCGCTATCATCGCCGATGCAGGCGGGGGTACGAGCTACGTCAAGGAGACCAAGGACGGGCTGGCCGAGGCCTTCCGCGCGGCGGCGCCGATGCGCTACCGCTGGTTCGAGCTCCGCTACCGAACCGATCCCTTCTACCTCCGCCGCAAATTCAAGACGGGTATCAAGCTGACGAGCTTCGCCACCGCGGAGGCCTCGGTCGAGCTCTTTCCGAGCGCCTGGCTGGACGGACCTCCCGGGGTGGAGGGGGAGGACGGCTGGACGAAGAGCCAGTCCTACCTCCACACTACCGTGGTGGTGATGCCCGTTCTGGGGCTCCTCGTCGCGCTCTCCTATGTCGGGGCGGTGGTCTTCAACACGCGGCGCGTGCTCTTCGGCCGCACTCGTCCCGGTCGTACGCGTTAGAATCCGCCCAGGAGCGTCGTGGCCCGGTTCATCGGACAATATGAGGTCGTCTCAGAGCTCGGATCCGGGCACTTTGGGGCCGTGTATCTGGCAGCCGGCGAGGTCCCCGGCCGTGGGGGGCAGCCCGGTCGGCGGCGGCTCGTCGCGATCAAGAAGCTCAAGGACTCCGCGGATCGGGAGGCGCTGGCGCTGCTCGTTCAGGAGTTCGCGCTCCTCGATCAGGTCAAACACCGCAGCGTCGTGAGGGTCTTTGAGTACCTGCAGGACGAGAACGCGGTGGTCATGGAGTACGTCCACGGCGTCACCCTCAAGCGGGTGACCGAGGAGCTCGACCGCGCCCGGGAGCAGGTCTTCACGGAGGCCGCCGTCGAGATCGGCTGCGAGATCGCAGACGCGCTCTTTCAGGCCTACACCACGCCAGGCGACAACGGAGAGCCGCTGCAGCTGGTCCACCGAGACCTCAAGCCTGCGAACCTGATGCTCACGCCGCAGGGGGAGGTCAAGATCCTCGACTGGGGGCTCGCCCGAGTCGACAACGCGGACTTTCGGAGAGAGTCGCGGGACCGCATCAAGGGCACCCTCCTTTACATGGCCCCCGAGCAGGCGAGGGGGAAAGGTGTCGATCACCGAAGCGACCTCTTTGCGCTCGGCCTCGTGCTGTATGAGCTGCTGCTCAACAAGACCGCCTACCAGGTGCCCGACAAGGTGGCCGATCCCTACGCCGCTGTCGTCAAGGCCATCGAGGCGGGGGACGTCGCCGGGCCCTGCAAGGAGCTGGAGGCGAGGCTCCCGGCCATCGGGCCGGTGATCACGCGGGCCCTTCAACCTCGGCAGGCCGATCGGTATCGGACGGGCCAGGAGCTGATGGTCGATCTCCGGCGTCAGCTTTATCGGGATCGCGGCGCCTATCTCCAAGAATTTTGCGAGTTCTTCTTTGGGACCATCTGCGACATCGGGGAGCCTCCCTCGATCGAGGGGTTGGGCCTCGTGGGTCGCGCGCCGGCCAAGGCGCGAGGCGGCCGCGCCTCCATCGAGGAGCGCCTGAAGGAGTCCATGGTGCGCGAGACACGAGCGCGGGACACCGTCCAGAGCTCCGCGCCGGTGCCCTTGAACTCGCCCGACGCGGCGAGGCGGGCCCCCGTGGCGCCGCCGCTCCGCGGGAACCCTGTCCCTGAGCCTGGAGGAGCCATGTCCGGCGCCCGTAAGCCTCCCCCGCCGCCGGTCGGTGGCGCCGCCTCCCGGGCTGGCCCGCCGCCGCCCCCCGCGCCGAGCCGGGCGCCGGCCCCCCCTCCGCCTCCCCGCGGCGCGGCGCCTCCGCCGGCTCCTCCCCGCCCGACTCCGCCGAAGCCGGTGGGTCAACGACGCCCCGACGAGACCGGCATGCTGGAGATGGTGCCGTTGAACCAGGACGACGATGAGGTAGAAGCCTCGGGAGACCCGAGCGCCACGTCCTTCTTCGCGATCCCGGCGCCCAAGGCGGGGCGGAGCTCGGCCAGCTCCGCGTCTGGAGGCGGCGGGATGGCCCCCTCGCCGATGTCCATGGCCTCGATGGCGCCGCCGCCCCCGCCGCCGCGGATGGGCATGGGGCAGCCCCCCGCCGCCGCGATGCCGGGGATGGGCGGCCCGATGGGGGTGAGCAGCATGCCTCCTCCCCCGCCGCCGCCGATGATCCAGGGCCCTGTGGCCGGATACGGTGCCCCTCCGCAAGGAGGCACCCCGTTCCATGTGCAGGGCGGAGTGGCGCCCCCGGCAGACGCGGGCGCGCGGGTCCAGTCGAACCGCGTCTATGCCATCCTCTTCTCGGTCTTCCTCCTGGTGTGCGCGGCGGTCTTCTTCGCCGTCTGGTTCAGCCCGTTGCTCACCAAGGCCGCCCCCGAGAAGGAGGAGACCAAGGTGGTCGCTACTGCGGCGGAGCCCGCGAAGAAGAAGCAGGACACGGGGCTCGCCCCGCCCCCGCCGCCGGAGCCTGTGAAGAGGCCTTCGGGTGGCGGCGGGACGAAGAAGGAGACCACGCCCAAGGTTCAGTCGAGCGCGCCGCCCGCGCGGGGCGGGACGCTCACGGTGACCATGACGGATGGGTCACCGGTGACGGGCTTCGAGGTCAACTGCCCGAGCGGCTTCCGCGAGCGCGGCACCATTCGAGGGACCAGCGGGTCGGTCGCGAACGTGCCGAATGAGCCGTGCACGATCTTCTTTAAGGGCGTCGGCTCCGCGAAGTGGGGGCCCGTGACCGGCGGTCGGTCCGTGAAGTGTCGCATCGAGGGGAGCACCGGCGTCTGCAGCTGAGGCTCCGCGGAGCTGGAACCTCTGCGCCGTGGGGCGCGACCGACCGGGCGGGGCTTGCTTTCGACCTCCCCCCTGCCCGTGAGACCCGCGACGCGGTAGGATCTGCGCCGCGAGCCTGTTGAGAGAGCCTCCATCTCGAGAGAACGGCGATGTTGATCCGGTTCCTGGTCCTGCTGCTCACCTTCTGCTTCGGCAGCGCCTATGCATCCACGCTTCCGGATGGCGATTCGCCGACGGTGGCCGGACGGTCCTACAAGAAGGACGAGAAGAGCGCCGAAGAGAAGTCGGAAGACCAGAAGCGTGCGGAGGCGGAGGCGGAGCGGAAGCGGAAGGAGAAGCTGGCGCGTGTCATCGTCCTCAAGTGGAAGGGCACCGACACCGACTACTCGAACGACCTCGTGATGCGGAACGTGCGGAGTCGAATCTCCCGTCCGGAGGCGATGTTCTTCCCCGAGGTCGATCTGTACCAGTCGGGCCGCAAGGTCCCCGATCGTACGGTGATCCCGGCGCTGCAGCCCGCCGTGGTCCCGGACGCCAACATCGCCGTGATCCTGAACGAGGTGAACAAGGTGGCGAGCGTGCCCTGGAACGCTTGGACCCCGTCGGAGTGGGGGCTCAAGGCCCAGGAGCTCGCCCGGCTGTCCGAGAGCCTGTGGTTCGTGGACCGGGTGGAGCTGCGCGAGCCGCTCTTCCTGCTGTACTCGCAGATTGGCAAGTGCGCGGAGAACCAGAACCACCCGGCCTCGCCCTTCTTCGAGCAGGTTGGCCCCACGCCGGTCAACTACTACTGGTACAAGGCGGCGCTCCTTGCGTATCAGGAGCCTGCGTTGATGAGCAAGCTCACCGACCAGGACCTCGCCGGGAGCATCGGGTACCTGCTGTCCCAGCTCCAGCAGGGTTTCTACCCCTCCTACAAGATCGACTTTGAGCTCGAGAACAACTACAACGCCGAACAGTTCAACAAAGAGTACGAGATCCGCATCAACGGCATCCCGGTTGAGCTCGACAAAGACGCCCAGTACGACGCCTTCCTCGGGCGCACCGACATCTACCTGAAGCGGAAGGACTCCGGCCACGGCCTCTCAGAGCGCCTGGAGCTGCTTCAGCTCGACAACAAGGTCTGGTTCGTCCGTGACGTCGCCCGCAAGATGATGGGCATCGACTTCATCGAGCAGCTCTTTCTCCACAAGATTGAGTGCTCCCCCGAGGTGGATGGCAACATCCTGAACTACCTCGCGATCTACCAGAAGCTCCACGACAAGGCCGAGATCTACATCGCGGTGCCCGAGAACGGGAACCCGAACGAGGTCTGGATCTGGCGATATGATCGGCAGAAGGCTGAGCTCAGCCGCGTGGGCGAGCCCGACAACTTCCCTGTGCACTTCGCCTTCGTCGCGAGCTCAGGCCTGATCTACAACGGGGCCAGCAGCTCGGTCGATCAAGAGGTGGACACGGGCGGCAAGGACAACAGCTCCGAGCCGGGTGATCGGACCGGCCTCGACATCACGGTCGACCCGGCCGCGGTTCCCTTCCAGGCCGAGCTGCGCATCCACTACAACCGCCTGATGGTGGCCTTCGGTGGGGAGTGGGGCCTCGAAGCCTCCCGCAAGGATGAGGCGAACGGGTGGGTTGAGTACTACCAGCACCGCAAGCCCTTTGGATACGTGACGGATGCAGACGGGAACAGCACCTTCAAGGAGCTGGATGAGAACGACATCGGTGCGGTGGCGCTCTCATCTTGTGGTGACAAGGGCGAGTCCTGCCAGGCTGACCAGATCCTCATGCACCGCGACTTCAACCGGAACCTCTGGCTCTCTTCGGGCATGGTCTTTGGCCGTGATGCGGGGATCGGCTTCGGCCCTCGGCTAGCCTTCCGCTTCGGTTGGAACAACATGCCCCACGGCGTGACCACCACCGGCCACTTCGGCTGGGCCATCCAACCGCCGATCGGCGACTTCGGCGGGCGGGTGCGTCCGCTGGTGGACATCGATCTGCGCGGCGGCGCCATGATCCCCACCGACCGCTCCCTCGCTCGTGACCCCCTGCCTGGCTACGAACAGCTCGACAAGGAAGGGAACCCGGAGAGCCCGGTCCAGCCCCTCTTCGGAGGGACGCTGGGGATCGGCCTCACCTTCTGATCTCGCCGAGGAGCGCGGGGACGCGGCCCTCAGTCTGCCGGCTCGTTGGTCGCCAACGGGCCCGCTCTTGGCCTTTCTGGAGGATGGATGCTGTTGCTCGCGCTTCTCGGGGTCGCTCATGCCGGTGAGCTGGCTTGGCGGTGGACTCCAGGGGTCACCTACCGATACCACGCGGAGGCGATCCTCCAGGTCCCCGGAAACGTCTTCTTGATGCACGCGGAGCGCAACCTGGAGGCTCGCGCGGCACAGCTCGGGATCGCCGCAGACTTGACCTGCACGCCGACGGCCAAGAAGAAAGGCTGGGATCTGACGTGCACCCTCGATCAGGTCGGCTTGGAGGGCTTGGCCGTGTCCGGCGAGCAGGACAACCTCAAGGTCATCCTCGCCGAAGACAACGAGAAGCTGAAGGGCTCAACCTTGACCCTCGACGTCGCGGAAGACGGGCGGATCAAGGGCGTCGCCTTGCCGAACTGGGACCGGCGGGATTCCCGCCACAAGCTGATCGTCGAGGAGATGCGGATGGTGCTGGCGCGCCTCGTCGTCCCCCTCGGTATGGAGACCCCCGGCGACGGTATCGGCGCGACCGGTTGGAAGCACTCGGGCTCGTACCCTGGCTTTGTGCTGTTTGACAACGGCGGTTCGACGGGCGGTTCCTTCTATCGGTACGAGCTCGGCGGGCCCCCAGTCCCGGGCACCGTCGGCGTGCTCGGCGCTGGCACGGCCGCCCAGTCCACCTCGGCGGAGCTGGCGCGGAACATCGGCGCCGCCGTCAGCCTCGTGGGCGCCGGCCAGTACCGCTTCGACAGCCAGTCCGGCACCCTCGCGTGGGGTACGGTCACGATCACGGGCGAAGCGACGAACAGCAACCCGACGGCCCAGCTCAAGTACCAGTACGGCTACGCGGGATGGATCGGCCGGATAAACGCCGATGGATCGGTCGAGGGGATCGGCGGCCCCTCTCCGGTGCCCGCCGCGACCCCCTGAAGGTCAGCCCCCGGGGGTCCGAGGGAGATCGACGGTCCGCGCCACGGGTGCAGCGCTACCGGGCCGACCGACTCAGAGATCGCGGACGAACTCGTAGTACTTCCCGAAGTGCACCCGGCTGACCTGCTTGCCCATCTTGACGAGCTCGCGGGCGATGGCTTCGACGACGTGGCGCATGCACACCGGTTCGCGGCGCGTGGAGGCGATAATACAGGCGTTGATCGCCGCGTTGACGATGTTGCCGCCTGCAATGATGAACTGTTCGGCGATCTCGGCGAGCACGAGGTCGTCGCCGCGGGGCGCGCCGGGCGGGATCGCGCGACGCCAGAGCTCGGTGCGCTCTACGGCGGTGGGCATCGGGAATTCGATCACGGCGCCGAAGCGGCGGAGGAAGGCTTCGTCGATGTTCTCTTGGAGGTTGGTCGTGAGGATCGCGCAGCCTTCGAAGGTCTCCATCCGCTGGAGGAGGAAGCTCACCTCTTGGTTGGCAAAACGGTCCTGCGCCTGCTTGACGTCTCCGCGGGAGCCGAAGAGGGCGTCGGCCTCGTCGAACAGCACCACTGCTGTGCCGCCCTCGGCCGCGTCGAAGATCTCGCGGAGGTTCTTCTCCGTCTCACCCACCCACCGGGAGACGACGGACGAGAGATCGACGCGGAAGAGGTCGAGGCCCAGCGTGCCGGCGATCACCTCCGCAGCCATCGTCTTTCCCGTGCCTGGGCCCCCGGAGAACAGCGCCTTGATGCCGTATCCGCGGGCGCGGACCTTGTTGGCACCCCAGCGATGGAAGACGGTCTCCTGCTCGGCGAGGAAGTCGATGATCTGCTGGAGCTGAGTGCGGATCTTGTCGCTGATGACCAGATCCTGCCACGTGTAGCGAGGGATGACGTGCATCGCGAGTCCGCGGAACTCCGGCCGCGAGCACTCCCGCGCCGCGGTCCATAGCGACTCCTGGCTTGGCTCCTTGCCGCCGCACTCGGCCTCCGCCCGCTCCATCACGCGGTCGATCGTGGTGCCGCCTACTGAATAGAAGCGCTCGGAGAGCTCGACCGCCGGATCAGTGCTCCAGCCGCGCTCCTCGAAGGCCTCGGTCCAGGCTCCGAGCCGCTCGGGCAGGTTCGTGCGGTGCACCTGGACGGTGACGCTTGGGCGCTCATTCCCGAGGAGGGAGCCGATCGCGCGACGGTCGGTGCCGCCGATCAAGACCGGGTAGGGGAGGGTGGCGAGGGCTCCACCGAGGTGGATGAGCTGGTTTCGGAGGGCGGGGTCCTCCTGTGCGCTCATCACGTTGACGATGTAGGGCAGGGCCTGGCTGAGGCGCAGCTCTCGAACGAGATCCCAAGGTTGTTCGAGGTATTGTTGGCAGCGTTCAAGATCGACGCGGGCCAGGGGTGTCCCGGCGGAGCGGGCGATGGCCATCGCCGTGGCCTCCCGCGCACCCATGGTCGCGCCGATGATCGCGATGGTGACGGCCTTGTTGAGACCCCCTGCGATTTCGGCGATGCGGAGCCGGGTGGGGCCCGGGATGAGGGTCTTCCGACTGGTGTCGAGGGGCGTGAAACCGACGCCGGCGGGCAGCTCGACCTCCTCCATCAGCCACTGCAAGAAGCGGCCGCTGGGGTGGATCCGCCGCGCGGTGTGGGTCTCGGAGCCCTCGGCGGGATCGAGCAGCAGCAGCCGGTTTCGGATCAGCGGAGCGCCGGACATCATGCGCGCCTGCAACCCGAGGCGCTCGGTGCGGTGCGTACGGAGGACGCGGGTGGCGAGGTCGACCGTCAGGAAGGGCTGATTCAAATTGTCGTTGAGATAGGCGAAGATACGGCCGTAGCCGGCCGAGATCTCGGGGGCCATCGCGAGGAGCAGGAGGTCGGAGTCGTCGCCGTCGAGGGCGAAGGCGCGACGCAAGCGCGCAAAGCGACCATTGGGGTCGTCGCGCAGGGCGGCGCTGGCCACCACCGCGTTCTCGAGTCCGTCCGGGGTGTTCGGCGGCAGGTCGATCTCGCCGTGCGCCTGGAGCAGCGCGTCCACTTCGTCATCGGTGATGACGGAGCCCCAGAACTGCCCTTTGGCCCGCATGGCCGGCCGGGCGCGTTGGCGGCGAACCGCGCGAAGCAGGAGCAGATCCGTCCGTCGGAGCCGGCGCGCCAGCTCCTCATACACCGTTGCCAAGGGGACGCTCCGAATGTCTTAGACGATCGTGCCTTTCTTGTCGGCGTGCCGGTCCAGCTGCGATTGAGAGTGATCGTCCATCGAGCCGAGCACACGCCGAGCGAGGTCGTCCACCACGTCGAGGTGGCTGTAACCTTGGGCGATCATCGCTCGGTAGCCGCGGACCGGATCGCTCTTCGACGCGATGGTCTCCGGCTTTCCGGCCGCGCCGCCGGCCGCGCCGCCCACGCTGCTGCCGCCCTTCTCGGAGGAATTGTGCGGGTCGCCGTGGCCGGCGCCTGCATGGGGCTGGTAGCCGCCTTCGTAACCGCCCTCCATCCGGTGGAAGACCATGCGCTCCACCGCCCGCGCCGCGACCTCTTCAGCGTCTCGGAAATTTTCCCCGCCTCCACCGCCTCCGCCGTCGCCGTGCTGGGCGTGGAAGGCCTCGTGGGCGTACAGCGCCTGATCTTCAGGGTTGGAAGGATTGAAGTCGTCGGCGACGATGATCTGCCGATCGAGGGTCATCGCGCGAGCGCCGACCGACTTCAGGGCGCGCTGCGCGAGCTCACCCCGGTAGACCGAGCCGCCACCGGGCATCGACTGCCGTTGGAGGGCGCCCGACTCCAGCCGGCTCGCCACCCGACCGACCGTGGAGGAGCCGACCACGCTCCGACCGTCACCCGCCCCTTCTCGGTCTCTCGCGACCGATCTCGCGGCCGCCTGCCCACCTGAACGTCCAGCCATGGGGAACCCCCGCCCGTTCTCCGCAGCCTATCGCATCCATCCGGGGAATTGAAGGCAGAACACTTCGTGTGGGCGGCCGAACCCCATCCGCTGCTCGGTCGTCAACGGCCGAGACCGGGCGTGGCGCTGATTGCGGCCGAATTTCAGGCTTCTCCCGGTAGACATCGCCGGGACACGATCTCGGACACCACCTCGACCGCCCGAGTGAGCGCCGAGGCCTCGATGTACTCGTCCGGTCGATGCGCGACGTCGATGCTCCCCGGCCCGAAGATGATGGGCTCCATTCCCAAGGCGGCGAGGTTGCTGCCGTCGGTGGCGAAGGGGGCGCCCGTGGGGGCAGGATCGGAGGCGAGGTCAGCGATGAGGCTGATCAGCTCGGCCTTCTCGGAGGTTAGGAGCGAGGGGGTGGACTGGAGGGGCTCGAGGATCACTCGGCCTCCGTCCGCCCGGGCCGCCGCGTCCAGCTCAGCGATCCCCGGCAGGAGGTGAGAGAGGAAGCGGTCGATCGCCTGGCCGGGGAGGGGGCGCACACCCACGGTGATGACGCAGTGCTCAGGGACGATGTTGACAGCGGACCCCCCTTGGATGAGCCCGGCGTTCACCACGGTCCAGGGCGTCGGGAGCTCGGTCTCGAAGGCGCGGTCCACCGAGAGGTCTGCCTCGACGCAGTCAAGGAGCTCCAACACACGCCGGGCGAGCTTGATCGCGCTCAGCCCTAAGGCTGGCCGACTGCTGTGCGCGGGGCGCCCCTGGCACCGGATGCGGAACGTCGAGTGGCCTGGGTGCAAGCGGCAGATACGAAAGGAAGTGGGCTCCCCGATCAGCGCGGCCCGCGGCAAGGGGCGTCGACCGTCGGCCCGTAGTCGCTCGACGAGCAAGCGGGAGCCGTGGCAGCCGATCTCCTCGTCGTGGGTCCAGATCAGCACGAGCTCCCGCTCGAGCCGCCAGAGGGGCAGGCCGTGCAGGGCCTCGTCCACCGCGGCGATGAAGCCCTTCATGTCGCAGGCGCCGCGCCCGTACAGGCGACCATCTCGCTCGGTGAGGCGGAAGGGATCGGCGCTCCAGGCCTGACCCTCCACCGGGACCACGTCCATGTGGCCAGAGAGCACGAGCCCATCCGTCCCCTCGGGCCCGATCGCGGCGACGATGTTGCACTTTCCGGCGCTGCTCTCGAAGCGCTCGACCCGGAATCCGAGGCCCTCGGCGCGCTCCGCGAGGAAGGCGGCGAGCTCGGTCACCGGCTGGTCGCTGACCGTCGGCCAGGCGACGAGGCGCTCCAGGGTGCGACGGACCTCAGCTCCTTCGTTTCTTCTTCTTGTCATCGGCCTTGTCCTTGTCCGTCGCAGCCTTGGCTTCGCCCTCCTGTTCTTCTCCCTCTTCTTCGGTCTCCCACCAAGGACGCTTACGCTGCCGATCGAGGGCGTCTGCCTCCATCGTGCTGGTCACGTTGAGGATGTCCATCGCGACGCTGAGCCCCTTGGGCAGGCTTACCCGCGCGGAGACCGCGGAAGACTGCACATGGCCGAGCTCCGCGGGGCCGCCGGCCATCGACACCTCTTGTTCTCCGGCGTCGAAGTTCTGGCGAACCTGATCGGGGACGCTCTGAAATGCGGCCCGCTCGGCCTCCATGGCCCGGTCGAGCAGGGCCGCGCCCTGGCCGAGGTTGCCGTTGGCGAGGGCCTCGCCGGCACGCTTGTAGGCCTTCGCGCTCTCGTGCCAGCGGGTCGGATCAGGGAGCCCAAAGCCCTTGTTTCCGCGGGCAACCTCCTTGTACCAGTCGCGCTCGTCCTTCATCTCGGCGAGCTCCCTTTGCTGGACGCCCTTGACCACGCTCAGACGCTGCAGGATGAACGCGAGCAGCGCGTCGCGCTTGCCGTTGGCGCCCTTGATTTGACCTTCAACTTCCTGATTTCCAGCCTTTCTCCCTATTTTTTCGGCCCTCATGGCCTCGGGATCGGCCATCGCAGCCTGCCGCGGCATCGCCCGGATGCTCTGGGCCTGCCGGTCTTGCACCAGGGGCGTCTTCTTGTGGTCGCGGCTCATGCACGAAATCCTAACACTCGATGGGCTTCGGCCTTGACCGGCCATGCGCGATTCGGGTAGCTTTGCCGCAGCCCGTTCCACGCCGCTGTCGTTGGAGTTCCCCTCCTGATGAGAGATCCGCGAATCCGCCTCGAACGTCGGGTCACCGGAGAGCGATCTCGGGACCTCCCGGAGATGGTCCTCCGGATGTTCGAGCGCGAGGCGGAGCGTGAAGGCAAGGTCCAGCTCCAGCCGCACCGCGAGGCGATGCGCTTCGACGTGAGGAACATCCGTCGGCTCGTGGATCCCTCCCCGAACGCTCCGCAGATGATTCGCCTCATCCGGCACCCTTACGGGCTGATGCCCGGCGGGATGAAGAGGGCGGAGGGCTTTGGCCGCGTTCGGGTCGAGAAGAGAGCGCCTCTGCGCGCGGAGGACGCCTTCAAGGCTGCCCTCGCGGACCACGTGCTCCCCACCTGGCCGAGCCCGAGCGAGGCCCGGCCCCGCCGCGAAGCAAGGCCTCGGCTGTCTGGCCTCGATTGGTCCACCTGGGTCACCTCGGGCGAGGTGCTCGCATGATCGGCGTTCCGCTCAACATCACGGGCATCGGCCCGATGTCGGGTCGAAACATCCTGGGTGAGGTCACCGAGGGGGTGCACCGCTTCCTCCTCGAGGGGTATGACGTCAGCGATCAGCCCCCTCGCTTCGAGGAGGATCTCAAGTTCGTCCCCAAGGATCGTGAAGAGGTGGTCTACCTCTACATGTACCGCGTGGCACAGAACCCGAACCTGATCAACCGAAAGCGGCTCCGCCAGGCCCCCGTGTTCATGGACAGCGAGCCGGATGAAGGCGCGGAGGTCTTCTACCACCGACCGCCCTTGTTGCTCGATCTCTTCTACCTCGTGTGCGTCCACAGCAAGTTCCGCTCGGACGCAGAGCGCCTGCTCGGCTGGGTCTTGCTCCGCCTGAACGAGGCGACCCACCTGATCTACCGGCCCCGTCGATTCGCGCTCCCAGACGGACGCGAGGTGGACAGCCTCGGGCGCACGTACAGCACCTCCTGCACGACCGACCACGACGGTCTCCTCATGGAGAAAGTGTCCCTCGCGCTCTCCGACGATCTCACCGTCGGCGACGCGATCAACCTCTTCAGCCTGCACGAGGCGCCCTATCGACCCTTCCTCACCTACCGGGCGAGGGTTGCAATGGATACACCTCTTGTAGCAAGCTCTGGGGGCACGACGATCCGACTGCCGCCGCTGGCACAGACGGCCCGTCCCAACCCTCGGGAGACAACCGAGTCTCCCAGCGGGCGCCTCAAAGCTGCCCGTCCGCTCCCGACCCCCCGCAACTTGCCGGGTCCGAAACCCAACTTCGTGCGCCGATCGACAAGCGCTGAGCCCGAAACGGAGGATTGAGCAGTCTCATGGAATACCATACCCCAGGTGTATACATCCGTGAGGTCGACAGCGGCCCGAAGCCCATCGCTTCGGTCTCGACCAGCACGCCGGGCTTTCTCGGACTCTTCCCCTTCCTGCCGAATCCGGACGCGGTGGCCATCACCGGCACCGACGGTCGGCGTCAGATCCGAGGCAAGGTGATCCCCCAGCTGGTGGACACCAAGGGCACCGTCACCGGCGACGCCGACCAGGCGACCACCGCGTTGACCACCGCTTTCCGCCTCAAGACCAGCCAGGTCAAGGACGTCAAGGCGTACTTCGAGCTCCACGGCGCTGCGAAGTCGGGCGCCAAGGCCCCCAAGTTCGAGCCCGGCACCAAGGGCCGCGTCAAGATCTCTCTCGGCGAGAAGACCCTTGAGGTCGCCGATGTGATCCTCGACGTGCAGGGCAAGGTCGTCACCGAGAATGACCAGCTCGTCGAAGAGCTGCTCAACCAGCTCAAGGAGACCTTCTCGCTGACGAAGGCGGCCCCCAAGACCGCCGCTGACGTCCTCGCCGTCTACGGCTTCGAGTTCAAGGGCGCTGAGGGCACTGCGCTCCGCAGCGAGTACAGCGTCCCGCCGATGGCGGTGACGAACAAGGCAGAGTTCTTCCGCTGGCTGCAGAGCTTCTACGCGGAATATCTCCTGGCCACTGAGCCCATCGAAGACCTCATCGGCCAGAACATCGAAGACCCCGACGAAGCCGCTGACGCGGTCTTCGAGGCGCTCGGCAAGGACGAGGCGCTCAAGAAGCGCTTCCGCGAGTTCCTCAGCCAGCCCACCGTCTTCAACTTCGTGGCGGCCGTCAACGGCTTCTACGACAACGGCGGCGGGAAGTCCTACGTCTACCTGATGGGCGCCCAGGACGTCGATTGTTCGATCCGCGAGAATCAGGCCGACAAGATCGGTCTCTACGCCTTCGACGACATCGACGACATGGCCATCATGGCCGTCCCTGGCCTCAACGTGAATCAGCAGCGCGAGATGCTGGAGCACTGTGAGACCCGCAAGGACCGCTTCGCGGTGCTCGACGGTCCGATCGTCAGCGACGGTAACATGGACATCCCGGCCTCGAACAAGGGCTACGGCGCCATGTACGTGCCCTGGCTCAAGATCACGAAGCCGAGCTGGTTCGTGGGCAACCAGGAGCACATCAAGGTCTCCGGCCCCAACCGCCGCAAGCTGATCAAGACCGAGAAGAACGAGCTCTTTGTGCCGCCGAGCGGTCACATCGCCGGCATCATGGCCCGCGTCGACACCGAGCGCGGCGTGCACAAGGCCCCCGCGAACGAGATCGCGATGGGGATCACGGGGCTCAGCCAGAGCATCAATCGGATCGAGCAGGGTCAGTACAACGACCGCGGCATCAACGTGATCCGCGAGTTCAAGGACCGCGGCATTCGGGTGTGGGGCGCGCGCACCCTGGCCACGAAGTCCGACCCCTCTTGGAAGTACATCAACGTTCGCCGGCTCTTCATCATGATCGAGCAGTCGATCATGGTGGGCAGCCAGTGGTCCGTCTTCGAGCCGAACGACCACACCCTGTGGAAGAAGCTCACCCGTGACGTGCGCGCCTACCTCATGCGCGTCTGGCGTTCGGGCGCCCTGTTCGGTCAGACTCCGGAAGAGGCCTTCTACGTCAAGTGCGACGAGGAGACCAACCCGCGCTACCTCATCGACGCTGGCCAGGTCAACGTGCAGATCGGCATCTGCCCCGTGAAGCCCGCCGAGTTCGTCGTGTTCAGCATCGGTCAGTGGGACGGTGGAGGACTCATCGAAGAAGCTGGGTAAGCCCCACGGACTGTACCCCCGCCCGGCGCATTTCCACCGTGCATCGGGCATCCACAAGTAAGAAAGGAACAACAACATGGCTACCGAAGAACTGTTCGGCTCCTACAACTTCCTCCTCGAGATCCAGGGTGTCATCAATGACAACAAGGTGATCGTGGGCGGGTTCAAGAGCGTCTCCGGCATGGACTCCGAGACCGAGATCATCGAGTTCAAGCAGGGCAACGACATGGTCGTGCGCAAGAAGCCCGGCCGCACCACCTACGCCAACATCGTCCTCGAGCGCGGCTACACCGCCACCGACGATCTCTGGCAGTGGCGCAAGAACATCGAGGACGGCAAGATCGACCGCCGCGCCGGCTCGATCATCATCCTCGACCAGGACGGCCAGACCGAAGTGGCCCGCTACAACTTCTACGAAGGGTGGCCCTGCAAGTGGTACGTCCCCGACATGGACGCCGACAGCAGCGCCATGGCGATTGAGAAGGTTGAGATCGCGGTCGAGAAGATCGAGAGGGCCTGATGGAGCTGAAGACCGAGTTCGAGTTCACGCTCCCGAGGGGCTACGTCGATAAGGACGGAGTCCTCCATCGGGAGGGTGTGATGCGCCTGGCGAACGCCAAGGACGAGATTGTCCCGCTGAACGACATGCGAGTGCAGCGCAACCGCGCCTACCTCATCATCGTTTTGCTCAGCAGGGTGATCGCTCGGCTCGGCACGCTCAAGGAGGTGAACACGGGGGTCATCGAGAACTTGTTCGCGAGCGACCTCCGGTTCCTGGAAGAGATGTACAACCGGATCAACGAGGACGAGGCGACCGTAGAGGTGACGTGCCCCGAATGCAGCGCGAAGTTCGATAAGGAGTTCGGCCGCTTGGGGGAATCGTAAGCTACCCCTTGGAGAATGTCTTCAAGGAGGTAGCGTTCATCGCCTACCACTTCCATTGGGACCGAGAGACCATCCTCAACTTGACGCACAAAGAGCGTCACGCTTGGGTGAAGGAGATATCGGCCATCAACGAGAAGATCAACACGACCCGATGATTCGTCGGCGGCCCCACCCACCCGGGTGGGGTCGCTTTCCCATTTTTGAGAGCTACCTTTTCCCCATGGGTCCCCATGCGACCGGGAATCATCGTACAGCACGCGCGCCTGCCGGATCGTAAGAGCGAGCTGGTTCGAGGCGACGTGGCGGGGATCATCGGGTTCATCCCTCGTCGTCGCTGGCCTGAGGGTGCCACCGCGGGGGACTTCATCGAGCTCGTGCTCCGCCGGGAGGCGGATCTCTGGGCGCACCCCGATCGCGAGCTCTTCGACGCCGCTGCCCGACGTGCTGTGCGCTCCTTCTTCACGAACGGCGGCGACACTGTGCACCTCTTCGGAGTCTGCCTCGCCACCGACGATGATCTGCGCAGCCCCTCGGGCGTCCTCGGGGTGCTCGCGCCGCTCTACGATCGTCTGCGCTCAGAGGACGAGATCGGCCTCCTGCTCGTCCCAGCGGCGGCCTACATGCGCTGTGAGGTCCTCCGCGACGGCTCGGTGCGCTGCGACGCGGAGGCCCTCTACGATGAGCTCCTGGCGCACTGCCGCGAGATGAACAACCGCTTCCTCATCATGGACGCCCCCCGCGGCCTGCATGGAGAGGCTCTGCTTCGGTGGGTCCGGCACTTTCGAAGTCGCGAGCCCGCCAGCCGCAGCTATGGGGCGATCTATTACCCTTGGCTCTGCCAGGGCGACGAGGTCTTCCCTCCCGGCGGGGTGATTGCGGGCTCCTTCGCCGCCGGCGAGCTGGAGCGGCGCCCCTTCGGCGTGGGTTGGCCACCAGCGAATCAGCCGCTACGCGGAGCGACGCACCCGGAGATCGACCTCGACTGGGAGGAGGCCGGCGCCCTGGCCGAAGAGGCCATCAACCCGATCGTCGTCCAGCCCGGCCGAGGCCTCCTGGCCTTCGGCGCGCGCACGCTCTCCACGGATCCGACGTGGAGATATGTAAATTCTCGGCGAATCATCAATATGATCACCGAGCAGCTCCGGCGGGACAGCGAGTGGGCCGTCTTCGAGACCAACAACCCACATCTTTGGGATGTCCTGGAGCGGGACGTCTTGTTTCGATTGGGTGAATTCGCGACCGCGGGGCTCCTCACCGGGCGTCGGGCCGGAGAGGATTACTCCGTGAAGTGCAACGCGGAGACCAACCTCTCCACACTTCGCGACGCCGGGCAGGTCAACGTGCAAATCCGCATGCGCCCGGTCGGAACGGTCGAGCATATCGTGGTAGACTTGCGCATCGGCGCAGAACAGGCCGCGGGAGGTGCGTGATGGCAGAGTGGCGTGGACGGGGCAAGGGTCGTGTGCCAGGCCAGCCCAGCGTGCCGGCCGAGGGCGGCGCGGGTGCTGGGGGTGGCCGTGAAGGCTCGCAGCCGACGGTCGCTTCCTCGGGCTCCTGGACGGGGCGAGGCAAGGGTCGGGAGGCCGCGCAGCCCTCGATGGGTGACGGCGGTATCTCTGCTGCCCCTGACAAGCGAAGCTGGAAGATGAAGGGCAGCGCGCCGAGCGCCACCTCTCGCAGCGCCACCTCCTCCATCGCCGATCCGGAGGGCAACTTTGTCTTCGCCCTTGAGCTGAACGGCTCAGAGGTGGCCCATTTCCTCGAGTGTTCCGGGCTGAAGACCACCACCGAGGTCTTCGAGCTGCAGGAGGGGGGCATGAACTACGCCGTCCACAAGCTTCCGGGGCAGTCGAAGTGGGAGAACATCCAGCTTCGGTACGGCGTGAGCCAGAGCACCACGCTCCTCGGGTGGCGGGACCAGATCCTGCAGGACTCCTTCACCGCCGGCAGCCGCTTGAATGGCGCGATCGTGGTGAAGAACAACCAGATGCAGGTGGTCCGGCGCTATAATTTCGTGGATGCTTGGCCGGTTTCCTGGGAGGGTCCATCCTTCCAGGCCAGCGGCGCCGAGCTCGCGATCGAGAGCGTCGAGCTGGCCCACCACGGCATCTATGTGAGCTAAAGTCGGGGCGCCGAAGAACTCCGGGAGTGTGTCATGGAAGGGACAGAGCGAAAGGTTCCCGGTGAAGACATCGCCAGTCGGCTGTCCAGCCGTTGGCAGCGTCGCCCCCGCATGGGGATGGCTCCGGCCTTCTATGCCCGCTTCGGACTTGAAGATCCCTGGCTGGCGACCGGTCCGGTCGGGGGCGAAGGTCGTGACCTTGACCTCGTCTTCCTCTCCGCCGCGCCCTATTACCAGCACATGATGCGGCTCGCCGCGGCGCGTCGTCGGCGTGAGCTGCGGATGTCACGGTTCCTGGCAGCCCACGGCGACCATGCGGTCACCGCCACTCGCCGAGCTTGGCCCGCGGCGGTCTCTACCGTCGTCGGCGGAGCCGTCTCGATGATGTCGGCCGCCGACATGGTCCTGCCCCCGGCGCCGATCGCCCCGGCGCTGGCGGAGGAGGCCGTCGCGGCCCAGCCGGTGTCCCGCCCCCGCTGGCATCGGCGCAATCATCCCACCCGTGGCGTCGCCAGCCCCTGGCTCAGCCGAGAACATGCGCCAGCCGCGGTCTTCACGACACCGGATGGCCATCGCCTTCATTCCGAACCCTCGTGGGAGATGGAGCGCCAGAGACAGCCTGAGATCCAGACGGTCGATACCAAGGCAGCCCGGTCTCCCGCGAGCCGACCGCTCGATCGGCTGAACGCGGTCGCGCATGCACCCGCGCAGCGCTCGGAGCCGAAGGTGAAGGCCGCGGTCGAGGCCCTGAGCAGCCTCGGCGGCGGACGGCGGATCGAAGAGGCCTTGCGAATCGTCGAGCGCGCGGGTGTGGTCGAGCTGCGCGAGGTTGTCCGGGTCATCACTCGCCACATCGGCGTGGCCTCGCGCCTCGTCGAGGTCGAGCTGGAGAGCGTGCTCCCCGACGCGGGGCTCCGTCCGAGCGCGATCGCACGAGGTCGGACCGCCAGCGTCGATGCGGGCCCTCGCGGGCTGCGTCCCGCGCTCCGGAGTTCACCGCTCTACGCGCCCGCCATGACCGCTGTGGTCCCTCCCACCGAGGCTCCGGTGGAGGTCGCGGAGGCCGTAGAGACTTCCTCGTCGCAGCGTCGCAGTGCCGCCGCTCGCGCGGCCTCTATGGGCCAGCGTGCTCGCGCCGAGCGTCACGCCGCTGGGCCGGCTGTCCCCACACGTCGGCCGCGATCTTCGGCCGCGGCCGCCTTTACCCGGGGCGCGCGTCCATCTTCCTCGCATCTCAGCGCCTCCCCGGTGCGCCGTTCCCGCAGCGCGTCTGGCCCGCAGCTCAGCGCTTCGCCCGTGATCTCCAGCGGTGCGACGACCCCTCGGGCCGCCGTTCAGGCCCGCGCTGATGACTCCGGCGGAGATGGCGAACGCCGCCCGTCGGTCAACGGAGACCGACGGGCAAAATCGGGGAACGAGACGGAGGAACCGACTACGGCGGCGCGCTCTCTCCGTGACGCGGCCCGTGCACTCCCGTCCATCTTTGACGTAGAGTCCTTCGGCGACACCTCGCCGGCTGTTGGACGAGCCGGGGCATCTGCCGCGAGCGCCCGCCCTTCCGGTCCGTCGGAGGTCCAGCACAGTGGTTCGGGCGCCCGCCTGACTAGCGGCGCGGTCCCCGAAGCGCGTGACCGGTTGAGCTGGGGGGACGCCGGTGAGCCCGTGGCCTTCCAGTCGGAGCGACGTCTGGGGATGTCCGCCCGCGCCGCCGCTCGCCTGGAACAAGCGGAGGGGGGCGTCTGGACGATCGATCGGGAGATTGAGCCGCAGGCCCCCTTTGTTCGCCGTTTGGAGCGGAGTCTGGCGACGGCCCCGGCGGGAGTCACTCGCGCCCGCCACGGGGCGATCGTCCCCGAACAGTCTCTCTTGGTCCCGGCCGCTCCATTGGCCGAGGCGCAGGCGGGTGAAGTCTCGCCTTCTACCGTCGCTGTGGCCCGTCCCTCGGCCAGTCGGCCGCCCGGGAGCGAGCGCCGCAGCGCCGCGGCGCGCGCGCCCCGAAGCCCGGGTGCGGCCCACGCTGCCGATCGCGGCGCGTTGGGGGAAGCTATCGAAGGTTCGGTCCTCCCCCGGCTTCGCGCCGCCCCTTCGAAGAGCTCGGTGACCGCGCCGGTGAGCGAGCTGCGTGCATCTGAGCGCGCTTCGTCCCGCGCCGAGCTGGACGTCTCGGAGGAGCGCTCGATCGTCCCGCGGGTCGCCTCTCGGCCGACGCGTAAGGTCGCTCCGGCGGTGGTGCTGGCCGAGGCCCTGGTGGCTGAAATCGGTGAAGGGGGCGTCACGGATGCCCAGTCCGCCCCGCGGCTTGACCGCCGCTCGGTATCGGCTGCCCGCGTCGCCGTCGGAACGTCGGGTCCTGCGGACGCGGCCCGTTCGGTCGGATCCGAGTCTTCGTTGCGTGACGGGCGGGGCTCGCCGGTCGAGCGGATCGCCGCGGCCCTGCCGGAGGTCCGGGGTGTGGAGCGCTTGGTGAGCGGTGAGCCCCCAGCGGCCGCCGCCCGTCCGACAGGCATCGCAGGGGTCGAGGCCCGCTCCCGAGGCTTGGCCTCCATCCTCGATGTCTCCGAGCACGATCGTGTGCAAGATCGATTCGAGAGGCAGGAGGTCGCGGTCGAGCGAGACCGGTCCGCCGCTGCCCGGATCGGCGCTCACACCGTCGGCGCGCGGGCGGCGATCACGGCGCCCGCCGCGGTGCCCCTCAGCCCGCCGGCGGCCGCGGCGCCACCGGCAGAGGCTGCGCCCTCGGCGACGCCCGCCTCTCGTCGTCCCGCACATCGGTCCGGAGCGGCTGTTGGTCGGCGACGGTCGGCCGTTCGGGAGGCGCGGGCTCGCCTCTCGCTAGGTGTGGAGCCTCAGCTCCGCTCCGTCGTGCCCCACCCCACAGCGGCTCGCGCGTCAGCCCCGGTGGGCGCTCGCCTCGCCGTGGGCAGCCCTCTTGTCGCATCCCGTTCGGCCGCGTCGCCTCCGGCCATGATGGCGCCGGCGACCCCCGCGCGGGCGAGCCGTGGTGCTCGGTCCTTGCGGCTCCCGGCCGCCCTCCTCGCCGGTGCGCGTGGCTCGACCGCCCCCATCGTGAGCTGGCTCGCCCGCAACACCGCCGAGCCGGTCACCGCCGAGGTCCGAGACGCGATCGTCGAGATGGTCAGCCGTCGCGGTCGACCGGGGCCCGCCTCTTACGCTCGCCTGGTCGGAGGGACGCGGGTGGAGACCATCTTCGCCGGTCCCGACGCGACGCCCGCCGAGGTGCTACCCGCGTCGGCGGCGCCGGTGAAGCCGATCATTCGTGTCCGTCCCGCACGCGTTCCGCCGAAGCGGGCCGCCCGTCGTCCTCGGGTCACTGCCGCGCCCGGCCGGCCGCTGGAGTGGGCGGGCATCCGCAGCTTGCAAGGCTTGGTCGAGTCCGGGAGCCTCAGCTCGATCCGTCTCCCCGGCGGGAGCACTATCGAGCTCATCCGCCCAGACGCCGACGCCGCCGATACAGACTCCGCTGCCCTGGCCGCCCGCGGCGTCCGCACCAGTCGGCGCCGAGCGCCAGAGGGTGTCAACCTCCGCGCCGAGGCTACAGGCTCGGCAACCGCGACCACCTCTTCCGAGCTCGAAGGAGCCGGGGAAGAGGTCGGCGCTCCGCTCGGCAGCCGTGTGGGCCGGCGCCGCCGAGCCGCCCGCCGCGCCGCTTCCCGCCATGTGTCTCGGAGCGCGGACGGGCGCTACGTTCCCGCGGCCGGGGTCCAGGCCCGTCGAACGGTGGCCACTGCTTCGGAGCTCATCCTCCCGTCTGCGGGTTTGGATGTCGGCGTCGACCCCGCCGCCCGTACCGCCGAGACTGCGCGTTGGGCCGGCGCGGGTGCGGGAGGTGCTGAGCTTGGCCGCACCCTCAACGCCGTCGAGCGGGGCGAGGTCGAGCAGGATCTCCCGAGCTGGGCGCAACGAGCCTCCGGTGAGCCGCTGGTCCGTGGCACGGGCGGTGACATCGTGGCCGCGCTGGCCCGTGCGAGCGATCCGGAGGAGGTCGTTCGGGTCATCATCGAGCGCGGAAGCGCCCTCGGCGCCTTGGCCTCCACGCTCCCCCGGCCGCTCCTCCAGGTCATCGAGCAGATCCGCTCCGAGTCCCAGGCCGAACGCCTGAGCGAGGCAGAGGGTGTGGAAGGTGGCTCCGTCGCGGGCTCCACGCTCCGGCCTTCCTCCCCGCGCGCGGCCTCCTCGCGCGGGCCGGCCCGATCGAGCGCGCGGGTCATGCGCGGCTTCACGAACTTGAGCGTCGGCGCCCGCCCGGTGGAGGGCGTGGGCCAGAACAAGATCACCAAGCTCGCCGCGAAGCTGCAGCAGCTCATCTTGCTCGCCGAGAACCAGCAGCGAGACACGGCGCGCCGTCAGGTCCGAATGGCCGAGGACAACAGCCAGGCTCGCGCCGAGGGGCAGGGCGCCGTCAGCGGCCCCGGCAACACCAACAATCGACAGGTGGACCTCGAGGCGCTGGCGCACGAGGTGACCGAGACCGTGTTGAGAGAGATCGAACTGCGCCGCGAGCGGCGCCCGGAGGACCCCGATGAGCGCAGCGTCTGGTGGTAGTCTCGCGAAGGCGATCTTCAAGAGCGAGGACGACGGCAAGACCTTGACCGTCCAGTACAACCCGACCAACTTCCAGTTCAGCAAGCCGCTGTCCTGGAAGGAGCATGACGATCAGGGAGAGGTCTCCTCTCTGGAGTTCCAAAAGAACTCGCCGGCCTCGATGTCTTGCGAGCTCCTGTTCGACACGACCTCGGATGGGTCGGATGTCCGCTCCACCTTCGTGAACAAGCTCCTCGAGTTCACGAACCCGGAGGTCCCGGCCTCTGGTGACGGCGAGGGCAGCTCCCTTGACAAGAAGCGGCCCCATAAGGTGCGGTTCACCTGGGGTTCCTTCAACCTCGTGGGTGTCTTTGAGTCGGTTGACGTCTCTTACATCATGTTCTCGACCGACGGCAATCCGCTTCGGGCCAAGGTCGGGGTCAAGATGAAGGAGTGGACCTCCAAGGACCGCTACTCCGGCTCTCAGGGGAGCGCCGGGTACAGCATGAAGCGCGCCAAGCTCGTCACCGTGGGCGCGGGTGACACCGTCACCTCCATCGCCGCGGCGCAGGGCACCACCGCCCAGGCGATCTGCGACGCCAACAACATCAGCGACCCCCTGAACATCCAGGTGGGCGTGACCTTGGCGGTCTTCTTCTAAGGCCGGGAACTGGCTGGAGCCGAGCAACGGCAGGAGGCATGGCATGGCTCAGAGCACTGCGCCCGGGTACGAGGTCACCATTGGGGGGACGAAGTTCACCCAGGCCGACCCCCAGGGTCTTGAGATGTTGGTCTTCGAAGACCATGTCGACATGCTCGACATGTTGACGATCCGCGTCGGCGGCTCCGAGGAGCAGCCGAAGTGGAATTTCAACATCGGGGATGAGATCAAGGTCAAGCTCGGGTCTGGCACCCAGGTCTTCGAGGGTGAGCTCGTCTCGATGGAGCCGAGCTATCAGGTCGAGGGGGTCTCCAGCATCTCGCTCCGCGCGCTCGACAAGATGCACCGCCTGGGGCGTGGTCGGAAGACACGCTTCTGGGAGAAGAAGAAGGACTCCGACGTCGTCTCCGAGGTTGGGGCCGAGTGCGGCGTCAGCGTCGACGCCGACGCCACCGAAGAGACGCAGCCGTACACGCTGCAGCGGAACGAGACGAACATCGCCTTCGTCAAGCGGCTGGCAGCCCGGAACAACTACCTGGCCCGGATCGTGGACGGGAAGCTTGAGTTTAAGAAGGCGACCTTCCAGGGCAGCTCGGTCGCGGTGAAGATGGGTGAGGGGCTGCGCAGCATGCGCATGTCGTTCAACAGCATGGACATGGTGCAGAAGGTCGTGGTCCGCGGCTGGGACATCACGAAGAAGGCCGAGATCGTGGGTCAGGCCACCACGGGTGACATCACCGCGATCGGCGGCGGCACCAAGGGCGCCGACGTCGCCGGTAAGTTCGGCGACGCTACCGCCTACGTCACCGACGTGCCGGTCTCCTCGCAGGCCATGGCCAACCAGGTCGCCAAGGCAGAGCTTGAGCGCCTCGCGCGTCAGTTCTGCCACGGGAGCCTCTCGGTCACGGGCAACGACAAGATCCGCGCTGGGACGATGGTCGAGCTCTCCGGGCTCTCGCAGAACGTGAACGGCAAGGTGTATGTGCTGGCCACGCGGCACCAGATCAGCAGCCGTACAGGTTACACGACCGAGGTCATGTTCTGCAGCAACACGCTGGGGACCTGAGCGGGAGAGGGATGACAGTCCGCAAGGAATTCCTCGGTCGGGGCTTCTCGTTCCCCTTCCAGTTTGACCCCGCCATCGGCGGGGTCGCGCTGTCGGAGTATGAAGAGAACATCCGGCAGAACATCACGATCATCATCGGCACCCGCCCCGGGGAGCGCCAGATGCTGCCCGCCTTTGGTTGCCGCATCCACGAGCTGCTCTTCGCGCCCGACACCCGTGCCACGTCTCTGGCGGCGGGTCGATATGTTGAAGACGCGATCCGCCGATGGGAGGGCCGCGTCGAGGTGGTGTCCGTTGAGGCGCGGATTGATGCGTCGGGAGCAATCCGCGTGGAGGTGGTGTACAAGATCACGTCGACCGGGGCGGTGGAGCGGCTCGAGCACCTCGTCTCCAACACGCCGCGCTGAGCCCTTCGCTCGGTCTCCGGCTGAGCAGCCTCCTCGTGCGGTAACTTCGACCTAGCGGATTCCCCTCCGATGCCCATCAAACCGCCCAATCTGGACGACCGTCGATACGCCGACCTGGTCGCGGAAGCGCGGGCCCTCATCCCGCAGTACTGCCCGGAGTGGACCAACCTCTCCGACGCCGATCCCGGCATCACGCTGGTGCAGCTCTTCGCCTGGATGACAGAGCTGACGATCTACCGGCTGAATCGCGTGCCGGACAAGACCTACATCCACTTCCTCAACTTCATTGGGGAGGAGCGGAAGCGGGCCCGGCCGGCGGTGGCGCCGCTCACCTTCTCGCTGCGGGCCGATCGCCCCGTGGAGCTGCCGGCCTTCGCCAAGAGCTCCACCCGGCAGCGGGAGGACAACACGGCCCTGGATCTGCTCACGACCGATCGCCTCACGGTGCACAATTCGCGATTGAAGCGGGTGATGAGCGTGCGCGGCGGGCGGCGGCCGGCGGTGCGAGAGATCCCCTTCACCCAGTTCGACGATCATCCGTCCGTGCTCTCCTTCTCGGGCGGCAAGGGCGTACAGTTCTTCGACCTTGATCCTGTGGAATACGGGCCAGACGCCTATACGCCGCACCAGTTCCTCTACATTGCCCACGATGATCTGCGGCTGATGAACATCGTCCCTGAAGAAGGGCGTCGGCTCGGGCGAGTTCGGGTCCGGCGGCAGGGCGACGGCCTCGCCATCACGCCCTTCTTCCGTTGGGAGTACCCCACGGAGCGCGGCTGGATGCCCGTGCCGATCGAGGAGGAGAAGGACGAGCAGCTCGGAATGCCCGAGAGCTCGCTGGTGACCGCGCTCCCCGGCATCGTCCCCATTCCCTTCGACCTCGGGCGGGCCTCCGATCAGCTCCCCGAGCCGGTCGCCCAGGCCCGGTGGTGGATCCGAGGCCGCCTCGACTTCGAGCGCTGGCTCGCCGCCCGCATGCAGGATGATCTCGAGATCACCTGGAAGGACGATCGCGGAGGGGAAGAGCGGAAGATCAACAACTGGGAGGTTCGGGCCCGGGGCCGCAGCCTCGAGTACTTCCTCCAAGACCTCCCCCCGATCAAGGGCGGCTGGACCATTCGGATGTCCCTGGTCGACCGCGGAGTGTCGGCCGGTCGCCATGGTTATTTGCCCGCCTGCCGTTGGTTCTACCGGCGCGGCGAGGTGTGGGAGGAGATCCCCCGCGAGCGGATCCGGCCGGAGGGCACCTCGATCACCCTCCTCGGCCCCCTCGCCGACATGGCCAGCGACGGCTTCAACCTGCGGGCCGAGCGCATCGAGACGGTGTTCCTCCGCGGCTTCATCCCGGATCTGGACCTCGAGCTCACCTGGCTCCGGCCCGTCGAGATCGACCTCTTCGCGGGTGACGATCCGCGGCGAGCCGAGCGCTTGCAGCTCGGCGAGGGCCCCTGGTCGCCCTTCCAGATCGCCCCCATGATCCCACCGACGATCGGGCGAAAGCTGTATATCGGCGCCGATCTCTTCGAGAACCGCAAGAAGGCCCCCGTGCTCGTCGAGCTCGAGGTCGGCTTCGAGATGAACGGTGAGCTCATCGAGGAGCCCACCGAGCTCTACCAGCTCCAGCTCACGTACCGCGCCGACGACTCTTGGCGTGTGGTGTGGACCGAAGACCAGAGCTTCGCGCGTTTCACCTTCTCCCAGCTCGATGAGGACGGCTCGAAGCGGGCCGCCCGCCGTAAGATCCGGATCGTGCTCGATCCGAAGACCCAGCTCCGCGGCCTCGCGCGACACGAGATGGGCGGCACCGAGACCACCTGGCTGCGCCTCGAGCTCATGAAGTCGAGCCTCACCGGGCAGGACGAGAAGAAGCAGCAGCACCCGATCGCGCTCAAGTTCTACGGGATCCGCCTCGGCGTCGACAAGACGCTCGGAGACGAGACCTACGAGCAGCCGATGCCCGGGCCGAGGATGGCACAGCTCGATCTGCGCGATCAGAACCGCCGCCTCACCCGCGTGGTCACCCGGGCGACGGGCCGGTTGGCCGAGTTCTTCCCCTTCTTCCCTTTCGTCGAGATCGAAGAGGAGAACCAGGCGCTCTACCTGGAGTTCGACAAGCCGCTCCCGGTGGGCTCGCGGCACGCCCTCCACTTCCGCGGCCGCGGGGAGGCCTTCCTTCCGCGCGGCACACGGGTCGAGTGGGAGATCCTCGAAGATCGCGGGCACGGTCGCACCGGCTGGCGGCGAATCCAGCCCTTCCATGACGGCGAGGCCGAGCGCAGCCCGTACGACCTCTCCAAGTCCGGGGTGCTCGAATTCCCGCTGCTGGAGCTGCCGCCGATCCCGGCCGACGGCTTCTGGGTGCGAGGGCGCTTCTCGCTGCCCGCCGAGGTCACCCTCGACCGGCTGCCGCCGCTCCCGCCGATCACCCACCTGATGCTGAACACCGTAGACGCCGCCACGCTGTTCACGCAGCGGACCGAGCGCTACAGCGGCCTCGGCGTGCCCGGCCAGACGATCCAGCTGCTCCGACGGCCCATCTTCCTCCACCCGGGAGAGGGAGAGCGCTCGATCTTCCCCCGCGTCGAGCTCTTCGATGACATCAAGGTCTTCGTCGAGCGAGAGGCCGGGCAGAAGGACGAGTGGAAGCGCGTCGAGAACATGCTCACCGCCAGCAAGGACGATCGGGTCTTCGTGGTCGATCCGGTTGACGGCACGCTCACCTTCGGAAACGGCATCCGTGGCCGGATGTTGCCCGCTGGCTCGAACAACCTGCTGGTCGACACCTACCGGGTGGTGCCGGGCGGCCGCTCCAACGTCGGTCCGCACGAGATCTCGGTCATCGAGGGCTATGGGGACATGCTTGAGGTGACGAACCTCATGCCGGCCACGGGCGGCCGAGACGCCGAGAGCATCGAGGAGATCGTCCGTCGGGCGCCCGCGATCCTCACGAGCCGAGACCGCGCCGTCACCCGCGGTGACTTTGAGATCATCGCCCGTGAGGCCTCCGGGGAGGTGGCCCGCGCCGCTTGCTCCGAGCGGATGGCCGGGGACGGACAGGTGGAGGTGGTCATCCTGCCCCACCGCCGCGAGGGTGAGGTCGTCCCTGACCCCTTCCTCTCGCAGGGCCTCCGAGATCACGTGAGCCGCTACCTCAAGCGGCGGTGCCTCATCAACGTCGATCCGGTCGTGCGCCTCGCAGCCTTCCTGCCGCTCGACGTGAGCGTGACCCTCCGGCTGCGCCCGAACGCGAACGTGCTCCAGGTGCGGGAGCAGGCCGAGCGCTGGGTGAGCGGCTTCCTCGACCCCTACTCCGGCGGGCTCGACCGCGAGGGCTGGCCCTTCGCGGGCACGATCTACGCCCAGGACTTCGCGCGGATGGTCACCGACATCCCCGACGTCCGCCATGTCGTCTCTGTGCGCCTCTTCGACATGTCCCACGCCGAGAACCGCGCGGTTCCCGGCTGGGACGAGGGGGAGGGCGACGACTCCGTCGTATTGGTCAAGCATGACCTCTTCACCGTGCGCCGCATCCGCGTGCGCACCGAGGAGGGCGGCGAGTGAGCACCAACTGGCTGGCGCTGCGCGACACGGTGGGCGGACGGGACGGGGTCCCGGGCGACTACCGCGCCCTCGAGGACGTCGTGCGCATCGGGTACCCGGTGCGGGACGCTCGCACCTGGCTCTCCCGGCAGCTCGGCAACCCCGTCGGATACCGCCTCGTCGAGAGCCGTCGCGGTGAGAAGGTGGGCTGCGTGCGGGAGATCGAGGTGATCCCGCACGGCGGTGGTGACGTCGTGCACGTCCGCACCCTGCGCGTGATGCCGGACGGCAGCCCCGCGAGCTTCTACGCCCCGGATGAGCTGGTTGAGGTCCACGCGGTGGTCGAGACGGACACCGGATCGGTCCCGCCCTCACTCCAGCCCCGCGACCGTGTGATCCTCCACATCCCGGTTCGGAGCTATCTCCGCTTCCTCCCTGGGCTCTATCAGGGCGGCGCGCCCACCACCCGCCGGGACGTGGCCCGGGTGAACGAGCGCTCGGCGCGGCAATGGGGGGCCCGGGACGAGGTGCGGTCGAGCTCGGTGGCCGTGCATCAGGCCGACCAGTTCCGCCGCTTCCTGTTCATCTTCCAGCATCAAATGACCACAGTGACCGATCGGATCGACCAGATCCCGTCGCTCACCGATCCGATGACCACCGAGGCGAAGTTCCTCTCCTGGATCGCCTCCTGGGTGGGCTTCGAGCTGGACGAGTCCCTGCCGCTCCATCAGCAGCGGGAGCTCGTCAAGCGAAGCATCGGGCTCCACCGCCGCCGTGGTACGAAGGCCGGGGTGGAGGAGATGATCCAGGTGCTGACGAGCGCGCCCGTTGAGGTGATCGAGCGACGGAAGCCCGCGGGTACGGTGATGGGCCGGATGACCCTCGCGGGCGGCCGGTCGGTCGATGAGCGGTACCTGCGCGGCGAGCCGGCGGGGTGCTACATGGTGCCCCCCGAGCGCAGCAGCACGAGCTTCTTCGCGCTCCGCCTCGAAGATCGACACTCCTTCAAGAAACGGTTCGGCGAACGAGGCCCCCAGGTCTTGAGACGCATCGCGCAGATCGTCACCGCCGAGAAGCCAGCCCACGTCACCTTCACGATTGAGTTTGAGGAGCGGGTTCGATGAAGAACGACCCCATCCTGCGACGGCTGCGGGCCTTTGAGGGCCTCTGCCTCACCGCCGGCGACCTCCAGGACGAGCAGAGCTACCACCGCCAGAACCTGCATCGGCACCACCTCTTCCTGCACGGCCACGGCATCGTGCAGGGCTTGCAGGTCGAGCTCCAGCAGAAGAAGGAGAAGTACGTCGCCATCATCCAGGCGGGCTTCGGCATCACCCGGCTCGGCCAGGGGGTGCACCTGCCCGAGGCGGTGAGCGTGCCGCTCGAGGTCCCGAAGAAGGACGGCGAGTACATGCTGTGGATCTTCCACGTCGAGTCTCCCGACGATGGCGACATGCGGACGATCTTCGACACCTCGGAGAGGTCCTCGGCCCGCACCAAAGAGAGCTGTGCCCCGCGCCTCCACGCCATCGACGAAGACCAGGCGGACGCCGTCGCGCTCTGCCGGATCAACGTTCGGCTCGGGCGCATGGTGCAGGTGCTGCTCCCGGTGCCGCGCGCCGGTAGACAGGCCCGTGCGGCGGAGAGCTACCTCAAGCCTCGGGTCGTCGAATTCATCCGGGTCAACAAGAAGATCGTGATGTTCCTCTTTCGAACTCGGCTCCTCGCCGAGCTCGATCTGGGGGCGCTCGGCTTCTACTCCGCCCTCGTCTCTTCGGAATTCCTCCTCATCGAAGAGGGGACGAGCGACCGTGTGTTGTACCGCACCGCCGGCTCGCTCATCGGCTACGCCCACGACTTCTTCAGCCCGCTGCCCCGCACCATCGAGCGGGTCGAGCAGTTCAAGGAGTTCGTCCGGCGGGTGGGGGCCGAGGTGCCCGCCCCCGATCAGGGCGATGAGATCTGGCTCCGCTGGTTCGACAAGTTCGAGCGGCTGCTCCAGCCCTTGAACAAGATCGCCGACGAGCTGGGCGCCACCGTCGAAGCGCAGCGGTAACGAGAGATGGCCGTGGGCCCGCCTCCGAACATGGGCCAGAGCATGGCCCAGAGCATGATCGGGCAGGCCTCCGCCCCCGCCGCGGGGCAGGGCGGCCAGCAGACGGTCCGGGTGCGGGTCCAGGTCGTGGACATGAAGAGCTTCACCCTCGATCTGGAGCTCCCCACCTACCTGCCGGCCAGGGATCTCACGCAGCGGGTGGCCCGTGACGCCGGTCTGAACGCGTTCTGGACGGACGGTCGTCGTCGTCTGTACTGGTTACGCGCGCGCGGTCGCTTGCTCCAAGATGAGGAGACGCTGGGCGACCTCGGGGTCATTGATCAGGAGCTCGTCTACCTCCTCCCGGAGCCGCCGCAGGGCTCGGGCGTGCTCGAGCAGGTGCCGGACTACCCGGAGAACCGTGGTTACACCGGTAAAGGTACGCTCACGCTCCTCGGCTCGGTGGCCGGGGTCATGGCCTGGGCAACCGGATGGGGCACCGCGCTCATCATCGACCGCAACCTGCTCACGGTGATCGTGCCGGGCCTCGGGATGGGCTTCCTCTGTATCTCCCTCTCTCGACATATGTGGGGAGGGCAGGGGAGCCAGGCGCGGGTCGCCCTGACGGCGGTGATCTTCTATCTGCTGGTCTTCGTGCTGGTGTTCCTGCCGGCGGTCTTCTTCGGCGAGGAGCTGGGCGCCGTCTACGCCCAGAGCGTGTCGGGCTTCACGATGGGCCTGATCGGCGTCTTCGTCGGTTGGCTGGCCTGGTGGGGCGCCGTCGAGTCCTTGCCGCCCCTCCCCACCCAGGCGGAGGTGGCGGAGGAGAAGAAGGACGTCGAGATCGTGCCCTGCGGCATCTGCGCGCAGGGCGTGGTCCCCGACGTTCGGGCCGCATGCCCCTACGGGTGCGGACAGAACTTCCACAAGGGCTGTTACCAGGCCCGCCTCTCTGTGTATCGTGGTGACCCCCGCTTCTGCGCGGTGTGTAACGCTCGCGTACGCTGAGCCGGCCCCCCGACCACGTTAAGCGGCCGCCATGAAGCCCGCTTCCCCTGCTCGCCCCTGGCTCCGTCGGCTGACCCTCTTCGGTGGAGCCGGCGTCGGCCTGCTCTGCGGGGCGGCGCTCGCTACCCCGGCCCTCTTGCGCGGCCCGGTGCGGGCGCGCCTCGATCGCGAGCTGGCGGCGCGGGTCGACGCCGACGTCTCCATCGGCGACTTTGACCTCACCCTGATCCCCGCCTTCCCCAACCTCACCCTCGAGCTCAGCGACCTGCGGGTCACCGGCACGGGCGACTTCGAGGGGGTCGAGCTCCTTCAGGTCAAGGAGGCCGCCTTCTCGGTCGATCTGGCCAGCCTCGCCTCGGGAGGGACGGTCGAGCTCCGTGAGCTCCGCCTCGTCGAGCCGGTGATCCACGTTCGTGTCAACGCCGATGGGCGCAGCAACACCGACATCATGAAGCCCCAGCCGACCCCGCCCGGAGAGGCGGCTCCCCCGGCTCCCCTCCGCGCCCGCCTCAAGCGCGCGGTCGTGAGAGACCTCTCGCTGACCTACGACGACGCGCCCGGGCGGGTTTCGGTCATCGCCGCCGACCTTGACCATGAGGGCAGCGGCTCCATCTCCGGAGATCGGCTGCGATATCGAGCCGAGACCGGCGTGGGCGCGCTCACCGTGCGACAGGGCGGGGTGGGGCTGCTCGACGCCGCTCGTGTGGCCCTCGATCTCGACGTCGCGCTCGATCTCGCCACCGGCGCCGCCGCCTTCGGGTCGAGCCGCCTGCAGGTCAACTCCCTCCCCCTCCGCTTTGAGGGAGAGGTGGAGCCGGTCCGCGAAGGCACCCGCCTCGACATGAGCTTCACGGCGGAGGAGAGCAGCTTTCGCGAGATCCTGTCGCTCATCCCATCGGTATACAAGGGGGACATCGCCCGCCTCGAGGCCTCCGGCAGCCTCGCGGTGTCGGGTAAGGTGAATGGCATACTCCCCGAGCAGGGCGACAGCCTCCCGGCGCTGAGCCTCCGCGCCAAAGTGGAGGATGGGCGCTTCCGGGACCCCTCGCTGCCGGTCGGCGTCGACGACGTGGCGCTCGAGGTGCTCGTCGATCACCCGGGGGGCCCTCCCGACGCCCTCGTCCTCGATGTCCCCCGCTTTCACTTCTCTGTAGACGGGCGCCCCGTGGACGGTCGCCTGCGCTTGAAACACATCACCACCGATCCGCTGGTAGAGGCGGCGGTCCAGGCCGACCTCGACCTCGGCCGCCTCCGCGCCGCGCTGCCGCCCGACGACTCCACCTTCTCGGGCGCCCTCAAGCTCGACCTCGACGTGCTCGGCCGCGTCTCACAGCTCGAGTCGGCCTCCCTGGACGGCGTTCGAGCCCGAGGTTCCGTGGAGCTCAAGGACGCCCGTTACATGGGCCCCGACGTGGCCGAGGAGCTTCAGGTCGCGCGGCTGAGCATGGAGATGGACACCGCGTCCGTGCAGGTGAAGGCGCTGGAGATGCGCTTCGGGAGCTCCGATCTGTCCGGCCAGGGTCGGCTCGAGAACGTGATCGGCTACGCGCTCGGCAAGGGCGCCCTCGCGGGGGAGCTCACCGCGAAGTCGAAGCGCCTCGACCTCCGCCCCTGGAGCGGCCCCGACGAGCCCGCCACTTCGGGGGGCGGCAAGGGCAAGGAGCCCGCCGCCGAAGAGGCCGGCGTGGCTACGGTGCCCACCGATCTCGCGGTCCGGGTCAAGGCCGAGGCGGGGCGTGTGCTCTACGACACCTACGATCTGACCGACTTTCACGGCGACATCGAGGTGAAGGACGGCGTGGCCGACGTCCGCGACTTCCGCGCCCGGGCCTTCGGCGGGCAGGTCTCGATGAAGGGCCGCTACGCCGCGCCCACCGAGCGGCAGGCCGACGTCGACATGGTGCTCGGCATCTCCGGCTTCGGGCTGAGCGACCTCTTGGCGGCCTCCGACACCCTCCAGCGTATCGCCCCCATCGCCAAGGGAGCCCCGGGCAAGGTCTCGGCCAGCTTCCGGGTGAAGACGCGCCTGCGCCGAGACATGAGCCCCGACCTGAGCACGCTCTACTCCCAGGGCGACCTCTCGGCCGTGAACCTCCGCCTGAGCCCGGCCTTCATGAAGAAGGTCTCAGACGTGATGAAGGACAAGAGCTTCGGGAGTATTGTCCTTGACAATCACAAGCTCGGCTTCGAAATTGAGCAGGGAAAGGTCCACATCTCGCCGACGATGCTGCTCCTCGCCGGCGCCGCCGCCACCTTGGCGGGCTCGACCGGCGTGCTCGACGAGTCCCTCGACCTTGACCTGAAGACCGACGTCCCCCTGCCGAAGGCGAAGGCCAGCGGCCTGCTCCAGGAGGCGGGGGTGGCCAAAGGCGGGAAGGTGCCGCTTCGGATCCAGGTCGGCGGCACCTTCGACAAGCCCACCGTGAAGACCAACCTCGGTGACCTCGCCGCTGAGGTGGTGGACGCGGGCGTCGATAAGGCGGTCGAGGCCGCCAAGAAAGCAGGGGATAAGCTGATCGACGAGGCGGAGGTCGCGGGGGACGCGCTCATCACCGAGGCCAAGAAGGCGGGGGACAAGCTCCGCGAAGAGGCCAAGAAGGCCTCCGATCGCCTCGTCAAGGAGGCGGGAAAGAACCCGGTCGCCGTGGCCGCCGCCAAGGAGGCCGGCAAGAAGCTCAAGAAGGAGGCCGACGAGAAGGCAGGTAAGCTCGTGAAGGCCGCCGAGAAGAAGAAGGGCGAGCTCGTGGAGAAGGCCCGTGACAAGAAGGACCAGCTCATCGAGGAGGCGGGCAAGGGGGCCAAGGCCAAGGCCAAGGCCAAGGCGAAGGGCGGCTGACCCGGGGCGCCCTCAGCTCGCCGCCGGCTCGGGGGCATCCTCCTCGGCTGCGTCGTCCGCGTCGTCCTCGTCTGGCGCGGGTAGCTCGATGCCTGCGGCCAGGGCGAATTCGACCTCGCCCCACTCGCCGCGGAGCTCGGCGAGGCGCGCCTTGATCAGGTTGAGGGCGGCATCGGCCCCTCGCTCAGCGAGCTGTCCGCCGACCTCGAGGAGGAGGGCGACGGCCGCCGGCCGATCGCCGATCCAAGCGCGGGTGCCGGCGAGGGTCAGCGAGGCGTCGGCGACCCCGATCCAGTTGTGGCGGCGCTCCGCGGCCCCGCGCGCCGGCCGGGCGACCGCGTCGGCCTCTGCCCAGGCACCCCGAGCCTGGTAGAGCGCGGCGAGCAGGCTGCCCAGGAGGACGGTGGAGAGGTCGTCGTGGCGCGCGACCGCCAGCGTGAAGGCGGCGCGCAGGGGGGGCTCGGCCTCGTCGGCGAGGCCGATCTCCATCAGGTGGGCGCCGAGCAGGGTGAGGCAGCGGGCCTGCGCCACCCCGTCGTCGTGGCGCCGCGACAGCGCGACGGCGGCTTCGAGCTCGACCCTCGCGCGGACCCGATCGGCCCCGGCCGTGAGCAGCTCGGCGAGCACGAGGTGGACGGCGAGGCGGTCATGATCGCGTGCGGGGGAGGGCAGGAGGGCGAGCGCGTCCTCGAGGTGCTCCCGGGCGGGCGAAGGCGCAGCGGCGACGCGGGCGAGGGCCAGATCGGCGCCGAGGCTGGGGTGGGCCTCGGCCTCGATCACGAGGGGCAAGAGCAGATCTTGGGCCCGCTCCTGCAGCCCGCTCGCGGCGGTGGCCCGGACGCCGAGGAGGCGGAGGCGCAGGGCCTCGACCGCGGCGCCGTGCTGCTCGGCCCGGCGAGCGGCGAGGGCGAGCTGACGGGCGGCGCCGGCCTCACCTCGGTGGAAGGAGAGCTCGGCGGCCCAGGCCAGCAGGGCGTCGGAGGCGCGCTGGGCCCCCAGGTCGAGGGTGGTCTCCGAAGGGAGCTCGACGGCGAGCTCACCCGCGAGCGCGAGGGCCCGATCTCGAGACTGGCCGAGGAGGGCGTGCCCGCGCAGCCGTCGCAGCCGCTCCTCCGCGCTGGGGGCCTCGCTCATCGGTCCATGGCTCCGGCCAGCGTCGAGAAGGCCCAGCTCCGCAGCTCGACCAGCGAGGCCCGGGCGGCAGAGAGGCCCTGGTGGATGTCTTCGGGGCGATCGTCCAGCGCGTCGAGGGGGGTGCCGGCGAGGCTGTCGAGGGCCCGGCCCGCCTGGACCACGCCGCGGGCGAGCTGGCGCAGCGCCTTGTCTCCGGAGCGGAGGGTGGCCGAGACGGGGGAGCCGGGGCGCACCCGGCAGACCGCGAGCGCCGCGGCGGCGATCTCGACCTGGCATCGCCCGATCGCGTTCATCAGGTAGCGGGCGGCGTGGACGCTCTGCTCGAGCTGCTCGGGGCGGACGACCGGCTCACCGGGCGCCTCCTCAGGACTTCCGTCTCCGTCGCCGAGGTAGGCGTTGATCAGGGCGTCGAGCGCGTCGAGCTGGTCGTCGGCAGGGTGGACCCACTCTCCCTCACCGCCCTCGCTGTCAGCGGACGGCGGCAGGAGGTCGAGGCGCGGCACCTCGGGGAGGTAGCCGCTCGGGATGATGCGGGAGAGGGCCATCCCGCCGAGGGCGCTCGGGGAGCCGCCGCCGCGGGAGCCAGGGGCCTCGTCCAGCTCGCGGACCCCGAGGGCGTCCTCGAGGATCTGGAGGGCGTGGAGGCGCCCCTCTTCGGCCAGCGGTCGGGCGGCGGCGACCGACTCCTCCCAGGCTGTGCGGACCAGCGAGAGAGAGACGGCGCGATCGGTGCGGACGCCGCCCCCCTCGAGGGCCTCGGCGCAGACGGCGAGGTTGGCGAGCCGGGCGACGCCCCCCGCGTAGCCGCCGGCCTCGGGCACCAGGGCGGCGATCGAGGCGCCGAGCACCCGGCCGAGGGCGCGGGAGAGCGGCGACTGGCCGGCCGCCGCGAGGAAACGACCGATCTCGCTGGGGCGGCCGATGGGATCGTGGATCCCGTCCGCCTGCAGCAGGTCCTCCGGCTCGACCCGGAGGCGCCCGAGCTCGACCGGGTTCTGGAGGCTGAGCTCCACAGCGGCGTAGAGGGCGTCCCCCTCCCGACCCGCCAACGTCGGCGGCCCGTGGTGCTCGAAGAGGACGTCAATCGCCCCCAGCGCCTCGTCGTCGAGCGCGCCCTCGTCACCGATGTCCTCCTCGTCGAAGGGGTCGTCTTCATCGAAGTTCTGGACGGGAGAGCTCCGGAGCTTGCGGTAGCGGGTCGGGGCACGGGGATCGTCGGGGTCGTCTTCGCCGCCGAACAGGAGGCCGACGTCCCAAGGGCTCTCCCCGTCGCCGCCGTCCGCGCCACCTCCGCCGCCACCGCCGACCTGGCGGGCCTCGAGCTCCATGCCCTCCTCGAGGTCCTCCCCCTCGACCAGCTCTTCGATCTGCTCCTCTTCTTCTTCGTGTTCGGCCCCCGCGCCGGACTGCGCGCCACCCTGCCTGCCGATTAGCGCCGCCAGGGCCTGATTGCCGAGCTGCGGCGCGAGCTTCTGCGCGGCCTCGGCCGAGATCTCCTGGCCCTCTTCGAGCTTCTGGAGCTCCTCGAGCTGCTGGGGGTCGAGCTCACGCTCGGACTCCGGCTTCTTCAGCTCCTGCTGGCGGCGCTGCTCGTAGGCCGTGGCCATGCCGTTCTTCTCGGGGCCGGAGTCGCGGTTCGTCGGACTTGTAACCGGCCGCGGGGCCACGCCGCGCCCTCCCGGCGGGGCGCTCCGGTTAGACTGCGCCGAACGGTCAGGCGGGCGGGGAGAGGTGGAGCGCATGGAGAGCATCGGCGGGCTGGTCGCGACGGGCCGAAAGTTACGGGGGCCGGGCTCCGATCTGGTCGAGCTCGACTCTCCGAAGGGCCTCAAGCACACCGCGGTCCAGTTTCATCCGGAGTACCGGTCGCACAACGCGATCAACGACGCCCTGTCCGTGGTGCGCGGCTTCCTCGAGTCGCCGATGGTCACGGGCCTCGTGGAGCTGGTCCGGGACGACCCGAACGAGGGCGCCTTCATCTACCCGACCGGCCAGGTTTGGAGCGTGGCCGAGGTGATCCGCACGATGGCGGACCTCGGGGAGCCCGCCGGGGTGCGCGCCGGCCTGGAGCTGATGTTCGCAGCGGGGCGTATCCTCGTGGAAGCGGCGGACACCGGGGCGAATCAAGGGGTGTACTCCCACGGGGGCCTCACCCCCTGGCGCTGCATGCTGCGGCGGAACGGGGAGGTGCTGATCATCGGTCACGCGCTCCCACAAGTGGAGATCCTGCTCTTTCACGAAGATCCGAGCCGGATCCCGCGGGAGGACTCCTTTCGTTACTGCCCCCCCGAGCGCATGGAGTCGGCCGCCGAGGATGTCTCGAGCGACCTCTTCGGCCTCACGCTCGTCGCCTTCGAGCTCATGACCGGCAAGCCGGTCTATGACGGGCTCGTCAACGACATCCGCCAGCAGGCGGCGCGGGGGGAGGGCTCGCGGCGCCTGTACCGCTTCCGGGAGATCCTGCCGCAGCGGGTCCGCGACCTGCTCTCGACCGCGATGAAGCCGGCCACTTCAGACCGCTTCTCGAGCGGCGAGGAGTTCCTCACCGAGGTGCGCGCGGTGCTCTCGAGCGCGGACGCGACGGGCCCTTCGCTGATCGACCTGATGGCCCACATCGGCCAGCAGAACGTGCGCACGGGCACCGCGGTGGAGGCCAGCAAGACCACGATGACCTCCCGGGAGGAGCTCCAGCGCCTCGTCGGGGCGGAGGACGACGAGGTCGCCGAGGCCTCGGGGCGGGGCGCGCGCGAGGCGTGGAGCCCTGCGCCGGCGCGAGGGGGAGATCAACCCCAGCGTCGCAGCCCCCGCAGGGCCGGCGAGAGCGGCGACGGGCCCGCGGCGCCGGTCGCCGCGCCGCCGGCCGCCGCACCGCCGCCCGCCGCACCGCCGCCGGATCTGAGAGCCCTCACGGAGTCCCAGTCCCGCTGGTCGAAGCCGAACCGCGGCAACGAGGCACCGGCTCGCGCGCCGGAGCCGCCTCCGCGAGCCCCGGAGCCGGCCGGGCCGCGCCCCGCAGCGCCGCCCCGCACCCCGGAGCCGCCACCCCGGATGACCGAGCCGCCGCGAGCCCAGGAGCCGCCTCGCATCCCGGAGGCGCCGCGGGCTGTGGAGCCGCCGCGGACCTTCGAGCCAGCGCACTCGATCGGCGGCGGCCCCCGTGCGGGTCGGCTCCCCCCCCGAGCGCGGCCCGAAGGGGAGCCGGAGCCCGTTCGACGCGGTGGGGTGGATATCGCCGAGCTCTTGAGCCGGGTGAATCAGGGGGCCGCCGCTCTGGTGGCGCCGGTCGCCCCGGCGCGCCCCCCGCCGGATCCGGCGATCGACGCCGCGCGGCCCGAGGGCCCCGCGCGTCGTGTTCCCCTGCGGGAGCGGCTGAACCAGAGCGCCTCGCTCCCGCCGCCCGTGTCCGCCGCGCCGCCGCCGCCGCCGCCTTCGCCTTCTCCGCCGTCTCCCACGGTCCAGACCTCCCCCGCATCGGCGGTCGCCCCGACCTCGTCGATGACCGCAGGGCCGGGCCTCACGGAGGCGGGGCGGCCACGCTTCCAGTCCGGCCGTGCCCGGGTCCCGGAGCCGACTGCGCCAGCGGGGGCGTCTCCCTCGGAGGTGCCGCCCGCAGACGCGCCGCCCGTAGACGCGGCGCCGGTGGTCTCGCCGCCTGCGGTCTCGGCGCCGGTGGTCGCGCCGGTGCTTCAGCCGCCCGAACCGGTCCCCCTCGCAGTGCAGCCGGCCCCGGCCATCCCGCCGGCCTCCTTCGCCGCGCAGGGCATCTCTCCGGTGATCGTGCCGCCGGCGCCGGTGAGCGCGCCCCCCGCGGCGCCCTTCGTCGCCGGCCTGCCGGTGAGCGCCGGCCCGCCGGCGGAGCTCCCTCTCCCCGTGGCGCCCCCTTTGCCCGCGCCGCCCCCTCCGGTGGTCGCGCCGCCGACTCCACCGAGCCCTGCGCCGGCCGCTCCGCCGTCGGAGTCGCCTGGAGCGGCGGCGAGCGGCGCCTCCGCGGTGCACGTGATGGCGGCGGCCTCGGTGAGCGGCTCGGGTGTGGCCGGCGCGGCCCGAGCGGCGCCGGCGGGGAGCGGTGCGTTCACCGTTCGCCGCGCCGACGGTCGTGTCGCTCGGAGCCGCCTACCCTCAGCGGCGAGCTCGGCCGAGGGGGTCTCGATGCTGGTCGGCACGGTCTTCCCCGTCCGCCTCGACCTCGCCGGTCGCCTCGCGGGTTGGTACCGCATGGAGCAAGGAGGGGTGCAGATCCCCGCCGACCGACGCATGTTCGAGCTCGATCCGGAGAGGGAGATCACCTTTCGGTTTGTGCCAAATGACACGATCATCGCCGAGATCGAGGTGCGGGGAGCCGACCTGCCCCACCGCTTCAAGGCGCCGGTGGGCACGGCGGTGCTCGTCACCTCGATGGTCGACCACCTCATCACGTGGCTCGAGCTCGGCCCGGGGGAGTGGGGCCTCCTCCTCAACGGGCGCTCCCTCGAGCCCCACGGCATCCTCCAGGACGCGCTCGAGCCGGGCGCCCCCGTCCGCCTGTTGCTGAGCCGGGTGAACGCCCGATGAGCACGGTGGAACGGTGGGATGTCCTGCTCCGCTTCGTCGCGGGGCCGCTCTCCCTGCAGGGGGACATGGTGCTGCAGGGCCCCGTGGTCCGGATGGGGGCCAACCCTGGCCCCGGCGGCCTTAAGCTCGAGGGATACCGTGGCCTGGACGATCGACAGGCGGTGATCACGGCCTACGACGGGACCGCGGTCTCGATCGCGCCGGTGGGGGTCAATCAGGTCCGCGTCGCCCCGCACGAGAACCAGAACTGGGCGGAGATCCAAGCGATCCGCGGCCCGGTTTACCTGAGCTCGGGGGACGCCTTCCACCTCGGCCCACCCGGTCGCGGGGTCACGGCGGTCTTCATCAAGGCGCAGCGCCTGGGTGTCTGGGAGCAGAATCGCATCCTCTCGGAGTCGGCCCAGGTCGATCCGGGCCTCCAGCCCTCGAACGTCAAGGAGCTCTCGAGCCGCCGGGGCATCCCCATCTGGGTGATCCCCGCCTTCATCGTGACGAGCATGTTCACCGCGGTCGGGCTCGTGGCCGTGGTCGCCGTGCGCAACATCAACCTCGACCCTGACCCCTTGGGCCCCGTGATCGAGGGGGAGGAGGTGCACAAGTTCGTCAACATCTCGTCGCAGAAGGTGGATCCGAGCCTCAAGGAGGGCCTGCGCGGCCCCTTCGAAGACTTCGTGATGAAGCCGAATGAGCAGGTCTCGGGCATCAAGGGCCTGGCCAAGGACGAGAAGCAGTGGGACCAGACCTTCTACCGCTATGTTGAGGCGGCGGTCTCCGCCCACGCGGCAGGATGGCGTTTCTGGAGCCGCCTGGAGGCCATCAAGGACCAGTACGCCTACGTGGTCACCGAGCTCCGAAAGGCCAAGCTGCCCGAGGTCTTCGCGGCCATCCCCTACCAGGAGTCCTCGTACCGCCCCGACGCCCGCTCACCCGTCTGTGCGGTGGGGTACTGGCAGTTCATGCCAGAGGTCGCGTTTCGGGTGGGGATCCCGGTCAAGGACTGCCACATGTCGGGCAGCCAGGGCCTCTGGACCCCCACCGAGCCGGTGCCAGTGCGCGGCGTGCTCAAGAACGCGGTCTATGTCGAACAGGATCCGCTCCGCTGTCGCATCTCGCGCTGCGACGTCGATGAGCGGACGAACCTCGAGGTCTCCACCGCCGGCGCGATCGTCGCGCTGTCCGAGGCCTGGGAAGACGATCAGTTCCGGGCCTCCGGCTCGGCCGTTCAGATCACCATCCTCACGCACAACTCCGGCTACGACAACGCGAAGTACTACGAAGACAAGCAGCCCAACATCATCAACATCAAGCCTGCTTACAACCGCTACCTGAAGGACAAGAAGGTCGAGCGGGCGGTGGACTTCTACGGACAGAACATCACCTGTACCGGCACCGAGGCCGGGCAGATCATGGAGTCCAACAACCGTTGTGGCGGCGTGATCGCCAACCAATCCCAACATTATGCGTACTCGATCGTCGCTCAGCACATCCTCGCCGTCTGTTACTATGCGAAGAATCACGGCGATATGTCAGCCTTCAAGCAGTGGAACCGGGACTATGTCATCGGTGACGGCTACTGTGACAAGCTGAAGGGTGTGCCGAGCCTGGACGAGATCAAGGCGCGCGGGGGCTCCTGAACCAGATGCGCACCATCATGTCCCTCGCCGTGCTCGTCATTGTGCTGCTCCTCACGAGCTACCTCGTGTATTTGGAGAACGCGCACAACAAGATCGCACCCACCGAGGCGAAGGTGCGCCACCTCGCCGAGAAGTCCGATCCTCAGTTCGACATGCTCTTTCTGTCCACCAAGCGAGAGGAGAACCTGACGCGGATGGGGCTCACCGGCGCGCTGCTCAAAGACACGCTCCGGCAGGCCCAGCGGAATGAAGACGAGCTCGCAGGGAAGCTGACCCGTCTCCTCAACGAGTCCGCCGAGCCCGACAAGCTGGTGGCCGACATCTGCGGCCGGACCAACGATCGTCGGCCCCGTTACGGCGCGATCGCCTGGCTGGTGGTCGACGAGAAGGGCGAACGACGGCCCATTGACCTCGCCCGGATCACCAAGCTCGAACGTCAAGACTGGGCCGTGGGCTCGTCAGTCGATGAGATCTACAAGCACCTCGAGCTCGCCGACGGCCCCCATCCGGACGCGACCTTGATGGGCGTGGCGGGCATCCTGCTCAAGCAGGAGGAGAAGGTGCTCCAGGACTACAAGCCGTGGGGTTCGGGCCTCGTGATCGGTCAGTGGAGCTGGGAGGACGTCATCAAGACCTACCCCGGCATCGCCGCCTGGAGCCGCGACTACTTCGCCCTGATGCACGTCACCCTGGAGCTGGCCAACGCGGAGGAGGGGGTCTGTAATGGCTGAGGTCGCCGATCGGGCCCGCTCGTGGGGCCCTCGGTGAACCTCCAGCGCGGATCTGCCGAGGGCATTGGCCCGTCCTGCGCTGTGCGGGGTATAGTCCTGGGGGCGACGCGGCTGCGCTACACTCCGCTCCGTGGCCAACACCCGCACCATCTTTCCAAGATCCTGCCTTCAAGCCTCGCCTTCACGAGCCTTGCCCTTCTTAGCCCTGCACCCCGCTGCGACTGCTGATGTCCGAGCCTAGACGGCGGTTTCGTTTCCTGAAGGAGCTCTCGGAGGGCGCCTTCGGGAAGGTGTACCTCGCCGAGATGATCACCGGCGACGCCTTCAAGAGCGTCGTGGCCATCAAGCTCCTCCACGGGAAGTGGGGTGGCCACGAGGAGATCGTGCGTCGGTCCCGCGATGAGGCGCGCGTGCTCGGCCTGCTCCACCACCGAAACATCATCCGGGTGGACGACCTCACCTCCCTCAATGGCCAATGCGCCATCGTGATGGAGTACCTCGACGGCGTCGACATCAAGAACCTGATCAACTACTCGCGGGAGCTGGGGGTCGGCTTCCCCCGAAAGGTCTCCTTCGAGATCGGCGCTCAGATCGCGGCCGCCCTCGACGCCGCCTACAACCACCGCCCGCTCGGCGGCGGTGACCCCCTGCAGGTCATCCACCGCGACATCAAGCCCTCCAACGTGATGATCACGACGGCGGGTGAGGTGAAGGTGCTCGACTTCGGCACCGCCCAGGCCCGCTTCGACGAGCGAGAGGCCCACACGCAGGCCCTGGCCTTCGGCTCTGCCGCCTACATGGCCCCAGAGCGCTTGCTCGGGGATCCGGACGCCCCGAGCGGGGACGTCTTCTCGCTCGGCATCACCCTCTTCGAGATCATTGCCTTCGATCCCTTCGGGAAGATCCACATCCGCCCTGAGAAGTTCGACGCTCGCCTCGAACGCCGGTTGGGTGAGATCGACCTCTCGGACCTCAGCGAAGGCCAGGGCGAGCAGGTGAGGGGGCTGCTGCGGCAGTTCCTCGCCTACGAGGCCTCGGAGCGCCCGAACGCGAGCCAGTGTGTGGAGCTGCTCGAGTCTTTCGCCGATGAGCTCAGCGATGGGAACCTGCGTCGTTTTTGCCGGGAGGTCGTCAAGCCTTGCCGCGAGGCGATGGCGCCGGAGCAGGATCCGAACGACCCCCTCACCGGGAGCACCCTCTTCGAGGACAGCTCCGGGCTCCGCAGCATGGAGGGGCCGTCGGCCACTTGGGTAGACGGCGGCGAGCCTCCTTCCGCTGAGGCTGGCGGCGTCAACAGCGCGTCCCGCAGCGCATCCCGCGCGATTCGCGCGCCCGGGGAGGGCGTGAGCCCGCGGCCCACGCCGGCGCCCCCGGTTGACTCCACCGTCGAGCTGCCGAAGGTGCAGCATTCGCCATCGGCGGACTCGGCGCCCCGCCTCGATCCGCGGGTCATGGTCTCCGGCTCCCGCCCCGCCGGCCGACCGCAGGTGGTGAGCCCGACCATCATCCCGCCGCCGCCGGAGGCCGACGCCAACTTCTTCGCGGCGCCGACGATGCTCGGCTTCACGGGCGACGAAGATCCGAGCGAGGGCATCGAGATCCGCCCGATCGCCTCGGGGCCCTCCGCCTCGTCTGCTGTCCCATCCGAGCCGCGGCGCGCCCCCACGCCGCCTCCGCCGCTCGACCGGGGCACCCCGGCGGACCCCTCCGCTGAGCCGGACACGGGCCGAGTGGCCGCCGTCGCCCCCTCCAGCCACGTCGCCAACCAGCCGCTCCCCCAGCCCACCCTCAGGCCGGTCCCCTTGTCCGGTCCGGTGGTCAACCAGGCGCCGGTCCGCCCCACGGCGCCCATTCCCCAACGACCGGCGGCCGTGCGGCCCGAGGTCGCCCGCCCCGATCCCCGAAATGCTGATGCTCCGCCTCGCTCTGGCGGTGGCTTCATCAAGCTGCTCGTGGCCGCCCTCGCCCTGCTGCTGGTGGTGGGCGCTGGCGGGGCGGTCGTCGTGCTCTCCGGCGTGCTCACGCGGGACGGCTCCTCTCTGCCCGATGGAGAGGGTGTGCCGGGCGACGCCTCGAAGGGTGGTCGAAAGGTGGAGATCGCCACGCTCGGCCCCTCAGTCGGCGTCGCCACCCTGGTCATCCTGCCGCCGGGCAAGGCGGAGGTGGATGTCCGGGCCATGGGCGGCTCGATGAAAGAAGAGTGGGACGGCTCTGGACGGCTGGAGCTGCTCGGCCTCGAGCCGGGCACCTATCAGACCAAGATCGCCCCCCACTCGGGCTCCAGCCGCCGCGCGACCTTCGATGTAAAGGGCGGTGAGACCTGCACCTACACCTTCGACACCCGGAAGGACGGTGAGGAATGGGAGAAGTCCGGTTGCGCGCCCCTGCCTTGAGGGTGCTTCGCGGTCTCCTGCTCGGCGTGGGGCTGCTCCTCTCGGGGCTGGCCTCTGCCTCGTCCTTCGACGATCAGGTCGGGGCGGCGCGGGCGGCGATCGCCAAGAAGGACACGAAGGCTGCAGACAAGGCCCTCGATCTCGCGGAGGCGGCGGCGCCGGACTCCACGACGCTGCTCGGCCCGCGCAGCCTCGCGCAGTTTTGGTACTACCGGGGCCTCGTCGCTCAGCTCGGGAAGCAGAAGAGCAGCGTGGTGATGGACGCTTGGCGTCAGGCCTTGCTCGTGGACAACACGCTCCCTTGGGAGCAGGGCCTCATCCCGAACGAGGATGATCCGTGGAGCCTCTTCGAGGCGCTGCGGGCGGAGGTCCGAGGGCGACCGACCGTCAAGGTGGGTGTCCCGGAGAAGACGGGGAGGACGAAGATCTACATCGACGGTGTGCGTCGGGTCGCGGGCGATGAGGTGCTCTCGGGCACCCACCTCGGCCAGGTGATCTGCGATGACGGCTCGTTTCACGGCGTCTGGACCGACCTCGGCAAGGAGGTCAAGTGGTTCAAGCTCTGCCCCGGCGGGGTGGACACGACGGTGGTGGTCGCCGAGTCCGCTGGCTCCGACGACTGGGATGAGATGGGGCCGGCCTTCGGCGAGGATGGCGCGGACGTCGGCGGAGCCGAGGTCGCCGCCGTCGTGCCGCCCGTCGAGAAGAAGGTCGCTGAGAAGCCGCCCGTCGAGAAGAAGGTCGCTGAGAAGCCGCCCGTCGAGAAGAGGGTCGCTGAGAAGCCGCCCGTCGAGAAGAAGGTCGCTGAGAAGCCGCCCGTCGAGAAGAAGGTCGCTGTGGTGCCGCCGGTCGAGGACAAGGCCGCCTCGGAGGGCCATCCGGCGACCAAGGGCGCGACCAAGAAGGGCACCGCCGGTCCGGGCACCGTCGAGGCGGGAGCAGCCAGCTCGTCGGGGGGGGAGAAGTCGGTCGCCGCGAAGGCCGCTGGCGAGAAGAAGTCCAGCGGCAAGGGCGGCAAGGGCGGCAAGGGTGGCAAGGGTGGCAAGGGTGGTAAGGGCGGCAAGGGTGGAGGTGCCAAGAGCGGAGCGGGTGAGGGGAAGGGCGCGACCGCCGCGAAGGACCCGAAGGACAAGGGCGGCTGGAGCCCGGTGGCCACCGGGCTGGTGGCCGGGGGCGGCGGCCTCCTGCTGACGGGGACCGCCCTCAATTTCGCCTGGGTGAACCCTGCCTGGGCCGAGCTTGACGCCGCCCGCTCCGATCCAGGTACGGTCACGTCCGCCGAAGCCGACGCCCTCTCGCAGACCTTCAACACCCGTCGGATGGTCACGCTGGGCGTGGGCGGCGCCGGGGCGGCGATCGCGCTCGGCGGCGTGCTGGTCGTAGCCATCGACGTCGAGCGCTCCCCCTGGATGCTCCGACCCTTGGTCGGGCCGGCCTCATTCGGCATCGCGGGCCGCTTCTGAGCGCGCACGCGCAGGGATCGGCGGGGCGGCTCCAGGAGCAGGCGGATCGGGCCGCGCGGCTCATGGAGGAGCGGCGCTGGTCTGAGGCGGCCGCGACCTTTGAGCTGTTGGCGGAGCGGGCTCGGCAACGGGGGGACCGCTCGACCGCGCAGCAGGCCTGGGCCCTCGCCGGAGACGCCCTCCGACGCGATGATCGGGTAGCGGCGGGGGCACGGGCGCTCCGGCGGGCACTCGACCTCCTCGATCGCGGCGACGGCGCGGCCCTCGAGCGGCGTGGACTCGCTGAGGTGGAGCTGGCCAGCCTCCTCGTCCAGGCGGGAGCGATCGAGGCCGGGGCGACCCTCTGCCGAGAGCGATCGGCGGGGCCCTGCTCGGCCGGGCTGCGCGCGCTCGCCCTCGATGGCCTCTGTGGGGCGCGCTTGCTCCAAGGTCGGCTTGCCGACGCGCTCGGCGCGATGGCGGAGCTCGAGGCCGTCTGCCCCCCGTCTGCCCGCCCGGCGGTCTGGTTTCGACGCGCCGCCGAGGCGAGGCTCGGCGGTGACCTCGCCTGCGCGCAAGCCCACCTCGATCGGGTGCTGGCGGAGGCCCCCGCTGGTGCCGACTGGAGCGGGCCGCGGGCCGCGGCGGCAGAGGAGCAGGGTGAGCTGGCCCTCCTGCGGGGTGACCTCGATCGCGCGGCGAGCTGGCTGGACGATGCGGCGCGGGGCTGGACCGCCGCGGGGCGGCGCTCCGCGCTCTATCGAGTGGAGGCCGCGTCGGTGCGGGTCCAGCTCACGGCCGGCGCGCTCCCGCTGGCCGCCGTGTTGGACGGGCCGGTCGAGTATGCGGCGGAGCGGGGCTTGCTCCTGCTGGAGGTCGAGCTCCGGCGGGCCCGCGGAGCCGCGCGCAGCCGACTGGGCCTCGATGGCGCGTCCGATCTGGACCTCGCCGTCTCGTTGGCCGAGCAGAGCGGGGCGGTGCTCGCGGAGGGATATGCCCGTTTCACCCGTCTCCGCTGCCTCGCGCGCGGCTCAGAGGGGCCGCGGCTCGCGCAGTGCCTCTCCTCCGATCGGGTCCTGTCCGGCTGGCTGGACCGCCCCGGGGACGCCCCCTGGTGAGCCTCCGGCGGCGCGAGGGTGAGCGAGGGCCTCGGCCGCGTGCCAGCGGAGCTCTGGATCGGGGCTCCGATCTCGGAGCTCGGTGAAGAGCGCCCGCTCCTCTGGCTCACCGCCCGGGAGCCCCGCGGCGCGGAGGAGGCGCATCGCGGTCCAGCGGACGCGCGGGCGGGGATCGTCGAGGGCGGACAGGAAGACCGCGCCGCCTTGTGCGGGGTCCCAGAACAGGGCCTCGAGCGCGGCGATGATCACGTCCTCCTCCACGGTCTCCCCGACCAGGCGCACCCCACCGCCATAGAGCGGGACATGGGGTAGGCCGCGCTCCCCGGGGGACAGGATCGGGGTGGCATAGCGGCCGAAGGGCGCGCCCGCAGGGAGGGCTGGGCCGGTGGGGGCCGGAGCGGCCCGCTGCCAAATGGTCAGCACCTCGGCGGGGAGAGTGCCCGGGCGGATCCGCACCACCTCGATGGCGAAGCCGGTGCGGAGCACGGCGCCGAGCGGATCGTCGAGGTGGGCGGGGTCGGGATCGGTCTCGCCCCGGCCCACGTAGAGGTTGTAGCCGAAGCGGGCGAGCACGAGGTCGCGACCCTCGCCTTCGAGGCCGTCGCCGGCCCCCGCGAGCGCGGCCTCCACGCCCGACCGCAGCTCTTCGGCGGCGGCCCGCAGGGTCTCTGGATCGGCGCTCGGACGGAGTGCGGGATCGGCCGGCAGGCGCCAGGCGGTGTGGGTCAGGCAGTTGCGGCCGAACCAGCCCGCCGCCCGGCAGTGACGGAGGGCGGACAGAGTCTGTCCGGCTCGGCCGAGCTCCTCGCCCGCTCGAAAGTGGCACTCCTCTTGCCAGGTCCCGGGTGGCACGGCGGCGCAGAGGGCGTCGGCGGCGGCGCTGTCCCCCGATGCCGCAGCCAGCGCCGCGGCTTGCACCCAGCATGTGGTGGCGAGCTCGGGGAAGGTCTCGCGGTCGCAGGCGGCGATCAGGGCGGGCAGCTCACGCGGCCAGGGGGCGAGGGCGAGGGCGGCGGGGTCTCCGTCGTCGCAGGCGAGGAGCAGGATCGCGAGCGGCCAACCCGCTCGGCGGCGGGCGGCGTGGGTGCGCGTGGGGGCGCCGCTCATCCCGGCGGCTGCGGGGGGCGGCGGGTAGTCTGCAGGTGCGGCCGCCCGACCACCTGCTGGCACTTCTCCTGGGCCTGCGCGGTGCGGGTCCGCGCGCAGAGCCGCGCCCCCTGGTCGGGTCGCGTGATCGCGAGGCGCAGCAGGAGGAGGTCGTGGCTGGCGTCGTCCGCGATGGCGGCGAGGGCCCGGTTCAGGGCGGGCTCGTCGTCCACGAGGGGGAGGGTCAGGGTGTAACGACACTCCTCTCGATCGGCGGCGAGGGATAGGGTCTCACAGTCCGGGCGCCCCTCGCGCGCCGCCCCGCCGCAGGCCAGGGCGCCGAGGGGAGCCAGGAGCAGCCCGAACCGCTGCTGCAGGCGACGCGCTTCCAATCGGGCCGCTCTCATGGATCAAAGGGCATCCGGGGCCCCCAGCTCACCGACTCCCCGGCGGTGATCGCCTTGAAGTTGGCCCGACCGATCGCGGCGTCTCCGCTCGACACGCAGCGCTCGTAGGCCGCGGCCTCGATGTCCGAGCGCTCCGTGTGGGTGCGGCCGATGCTGGCCAACAGGCCCTCCTTGAAGGCGCCGACCGCGGTCGGGGAGCGTCGAGCGACCAGGAGGGCGAGCTGCCAGGCTCGCTCCAGCGCCGCCTCCTGGGTGGCGGCCTGCTCCTGGACGAGGCCGATGCGGCAGGCCTCGGTCGCGTCGATGCGCTCGCCGGTCATGCCCAGGCGGAGCGCCTGAGCGGGGCCGATGAGCGACCAGAGCTCGCTCGTGCCGCCGGCGCCCGGTAGGATGCCGATGCCCGTCTCGGGGAGCGCGAACTGGCCGTTGGGACCGCTGATCCGGTAGTCGGCTGTGATCAGGAACTCCGTCCCCCAGCCGAGCGCGACGCCATCCACCACCGCGATGTGGAAGACCGGCGCCCGGCGGAGCCGCTGCAACACGCTGCGCTGGTATCGCACGTGGGCCCGGATCTGGTCGTCGGACCAGCCCACCCGTTCGGTGACGTTGGCGCCGGAGATGAAGATCGGTGTGCCGGAGGCGCTGCGGCGACGGCTCCAGGTGATCAGGGCTCGGACCTCCCCGGACTCGAGGTGCTTGGTGAGCGCCTCCCACTCCTCGAGCTCGGCGCGCCCCATCTCATTGGCGCGCCCGTGGTTGAGCTCCACGGAGAGCACCCGCGGATCCGAGCTGCCGGTCGAGCTCGCCAGCGCGGCGCTCACGCGGAGGCTGCGCGTGGGGGGGGGAGAGCTGTGTGTGGGGGAGCTTGGGAGCGGAGCGCTGAGGGGCCCCGGGGCGGGATCGGCGATGTCGGTGCTCATCCTGGGGCCCTAACTCCCTCGGAGACGCGACCGCACCGTCACAGGCGGCGGCATGCCGGTGAGGTTATCGCCCAAGGAGCAAGTCGAGGCCCCCATGCTGCACCCTTCCGCGACTCCCGTTGTCCCGTCCGCGGTGCTCGGCTCTCTCTCGGGCCGCTCGGCGGCGCTCTGCGCGGCGCTCTGTCTCGGCGCTTGTGCGAAGGAGGTGAGCCTCGAGGGGAGCTGGTCGGGCACGCTCGTGTGTGACGCGGCCTCCTATGAGTTCACCGATGAGGACGGTGAGCCCTACACCGTGGAGGTCGCGAGCTACGATGTCCTCACCACGCTCTCCCTCGAGGCCCCGAACGAGGATCGGATCTACCGAGGGCTGCTGGAGAGCAACGCGACCTACGAGGCCGATGACTCTCGGAGGCAGAGGCCCTTCCTCTACGAGACCCTCCGCGCCTATGACGTGGAGCTCACCCAGAAGTATGGCTCCGGCCAGCAGGGGGTGGAGCTCGTCGAGGTCTGCGGTGAGGCGCGCGTGACGGTAGACGGGGACGTGATCTCCGACACCTGCGAGGAGGTCGATGATCCAGGCGGGATCGAGGTCTTCATCTGGGACGGTGAGGATGAGCTCGCCGTTCAACGAACCACCTGCGCCGGCGCCCTGAGCCGCTGAGGGAGCGCTGTGGGCTTGGATCTACGACGGGTCGCGCGGGTCTTCGGCGGAGGTCGCTCCGGTGAGGCGACCGCCTGCGCCCGCGCCCTCACCGTGCTCGCAGGCCGCACCCTCTCGGTCGAGCTGCTCCCGGGCGGCACCGCGGAGCTCACGCGCGCCGCGCTCACGGCGCGCGCGATCGCCGTTCAAGATCCAGTCCCTTGGCCCTGTGCGGTGATGCGTCAGCTGGATCCCGACGATCCGGCCTTTCTGCCCGCGATCGGCCTCCACCCGGTGCTGGCCGCGCGGGACCGCTCCCGGCTCGGCCTGCCGGGTCGCCCCCGCACGGCCTGGGTCGACCCCGCGGGTTGGAGCGGCCTCGAAGGGGGGCCCTCGGTGACGGTCTGGTTCGCGGATGGCGCCGAGGCCTCCTGCGTGGGGCGCCAGCCCGGCTTCTCCTCGGCGGGGGCCGCGCCCGTCCTGCAGCGCCGGAGCCCGGACGGGGTGGGCCTGGAGACCATCACCACCGTCGGCGCCCTCGAGCTCCGGCTCGAACATTGGCCGGTGGTGGTGCAGGGGGCCCTCGCCTGGGCGATCCAGGCCACCCTGCTCAACCTGAGCGAACGCCCGAGCGCGGCCCGCTTGGCCTTCGCGATCCGCCCCGCCGGCTTCGACGGGGTGGCGCCCATCTTCCAGCTCGACCGCGACGCGCAAGGCACCTGGAAGGCCGACGAGACGCCCCTGCTCGCGTTCTCCCGCCCCGGCGACGAGCTCCTGACCGGCCGACACTCCGATCCAGACCCCTGGCTGCGCTTCTCCGGCCTCGCCCCTGCGCAGCCCGTGCCCGTCGGTCGGATCGAGCTCCACTGCGGCGCCGGGCTGGCCACGGCGGCGGAGGTGTGGCGAATCCCCCTCCAGCCGGGGGAGCGCACCTCCCGCCTCGCGATCCTCGGGCCGCCCACCGAGGCCGCCTCCGCCCTCACCCGGACGAACGGCGCCTCGCTTCGCCGCAGCGCGGCCGCCGATCGGGACGGCCTGCTCGCCTCTGGTTGCCAGATTGAGCTCCGGGAACACACGAGCCTCCTCGCCGCCGCCCGTGATCGCCTGTTGGATGAGCCGGTCCGGGGCGACCTCGCCGCCTGCCTCGGCGCCGTCGCGCTCGCTCGGCTGGGCTTTGTTCGGCGTGCGGAGGAGCGGATCGGCGGCTGGCTCGACGAGGTGGGCCGCGACGGCCGCATCCCGGGCTCGGACCACGAAGAGGGGGCGGTCCTCGCCTGGGCCGCGGCGGAGCTCCGCACCTGGACCGGCGACCGAGGCTGGGCCCGCGAGCATGACGAAGGTTGGCTGCGCATCCTCGACCGCTTGTCGGAGGGGGCCCTCGAGCCGGGCGGCCACGCCCTCTTCGGCCCAGATGGCAGCATCCGCTGGACCACGATCTGGGCCACCGCCGCGCTGTTGTCGAGCGCCGCCGCGCTGCGCGGCCAACGAGAGGAGCACGGAGAGCTCGCCCTCGCCGGGGGCCGCCTCCGAGAGGGCCTCCTCGGCGTCCTCGGGGAGGCCCCCTGGTCGGCCTCGCCGGGCCGCGCCCCGGATGGCTCGAGCGCGGCGCTGCTCGCCGCGGTCTGGCTCGGCCTCGTCCCGCCGGATGCCCCGGCCGTGACTCGCACCCTCGACCATGTGCGGGCTCGTTGCTGGCACGGCGGTGGAGTGCTGCTCCAAGGCGGGGCGCACGTCGGCGCGACCTCGCTCTTCGCCGCCGTCGAGGCGCGGCTCGACCCTCGCTTCGACCCCCTCGCCCGCATCGCACCTCTGGCGTCGCCCACCGGGGCCCTCCCCACCGCCCGTCACCCGGCGCGGGGCGCGGTCGGCGAAGGGGATGACGCGCTCTCCGCCGCCCTCTTCGTGCTGCTGGTCCTCGACTGTGTGCAGGTAGACCGTGGGGTCATCGCGATCGGCCGCGGGCTGTCGCGGGCCCGCGACCTGCCGACGCCGTACGGTCGCCTCGACGTCGACCTCCTGGACGACGGCCGGCGGGTCGTGACCGGGCGCTGGCGTGGCGCGCCGCCCCAGGTCCTGATCCGCGACTGAGCGGCGACCAGGTCGCGCGGCGGTCTGCTCATTCTGCGGTGCGCGTGTCCTTGCCCCAGGCCCAGGTGAGGCCGACGCTGGCCATCGCGATCGAGGACTTGAACTTGCCGTTCCCGACCACCTTGCCGTTGGTGATCGGGTACTCGACGTCTGGGTTGGAGGCCGTCAGCGGATCGATGGCCACCTCGAGGCGCCGCACGTCGCTGTCCTTGATGTCGATCTCGGGCATGAAGCTGCCGAGCCCGCCGATGTCGACCGTGAGGTGCTTGCCGGCCTTCACCGAGCCGCCGAGGCCGAAGCCGATCTTGTTGCCGTCGGCGAGGTTTACGCCCTGGGTGGCGTCGGGCACGCCGCTCGTCTCATAGAAGACGCCGCCGCGCAGGCGGACGGGGTCGGCGACGTCATAATGCCCGCCCAGGCGTACGCTCCAGGCGTCCTGGTAGTTCGCCGGCAGGTAGACCGGCCCGTTGATGCTCGTCCCGTCGGGGGGGAGCTTGATGAGGGGGTCGGTGTTGTCGGGATCGGCGGCCAGGTGCACGGAGAGATCGTCGATGGTGATGGTCTCGGTCTGGCTCCAGCGCTGGAAGACGCCCGCGAGCTCGATCTCCGAGCGGTCGGTGGGCCGAATGGCGACGCCGCTGCGGAGGGTGAGAGGGAGCTGGAGCCGAACGCTGATGTCATCGTCGCTGAGCGGCTCCTCTTCGAGGGCCACGAGCAGCCAGTGGTCGTCCGCGGTGACCCCATCCTGCTTCTTGCCCTCGGCGTCCACCGTGAGGCTCCCGTCACCGTCCACCTTCATCGGAGGCATCACGCTCAAGCCGATGCTGATCCACGGCTTGGGCTCGATGAGCACGCCGGCGTTCCACGTGAGCGTCCATCGGTCGAGCATCTTCATCGCGATGTCCACGCGGTCGTTGCCCGCCGTGTCCCCGCCGATCGCGACAGGCTCCTCGGGGCAGCCGGCGTCGGCGGTGCCGGTGGTGGAGCCGTCTCCGTCGAGATCGTCGGACTTGTTGTCCAGGCAGAGCTCGATGGCCAGCGACTGTTCGGCCCGCATCAAGGACCAGGCCACGCCGCCGCCGACCGTGAGCCAGGGCAGCGGGCGCCAAGCGGCCGAGGGGCCGGCCCAGGTCTGCCAGACGAGGGCGTCGACCAGCGTGTTGTTCTGCGGTCCGTCGGACGGCCAGGCCATGTCGGGCGAGAACGGGGTGTAGAGGCCGAAGGCGAAGTAGGCGTTCTTCAGCCCGAAGTTGTGACCCACGCTGAGGGCGGGGATCTCCATCGGGTTGAAGTCGTTCTCGACCGCGTCGTACTCCTGGGACACCGCGCCGTCGAGCCCGTAGTCCACGCGCTCGAAGCGTACGAATTGGTGCACCTCGGAGAAGTTCAGCATCGCCTGGGGGCGGCCGAGGTGGATCAGACCGGCCGGGTTGTAGTACTGGGCCGAGAGATCGTCGACGCCGGCGACGAAGGCGCCGCCTCGGGCCATCCCGCGGGTGCCCACGTCGAGGAAGTAGTACGCGGAGGCGTGGGCGGAGCCGGACAGTCCGGCGAGGGCGAGAAGTGCGAGCACGAACACCTCCGAGAGCGGGAGCACACTCGGGTGGGCCCGCCGCGCGGACCCGGTGGAGATCCCGAGGGCCCTCCTGTATACCAGGAAGCTCACCCGCCGTGGAGCCACGGCCTCCATCCCCGCTCCAGCGACGAAGGCGGCCGTGGGGGCGCTCTGGGTGTCGCGCCCTCCGCGAGGCGGTAGAGTCTGGTCGGCGCCGGGGCGGCGCTGGCCCACTGTGTCGGGCCGAACGTTGGAGGGGCCATGAACGCGACTGAACGCTGTCCGAGCTGCGCCCGTTCGAACGCCGTGACACGCCAAACCTGCCTCTATTGTGGCGCCAACCTTCCGGAACCCCGCCCGGCGGCGGCGCAGGGGCAGATCGAGCTTCCGCCGGATCTCGACGAGCTCGTCCGTCAGGCCTTGAGCGGCGGCAGCGTCTCCAAGGTCAAGGCCGCCCTCGATCAAGCGCGGACCGCCCGAGCTGCGACGGCGTCGGCCTCCCTCGCGGCTCCGAGCCCCCTCTCCGCAGGGCGTCCGGGCCGGCCTGAAGCCGCTTCGTCCGAGGCGCCGTCCGCTCCGGCCGCTCTCTCCTTAGATGTCCTGTTGGCCGAGCTTCGCGGCCTCTCGGAGCAGGCCGATGTGGCCTGGCGGGGGCGTCGTCCTTCGGAGGTGGTCGTCGCCCTGGGCGCGCTCCGTCGTACCCTCTCTCTGGTCGAGGCCCACCCAGGGCTGCGGGCAGCACCCCCGGGGGTGGTGCTGCCGCCGATCCGCCAACCCTGGATCCTGATCGTGGAGGGCGCCGGGGATGGCGGTCGAGCGGCGGCGATGGCCCTCGCCCTCGAGGTCGACAACGCGACGGCGAGGATGCTCGCCGTGGCCCGGTGCCCGCGGGTGGCCATGCGGGGTGACGATCGGGCGCACCTCACGCGCCTCTCGCGGCGGGTGGTTGAGATCGTCGGGGTTGGGGCCGCCGTCGCCAGCCGGGACGACTTGCTCTGCATCGGCCCCCCGCGCACCTGGCTGCGGGCGGATGGGCCGGGGCAGCTCTGGGTGACCGACGAGGCCGTGTGGTTCGGCGGGGCCGAGGGTGTCGATGGCCAGGCGGCGGAGGCGGGCCCGATCTACTTAGCCGTGCCCGGCGAGATCGTGCACCGGCGGATCCGGAGCGGCCCGGAGCGGCGCGGGGGCCGCTCGACCGACCTCAATGAGCGACGGGTGGCGGTGCTCGATCTGCACGGCCCCCGTGAGTTCTATCGGCTGGTCGAGGGGGTCACCGAGACCGCCGGCCTGCCCGGCTTCGAGGTCAACGGCGCGCGGCGCTCCCTCCGTGGCTTCACCGAGCGCCTGGGCGAATGGTGGCCCGAGCTGACCGCAGTGGAGGGGCGGGTCTGTCAGCCCGGTGACGCGCCTTCGCCGAGCCCCACCGGTGAGCGGCCCGATGTGGTCGAGATCACCGGCTGGCCCCTTTGGGAGGAGCACACCCGCCTGTGCCGCCTCCTCGCCGGCTTGGGCGTGCCGGAAGCGCAGGCCATCGGCTGATCGGGGGCCGTCAGGGGTCGAGCCAACGCCGGGCTTGACCCTCCTCCCAGCCGGCCCGCAGGGCGGCCCGCGAGCCCTCGTCCGGCGCGCTCACCGCGCTGGGATCGCTGGTGGGCCCCCACTCTTCCCCGAGCCCGAAGCCGAAGCCCTCCCAGAAGGCCGGGGCGATCGCCGTGGGGACGGACGGAACCTCAAGCGACTTCGGTTGGGCAAAGGCGGTGATGTCGCTGGCGTAGCGCCGGCCGGCGGCCCAGGCGACGGCCCTGCGTAAGCGCGGGCTCCGGGCCTCCAAGAGGCGCGAGAGCTCGATCAGGGCCCGCTCGTCGTGCCGCTGGAGGGCGAGGGTCCAGTCCGCTCGTGCCCCTGCACGGCGAGCGGCGGCGGCCCGGAGCGCCGGCTCGATGAGCGGCTGCGTGTCCAGGTCGAGCGTCTCGAGGCGCGCCTCGGCGGCGGCCAGGGCGTCGACGCCGCCGGCCTCGTCGCCGTCCAACTGCTCGATCAGGGCCTCCCCGACGCCCTCGGCCCAGGCCTGGTCGGGCTCCCGCGGCTGCAGTCCCGCGAGCGAGGCGCCGCGGTCTGCGAGCAGTCGGTGGCTGAGGCTGTTCCGTCCGAGGGCGTAGGCGTGCAGGGCCTGCGAGCGTGGGTCCACCGAGCGGCAGGCCGCGTGCTCCTCATCGCGCAGCAGGTAGCTGACTTGGAGGCGGAGGCTCTCGAGGTCTACCGGATCCATCCGGGCGACCGAGACCGTCGGGAAGGGCCCCCGTAGGGCCTCGAGCCGCGCCGCCGCGCCGCTCAGCAGCACCGGGCCGATCAGCAGGGCGCGGGCGGCCGAGCTGCGGAGTCCGGCTGTCCCCAGGGCGAGGAGGAGGGCGATCAAGGGGTAGATCGGCGCCGCGTAGCGGAGGGATCCGGGACCTGCGATCTCCGGCCAAGGCGGATCGTAGATCTGAAAGCGCACGAGCGAGTAGGTGACGAGCCAGGCCCCGAGGAAGGCGAGGGGGACCCGGAGGGGCGGCCGTTGGAGCGCGAGCAGCAGGCCGCCCAGGATGGACGCGGCGGCCCCCCAGCCGAGCAGCCAGCCGCCGGGTGCGTATGGGAGCCCGAACAGCGCGACGAGCTGGCCCGGGGTGAAGAGGGTGGCGAGCTTGTGGGGCAGCCGCGCGAGGGATGGGAGCGCTTCTCCCGGTTCATAGATCGTCACGAAGGGCTGGGTGTGCGCCGTCAGCCATTGGCCGAGCCACGGGCTGAGGCCGAGCCCGATTCCCACCAGCGTGGGCACGAGGAGCCGCGGCTGACGGCGGGCGACGGGGAGGCAGAGGGTGGCGACCAAGGCCGGAGCGCCTGAAAAGGAGACCCAGGTGGCGAGACCGGCGAGCAGCCCGGCGAGCGCCGCGGTCCCAGGGCGCCCAGGGCCGAGCAGCACGAGCGCCGCCATCGCGCCGAGGGCGCCGGCCTCGACATGGTTTCCCCAGGCGATCAGGGAGAGGTGCAACGCTGCCGCAGGAGGGAGCGCCATGAGCGCGGCCCAGGTCGCGGGGCCGATCCTGTCCCCCCCTTCGGACAGCCGACGGAGGCCCACGGCGGTGAGTAGCGCCGTGAAGCCGATGGGGACGAGCTTCCAGGCGAGCCAGCTTCGAGGCAGCAGCGAGAAGACCGCGGCGCCGAGCGCTGCGTCTAGCGTGCAGCCCCCACAAAAGTCGCGGTATTGGAGCCGCCACAGCGCGTCGAGGTGCCCATGGAGCAGAAGCCAACCGTGGCCCGCGTTGTACATCTCCTCAGGGTCCCGCTCGACCAGGGCGGGGTTGAGCACCGCGAGCGCCTGAAGGAGCCCGATGGCGGTCGTGAGGGCGAAGATCGCAGGCCAACCGAGGGCGGCGCCGCGCTCAGCCATCCGAAGGAGGGTCACCCATCCGGGTGAGCATGAACCAGGCCGGGAAGGGCTTGCCCTTCTTGGTCGCCGCGCCGATCGTGCAGTGCCGGGAGACGCGCCGGAGGTGGTCGACCAGCTCCCCGAAGATGAGGCCGCGGGTGCCGCCGTTGTTGTCGATCAGCGCCGGGAATCCTGCGGGCACGTCGGCCGGCAGTCGGGTGTAGTCGACCCGAAGCTCAGCCCCCTCCTCCGCGCAGGTGAAATGACCGGGCCCGGAGACCCAGGCCACGATCGCCGGGTTGTGGTTGTACCCCTGAACCTGTCCGTTCCGGAGCACGAAGCGCTTTTGAAAGCGAGTGAATGCAGGGAGGGAGTTCTGGCCCTCGTGGATCACGATCTCGCCTTCGGCGCCACCGAGGAGGCTCAGCGGGACGGCCTCACCCGCGGCCAGCGCGTACAACGCTCGGAGCTCCCCCCTCCCAAGGCCCCGCATCCAGTTCACCCGTTGGTCCGAGGTCGCCGCGTCGAGCGCCTGCCGGATCGGGGGGAGTGAATCGGAGAGCGAGGGGAGGGGGATCACGGCGGCTCAGGAGGCGATGAGCTTGTTCAGCATGTCCGGAGTGATGCGCTGGGGGTGTCCGCGCCAGATGATCTTGCCGTTCTTGACCAGCGCGGCGGCTGGGATGCCGCTCACGTTGAAGAGCTCGGCGATCTTGCCGTTCTCCTTCGCGATCGGGTAGGTCACCTTGTTCTCCTTCAGGAACTCCTCGACCTTCTCCGGGGTCGAGCTCTTCGTGATGCGGGTGTAGCCGACCACCTTGAGGCCCTTGCCCTTGTACTCGTTGTAGGTGGCCTCGAGCTCGGGCACCTCCCGCTTGCAGTGCGGGCACCAGACCTCCCAGAAGACAACGAGGGTGGCGCCCTCGGAGAGCTCACCGTCCTTGGCGGAGCCGATGAACCACTTCTCCACGTTGGAGTCGACCCCTGCGGGGAGCTCGCGGCCGAAGACCTCAAGCTCGGCCTTCATCCGGGAGGCGCTCTTGGCGGTGTTGGTGTCGCCGAAGTTCTCGAAGAGCTCGGCTACCTTGGCCTTGGCGGCCTCGGTCTCGCCCTTCTCCATGGCCTCGTTGGCGGCGGTGAAGAGCTCCTTGGCCTTTGCCTCCTTCGCCGGATCGGCCGCCGGAGCCGCGGCGCGGGCGCCCGGCTTGGACTCCAGGGTCTTCACCTTCTCCTCTAGGCCGACCACTCGGCTCTCCAAGTCTTTCACGCGATCTTCGGTCGCGCAGCTCGAGAGGAGGAGGCCGGAGGAGGCCAGGAGGAGGCCAATGCGGACGGACCGCAGGCCGAATCGGGAGGTGAAGGGCGAGTTCATGCGATGACCCTCGGATCGAATGGGGGGCCCACGTAGCCCAAGATCAGGTAGACCTGCAAGTCGTCGGGGCTGGCGCTTGCGATGGATGACGACACGGGATACCCCGCCGGCCTTCCGAGAGCTGAAGATGCTGGAAGCGGTCCTGTTCTACCTGCTGGCCATCGGTGCCATCGTCGCTGGGATCACGGTGGTCACCCGCCGGAACGCGATCTCGTCTGCGGTGGCCCTTGTCGTCTGCTTCTTCTTCCTCTCCGGTTTGTACGTCCTGTTGGACGCGCACTTCGTGGCGGTCACACAGATCCTGGTCTACGCCGGCGCCATCATGGTGCTGTTCATCTTCGTGATCATGCTGCTCAACCTTCGGGGTGACGGCGCGAAGCTGATCGGCGACCTACCGGCGCGCGGCGTGTTCGGGCTGGCCGCGGCGGGGCTCACCGGCCTCGGGCTGCTGGTCGCGTTGGAGGCCGTCCTCCATGAAGACTTTGGCTCCGCGCCCGGAGACTTCGGTACGATTGAGTCCGTCGGAATGGCGCTCTTCGGGGGCGCTTACCTCCTGCCCTTCGAGATCGCCTCCGCTCTGCTCACGGTCGCGATGATCGGGGCGGTGGTGTTGGCCAAGCGGGAGATTTGATGGAACAGGTCGGACTCTTCCCGGTCCTCGCGGTGAGCGCGGTGATGTTCGTCACTGGCGCGGCCGGCGTGTTGACCCGAAAGAACGCGCTCATCGTCTTGATGAGCGTCGAGCTCATGCTCAACGCCGCAAACCTCGCCTTCGTCGCGTTCGCCCGGCATCAGGGTGGCGTGGACGGGCATGTCTTCGCGGTCTTTGTCATGGCCATCGCCGCGGCTGAGGCGGCGGTGGGGTTGGCACTCGTCATCTTGGTGTTCCGACACAAGGTGTCGGTGAACCTCGAGGACTTCAACATTCTCAAGGGTTGAGCCTTGTCGCCGTCTCTCATCGCGCTCATCCCCGCCTTCCCTCTGTTGGGGGCGATCGTCCTCGGGCTGCTCAACCGCCGGGCTTCCCGTACGGTCGCGGGCGGCATCGCCACCGCCATGGTCGCCATCAGCGCCCTCCTGTCGTTCTGGGCGCTGAAGACCTTGACTGGACTCCACGGTGCGGAGGGTGAGGCCCCGCGCCTCGCCCATACGCTCTACTCGTGGTTGGCCGTCGGCGAGCTCAAGGTGGACATCGGCTTCGTCGCGGATCCGCTGTCGGCCACGATGATGTGTGTCATCACGGGCGTCGGCTCGCTGATTCACCTCTACTCCATCGGGTATATGGACGAAGACAAGGACGCGAGCAGCGTGTGGCGCTTCTTCGCCTACCTGAACCTGTTCGTCTTCTCGATGCTCCTGCTCGTCATGGGGAGCAACTTCATCCTGATGTTTGTGGGCTGGGAAGGTGTGGGGCTGTGCAGCTACCTGCTGATCGGCTTCTGGTACGAGAACACCGACTACGCCGCGGCGGGCAAGAAGGCCTTCATCACCAACCGGGTGGGTGACTTCAGCTTCATCCTCGGTCTCTTCTGGCTCTTCTGGGCGCTCGGCGACAAGGCTACGGTCGATTTTGTCGAGCTGCAGGCTGTGGTCGCGGCTAACCCGAACCTCGTCGGTGGCCTGGGCGGCTGCGCGATCACCTGCATCTGCCTCCTCTTCTTTGGGGGCGCCACGGGCAAGAGCGCCCAGCTGCCGCTCTTCGTCTGGCTGCCAGATGCGATGGCCGGACCGACTCCGGTCTCCGCCCTCATCCATGCGGCGACGATGGTGACCAGCGGCATCTACATGATCTGCCGGCTGAACTTCCTCTATACGCTCGCTCCGGTGGCGATGGGCGTGGTTGCCACGATTGGCGCCTTGACGGCCCTCTTCGCCGCCACCATCGCGATCAGCCAGAATGACATCAAGAAGGTCCTCGCGTACTCGACGGTCTCCCAGCTTGGGTACATGTTCCTGGGTGTCGGTACGGGCGGCTTCGTCGCCGGCTTCTTTCATGTGATGACCCACGCCTTCTTCAAGGCGCTGCTCTTCCTCGGCGCGGGTGCGGTGATCCACGCGCTCCACCACGAGCAGGACATGCGGAACATGGGCGGCCTCCGTAAGAAGATGCCCATCACCTTCCTCGTGTTCTGCGCGGGTTGGCTCGCGATCATCGGCCTTCCGGGGCTGTCGGGCTTCTTCTCGAAGGACGAGATCCTCTGGCTCACCTGGGTGACTCCTCCCGCCCAGCTCGGCGTCGACTTCCCGCTACCGAAGATCTTGTGGGCGATCGGCGCGATCACAGCGGTGCTGACGGCCTTCTACATGAGCCGCTTGATGTTCATGACCTTCTTCGGCGAGTACCGGGGCGGCCATGGTCACGGCGGCCATGGTCAAGGCGACCATGGGGGTGGAGCCCACGGGCACGCTGCCGCTAGCGGCGATGCCCATGGACACGGTGGTCACAGCCCACACGAGGTGGGTCCGATCCTCTGGATCCCCCTCGCGATCCTCGCGCTGCTCTCGGTCTTCGGTGGGCTGTTCAACCTCCCGCACTGGGCCCCCGATGTGCTGCCCAAGGAGGCGCTGCATCACTTCATGGAGCCCATCTTCGCGGCCTCGAACCGCCTGTTGGCCCATGAGTATGGCTTCATGCAGTTCGCGGCGGAGCACGGTGCGGCCCACGGAGAGGTCGCCGCGGCGGCCGTGGCGGAGGTCGAGGCAGGCGCGCCTGACGCATCCCATGAGATCCCGCTGATGGTGGCGCTGCTGTCGCTCATCGCCCTGTCGGTCTGGCTGGCGGCCGAGCTCTACATTCGCCGACCGAAGGACGTCGCGGCGGTGGTGGACGAGCTCCCCACCGCCCTCGTCCAAGGCTCTCGCAACAAGTGGTACGTGGACGAGATCTACGGCGCCCTGATCATTCAGCCCATCGTGTTCGTGAGCCGGCACGTCCTGTCGCCGATCGTGGACGCGGGCATCATCGATGGCATCGTGAACGGCGTCGGCTCTGCCGCCCGAGGCGTCGGTGGCTGGTACAGCCGCTCGGTGCAGATCGGGCAGGTGCAGGCCTACGCCCTGGCCATCGCGGGTGGTACCGCGGTCATCGTCGTCTGGGTCGCCCTGTCGGCTGTGGGGTCGTAATGGACCACCTCCTCAGCATCGTCACCTTCCTCCCTCTGCTCGGCGCGCTGGCTTGTTTCCTGACGCCCGGCGAGGTCGCCAAGAAGCTGGCCCTCGCCGTGTCAGGGCTCACGTTCTTCGCGTCCCTGCCCCTCTGGCGGATGTACGACCCCGCCGCAAAGGGCCCCATCCCTGGGTGGGAGACCTTTCAGGCGGTGGAAGGTCCATATCCGTGGATCAAGGATCTTGGAATCTCGTACTACGTCGGCATCGACGGGGTCGCGCTCCTGCTGGTCCTGCTCACCACCTTCCTGACGCCCATCGTCATCTTCTCGAGCTTCAACAATGTGAAGGAGAAGGTGCACCAGTACATGGGCTTCATGCTGATGTTGGAGACGGGCATGCTCGGGGCCTTCGTGGCGCTCGACACGTTCCTCTTCTACGTGTTTTGGGAGCTCATGCTCATCCCGATGTACTTCATCATCGGCATGTGGGGTGGCCCGAAGCGCATCTACGCGACGGTCAAGTTCTTTATCTACACGATGCTCGGCTCGCTGCTGATGCTGGTGGCGATCCTCGGCCTGTACGTGGCGCACCATGACCAGCTCCACACTTGGTCGGCCAACATCTTCGAGCTCTACAAGGTCAGCGTGGGCTACCGCGATCAGCTCTGGATGTTTGGCTTCTTCGCGCTGGCCTTCGCGATCAAGGTCCCGATGTTTCCGGTCCACACCTGGCTCCCGGACGCCCACGTTGAGGCGCCGACCGGCGGCTCCGTGATCCTCGCCGGTGTGCTCCTCAAGCTGGGGACCTTTGGCTTCCTCCGGTACGCGATGCCGCTCTTCCCCGAGGCGGCACACACCTACGCGCCGCTGCTCATCGGCCTCTCGGTGGTGGGCATCATCTACGGCGCGCTCGTCGCGATGGTGCAGAGTGACATCAAGAAGCTCGTCGCCTACTCCTCGGTGAGCCACATGGGCGTCGTGATGCTGGGCCTCTTCGCGATGAACGCCGAGGGGGTCAGCGGCGCGGTCTACCAGATGCTCAGCCACGGCATCTCGACCGGCGCGCTCTTCCTCCTGGTCGGTGTGATGTACGAACGTCGCCACACCCGGGCCATCTCGGAGTACGGGGGCCTCGCCTCCGTGGTGCCGGTCTACAGCTTCTTGCTCGTGGTGGTCACCTTCTCTTCGATCGGCCTGCCGGGTATGAACGGCTTCGTCGGGGAGCTCCTGGTGCTCCTCGGCAGCTTTGGCCCCCACCCGGTCGCGACCTCCTTCGCCGCGACGGGGGTGATCCTGGGCGCCGTCTACATGTTGTGGATGGTTCAGCGGGTGGTCTTCGGTCCGCTCACTCACCATGAGAACAAGAAGCTCGAGGACATCAACGGCGCCGAGCTGACCTACATGGTCCCGCTCATCGCGCTCATCTTCCTCATGGGCTTGTTCCCGGGTCCGATCCTGTCGAAGATGGCGCCCTCCATCGACCGGGTGCTGGTCGAGATGGACGCCGCCGAGCGGGTCTTCCTGCTGGCCGACACCACGGCCTCGGGCCAGGAGCACACCACGGCCTCGGGCCAGGAGCACACCACGGCCTCGGGCCAGGAGCACAGTGCCGCTCCAGGAGAGAACTGAGATGATGAGCTTCTCTCCCGCTGAGCTCAAGCTCATCGGCCCCATGGTTGTCCTCTTCGTGTTCGGCATGTTGGCCATGGTCCTGCCTTTCACGAAGCTCATGAGCGGTCGTAACGGCACCGGTGGTGTGGCGACGATGACCGGGATCGGCTTCGTCACCGCTCTCGGGATGGCTGTGCTCCAGTTCCGAGGTCTCGAGGTGTCGCGGGAGGCCTTCAGCGGGATGGTGGCGGTGGACGGCTACGCGCTGTTCATCCACATCGTCATCTTGCTGGCTGGCCTCGGCTCGCTGGTCGTCGGTCACGACTACCTTCGGCGCGTCGGTGTCGCGGTCCCGGAGTACTACTCGCTCCTGTCGTTCACGGCGCTGGGGATGATGCTGCTCGCCTCTTCCGGCGACCTCATCATGCTCTTCGTCGCCCTGGAGGTGATGAGCGTGGGGCTCTATGTGCTCTGTGGCATCAACCGAGGGGAGTGGCGCGCGGTCGAAGGGGCCTTCAAATACCTCATCCTCGGCGCCTTCTCGTCGGCGATCATGGTGTACGGCATCGCCTACATCTATGGCGCCACCGGCACCACCCGGCTCACCGTCATCGCCGAGTGGTTCGCGGCCGGGCACACGCTGCACGACTCGCCCATCCTCGCCGTTGGCCTCGGCATGCTGGTGGTGGGTTTCGCCTTCAAGGTGGCCGCCTTCCCCTTTCATATGTGGAGCCCGGACGTCTACCAGGGCGCGCCAACCTCGGTCACGCTCTGGATGGCCTCAGGTGTGAAGGCGGCGGCCTTCGCGGCCTTCGGTCGTGTGCTCTTCGTCGGGTTCTTGCACGCCAAGGAAGAGTGGGTGGCCGTCCTGTGGACGCTCTCCGCGCTGTCGATGGTCGGCGGGAACGTGGCGGCCCTCGTGCAGACCGACCTCAAGCGGATGCTGGCCTTCAGCTCGGTCGGACACGCAGGCTACCTCTTGATGGCGCTCGTGGCGGCACCGGAGGGCGGCCTCGCAGAGAACCCCCGCATGGGCGGCCTGCTCTTTTACCTGTTGGCGTACACCGTCATGAACATCGGCGCCTTCGCCGCTGTGAGCATGCTCACCAAAGACGGGGCGGACGACACCCGCATCGAGCGCCTCGCAGGGTTGGGCGCTCGTAAGCCTGTGCTCGCCCTCGCGCTCACGGTCTGTCTGTTCTCCCTCGCGGGCATCCCGCCCACCATGGGCTTCGTCGGCAAGTTCTACCTCTTCGCCTCGGTGATCGAGGGCGGTCACACCGGACTGGCCATCGTTGGCGCGCTCTCCGGGGCCTTGGGCGTCTACTATTACCTCCGGCCGATGGTGCTGATGTACATGCGCCCGTCGCCGGCCGACGCGCCCGTCGAGTCCACCAGCCCCAGCTCGACCTGGGCCCTGTGCGGAGCGGCTGCGGTGCTGCTCCTCCTTGGCCTGATGCCGGGGATGGTGGTGGACTGGGCTCGGTCCTCGGTGCTCTCGATCTTCGCGGGCTGATCGCTTTCCAGCATCCGGTTTGCGAGGGCGGTGCGCGCCCAGGTATACTGGTGGCTCGGTGCCTCGCACTCCGCCCGTCGTGTGGAGGGTCGCGGGGCGCCTGGAACGCTTCAGCAGGGGCCCCTCATGAGCACCTTTCGACTCGCCCTCCTCGTCAGCCTCGCCCTCGCTGCTTGTAAGGGGAAGGGCTCGTCCAGCGACGAAGGGGGCGACGGCGGAGGGGACGCCGTCCTGGAGCTCTACCCCCCCAAGGGCGGGCAAGGTCAGACGGTCGACGTCTCGCTGAGCGCCTCGCGCTCCCTCTTTCAGTTCGGGGCGACGGAGGTTGAATTCGGCGACGGCGTGATCGTGAACACGGTTGACGTCGATGACGGCTGGGGCGCACGCGCCAACGTCACCGTCGAGGCTGACGCCGCCCTCGGCCTGCGTGACGTCACCGTTCACTCCGGTGACCGAGACTATGACCTCCTCGGGAGCTTTGAGGTCATCTCGGAGAGCTTCGAGATCAGCCCCGCCCGCGCCCGCATCGGCGAGACCGTCGCGGTCGACATGGTCGGACACAACACCCAGTGGGAAGGGGGCGTCACCTGGCCCTCCTTCGGGGATGGGGTCACGGTGCAGGACTTCACCATCCTGTCCGAGACCCTCGCGGAGGCCACGCTCTCGGTCGACACCGCCACCGCTCCCGGTTGGCGAAACGTCGTGATGGACAACGGCGGCGGAGACCTCGTCACCCTCTATGACGGCTTCCAGGTCGACCGCGTCGCCCTCGCCGCGACCTTCGATCCCGTGATCGCGGAGCAGGGCGAGACCGTCGAGTTCACGATCAAGGCCCGCGGGACGGACTTCCTCAGCAGCACTCCTCAGATCACCTTCTTCGACCGCTTCGGTGAGAACCCGGACATCGTGGTCGACACGGTCACGGTCCTCGACGCAGAGAACCTCTACGGGCAGATGACCCTCTCCAACGCCGCCGCCCTCGGTGACCGAGACGTGCTGCTGGCCACCCCGGGTGAGGGCGTGCTGATCCCCGATGCCTTCGAGGTGGTGAGCGGAGATTGGAACCTCGAAGAGGTGGCGATTGACCTCAGCTTCGTGGTGGTCCGTGAGAAGGACAACAACACCGGCGAGATATACGAGAGCGTCCGCGCGAGCGTCGTGTTCTACATCCCGCTTGACCCCCCTTGTCCCACGGGCGGGGGCTCTGGCTCTGGCTCCGGCTCCCTCGGCGATCCGTCCCCCTACGACGAGAACGGCGTCTGGGCCGTGACGGGCGAGGGCTCTGGCTCGGAGGAGGACTGCCCCTACCCGACGACCATCCCCGCCGGCGACTACGTCTGGCTCGAGTCGGCCGCCAACACCATCACGATGGACAAGGTGGAGGATCCCTCCACCGGCGGCGTGTACTACTCCGCCTCCGGCCTTACTTTCGACGACTACGTCACGAACAACTGGTACGACCTGCACACCCAGGGTCAGGTGGATGGCATCGGTGAGTACACGCTGCCCGCCGTGCAGCCCACCGTCCCCGCCGACTGGCAGTGGCTGAGCCCGGACCTCCACAACAACTACACGCACAACCGGGCCGAGGACTTCGCCTTCACCTGGACGCCGGCGATGACGTACCCGGACGCGATGTTCTTCGTGTCCATCTGGTCCAAGAGCGCGCCGGGGCCGATGGCGACGGAGAACTACGTCGGCTACGGCGCGGTCATCCCCTGGGATGATGGCTCTCACCAGTTCGCCGCCTCCGAGATGAGCCAGTTCGCGGCGGGGAGCGTGCCGGTCTACGCCTACAGCATCATCCAGGGCCCCGAGTTCGGTCTCCCGGAGAGCATCTACCAGGAGAACGTCGCGGTCTCCTACATCTACCTCGCCCAGTACATGGTCCTGGAGTAGGGCGTGCCCTTTCGATGGTCCCGGTTGACGGTCCTCCCCTTTGTGGTGTGCGTCGGAGTCCTCTCCGCCTGCAAGAACGACCAGGGTATCAATGAGCTCCGCTTCGAGAAGGTCGCGGTCGCCACCGGCGACTTTGATCAGGTCGAGGACGCGCTAAATCGTGCGGGCGTCGCGCAGGAGGTCTACGAGGGCTACACGCAGGCCTCCGTCTACGACCCCGAGGCCGACCCTCAGCAGAATTCCTTGAAGATCGAGGCGCTCTTTCACGACGGAGACGAGAACGGCAACCCGATCCTCTACACCTACGACGCCGTCTTCCTGAACTCTGGGGCCCGCGGCTTCGGGAGCGTCGTCTACAACGACGTGGACGCCCCCGATGACGGGCTCGTCTCCGACCCGGTCGTGGTCACCGAGATCGCAGACTTCACGGCCCGCAGCCGCCTCGTCGTCGCCAGCGACTGGACCTACGACCTCGTCGAGGCCGCTTGGCCCGATCAGATCCAGTTCCTCAACGAGATCGAAGGCCTGGACTCTGCGCAGGTGGGTATCAGCCCGAGCGTCATCGGCACCGTGACGGACACCGACATGGCGGACGCGCTCGGGGCCGATCAGGTCGAGCTGAACTTCGACTTCAGCTACTGGGCGGTGATGGTGGACGCGGGGCCAGAGGCCAACGTACACGTCCGCGGTGACCTCGAGTACCGGGGAGAGGATGGGGAGGGCAGCCTCCGGCTCCAGGGCGTGCCGCTGCTCGTCTCGTTCAACACGGACGGCGGCGGCAAGGTGATCTACAGCGCTTTCTCTTGGCGGGCCCAGACGCAGCAGGTCACCGACCTCATGCTCGCTTCGCTCATCGATGGCTTTGATGCCGGTAAATCCAGCGTGGGGGGCACCGATGGGTGATTCACCGAGAAGGGTGTGTGTCAGGGCTCCTTCCGGCATCGGCGGCCGGTGGGGCGCGCTCGGAGTCGGCGGGGCCCTCCTGGTCTCGGCGCTCGTGGGCTGCTCCGACTACAGCTACACGAGCCAGACCAACAAGGACATCTTCCAACAGCGCCGACGGAACACCGTGGACGTTCTCATGGTGGTCGACAACTCGTGCTCGATGGCGGAGGAGCAGAACAAGCTCGCTTCGAACTTCGACGGATTCATCGAAGCCTTCAGCGGTGTCGATGTAGACTGGCAGATCGCGGTCACCACCACCGACACCCTCGACCCTGCACAGTCGGGTCACCTCCTCGGCGGTGATGATGAGGTCGTCCTCAAGTCGGCCGAGGGGCGGACGCTCGACCGCGTCGCCTGGAAGGCCACCTGGGGGATGACGGCGGGCGTGTCCCTGCAGCTCGATCGGGAGCTCCGCTCGCCCACGGACAACGACAGCCCGGAGAGCTGGTGCCCCTCGACGGCCAGCTTCGGTGACGGTGACCTCGGGAGCCCGGGCGCCGCCAACGAGAGCTGCGGAGCGCCCGTCGAAGAGGCCCCGCCGGTGGCCGATGACCTCGGTCCCCGCGAGCCGAACGCGAATGACATCCTGTTCACCGAGATCATGGCTGATCCCTCCTCGGTGGCAGACGTCGCCGGAGAGTGGGTCGAGCTCCTCAACGTCTCGACCGACACCCTGGATCTCAGCGGCTGCGTGCTCGGAGATGAGGGCCGCAACAGCTTCGAGGTCCCCGCGGGGACGACGGTGGCGCCGGGCGCGACCGTCGTGTTCGGGCGCTCTGCCGACCTCGGCGTCAACGGGGGAGTGGTCGTTCAGGTTGAGACCCAGACCGCGATGACCCTCAACAACGACATCAAGGTGCTCACCCCCGACACCGAGGGCGCCGACGAGATCTTCGGTGAGCTGGTGGCGGTCGGTGTCACGGGCTCCGGGATCGAGTCCGGCCTCGACGCGTCACGCCTCGCCCTCTCCGAGCCCCTCCTCTCCGGGGACAACGCGGGTTTTGTTCGCGAAGAGGCGAACATCTCGCTCATCTACGTCTCGGATGAGAACGACTACTCGCGCGACGGCGTCAGCGACTACCTCACGTTCTTCCGCGACCTGAAGGGCGAGGATGCTTGGCGGGATCCGAGCTTCGTCACCATCAGCGCGGTGGCTGGCATTGAGGCCCCCGCCTACGAAGGGCAGCCCTCCTGCGAGTCCTCCAACGGCTTCGCGGCGTACGGCATCCGCTACGTCGATCTCGCCGCGCGCACCGACGGGGCGATCGAGAGCATCTGCAACGAGGACTTCTCGCCCATCGCGGCCGAGCTCGGGCTCACCGTCTCGGGGCTGGACGTCGAGTTCTTGCTCTCCGAGCAGCCGGTCATCTCGAGCCTCGTCGTCAAGCTGTACGAGACCGACGCCGAGAGCAGCCTGATGGGCGAGCTCGTGATCGACGTGGACTTCAGCTACGACGACGTGAAGAACGCCGTTGTCTTCGCGCCGCAGCAGGTCCCCCCGAGCCAGGCCTACATCGTGGCCGAATACAAGGTGGCGGCAGAGGGCGTCACCCAGGAGTCCGATCAATGATCAGGGGCGTGGCGCTGGTGCTGCTGGTGGGGCTGGGTGCGGGCTGCAAGGAGGATCAGGCGCAGTGCTCGGAGGCCTCGCCCTGCGAGGGCTTCGGGGAGACCTGCGTCCGCGGTGAGTGTGTGTCGCGGTCCTGTGCGAACAGCAGCCAGTGTCCGATGGAGCAGTTTTGCGAAGACGGATCTTGTGCCGAGGGCTGCGCCGAGGACTCCGACTGTTATGCGGACAGCTTCTGCGCCGAGGGTAAGTGTGCCGCTTCGGGCTGCCGAGAGACCTCGCTCGACTGCGACTTCAAGGAGTTCTGTGATGTCGCGACGGGCGACTGCTACGAGGCCGCTGGGTACTATTGTCGCGAGTGTCAGGACGACGCGGACTGTGGGGGCAACGGGAATACCTGCCTCGGCTTCGGAATGTACGGAAACTACTGCGGCGTGACGTGTGAGACCTCGCTGGACTGCCCTGCCACGTTTGACTGTGTTCCCATCTCGGATTCCAGCGGTAACATCATCAGTCAGCAGTGCCTCACCTATTGCTGGATCTACATCACCGACGAAGAGGCAGCGCGGGTGGCGGCGGACACCCAGGGGCAGCCGGTCCCCGAGCCCACCCCGGTCGAGTCGCTGGTCTGCCCGGTCGAGCGCGAAGGCGCAGGAGCGATTCGTCGATGAGCATGGTCACGCCTGATCTCTCGCCTGACCGCTCGTCGAGACGCCGCGCCGCCCCTGCCCTTTGTTGGGCAGCGGTGCTCCTTTGCTCCGGCCTCAGCGTCTTCGGCCTTGGCTGCTCGGACAAGGGGGAGGGTGACGGGGATGGCTCGTTAGCCGTCGGCCCCGAGCTCGAGCACACGCCGCCGACGGGTGAGCTCGTCGAAGGTGCGGTGCTGAGCCTCGATCTCCTCGCCACCGACTCCGATGGCGTGCGCTCGGCGGTGGCCTACCATCGAAATACCGGCGAAGAGTTCTGGGACTCCACTCCCCTGACCGGCGACGGCGACACCTGGACGGGCACCGTCGATGGGCTGATCGTCCCTGGGGTCGACTACTACTTCAAGGCCACGGACGGTGGTGACCCGGAGGCCACGAGCTATCTGCCCGCCGAGGGCCCGGAGGCTCCCTTCAGCCTCGCGGTGAGCCCGACCACGCAGGGCCTCCCCTTCTTGGAGGACTTTGAGGAGACGGACGTCGAGGTGTCTCTGTTCACGATGGGCTGGTGGACCCCGAGCGTCGGCGTCAACACCTACCCCTGGACCTTGAACACGGACCGAGCCAGCAGCGGTTCGGGGAGCGCCTTCCACCCTCGCGGCTACGTCGGGGCCATCGAAGACTGGCTCATCTCTCCCGCCCTCGACTTCCGGTCGCTCGACGCGATCATGGTGCGGTGGAGCGAGTACGGCGCCGCGACTGACGCCCTCGAGGGGCACGCGCTCTACCTCTCCACCGGCTCCCGCGATCCTGCGGACGGCGGGTACACGTTGGTGGAGGCCGCGCTTCCGGCGCCCCCCGAAGACGAGTGGGGCCCCTCCAACGGCTACGATCTCAGCGCCTGGGCCGGTGAGCCGGTCGTCTACCTCGCATGGGTCTACACCGGCACCGACGCCTCGGACGACTGGTACATCGACGAGGTCTCGGTCGGCCCGCTCGTGGCCGATCTCGACGCCAGCTTGCTGTCTTGGAGCCCCGATCCTGTTCGGCCGGGTGAGACCACCACGGTGACGGTGCAGATCACCAACGACTCCCCGGCCCTGGCCGACGGGCTCAGCGCGAGCCTCACGTTCCCGGACGGCGGCGCTTCGACGGACGGCGCGGCCGTCCCGGTGGTCGACCTCGACCCGCACACCACCACCGAGGCCGACTTCAGCGTCACCATCGACGCCGCCGCCGCTGATAACCACCGCCTCCCGGTGGAGCTCACGGTGACGGACGGGGAGGAGGTCTGGAGCTGGGACCTCGAGATGATCATCGGGCGGCCGAGCTCGGCGGTGTTGAGCCTCTCCCTCACCGAGTCGGCGCTCACCAGCGTCTCCGTGGGGCAGGGTGATCCCGACGCCCCCACGCTCGAGCTCGACGTGCTGGCCGCCACTCTGCCGGCCGGAGCGAGCGAGGTTGAGGTCGATCTGACCGACTACATCGACCTCCTCCCGCCCGGCCCCGGCCCCGACCGCTGGTTCGCCCGCGTGCAGTCGGCCTCGGAGGGTAGCCTCACCCGCCTCTCTATTGACACCGCCGGCGCAGTCAGCTCCTCCACCAACACGGTCTACCTGCCGCCCGACACAGAGGCCCTGATCTACGATCCCGAGCCCCCGGTGCCGGCGCTGGTGACCATCAGCACCGCACCCTCGTCGGTGAAGCCGGGCGACGTGGTGAGCCTGTCCCTGACAGTGGGAAACAACGGCGCCGCCTCGGCCGGGCCGGTCACGGCCACGCTGGTCTCTACCCACGCCGACCTCTCCGTCCTCACGCCCGATCCGATCACGGTCGACGGCGACGTCTGGAGCCCGGGGGAGTACCACGGCCTCTCGGCCCTCCAGGTCGCGGTGTCGCCGCTGCACCGCGACTCCACCGATCTCACATTCCAGCTCGTCTTCAGCGACGGCGTCGAGACCTGGGCCGTGGACGGCGCCTTCGCGGTCCCGATGCCGGTGATGAAGATCATCCGCGTGACCGTGATCGACGATGGGGCCGACGGCATCCTCGACCCCGACGAGTCGGCGGAGCTGGAGATCGAGGTCGCCAACGTGGGCGACGCCGCCTCCTCCGGGCTGCTGGCCGGCGTGCTCTCGGTGGAGGCCAGCTCCACGGCGCCGGCCACCCTCTCCGCGGACTCGGGTAGCTTCGGCCTCATCGGCGTCGGCTCGTCCCGCGACCAGGACGGCTTCTTGATCGACGTGGTCGGTGGCAGCGCGGGGGACACGGTCGACCTGCTCTTGACCCTCACTGACTCCGCGAACACCTATGAGGCGCGCACCCAGCTCGTCCTCGGCGAGATGCCCTGGTCGACCCTCACCACCGCGGAGGACGCCACCGGTGACACCCTCGGCGGCTACGGCTTCGACTTCCACACCGGGGAGTATCGGGTGCAGAGCGGCGTCGTCGAGCTCCGCCTGACCTCGGCGGTCACCTTCGACCCGAACACGCTCTTCATCGAGGCTTGGGGGTCGGGCGGCGCCAGCCCCTACACCTACTACATCTGGATCCTGCAGTCGGGCGCCACTTCGATGCGCGGCTACGATGACTCGGGCTTCCACGACATCGGGGCGCTCGCGGTGGACTTCCCCGACACCGAGACCGTCGTGCTGAGCTGGGACACCGCTGACATGGCGGTGGCCACCAACGGCTTCAGCCTCGGCTTCGGCGCGGGCTGGTGTGGGCCCCCCGAGTACTACTGCGACCAGTTCCCAGACGGCTGGGGTTACCCCTACGACACCTTCAGCCCCTCGGACTGGTTCAGCATCGAGTGGTGAGCGACGGAGGCGCCGGCGGCGAGGGGCGCACCGCCGCCCCGAACGTAAGAGCGGCCTGATCCGGGGAGGGTCAGGCCGCTGTCGTTGGAGATGTCGCGTTCAGAGTAACCAGCGGCCGGCCCTTCGGGAGGGCCGCTCGCCGCTCGGTCACTTCTTGAGCTGCTTCGGGACCGCGCGGATCTGCACGATGTCGATCGAGGCCTCCACGAAGCCCTCCGAGACCATCTTCACCTCGACCCCGTCCGTCCAGCGTTCGTTGAGCTTGGGGTCGAGCAGGGCCTCCTTGGCGAAGGCGGTCTGCGTCATCAGGCGGGGCAGCCCGGCCTTGTCCTTCTTGTCCGGGCTCAGCGTGCCCACCATCACGTTGTCGAAGGGGGGGATGTCCCCCTCGACCTGGAACTCCTTCTCCTCGAGGACGCGGTCGTTCTTGTCCTTGATCGTGGCCTTCAAGATGATGTCGGTCATCTCGAACTTGGCCTTGTTCTGGAGCACGAAGGAGAACACGGTGATGTTCTCTCGCTTCTGGTCGGGGAGCTGCAGCCAGCTCGAGTTCTTCACGAAGACGTAGCGGTCGGGGTTGTAGATGGGGTCGTAGTCTTCGCGGGTGGTGGAGTCTGCGAAGAAGTACGCGGGGATGACCGCGTCAACGGCGACCCAGCCCTTCGCGCCCTGAGCTGCCTGGACCTCGTAGAAGCCGCCGCGCTTGGCGAGGAGCTGGATCTTGGAGTCCTTCGGCGCGGTGCCGGCGCTGGCGGCCCCCGCCTTGGGCTCGGAGAGGAGGTTGGCCGGGTTGGCGGTCACCAGCATCTCGGTGAGGGCCATCCCGCCCTCGCCGCCCAACAGCTCCATGTCGGCGTCGGCCATCTGGGTGTACAGCCGGTAAAAGGCGGTCGCCGAGATGCCCGCGACGATGAGCAATACGACCGCGATGGCGAGGGTCGGCACCTTGCGGCCGCTCGACGCGGGGGAGTCGTCGATGAGCGGCGCCGCCCGGCGAAAGGACTCCTTCAGCTCTGGGATCTCGGAGGCGTACAGCCAGTCGCTCGCGCCCGGCGGCTGGATCATGTCCACTTGCTGGATGCGGCCCTGCGCCGCCATCTTTCGGAGCTCGGCCAGGTTGGGGACGGAAAATTGCTGCCCACCCTGGGTGACGCGCCAGTTGGTCTTTCCGGTACCCGAATTCGCTTGGCCAGACATGGCTCCTCCCCAAGATTACTTTCCCAAGATGGCTTGGACCGGTGCAAGGTTTACGAGGGATGAGGGTGGGGGTCAAGGTGAGGGGACCCCGACTCGGGAGGATTGACCCGGTCTTTGCATCCATGCGGGCGCCGAAGACATCGGTGCCAAGCGGCTGGCTGACCGATTCGGCGTTGGATATCCATTCGGCGCGAGTGTGCCCTTGCCCTTCACCCCTCTCCGCCTCTTGATCCTGATCGACGACGACCGCGGCTGGTGTGGGCGGGTGGTCCAGGCGATGAAGGAGATGCTCGAGCATCGGGCCTTCCTCGTCGACGTCCACCGCATCCAGGACGGCCCGATCGACGTGCGGGCGTATCGCGGCCTCGTGGTGGGCTCTCCCGTCTACGGCGTGGGCCTCCGCGGCGTCGGCCCCACCGAGGCGCTCACCCGCTTCGTGCAGGCGCTGCCGGACCTTGAGGGCAAGAAGGCGGCGGTCTTCTGCGTGTATCCGCTGCGGCCGGGGCTCACGCTCGACCGCATGAAGGGCCTGATGCTGGAGAAGGGCTGCGAGCTGGTCGCCGCGCACCCCTACAGCCTGCTGCGCCCGTCGGGGGAGCACATCATCCCGGCGGAGTGCATGGTGCGGATCCGCTGAGCCCGTCGGCCCTCAGGCTCGGTGGGCCCCGCGGAGGTGCAGGCGGGTGAGCGCAGAGGCCACCTTTCCGGCGACCCGGAGGGCGCGCGCGGGCGTGCAGAGGATGGCCTGGTTGAGCTCGAGCTCCAGGAAGACCACCCCGTGCGTCCGCCCATGGCGCTCCACCGAGTAGGCGAGGCCGTCCCGCGCAGAGTAGGGCTCGTTGAGGGCGGTGGTGAGCCCCTCGCGGCGGAGCTCAAGGGCGAAGCGCTCGGCGACCGCGTCGTGGTGGGCGTACAGCACACCTGCGTCCATCGTCCGAACGCGGTTGTTCCACACGGGAGTGAAGGAGTGCAGGCTGAGCAGCAGCACCTCCCGGTCGAGGAGCAGGCGCTCGGTGAGCGTGCGGTCGATCGTCGCATGGTAGGGCTCGTGGAACGTGCCTCGTCGGCGCTCGCGTTCACGGTCGGCCGCAGGGCCGTTCACCGCGCCCTGGTTGAAGGCGAGCGGCTGGCCCTCGATCTCCGTGCGGATCCAGGTGGGGTCCGCGGGATCGCGGTTGGGGTCGCAGACGAGGCGGGAGAAGCGCGCCATGACGGCGACGGAGCCAGTGTGCCGCACGATGGCCCGCGTGGCGGTCCGTGCGCCGATGTCCCAACCCCAATGGGTCTGGAGCCACTCGTGATCGGCCTCGCTGGGCCGCATGGGGGAGGGCACCCGGTTCGATGCGTGCTCCACGGTGAGCACGAGGGGGCCGCGCGCCGGATACCCGTAGACTTCGGTCGCTTCCTCGATCCGATGGACGACGCCTCCCTTCCCCGTCTCTCCGGCACCCCCCGGCGCGCCCTGAGCGTCCGGGGGCCCACCTGCCCGCGCCTCTGTCATGGAGCCCTCCCAGCGGGGCGGCTACTATCGTGTCTCTCCTCGGAGGTCCGCCCTTGCGCCTGGCTCCCCCGCCGCCGTCCACCTTGCGCCGCTCGTACCCCTCCCGCGGGGCGCTGTGGGCGGCCTCGGGCTTGCTGACGCTCTGGATAATCGGCTGTGACCAAGGGTTATCTCCCGAGGCGATCGACGCGCGCGCAGGCCTCGAGGCCGCCCTGCGCACCCGGGATCCGATGGCGGTCTCCACCGCGGCCCGCGCCGCCTCGGCCTGGCAGGGGAGGGACCCCGCCCTCGATCGCCTGCTGGGGGAGGCCCTCGCCAACGTGCTGATGAAGCCCGATCTGGGCCTCCCGCTGCTCGAGTCGGCCCCGGCCCCTTCGGATCCGGCCTGGGTGGAGGCCACCCTCTCGGCGGCCCTCCGCACGGGCTCTGTGCGAGAGATGACCCGCCTGATGCGCGCCTTCCCGGTGGCCCCTGTCGACCTCGAGAGCCCGGTGACCGACCAGGTGGTCGCCCGCGCGCTGCGGGACCCCGCCGTCGGCTGGTCGGCCCTCGGCGTCGCGGTGGGGGACTGCGCGCTCCTCGATCAGCAGCCCCAACGCGGCCGGCAGCCCATCGACGAGCCCGCCTCCGACGCGCTCCTCGCAGGCGCCCGCGCGCTCGGCGCCGCCCGGGTCATCGTCGGGAGGGCCGAGCGGCGCACCGATCCGGACCCCTTGAGCGGCCGCGGCGACCTCTCCTGCCGGACCGGTCGTGTGTTCGCGGGCGCGAGGGCCCTGCCGACGCCGCTCCCGCGGGACCTCGTGCTCGCCGCCGAGGACGAGGGGGGGGTCGTCTTTCTCAACCTGAAGGAGGGTGAAGACGGCTTCGCGCGCGCCTTCGGCACCAACGACGTGGAGGCCGCCGAGCGCTGGCTGGCGGCGGCAGACGCGTGGACCGCGGGCGGGGACGCGCTGGTGATCGAGCGCCTCGGCCTCGGGCTGCTCCAGCCACGCGCCGAGGCGCCGCGATGAGCGCCCCCGCCGCGCCGGAGCCCCGGCGGCGCCCACGCCTCTCGCACTCGACCCTGCTCGTCGGCCTCACGCCCTTCGTCCCGCTCCCCGTGTTGGATGGCGTCATCAAGCGGCACCTCCTGCGGCGGAGCTGGCGCGAGCTCGCCCTCCTCCACGGGGTCTCGGTAGAAGAGGCTACGCTCGTCGCCCTGACCCGCGACAAGCGAAGCTTCCTGCTCGGCTGTCTGGGCGCCGTGCTCTGGTGGCCGCTGAAGAAGATCTTCAAGTCGGTCTTCTTTGTGCTGCAGCTCAAGGAGTGTGTTGATGAGGCCTCCGAGGCCTCCGTTCGCAGCCTGCTGGTGCGAACGGCGCTTCAACGCGGCCACCTCCCCGCCCAGGCCGAGGCCGTGCGCGAGGCGATGGACGCCGCCTGGGAGCGGCGGGGCGGCTCCCCGGTCACGGGCTGGCTGCGCAAGCGGCCGGCGGTCTCTGCGGAGCTGCTCGGCGTCGAGGTCACCTCGATGGTCGTCGAGCTGATGCGCCACGCCGCGGTCGCCGACGTGGTGGGCGACTTCATCGAGCGCCTCGAGGCCCTGCCCCAGCCCTCGGGCGCCCCCGTCGCGGTCGTCGAGCCGGCACCGTGAGCCTGCTCCCGGCGGTTGATCCCGCCCTCTACACCGTCGACCGCGGCCCCGCCGACGCGCCGGTGCGCCTCCGCTACAAGGGCGTCGCAGGCTTCATCCTCGAGCACGCCCAACACCGCTTGGTGCTTGATCCTTTCGTCTCCCGAACCTCGCCGTGGGTCACGCTGACCCGACCGCTCCGGCCCGATCTCCCTCTGATCGAGCGGCACTTCCCCCTCGCGGACGACGTGCTGGTCGGCCACGCCCACTTCGATCACATGCTCGATGCCCCGGCGCTCTGCGCCCGCACCGGCGCCCGGCTCATCGGCTCCCCCGACGTCTGCAACGTCGGCCGCGCTGCGGGCCTCCCCGAGGCCCAGCTCCGCGAGACGCGGGGTCGGGAGGTCATCGAGAGCGGCCCGGCGCGGATCATCGGCCTGCCCTCACTGCACGGGCGCATCTACCTCGGCCGCGTCAGCTTCCCGGGGCGCATCCTGGCGCCCCCTCCCTGGCCGCCGCGTCTGCACCAGCTCCGACACGGCCTCGTATTGAACTGGTGGATCGAGGTCGGTGGCGTGCGGATCCTCCACATCGACAGCGCCGACTTTCTCCCGGACGAGCTCCGCGGCCTGGAGGTCGATCTGGTCTGCCTCTGCGCCATCGGCCGGGCTTGGCGGCGCCGATACGTCGAAGAGGTGGTCGAGCTCGTCCGACCGAAGGCGATCCTCGCCTGCCACTGGGACTGGTTCTTCAGCCCCTACGACGCCCCGGTGCGGGCGCTGCCCTTCGTGGATCTCCCGGGCTTCCTCGCGGAGATTCGGGCGGTGGGCGTCGAAGCACTGCTGCTCCCGCCGGACGGTGAGCTCGGCCTCGGCGCCCCCCGTGGCCCGGCGGCCCCTGCTTAGAGGTGCGTCCGCCCGTCGATGACCTCGACCTTCATCATGTTGGTGGCGCCGCGCATGGGGACCCTCCCGGCCAGGACCACCACCTCTTGACCATCCTGCACGTAGCCGCCGTCGAGGAGGGCGCGCTCGCCCGCGGCGATGAGGTCGTCGGTGCGGGCGATGAGGGGGATCATCACGGCGGTCACGCCCCAGACGAGGCTCAGCCGGTCGCAGACCGTCTGGCTGTGGGTGATCGCGAAGATGCCTGTCTTTGGGCGGCTCTTGCTCGCCTTCAGCGCGGTGCTCCCCGACCAGGTGAACACCATCAACGGCCGCGGCGTCTCCCGGACGGCGTAGCAGGCGGCCCGCAGGACCGTGCTCTCGGGGGTGTTGAAGGAGGGGAGGGTGCTGAGGTCCGGCGGGCGGTACCAGCGGCTCGACTCCACCTCGCGGGCGATGCGGTCCATCGCGCCCACGCTCTCGAGCGGGTAGCTCCCGTTCGCGGTCTCGCCGGACAGCATGACCGCGTCGGTGCCGTCGAGGATGGCGTTGGCGACGTCGGTGATCTCGGCGCGGGTCGGGCGCGGGTTGCGCTCCATGCTGTCGAGCATCTGGGTCGCGGTGATGACGAGGGCGCCAGCGTGGTTCGCCGCGGCGATGAGCTCCTTCTGGACGACCGGCACCTCTTCGAAGGGGATCTCCACCCCGAGGTCGCCGCGGGCCACCATGATGCCTTGAACGACCTCGAGGATGGTCACGATGTTCGAGACGCCCTGCGGCTTCTCGATCTTGGCGATCACCGGCATGTCGGCCTGGCCGAGGCGGACGAGCTCTGCGCGGAGCACGGCCACGTCTGCGGTGCTGCGTACGAAGGAGAGGGCCACGTAGTCGACCCCCGCCGCCACACCGACGGCGAGATCACCGAAGTCCTTGTCGGTGAGGGAAGGCGCGTTGACCTTGGTCTTCGGTACGTTGATGCCCTTGTGGGAGCCGAGCTGGCCGCCTGCGGTCATGCGGATGTCGACCTCGGCGGGCCCGGCGCCGGTCGGGCGCACGGCGACGACGTCTCCGGCGAGGGCGCCGTCGGCGAAGAGCACGGGCTCGCCCGGCAGGACGTCGTTGGCCATCTCGGGCCAGGTGGTGCCGACCCGCGTCCCGACCGCCTTGAAGTCGGGGTCCATCACCACGGTGAGGATGTCGTCCTTCACGAGGGTGACCGGCGGCTTGCACTCGCCGGTGCGGATCTTTGGACCTTGAAGATCCAGGAGAATCGCTACATTTCGACCAAGATCAGTCGCCGCGCGTCGAATGCGGGCCACATCCGCTCGGATCACGTCGTGGCTGGCGTGTGAGCAGTTTATGCGGCACACATCGACCCCCGCGCTCAAGAGGGCGCGAAGGACCTGGGGATCTCGGCTGGAGGGGCCGATGGTGGCGACGATTCGAGTGCGGCGGGGTGTGGTGCTCATGGCGGCCCGCTAACGCGCTGGCCCCGCCTCGGCTGGGCGGGAGCTCACGGGGGCAAGCCCGTTCCACGGGAGGCTCCACGGCCCCATCGGCGCAGTCGCCGCGATCGGGGGGCGATCGGGGATGCCGATCCAACCGATCGAAGCGGATCTTCGCATTCGTGGAACACCTCGTTTCCACGAATGATTGACACGTCAATGGAAAGGGAGCATGTTGGTGCCGGGTCGGGGGGGCCGGTTGTGCCTCGCCTTGAACAGCGCAGATCGGCCCCCGGAGCCTCGGCTCCCACACTGATCTCCTTAGTTCAGGCTGGAACAACCCTGACAATTCATTTCAATTGATGAACATGCAGTGCCTCCGCGGGCGTCGGTCTCGGGGGAGGTTCGGAGTCTCTGATGACGGTCTCAGCGCCGCGCAGCCGCGAACGGGTGGCTCGTAATTTCATCAAGTCTTACGGGAGGACGCGCTTCCGGCGCCTCCTCGAGGCCCTCGCGGCCGGCGAGAGCGGGCAGACCATCGCCAACGAGTTCGGCGTGAGCCGGGAGCGGGTTCGGCAGTGGAAGAACACCTTCGGGGAGGTGATCACGCACTACCGAGTCTTCCCCGAGGTGGATCGCATCCTCCGTGAGCGGCGCACCGCCTGAGGGCAGGGCGGGCCGCCGGGTTGGCCTGTCGAAGCGATCAACCTCCTCGGGGAGCGCCGATGTCGGACCGCGACCGACGGATGTCGATCATCCGCCGCCTGCTGCAGGATCACGAGGTGGGGAGCCAGGAGCAGCTCGCCGAGCTCTTGCTCGCCGAGGGGGTCCGCTGCACCCAGGCCACGCTCTCTCGCGACCTGCGCGACCTCGGGGTGAGCCGCGTCGCCAGCCCGGAGGGCCCCCGGTACCAGCTCGACCCGCGCAACCGCTACCTCTCCGCGCTCCGCAAGGTCGTGGGGATGGAGATCCAGCGCGTCCGCTCGAACGGCGTGATGATCGTGGTGCGCACCCTGACCGGGCGTGCGGAGGGGGTCGCCGGCTTCCTCGACGCCTGGGGTGACGACCACATCCTCGGCACCGTGGCGGGCGATGACACCGTGCTTGTCGTCCCCACCGACATCAACGTCTGCGATGAGCTGGTGGCGCGGATCACCGCGCTGATGGAAGGGGATGGCGAGGCCCACTGAGGGACCTGCGGCCACCACCGGCCGGCCCGCGGTCGGGCCGCGCCTCGAGCCTTCGGTCGCCGTCGCAGCGGGGGTCCTCTGCGGGATCGTGGTGGTCGGCCTCTGCTGGCCGATGCCCCTCCACCCGGCCACCTCCCACCTGCTCACCGCCTTCGGCGACTCCCACGTCTGGGTCTTCGATCAGCTCGTGCAGCAGCTGCTCGACGGCGAGCTGTCCGAGCGCGCCTGCGCGGCCGGCTACCCCACCGCGCGGACGATGCGGGCGATCGGCCTCGCCCCGCTGCTGGTCTTCGCGCCGCTCCGCGCCCTCGTCGGCGCGCTTGCGGCGGCGAACCTCGTGCAGATGCTGGCCTTGCCCCTCTCCGCCGCTTTGGCCGCCGTCTGGATCCGACGGGTGACGGGGGCCCCGCCGGGCGTCTCCGCCCTCCTCGGCGCCGCCTGGGGGCTCAGCCCGACCCTGCTCGGCACCTTCGCCACGCTCGAGATCTCCAACACCCAGGCCTGGCTCCTGCCCGCCCTGCTGCTGGCCCTGGAGGCCGCCTGGACGAGCCGCGGCGCCGTGGTGCTGGTGCCGCTCCTCGGCGCGCTCACCGCCTTCACCAGCCCCTACTACGCCCTCGCGCTTCCCTTCCTGTACGCGGGGGCCGCGGTCGGGGCGCTGCGAGAGGGGGGCCGTGTGGTCCTCCCCCGCGTCCTCATCGTGGGCCTCCTGCTAGCCGCCTCGCTGGCCCTGGCCCGCGGGTGGTACGCCCCCGGTGTCTCGGGCGGCGGCGACAGCATCTTCTCTCCCGCCCAGCGCGCCCCGACGCGCCTCGGCCCGCTGCCGGTGCCCGCCCCGGTCGCCTCCCTCGACAGCCTCCTCTTTGGCGGCGGGCCCGCGGCGGGCAGCGTCTACGAGACGGTCCACCACAGCTACCTCGGGCTCCTGCTCGTGCTCGCGGGCCTCGCGGGGGCCCGCTTCGGTCGCGGGCCCGGCCGGGGGCTCGGCTTCGCCCTCACCGTCGGCGGGGCGCTGTTGGCGATGGGGCCGCTCCTCGCGCTCCAGGGCCGCTACGTGAGCGTCGCCGGGCGGCCTTTGGCGCTGCCCGTCTACCTGCTCGAGGCGCTGCAGTACCCCACCGTCCACGGCGGGCTCTACTACCGCTACGCCGTGCTGGCCTCGCTCGGCCTCTGCCTGCAGGCGGCGCGGCTCTTCGCGGCCCTGCCCCGCTCGGCGCTGTGGGCGGGCCTGTTCGCGCTCCTCCAGGTCGGGGACGCCCTCCGCGCCACCGGCCCGCGCTGGCCCCGCCCCTCCGAGGAGGTCCCCGATCTCGCGCTCCTCGAGCGGCTCGCCGACGACCCGGCCAGCGAGGGGGACGACGGCGCCGTGCTCGAGCTGCCGCTCCCGGGGCCGACCGACGGTCAGCTCGGCCAGGCCGGGCTCCTGCGAGCGGTGATCCTCCGCCGCCCCACCACGGCCCTCCCCCGCGCGGTGCTCCAGCGCGCCCACCCGCTCCAGGCCGCGCTCGACGCCGCCGTCGGGGCTGCAGATCCGACGGACGCCGCCGCCCCGCTCCGGGCCCTTGGCTTCCGCTTCGTGGTGCTGCCCGCCGAGCTCCGCGCCTACACGCACCCCGGCGAGGCGGCCCTGCGCCGCGGCCTCGGCCCGCCCACCCACGAAGGGGCCCTGCTGCTCTGGGATCTCGGGCCAGCGACCGCTCATTGCGAGGAGCGCTCCGGCGCGTGGTGACCCCCCCGCGCTCCCGGTTATGCGGCGCGGATGCCACGCATCAACCCCCTCGTCACCTCACTCGCCACCTACCCCATCGTCGAGATTGAGCGCCGGAAGGCAGAGCTCATCCGCGCAGGGAGGCGGGTCTACGACTTCGGCACGGGTGACCCGGTCGAGCCCACCCCCGACTTCGTCCGGCAGGCCATGCTCGACGCGGTGCCGGCCTCCTGCCCCTACCCCTCGGTGTCGGGCAAGAAGGACGTGCGGGAGGCCATCGCGAAGTACCTGCTGACCCGCTTCGGGGTGACGCTCGATCCGGAGACGCAGATCATCCCCACCTCGGGGAGCAAGGAGGCGGTCTTTCACACCCCCCAGCTCGTGATCGACCCCAACGCAGACGACAAGCTCGTGGTCTTCCCAGACCCCGGCTACCCCGCCTACCAGCGGGGGGCGCTGTTCGCCTACGGGGAGGCGTACCCCGTGATCCTCGACGGCGACCACATCTTCCGCCCGTGGCTCCTGCCGCCGGAGGTGCTTCGGCGCACCCGGATGATGTGGATCAACAGCCCGCACAATCCTTCGGGCGCGATCACGCCCCTCGAAGACCTGCAGCGCACGGCCGATCTCTGCCGCGAGTACGACATCCTGCTCGTCTCCGACGAGACCTATGCCGACATCTACCAGGACACCGTTCCCCACTCGATCCTGGAGTGCGGCTTCGAGAACGTGCTCGCGCTCCACTCCCTGTCCAAGCGCTCGGGCATGACCGGTTACCGCTCGGGCTTCCTCGCAGGCGACGCCAACATCGTCAAGCAGCTCAAGGGGCTGCGCGCGAACCCCGGCCTCGTCCCTCAGGACTTCGTCAACACCGCCGCGGCGGTCGCCTGGGCCGACGACGCCCACGTCGCCGAGCGCCGCGCGATCTTCGCCGCCAAGAAGAAGGTCCTGATGGACTTCTTCAACGAGGTGGGCATCGAAGTGGTGGCCAGTGAGGCCACGATCTACCTCTGGCTCAAGACCCCCGCCGGCTTCACCGACGAGCAGTACGCGCTCAAGCTGCTCGAGGCGGGCATCGTCTCTACCCCCGGGCCCCTGTTCGCGGTCGGCGGCGGTGGGGTGGGCTACATCCGCCTCGCGCTGGTGCCCTCTGTGGAGGCCTGCCGGGAGGCCACGGTGGCCTGGCGGTCCGCCCTCTCAGGCGCCGGCCACCAGGAGAGGGGATGAGCAGCCTTCGACATCGGATCGAGGCCAGCTTCCGCGGCGAGATCGACGCCGCCGCGGTGATGGAGGTCATGGACGAGCTCGACCGGGGGCTCTTGCGGGTGGCCAGCCCCCCCACGGAGCCGGGCGGAGAGTGGGTGGTCCACGGCTGGGTGCAGGAGGCCATCACCCTCTACTTCCGGATTCGAGGGATGGAGACCTTCGAGGTCGGCCCGTACGAATTCCATGACAAGATCCCGCTCAAGCGCGGCCTCGCCGACGCCGGCGTCCGCCTCGTGCCCCCCGGCCACATCCGCTACGGGGCCTTCCTCGAGCGCGGCACGGTGGTGATGCCCGGCTACGTCAACCTCGGCGCCTGGGTGGGGTCGGGCACGATGGTCGACACCTGGGCCACCGTGGGCTCCTGCGCCCAGATCGGTCGCCACGTCCACCTCTCGGGCGGCGTCGGCATCGGCGGCGTGCTCGAGCCCGCCGGCGCCCGGCCGGTGATCATCGAAGACGGCGCCTTCATCGGCTCCCGCTGCGTGGTCGTCGAGGGCGTGCAGGTCGGCGCCGAGGCTGTGCTCGGCGCCAACGTCGTGCTCACGGCCTCCACGCAGATCATCGACGTGACCGGGCCGGAGGAGGTCGTCTACCGCGGCCACGTCCCGCCGCGCTCGGTGGTGATCCCCGGCACCCGGCCGAAGCGCTTCCCAGCGGGCGAGTATGGGGTCCCCTGCGCCCTCATCATCGGCCAGCGCACGGAGCACACCGATCGGAAGACCTCGCTGAACGCCGTGCTTCGAGATCACGCCGTGGCCCTCTAGGCCCGGATGCGCCGCTCCTTCGCCACCCACCCCCGCCTCGCCCTCGCGCTGGTGGCGGCGTTGGTGGCTGCGCTGCTGGCCTCCTCGCTGCCCGTGCTCGACGAAGAGAGCTACCTCGCGATCGCAGCCCAGCTCGAGCCGGCCCGCCCCTACGACTGGTGGCGGCCCTGGCCCCCCTGGGGGGGTGCGCGGGAGGCCGACGCCTTCGTCTATGCCCACCCGCCCTTGTTCTTGTGGTGGGTGTGGCTCTGGGGCGGCTCGGCCTCCTTCGCCCCCGCGGCGGTGAAGGCGATGAAGGTGGCCGCTGCCTTGCCCTGGGCGGCGCTCCTCGGCTGGTCGGTGGGGCGCCTCGCCGAGCGATACACCCGGCACCCCTGGCTGGCCGTGGCCACCTGGATGATGAGCCCGATCGTGGTGCTCGGCCTCCAACGCGGGCTGATGCCGGACCTGATGGTCACGGCGCTCCAGACCTTCGCCCTCGTCGCCTGGCTCGAGGGCCTGCCGCGGGAGGGTGGGCTCCGCCAGCGGTGGATGATCATGGGCGGCCTCGCCCTCGGCGGCGCCGTGCTCACCAAGTACCCGGCCGCGCTCCTGGCGCCGCTGCTGCTCCTGCATGGGCTGGGGGCGCGGCGCCTTCGGGGGAGCGGCCTGTTCTGGCTCTGCGCCCTCGGGTTGGTGGGCGGGGTCGAGGCCTGGCTGGCCCTCCAGTACGGGCGCATCCACCTCGTTGAGGTCTTGACGCGCGCTGGGGAGATCCCACGCGGCGCCCTCGCCGGGCGCGGCCTCGGCACCCTCGTGCGCCTCTCCCTCGCCTTGAGCCCCCTCCCGCTGCTCGCCCGCGGGCACGCCACCGGCTGGTTCGTGGCCGCCCTCGTCGCCGCCCCGCTGGCCGCGGCGGTGGTTCCCGACGGAACTGGCGTGGAGGCGCAGCTCATCGTGGCCCTGCTCGCCTCGGCCGGTCTCGCCCTGATCGGCCTCTGCCTCGCCGCGCTGCGGGCTCAGGGCGCCGGGCCCGACCGCGGGCTCGATGAGCGCCTCCTCGCCGCGCACGTCGTCGTGGTGGTGCTGGGCGTGGTGATCGGACACAACTTCTCCGCCCCCCGCTACCTCCTCCCGGCGATGGGGAGCCTCGCGGTCCTCGTGGTGCGCCACTTCGAGCGCCGGGCTGACACCCGCACCCTCCTCCAGGCGGGCCTCGCCCTGCACGGGGCCCTGGCCCTCGGCCTCACGGTCGCCGAGCACCGCTTCGCCGGGGCCGAGTCGGCGGCGGCCCGCGAGCTCGTGCGTCGGACCCAGGGGCGCTGCCTCGAGCGGCCCTGCCTCTTCAGCGGGGAGTGGACCTTCCGCTACGAGCTCGAGCAGGCCGGGTGGGCCTTCTACACGGGGGAGGCGCCGAGCGGGGCCCTGGTGATCACGGGCGAGCGCTCCTCCCCCGCGGCGCACCCCGCGGACTGGGTGGAGGTGGACCGGGTGGGGCGCGGCGACTTCCCCTTGCGGGTGGTCGATCCCGCGCGGGACGTCGGCCTGTACGGCGAGACCACCGGCAGCCTGCCCTTCGCCTTCGGGGAGGGCCCGCTCGAGGAGGCCGTCTTGTGGCAGGTGCCGTGACCCCGCCGACCCCCTCGGACGACGATCCGCGCGAGCAGGCCCTCGATCGCCTCCATGACGGCCTCGACCGCCCCCGCCTCACCGTCGCCCTCGCGGCCAGCCTCGTGCTCATCCACGCAGGCATCGGCGCGCGCGTGCTCCTGCGGGGGAACGCTGGCGTCTGGGAGGCCTTCTTCGCCGGGCGGGGCGAGCGGCTGCTGCGGCGGTCGGGGGCGATGTGGTGGCGGGCCGTCGATCGCGGGGAGCTCTGGCGCCTGGTCACGAGCGTCTTCCTCCACGGCGACGCCCTGCACCTGCTCGTCAACACGAGCGCCCTCTTCGCCCTCGGGCGGCTCTGTGAGGCGGTCTATGGCCCCTCGCGGATGTTGTGGATCTTCCTGCTCTCCGGCGTGGGCGGGGCCACCCTCACCTGGGTGGGCGGCACCACGCTCACGGTGGGGGCCAGCGGCGGCATCTTCGGCTTGCTGGGCGCCGCCTTCGTCTTCGGCTGGAAGCAGGGGCGCGCGCTCCCCGACGACACCGCGGCCTTCTTCCGCCGCAGGCTCGTCCCCTGGATCCTCGTCAACCTCGCGATCGGCCTCCTGCTCCCCTTCATCGACAACCTCGGCCACATCGGCGGCCTCGTGACCGGCTGCCTGCTCGGGATGGTGCTCGACAACCGCGTCACGGAGCGCCCCTCGCGGCCGATCGGGGTGCTGCTCGCCGGCCTCAGCCTCTCCCTGCTGACCATCGGCCTCTGGGGAGTGAGCACCAAGTGGGTCTGAAGCCCCTCGACCCGACGAGCCCATGGTTGGACCGATCGACCGTCGAGCGCGTGGACCGCCTCCGCCGACAGGGCGACCCCTATGAGCTCGGCCTCGCCGCCGACTGGGGCGCGGGGCCCACGCGGGTGCAGCTCTCCTACAACCCTCGCCAGCAGCTCCCTTCCACGCGGTCGCAGCTCTTCTCGGCCCTTGGGGCCGCCGGCTTCGATCTGCGCGCCCTCCGTCTCATCGCCGATCTCCTCCCCCATGCCTCCCCGGTGCTCGGCTTCGAGGACCTCGGTCGGGGCGCCACCCTCTACCTGGAGGAGCTGCAGAGGGGAGAGGACCACTGGCTCCGCGGGGTGAGGGCGGCCGAGCGAATCGTCGGTGGGGAGCTCCCCGTCTTGCCCGGCGCTCCCTACATCCTCGCCATCGACCTCGAGCGGGGGCGGTCCCGCCCGGTGGCCTGGAAGTTCTACTGGATGTTTGACCCTTCCGAGGAAGAGCTCCTCTTCTCCACCGCGACCGCCCTCTTCGGTCGGTCCCTGCCTGTGAGAGAGCGAGCGATGCTCCAGGGCCCCAGCCCCGCCTCCGCCTGGATGCTGCAGCTCCGCTTCGACGGTGGCGCCCCGCTCTTGAAGATCTACAAGACCTGGGCCTACTCTCCCGTGCCGACCCCGGGGGTGGAGGCGGAGCTCCGGGCGATGGGCGCGCCGCTGGAGCTCGCGCCGGGTGCGCCCGCGACCTCGATGGGCATCCGCTTCTTCCCCGATGGCCGCTGCCGTTTCACGGCCTACTGGTGCTTCGAGCGGGCCCTCCCGTAGCTCGCTCTCAAGGTCCCTCGAAAGCTAGTGGGCAGGCGGAGGAGTGTGTGGACGTCGGACTTCTGGAGAATGCAGCGGCGAATGGTATTGCCAGCGCCGCTCCCGAAGAGCACGTCGTCGGGTGCCACTGCGGCGGGGCCGCGAATCTGAGTCTGGGGGTCATACCCTCCTCACGGAGTAGGGCTGGGGTTGGCTTAGGGCCCGGCTCCCTCCCCCCTTGTGGGGGAGGGCTGGGGTGGGGGGGGTGATTGTCGCCAACGCACCTCGGATCTGGTCGATCACGCCATCGATATTGCTCAACACCTCGTTCGCCGATCTGCTGATGACGGAGGGCTCGCCACAGGTGCCGCTCGGCGTCGGTCATCTCAGCCCGGAGCCTCCTCGCGCTTCTCAGCAGGATGGACATGTCAGCCCCCCCCACCCTGTCCCTCCCCCACGAGGGGGGAGGGGACCGAATCGGCAGGTTTGTGGAGTCTTCGACCGCCGGTATCGGCAGCGTTGCACGCAGGATCGAGTGAATTACGATCAGTTCCAGCGGAGGAGCCGGCGGTGATCGTGGCTCAGGCCCACAAATCCGCCGAAGGTCACCCGCGGGCGGTCGCCGCCGACGGGGCTCACCCGGTGGTAGAGCCGCCCGCCGTTAAAGAGCAGCAGGTCGCCTGCGCCGGGCAGCACCGGCTGCTGCTGGTAACGGGCCTCAATGGCGTCGTCGTCGAGGATGCGGCCCTGCTCCCGCCAGGGCACGGCGGGGTCGCCGTACTCGAGATCGTAGACGACGAGCTCGCCCCCGGTCTCCCCCTGCTGGAGCGGCACGAACCAGGAGAGCTGCCAGGCGGTCTCCACCTGGGGCAAGAGCGGCTTGAAGCCCCCGGTCTCCTGGAACCAGCGCCCGACGTGGGTGGGGATGCCCTTGCCGGGCGGCACCCAGCGCAGCGTGGCGGGGGTGAAGGCCCGTCCCTCGGGGCTCACGGGCTCGGTCACCGCGCGGCCGCCGCCGAGCTGGCTGAGCACGCCCGAGGCGGCGCCGAGCAGATCGATGTCGAAGAAGAGGTCGGCGTAGAGCTCGCGGAAGCGGTCGGCCTTCTCGAGGTAATGCTCGAGGGGCGGGCCGTCGGGGTAGGCGTTGTAGGGGGTGAGCGAGCTGCCGAGCAGGGCCATCTGCTTGCGGTTCGGGTCGTCGGACTCTTGGAGCACCCAGGGCAGCTCGGCCCGCCGCGCCTCGATGCGGGCGACCACGCGCGCGAGCTCGGCGGGATCGACGATCCCGCGGATGAGCGCGAGGTCGACCCGGCCCTCGCCGATGTCCTCGATGAGCGTGGCGGGGAGGGGGCCGCTGGCGGGCAGGTCGAGGACGCGGAGGTGGTTCATCGGTGCTTCCTGTCGGTTCAGGCGGTGGGACCCTGCGGCTCGAGCGGGCCGAAGAGGCGCTCGTAGGTGCTGCGGGTCCGCTTCGCCAGCAGGCGGTGGGTGCGGCGCACGTCCCGCAGCACGTGCTCGGGGTAGAAGGCGCGGTCGTACATGAGCTCGAAGGCGTTTCGCGGGAGGGCCGGGAGCTCGCTGAGCTCCTCGATCTGGTCGAGGTGCCCGAGGGTCAGGGCCCTCTCGGTGCGGGCGTCGGGCTCGTCGCCGAAGATGCGCCCGTCGGGGCCGATCACCCAGAAGCGGGCGTCGGGCTGGACGGGCCCGTCCCCCGAGCAGTAGCGGGCCCGCGAGATCTCGGAGAGCAGGCTTCGGCGCAGGTGCTCGGCGCTTCGGGGGTGGAGCGAGAGCCACCGCTCCCAGAAGAGGGTCATCTCCCGGAGCTGCTGGTCGAGCTTGAGGAGGGCCGCGTCCTCCCAGGGCTGGCCCACCACCGGCGAGATGACGAGGTGAACGAGCCCCTGCTTGAGCAGGAAGGCGGCGTTCTCGGTGAGCTCGCCGACCGTCGCCGGGGTCACCACCATATTGGCCGCCGAGGAGACCCCGGCCTCCACCAGCGCCCGGAGGCCGGAGAGGGTCTGGTCGTAGGACTGATTCACATCCTCCTTGGCTAGATAGGGCTCCTCGGCCAGATAGGGGCGCCGAAATTGTGTGTGGGTCTCTCGAAGCCCATCAATGCTCACGCGGGCGTTAAATCCATGGGCGGCCAGGAAGCGCGCCCGCTGGGTGTCGAGTCGGGTACCATTGGTGCAGATGCTCAGGGACAGCTTGCGCTTCTCCCGCTGGGGGAGGATCCGCTCCACCAGCTCCTCCACGCGCTCCCAGGCCAGCGTGGGCTCACCTCCGTGGAAGTTGAGGTCGAGGGCCGCGGGGGCGCTGCGGTCGAGGACCTGTACCAGCTTCTCGAGCAGGGCCGAGGAGATGCTCACCGGCCGCTTGGCGGTCGTGCAGTAGCTGCAGCGGAGGTTGCAGGCGTCGGTGAAGATGACCGAGAGCTGGACGCGCATCCTCAGCTCCAGACCCAGAGCTTGCCCGCGGCGTCCCGACCGGCGAAGCCCCCGAGCGTCCACCGCTCTGCAGAGGATGGACAGACGCGGTGGTTGAAGCGCCCGCCGTCGAAGAGCAGCAGATCGCCCGGCCCCGGGCGGAGGGTGGTGGTGCCGAAGGCGGCGAGGCGGTCCCGGGCGGCGGCGGGGGACAGGCCCTCGAGGGACTGACCTTCGGCTGGGCGGTGGAAGAGCTCGAGCTCACCGCCGTCGGGGAGGGCGTTCAGCGGCAGATAGAAGCTCAGGTGCCAGCGGGGTGTCAGTCGGGCCCGATGCCAGCCCATCGCGGGCCAGGCCCAGCGCTCGGAGTGGACGGCCACCTCCAGCCCGGGCGGCAGGCGACGGATCGTGACCGCGGCGTAGGTCTGTCCGCCCTCTTCGGGCACTTCGACCGGGGCGCCGGCCAGTCGACCGAGGAGCGCGAGGAGCGGCGCGTGCAGGCCGAGCGACTCCATGCAGGCGCGGAGGCGGGCGGCGTCCTCAAAGTAGCGCGCTCGGTCTGGGGTGACGATGAGCACGCTGCCGTGTGTGGTCCCGGGGAAGGGCGGCGCAGAGCGGGCCGGGAGCTCGGCCGCGGCAGCTCGGAGCGCGGCGACCGCCTCCAGGGACAGGGCGCCCTTCAGCCAGAGGCCGTCGATCTGGCCCTCCCACAGGGCCGCGAGCGCGCCGACCTCACCGCGGTCCACCTCGATGCGCGGGGCCTCGGCGGTCATGGTCGGGGCCTCGGCGCGCGGTCCGGGGCGGCGGGCGTGGGCGTCAGGCGGTGGCGCTCGTCGCCGAAGCGGCGCACGTAGCCGTCGTGCAGGCCGTCACAGCCCCGCCCGAAGTGTGCGCAGGCGCTGGCGTGGACACAGTCGAATCGAAAGCCCTCGGACAGGCGGTCTTGGAATTCGTCGCGGATGAGGAGCTGGGGCTGGTGGTTGTCGAGCGTGTCGCCGGCCGGCCCGAGCAGGCAGCGCGGGAACCACTTGGTCGTGACCGCGACGCCCGCGGCCTGGAGCTCCGCCACGGCCGCGCGGAGGGGGGGCATCGCGGCCTCGAGGGACACGAGGTTGCCCTCCTGGCCCACCTCTCCGAGGTGGAGGAAGGACCAGAGGTGCGCCCCCGAGAAGCCCCAGCGGATGAGGGTCCGGGCGATGTCGGGGAGGGCGGCGGCGTTGTCCCGACAGACCACCGTGTTCGAGCAGAGGGTGGCGCCGAGGGCGCGGAGGTTCTGCACCCCCTGCTCGAGCTCGGCGAAGGAGCGGCCGCTGCCGGTGATGTGCGCGTCGGCGGCGGGGTCGGCGGCGTGCACCGACACGAAGTATTCGCGCACGCCCGACTGAAAGAGCCGCGCGGCGAGGCCGCGGTCCGACAGGCGGCGGGCGTTCGTCTGGATGCGCACCACCGAGAAGCCGCCGCGGCCGGTGGCGGCGGCGGCGATGTCGGCGAGGTCGTCACGCAGCGTGACCTCGGCCCCGGACAGGATGAGGCGCCGAAAGCGCCGGCTGCGCCCGTTCTCGGCGAAGAGGGGCTCGAGCACGTCGGCGCTCGGGTCGGCAAAGCGGTTGAGCTCGGTCTCGATAATGCAGAACCGGCAGCGGCTGTTGCAGCGATAGGTGAGGGCCACGAGGAGGCTGTCCTCCTCCTCTCCTCCCGCCGCCCTTGTCGCGCCCGCGGGCCCAGCCGCGCCGAGCTGCCGGCCCACCATCTCGCTCGAGTGGGCGTAGCTCTCCCAGGGCGTGGCGGGCTTAGAAGACACCGTAGAGCCCCACCTTCTGGACGGTGGCCTGCCCAAGCGCCCCCGAGGGGCAGCCGAGGTCCACCCCGAGGTCCCAGCGCTGGTGATCGAAGCGGGCGGCCTCGGCCCCGAGGCGGGCCGCCTGGGCCGGCCAGAGCTCGGAGAGGGGGCCGAGCAGGGACGCGGTCGGCACCCGGCTGAAATAGAGGGCGTCGGTCTCGGCCTTCATCGCGTAACAGACCGAGTGGCAGTCGAGCAGCGCGGGCTGGGACAGCCACCGCCGCTGCGACGCGTCGCCGAGGCGCCAGGCCCCGCGGACACGGTCGCGCAGGAGCGCCCGCTCGGCGGGCTGCGGATAGAACCAGTAGCTGCCCTCGAAGCAGAGGCGGCCGGCGTCGAGGCGCATCGAGACGCCGTCGTAGCCCTCGGCCGATCGGCGGCCAGCCAGATAGACCCGAAAGGGCGGCGCCACCCCCGCCGACAGGGCGGCGGCGTCGAGCTCGAGGCTGCACATGAGATAGGGCAGTCGCTCGTCGGCGGTCGCCTGGAGCTCGATGTGGGAGCCGAGCCGCGCGGCGATGCGGCGGACGGACTTCGGGCTGCCGGGGGCGTTGCGGCAGTGGTTGTACCAATAGAGCTCGAGGCTCGGCGGGCCCTCGCGGCGGGCCTTGATGCCCCACACCGTCTCGTCTGGGCCGAGCGCGGCCTGCAGGGCCTCTACCATCGGCCAGACCCGGTCGAGCCAGCCCTGGTCGCGCAGCCAGGCCCGGAAGAGCGAGGCGTTGTGCAGGCGCCCCTCGAGCGGGGCCGCGGGGGCGTAGTCCTCCAGCACGTAGTCCCGCAGGCGGGGCGTGGGCGGCTGGGGGAGCCGGTCGTCTTCAACCATCGGCGGGCCCTATCCCGGCGGCGGGCTCTGCGAAGGCGGCGCCCCAGAGCGCGAGCAGGGCGGCGAGGCCGGGCTCGTCCTGGGCGGGCCAGAGGCCGGGCGGGCCGCCGCAGAGGGCCACGTAGTCCTCCACCTCGGTGAGGTGATCGGTGCGCAGCTCCTCCCAGCGCAGCCGCCCGTCGAGCAGCGCCTCGCCCTGCTCGGCCACCCGCGTCGGGGCGAAGGGATGGCGGAGGGCGGCCATCGGCGGCTCGGGGGCTGGGAGCGTGGCCAGGGTGAAGCTCACGCAGTGGTCCGCGTCTTCGGGCACCCGCCAGACGAGGTGCCGCCGCCAGCCGAGGGCGGGGGACAGGGGCGCGTCGAATTCCAGGCGGTTGGGCATCTGGAAGCGGACCGGGCGGAGCTCGGGGGCGCCGGCCTCGATGTGGAGCTGGAAGCCGCCGGGCTCGGGCTCCACGCGCGCGGTCCAGCCCTGGGCGAGCAAGGCGGCGAGGCCAGAGCGGCGGTGGGCGGCGGCGATGTGCGCGACGTCGAGGCTGTTCTGGAGGCGGGCGAAGAAGGTGCAGGGCCAGCGCTCGGGGGGGAGGCAGCGCAGCGGGCCGTCGAGCTCCGGGATGACCGGGAAGGGGGCCGGCGGGGCCGCGCCGAACCACCCGAAGACGAGGCCGCCTCGCTCCTCGACGGGCCGCAGGCGGAGCGGGGGCCCCTGCCCGGCCCCCCCGGTGCGGGCGTCGTAACAGAGGCCGTGGTGGTGGCACTCGAGCGCCGCCCCGCGCACCCGGCCGAGCGAGAGGCGGGTGCCACGGTGGGGGCAGCGGGCCGCTGACAGAACGGCGGCCCCGCCCTCGGTGCGCCAGAGCAGCCAGTCCTCGCCGAGGCAGCGGAGGGGCAGGAGGCCGCCGGGTGCGAGGTCGAGGCTGCGGGCCACCGGCTGCCAGGCGGCGCGGAGGAGGCGGCCGGCGGGGCCCTCGGGGCGGAGGTCGAGCGGGATCATGCGGGGCCCTAACCCTGGGCGCGGGGGAGGGCAGGGGAGGGGACGGGCGGGCCTCCCGGGCCCGCTTGACAGCGGCGCCCGCGGCGCACTATCGGCCCGGCATGAACAATGGCCGCCTGACCGCCCTCGCCTCGGGCGTCGCCCTCGCCCTGTTGCTGCCCGCGGGGGCGGAGGTGCTGCTCCGACAGACGGTGGGGGGGCCCACCCTCGAGCGCTACACGCTCTATCGGCTCCACGGCGCCGATGGATACACCATGATCTCGGCGACGCGAGACCCTGTGCTGCTGCTCGACGAGGCCTCGGCCCTCCTGTCCCCCGACCTGCGTCTCCTCTGGTCACTCCGCCCCTCGCTCGAGCTCGTCGCGGACAACCTGTCCTTTGGACAGCCCAGCCCCTGGACGGTGCGCACCGGGGCGGATGGCTTCCGCCTGCCGAGCGCCCCCGAGGCCGAGCTCATCGCCCTCGGCGACTCCTGCACCTTCGGCTGGGGGGTGGGTGACACGGAGGCCTGGCCGAGCGCCCTGTCCCGCCGCCTCGGGCGCTCGGTGCGGAACCTCGGCGTGCCCGGCTACACCCTCCTCCAGGGCGAGGCCCTGCTCGACACCCTCGCTGTCCCGGCCGACCGCACCTTGATCCTCGCCTTCGGGGCCAATGACGGCCACAAGGTGCTCCGGGGAGACGCCGCGTGGCTGGCGGAGCGGGCCAGCCCGGCGGGGGGCGTCCGGGCCTGGCTCGCGGGTCTGTACCTCATCCAGTGGGGCCAGCACGCGCTCTATCCGGCCTATGCCCGGGCGACCGCGCTGGCGGCCCCCGAGCTCGGCCCGCGGGTGTCACCGGCGGAGTTCGGCGCGGCGCTCGAGCGGCTCAGCCGCCGCGGGAACCCCCTGCTGCTGATCTCGATCTGCGCGCGGGACGAGTATCGCCGCGAGATGGAGGCGGCGGCGGGGCGCCCACCCCTCGTGTTGGCCGACTCGCTCGGCATCCCCACCCTTGATGGCTGTCACCCCACCGCGTCCGGCCACGCCGCCCTCGCCGCGGCGGTGGACGGCGCGCTCGCGGGGGCGGGGCGCCCGGCGGGCGGGGGGGCGATCGACGTGAACTCCCCGTCCCCCCAGATGTCGAGGTAGCCCTTCCACACGCCCTCGCAGGTCTGCGCGCGGCTGCAGGCCCCGCAGGCCGCCGGGTGCCCCTTCATGTCGAAGCGCTTGCGGTCCTGCCAGTTGAAGCGGGAGCGGCTCCCGTCGGGGTCGATCTGCACGACGGGCGCGGTGGGGAAGTCTGTCCAGGTGTCGGGCACCACCCGGCGCCCGGTGGGCAGGTGGTCGCCGCCGTCGGTGGCGATCGAGGCGGCGGTGCGGAGGTCGCGGTACTCGCCCATGTGGCGCTCGAGCAGCGCAGGATCGTCCCGTAGGGCCGCCGGCAACACGCAGAGGGGGAAGCCCCCGAAGGTGAAGGTGCGCTTGAAGTGGAGCTCGGAGAGGAGCACACACTTCACCAGCACCGGCACCACGGCGCTGTAGCGGGCGGTGAGCGCCGCGTCGCCGATCGCGTATCCCTCGGGGCGGAGGAAGTTGGCGCGGATGTCGTCCACGCCCATCTCTTCGTAGAAGAAGCGCAGCATCCGCGGGAGGTGGAGGTAGTTCCACCCATTGATGACGATGTTGATCGACAGGCCGTCGGGCAGCCGGCCCTGGGCGCGGGCCGCAGCGAGGCCCTGGAGCGCGGTCACCTTCTTTGCGAAATTGCCCGGGACGCGGGTGAGGCGGTCTTCTAGCGCGGCGGTGTGCCCGTGCATCGAGACGGTCAGGCGGGTGAGCCCGGCCTCGAGCAGGCGGGCCCGAAACGCGGGGAGGCGCAGCTTGGTGGCGTTCGTGGCCAGCGTCACCCGCGAGAAGCCGAGCGAGCGGGCGAGGCCGACCGCCTCGACGATGTGGGGGTAGGTGGTGGGCTCCCCGCCGAGGAAGCCGACCGACTCATAACCGGCCTCGGCCCAGCGCCGGAGCTCGGCCTGCATCGCCGGCCAGGGCATATACGAGCGGTCTTCGGCCTTCGGCAGCCCGTCGAGGCAGAAGACGCAGCGGTTGTTACAGGCCTTTCCGATGTTGATCTCGACGTTCTTCCGGCCGTCTCGCACGCCGCTCTCGGGCTGGGGGTGGAGCTGCCCGACCGCGGCCGCCGGGTTGCCGCGGGCCGCCGCTGCGCCGGGGCGCGGGCCCGGGATCGTCGAGCCGGGCTCGCTCACGTCGCGCTCACCCGCCCCGCCGCGCTGGCCCGGGCGACCTCGGCCTCGGCGTCGGCGTAGAGGAGGTCGAAGGGCTCGGTGAGGAGGTCTGGGGAGCGGAAGGTGTGCTGGGCGCTCCGCCCGACGGTGCGGGTGGCGATGGAGTCCACCACCCCGCCCACGAGCCCGCCCACCAAGGGGACGAGGCGGCTCAGGTTGATGAGCCCGCGGGAGCCGAATTTGGTGAGGAGCCGGAAGCCGATCTTCCGGTTGATCGCGAAGATGAGCCGCCCGGGCACCTTGCGCACCGCCCCGAGCGCGACAGACTTCCCGACCATCGCCGTCACCCGTTTGACCCCCTCTCTCCCCACGTCTCCGGTGAGCGACAGGAACACGAAGGTGCGCACCCGCTCGTCGTCGAGTGAATATCCGTGGAGGTGAGCCACGGCGCCCGCGAGGCGCGCTTGGAGCATGATCGCCGAGACCATCGAGGCCGGCATCAGCAGAAGCACGGCCGTGAGCCCCGGGAAGCCGGTGAGGAAGCCGGTCGTGAAGCCCTTCCAGGCCTCGTTGGAGATGAGGGCGCTCACCCGCTCCTCGTTGGTGCTGTACCGGGGGTCGCGCCGAACGGCCTCGGCGAGGGCCGCCGATCCGGCGAAGGGCCCGACGCCGTCGATGCCCTTGTCGACCAGCGAGCGCAGCCAGCGCGCCAGCGTGTGGCCGATCCCCTTGCCCTCCTCCCCCGAGTCCGAACTCCACTCTGACGCTGACGCTGGCACGGACTCTGACGCTGGTACTGACATCGGGCGCTCCTCTGCGTGCGGGCCCTGTCCCGCTCCGCCCCTCACATATGCCATATCGGGCTCGTGGCCGAGGGGTCGAGGCCGGGAGGCGTCGGGAGGATCTGGCGGAGGTAGCCCTCCACCCCCTTCTCCTTCTTCCAGTGCCGCGGGTATCCGAGCGCCACCTCCTCGAAGCGCACCCCGTCCCGCCAGTCGGTGGCGCGCATGTGGAGGTGGCCGGTGACCACCACCTCGATCGGGTAGCGCCGGTGCCAGTCTTCGGTGCGACGGGTCCCGCACCAGGGCGAGAAGCGGGGGATGCGGAACAGGCGAACGAGGTCGCGGCGCAGCGGGTAGTGGCTGAGCAGCACGATCGGACCCTCGACAGACGACAGGCGCTCCTCGGCGATACGGTGGCGGGCCGCGCACCAGGCGTCCATCGAGGGCCAGGGGTCCGGGTGCAGCCAGTGGTCGTCGGTGGAGCGGATGCCGTGCTCCCCCGCCCAGTCAATGACGGCCTCCCGCGACACGTCATCGGGGCGGAAGCTGAAGTCGTACAGGCAGAAGAGCGGCACGATCGTCGCCGGGCCGCCGGGGCCGGTCCAGCGGGCGGGCGGGTCTTCGGGGCTCAGCACCCCGTGGCGGCGGCAGCGCTCGAGGAGCAGGCTGTACCGGTCCTCCCCGCGGGGGCCGCCGTCGCGCACCCAGAGCTCGTGGTTGCCCGGCACCCAGAAGACCTTCTCGAAGCGGTCGGTCAGGACCTCGAAGGCCTGGTCGAGCGTGGCGGGGCGATCGCCCACGTCGCCGGCCACGAGCAGCCAGTCGTCGGGGTGGGGCGGCAGGGCCTTGAGCGCGTCGAGGTTGCCGGGGTGGTCGACGTGCAGATCGCTGATCGCCAGCAGGCGCGGTGAGGCGGGGCCGGGAGGCGTGGCGGGAGCGGAGGGGGCGCCGGCGGACATGGGGGGCAGTCTACCCCCGCCCGCGGCGCGGGGTAGGCTCCCGGACCCTCCACTGGAGCGCCCATGCGCTTTCACGACCACCCCCTCTTCGACGACCCCTCGCGCCCCGACGGCCCCCCGGTGACGAGCGCCCACCTCGCCGAGGCCGAGCGTGCCCTGGGTCGCCGGCTGCCGGCCGCGTATGGCGAGGCGCTCCGCCTCTCGAACGGCGGGCGGCTGCGGCGCGGGCGCGCTCCCGCGGGGGGCCCCACCCGCTACGGCGGGCCGTGGGTCGATCTCCGAGACATCCTCGGGGTGGGCTACGAGGGCTCTATGGAAGAGAGCGCTCGCCTCGTGCGGGAGTGGGATTATCCGCGCGACTGCCTCGTCCTGTCCTCGGAGGGGCCCACCGCCGTGCTGCTCGACTACCGCGGGGCCGCGGAGGCCGAGCCCCGCGTGACCTTCGTCGACACCGACCAAGACGAGGGCGGCGCCCCCCTCGAGCGAGCGCTCTCACCCGACCTCGGGGCCTTCTTCCGCCGCCTCCGTTACGTGCGGAGCCGCACGGAGGTGGCGCTGGCCCTCGACCTCGGCCGCCCCGCGCTGCTCGCGCTCTGGGCGGAGCTCGGCGCCGAGGGGCCCGCCCGCGAGGACTACGAGGGCGGCTACAGCCTCTCCCTCCCGGGTTGGGACTCCGCCGAGACCGGCCCCGCGATCCTGCGCAGCCGAGAGAACCGGCGTGTCGACCGCACCTGGGCGCTGCCCGAGCTGCCCGACCACCGGTGGATCGTCGAGACCACGCTCGTCACGGAGCAGGTCCCCACCTTCCTCACCCGCCTCGAGGCCCTCGTCGGCCCGGGCGCGGCCCTGCTGCTCCACTCGCGCTGAGCCCCCGCCGCGCCGCGGTGTGGCCGGGGATCGCCCAGAGATCGGCGTGATAACATCGCGGCGCCCGGCTACCCGCTCGTGGAGCTCCCGTGTCGCGATGTCTCTCCTCCCGTCCCTCCGCTCGGCTGCTCAGCCTCCTGTCCCTCTGCGCCTGTGCGGGGAAGGCGGGAGGAGGCGAAGGCGGCGGTGGAGCGGGCGGCGTGGACAGCGGCGCCGCCGACACCGGTGGCCCCTCGGCCTCGGTGGCCTGGTTCATCGGCACCTCGGATGGCCAGACCGCAGACGGCAGCTACGTCGCCCCCACCGAGGAGGTGCTGTTCATCCGCAGCCTGGACCCCTCCGCCAGCACGATGCGCGAAGAAGCCTGGACGGTGGCCGGCAGCGGCCGGGTCTCGGCTTACACGCTCGATCACACCGTCGACGCAGCGGCGGAGACCTTCTCCAGCACCTTTGACACGGGCTCCGGCGTGCTCCAGGTGGAGGGTGTCTACGACGCCGGCGAGCCCTGGGCCTGGACGGCCTGGCACAGCCGCTCGGTCTATCAGGACGGGCGCTACGCCGGCGGCTGGGTGGACTCCGTAGACACCTACGACCTCGACGGCACCGGAGAGGCGCACGCCGAGAAGGGGGTCTTCGACCCCGACGGGACGCTCACCTACTCGATCGTCGAGCACCTGAGCCCGGTCTCTCAGGCCACGCTGGAGGCCCGCCTCGCGGAGCTCGAGGCGGGGAGCTGAAGGCCGGGCCCCGACACCGTCCGCTCACTCCCCGCCGTCGGCGGGTGTGGAGTCCTCACAGGCGAGCGCGCGGAAGACGGGGGTGCAGCTCACCGGGATCTGCTGGCCGTAGTTACACTCGGGGTCGGTCTCCTGGAGCTCCGCCTCGCTCGGGACCCACTCCGCCGCGCAGAGGGCGGCGTCACAGGGGTCTACCCGGTCCCAGTGGCACTCATGGGGGTAGTCCCGAATGAAGGCCCCGACACAATCTTCCATGTCACCAACGAGCACGGGCACATTCAGGCACCGGAGGAACGCGCCACAAAGCGAAGGGACGACCGTCTCCAGCCACTCATTAAATGACTCATAGACGTAGAGACCCCCGCACTCCCCTTCGGCGCTGTCCGCGGAGGACGTGTCCCCGTCGGCGGGGTCGACTTTGTCTCCTTCGCCCATCGAGCAGGCGGTGAGCAAGATACCGACCGCCAGGGCCGTCCACGCCCAAGGGCGGGGAAGAGATTGAGCGGGGGCGGTCTTGTCGCTCATCGTCTCACTCCCCGCCGTCGGCGGGTGTGGAGTCCTCACAGGCGAGCGCGCGGAAGACGGGGGTGCAGCTCACCGGGATCTGCTGGCCGTAGTTACACTCGGGGTCGGTCTCCTGGAGCTCCGCCTCGCTCGGGACCCACTCCGCCGCGCAGAGGGCGGCGTCACAGGGGTCTACCCGGTCCCAGTGGCACTCATATGGGTAGTCTCGAATGAAGGACCCGACACAATCTTCCATGTCACCAACGAGCACGGGCACATTCAGGCACCGGAGGAACGCGCCACAAAGCGAAGGGACGACCACCTCCAGCCATTCATTGAATGACTCGTAGACGTAGAGCCCGCCGCACTCCCCTTCGGCGCTGTCGGCGGGCGAAGTGTCCCCGTCGGCAGGGTCGGCTTTGTCTCCTTTGCCCAGGGAGCAGGCGGCGTGCAAGAGGGGTGCTCCGATCCGGAGGCGGGCCACCGTTCGGGTACCGGAGGACGGGTCATCGTGCAGAGCTCGGCCGGAGGGCGCGGAGGGGCTCGGGTGTCGGCGCGACATCGGCGCTCCTCTGGGGCGTGGGGGTTGAGCTTCACGGTCCGACTTCCAGCCAGGATAGCCGCCCCCGGGCCGACCAGCCAGCCAGCGGGCCCGGGAGCGTGTTCCCCCTCGTGCGACCTCCGGCGCCGGTCCCCCCGCCCGCCGCCGCGCCGCTCGGCTGGGGCCGCAGCCGGGCCTTCGCCGCGAGGGTGGGCCGTGATAGGTCCCGGGGCTCGGAGTGTGGGCGCCCATGCAGTACGGGTTCTTGATCGACCATGACCGCTGCATCGGCTGCCACGCCTGCACGGTGGCCTGCAAGTCCGAGAACAGCGTGCCGGTGGGTAATTTCCGCACCTGGGTGAAGTACACCGAGGTGGGCGCCTTCCCGAGCGTCAAGCGCAGCTTCGCGGTGCTGCGGTGCAACCACTGCACGAGCGCGCCCTGCGTGACCATCTGCCCGGTCGGCGCGCTGGAGAAGCGGCCCGACGGCATCGTCGACCTTGACCGCGACGCCTGCTTTGGCTGCCGGGCCTGCATGCAGGCTTGCCCCTACGACGCGCTGCACCTGAACGAGGAGCGCGGCGCGGTGGAGAAGTGCCACTTCTGCGCCCACCGGGTGGAGCAGGGCATGGCCCCAGCCTGCGCGGTGGTCTGCCCCACCGAGGCCATCGTCTATGGCGACCTCCACGACAAGGAGAGCCTCATCGCCCGCCGGGTGTCCGAGGAGGTGACGCTGCTGCGGCGCATCGAGCAGAAGACGGGCCCCAATGTTCACTATGTGGGTGTGGAGCCGCTCGCGCTGCAGCCGGGTGAGCCCGTTCGCCTGGACACCTACCTGTGGAGCGAGCGCCGGCCCACGAAGCCCGAGCCCTGGCCCCACGACGTGGCCACGGTGGAGGGGACCCGCACGGTGCTCGACGTGGGGCACAAGGTGGAGTGGGGCTGGGGAGTGGCCATCTACCTCGTCACCAAGGGCCTCGCGGCCGGCGCGGGCATGCTCGCCCCCTTCGTGCCCTGGCTCGGCCTATCGGCGGTGGGCTCGAATTACGCGCCGGAGCTCCTGTCCCTCGTGTTCACCGGCCTCACCACCGCCCTGCTCGTGGCGGACCTCACGCGCCCCTGGGCCTTCCTCCGGCTCCTCACCCGCCCGAACACGAAGAGCTGGCTCGTGAAGGGGGCTTGGTTCCTCATCGCCGCCTCGGTCGTCGCCGCCCTCAGCCTGGGCCTCCGCCTCGCCGGGCTGGCCGGCGCCTCCGACACGCTGCGCTGGTTGCTGGCCCCCCTGAGCGCGGGGGTCGCCGGATACACGGCCTTCCTCTTCGCCCAATGTGAGGGCCGAGACCTCTGGCAAGACCGGGGCACGCTGCTCCACCTGCTGCTCCAGGCCCTCGCGCTGGGCGCCGCAGGGCTGCTCCCCTTCGCGGGGCGAGAGAGCCCGCTCCGGAGCCTGCTGCTGGTGGGGGCCCTCGGCTTCATCGTGGCGACGATGCACCTCGTCCGCAAGGCGCACCCCACCGCCAACGCGCGGCAGGCGGTGGGCTTCTTGAAGGGGCTCAAGGTGGGCGGGGTGCCGGCGGTGCCGCTGGCGCTCGTCCTCGTGGGCGTGGCGACCGTGCTCCCCGCCGGCCTGTCGGTGGCCACCTTGATGGCGGGCCTCCTCGTCTATGAGTTCTCGTTCGTGCGGGCCGGGCAGCTCCCGCCCCTCTCGTGATCATCTGCCTCGATCCTACCCTCTGCTGCCGCGCCGCCCCCGGGAGTGGCCATGGCTCGTGAACACATGGCACGTGAATATTCTGAGATGAAGGTGACCCCGCTCGAGCACTTCCCGCCGCCCGACCGCTGGGACGACTGGACCGAGCTCGATCCCACCGCCTGGCCGAAGCGGGTCGAGAAGCGGTATGTGCTGGTGCCCACCACCTGCTTCAATTGTGAGGCGGCCTGCGGGCTCGTCGCCTATGTCGACAAGGAGACCACGCGCATCAAGAAGCTGGAGGGCAATCCCTATCACCCCGCCTCTCGCGGGCGGAACTGCGCCAAGGGGCCGGCCACCCTCAATCAGATCGACGACCCCGAGCGCATCCTCACCCCGATGCGGCGAGAGGGCCCGCGCGGGAGCGGCCGATACGTGCCCGCGACCTGGGATGAGGCCCTCGACGCTATCGCGGCGCCGATCCGGCGGGCCCTGCTCGAGGGCCGAAAGAACGAGGTGATGTACCACGTCGGCCGCCCCGGTCACGATGGCTTTATGGACCGCGTGCTCCAGGCCTGGGGGATCGACGGCCATAATTCTCATACGAACGTCTGTTCGGGGGCCGCCCGCCTGGGCTACGCGCTCTGGCAGGGCTCTGACCGCCCCTCGCCGGACCACGCCAACGCCAAGTTCCTGCTGCTCCTCTCGTCGCACTTGGAGACGGGCCACTACTTCAACCCGCACGCCCAGCGGATCATCGAGGGCAAGATGGCGGGGGCGAAGATCTGCGTGGTCGACGTGCGTCTGTCGAACACCGCCTCCCGCGCCGACTGGTGGCTGGCCCCCTGGCCGGGCACCGAGCCCACGATGCTGCTCGCCATGGCGCGGGTGATCCTCGAGGAGGGCCTCTACGACCGGGAATTCCTCCACACCTGGACCAACTGGCGGGACTGGCTCCTCCACCTCGACCCCGCCGCTCGCCCTGACTTCGAGCCCCTTGACTTCGAGCGCTTCCTCGCCGCGCTCAAGGCCCAATACAGCCGCTATACCCCCGAGTATGCCGCCCTGGAGTGTAAGGTCTCCGCCGAGGCGCTGGTGGCGGTGGCGCGGGAGATCGGCAAGGCGGGCTCGGCCTTCGCCGCCCATGTCTGGCGGAACGCGGCCAGCGGGAACCTCGGCGGCTGGCAGGTGGCCCGCTGCCTCGTGCTCCTCTCTACGCTCGTCGGCGCGATCGGCACCGAGGGCGGCACCAACCCCGCCTCCTCCGACAAGTTCGTGCCCGCGCCCTTCCTGAAGCCGCCGCCCCAGGACATCTGGAACGAGCTCTCCTGGCCCCGCGAGTACCCGCTCGCCCACCACGAGATGAGCTTCCTCCTGCCTCATTTCATGCTCGAGGGGAGGGGCAAGCTGGCCGCGTATTTTACGCGGGTCTACAATCCGGTCTGGACCAACCCGGACGGGCTCCTCTGGGAGAAGGTGCTCCAGGACGAGTCCCTGGTCGGCCTCCACGTCGCGCTGACCCCCACCTGGAGCGAGACGGCGCAGTACGCGGACTGGGTGCTGCCGGTGGGCCTCGGCGCCGAGCGACACGATCTGCAGAGCCAGGAGACCCACTCCGCCCGCTGGATCGCCTTTCGACAGCCGGTGCAACGGGTCGCCCTCGCGCGGATGGGCCGGCCGGTGAAGCTCACCCGCGAGGCCAACATCGGGGAGGTGTGGGAGGAGGACGAGCTGTGGACGGCTCTCTCCTGGAAGATCGATCCCGACGGGGCCCTCGGCGTCCGCAAGTGGTTCGAGTCACCCTATCGGCCGGGCGAGCCCGTCACGGTCGATGAATATTATCAGTGGATCTTCGAGCGCTCCGTGCCCGGCCTCCCCGCCGCCGCGGCCGCCGTGGGCATGGCGCCGCTCGAGTATATGCGGCGCCACGGCGCCTTCCTCGTCGAGGCCGAGACCTACGCCGCCCATATGAAGGCGCTCGGGGAGGCCGAGCTCGCGGCCGCCACCGTGGATGAGGCCCGCGGCGAGGTGCGCCAGGGCGAGCGGGTGGTGGGCGTCATCGACGGCGGCACGCCGCGGGTGGGCTTCGCCACGCCCTCCCGACGCCTCGAGCTCTGGAGCCCCACCCTCCACACCTGGAAGTGGCCCGAGCACGCGCTGCCCGGCGCCATCGAGACCCACGTACACTGGCGCCACTGCGACCCCGACCAGGGGCGCTTCGTGCTCGTCCCCACCTTTCGACTCCCGACGTTGATCCACACCCGGTCCGCCAATTCAAAGTGGCTGATGGAGCTGTCGAACACGAACCCGGTCTGGATCTCGATCGAGGACGCGGCGAAGATCGGCGTCGAGACGGGTGACCTCATCCGCGTCGAGACGCGGATCGGTCACTTCGTGAACAAGGCCTGGGTGACCGAGGGGGTGCGGCCCGGGGTCCTCGCCTGCTCCCACCACCTCGGCCGCTGGCGGCTCCAGCCCGAGCTCGGCACCAACCGCATCTCGAGCGCCCTGGTCGAGCGGCAGGAGGTGGGCGGCGGCCGGGTGCGCTTCCGGCGCGTCGAGGGCATCCGACCCTTCAAGAGCGCCGATCCCGACACCCAGAAGATCTGGTGGACGGACGGCGGCGTGCACCAGAACCTCACCTTCCCCGTGCAGCCCGATCCCGTCTCCGGCATGCACTGCTGGCACCAGCTCGTGACCGCCCGCCCCGCCGGCCCGGGTGACCAGTACGGTGACGTGGAGGTCGATCCCGCGCGCTCGATGGAGGTCTATCGAGAGTGGCTGGCCCTCACCCGCCCGGCCCCCGGCCCCGGCGGCCTCCGTCGCCCTCTGTGGCTGGCCCGGGCGGTCAAGCCCTCGGTCGCCGCCTATCAATGCCCGCCACTCGACCCCCCGAGGGCCCGATGACCTCCGTCGAACCCGCCGATGGCGTGACGCTCCCCCCAAAGCCCGGGGCCGCCGAGGCCGCCCGCCTGCGGCAGCTCATGGGGCCCCTCATCCCGATCAGCCGCCCGGTCTTCCTCGGCGATGAGCACGTGCCCGCCGAGGGGCCGGCGCTCTTCGTGGGGAACCACACGCTGTATGGGATCATCGACTCTCCCCACCTCCTGCTCCACCTCCACGACCGCCACGGGCGCTTCCCCCGCACCCTCGGCCACCACGAGCACTTCTCCATCCCGGCCTGGTCGAAGCTGGTCGAGGTGTTCGGCACGGTGGACGGCACCCGGGAGAACTGCGCCGCCCTCTTCCTCGCCGGGGAGTCGGTGCTCGTCTTTCCGGGGGGCTCGCGAGAGGCCTTCAAGCGAAAGGGAGAGGATTATTCACTCCAGTGGGGAGACCGCCTCGGCTTCGCGCGGATGGCGCTGCGCCACGGCGTGCCGATCGTGCCCTTCGCCGCCCTCGGGGCCGACGAGGTCTGGAAGATCATCAAGGACGGCCCCGAGCTGCTCGACTCCCCCTTCCTCGGCGCCTTCCTCAAGGGCCTGCGGGTCCCCGAAGACATCGTGCCGCCGATCTCGCGGGGCCGCGGCTTCCTCGGCACCCCCAAGCTCGAGCGGCTGTACTTCACCTTCGGGCCCCCGGTTGACACCCGCGCCTTCGGCGGCCGAGAGGACGACGAGGCGGCCCGGGCCGTGCGCGAGCAGGTCGAGGCCCGCATCCTCGCCGGCCTCGAGCAGCTCAAGGCTCACCGCGCCGAGGACGCCGATCGCCGTCTCTCCGACGTGCTCATCCGCTGGGTGGTGCCGCGGGTGCTGGGGCGGATCCCCGGGCTTCACAAGGACGGACAGAAGAAGGTGCCCTGAGCCCGCCGATGGAGGCCTTTGGGGCCGCCACGCCCGGGCTCAGAAGTCAATGGTTCTCAATAGTCGAGGCTGACGCCTAAGGCGTATTCCTGTGAACAGTCGGCGCCGTGGATAGAGGAGAGCTCGACCACCCACTCGCCGCCGTCCTCCTGGCCGACGGTGTCGCCGAACTCGGCGGTGAGCTCACCGGTGCCCGACTCCTGGAACACGATGCTCGTCGTGCCATCGACCGTGTGGGAGACGGTCAAGAGCTGCTCACCGGCGCCCGGGAGCTCGCTCACGGTGATGACCAGCGAGAGAGTGGGCCACCAGCCCTCGCTGAAGTCAAAGCCGAAGCGGTCGATGTCGTCGTCGTTGGTGAGGGCCGCGCGTACCGTGACCGTGTCGCCCATCTCGAGCGTGCCGAGGTCATAGCCGGCCTCGTTCGGCTCGGTGTCGTCGTCGGTGACCGCGTCCTCGTCGAGGGTGCCGTCGCAGTCCTGGTCGAGGCCGTCACAGGCGTCGGGGGCGCCGGGGAAGACGCTCGGGTCGGCGTCGTCGCAGTCTCCTTCGTACTCGTTCACCCCGTCGCCGTCGTTGTCCTCGGCGTCCGGGTCTCCGCCGCCGTCGGTGCCGCCGCCGTCCGTCGCTCCGTCTGTGCCGCCGTCCCCCCCGGTCCCCTCGTCCCCTCCACTCCCGTCCTCGTCGGCGCCGGCGTCGTCGCCCCCGGCAGCGGCGGTGTCGGTGTCATCGGTGACCTTGGTGCCGGCCGAGAAGTCGCAGCCCAGAAGGACGAGCAGGGACAGGGCCAGCCCGCCCGGGAGGTGCCGGACAGGGGAGGGGAGCCTCGCGCGGGAGGTGGAGCGGGAGGCGGGCGAGGTGGGGCGCATGGGATCGTGTATCGTCGCCCCATGCGCGCGACGAACCCCCCGTTGAGCTCCCCCCGTGCCCGGGCGGCGGCGTGATCCCCATCGGCCTCTTGCTGCTCGCGGCCGGGATCGTCGCCGCGGGCGCCCCGTGGTGGGTGCAGGGCGTGGTGGTGCTCCCGGCGATCCTCTGGGCGCCGGGCGTGGGCTGGGCCCGCTGGCTCAACCGTGCCGCGCCGCCCGGCGGGCTCCAGCTCGTCCTCGACGCCGCCTGGGTGGGCCTCGGCCTCGCCTGGTGTGACGTCGCCCTGCTGCGAGAGCTCGGGCTGCCGCCGCAGGGCCTCTGGGCGCTCTCGGCTGGCTGGTGCCTGCTCGGCCTCTGGGCGGGCCGCCGCACGCCGGCCCGGCTGCACACCCCGGCGCGGGAGCTCGGCGGCGCCGCGGCCGTGGTGCTGGCGGTGCTGGCCGTGGCCGCCTGGCGCTCGGCCGACATCGCGCGCCCCCTCGACGGCTACTGGTGGCTCACCGGGGCCGACGAGGAGGGCCACGAGCGGCTCTCCATCGAGCCCGGCGCCGGCTGGGCGGAGGTGACGGGCGTGGGCTGGGAGGAGGCCGGCGCCCTCCGCCTTCGGCCCGAGCGGTCGGAGCTCAGCCTCCGCTCCCCCGAGGGCGCAGAAGGGAGGCTCGTCGTCGCGGTGCGGGGGCCCGTGGGGGTCGCGCTGTCCGCCGGTGGGCAGCGCGCCGAGGTGGAGCGCTCGGTGGCGGAGGCGCCCGAGGAGGGGCCGGTGCGCCGGTACCTCACCCGCGGCACGGCCGGGCTGGCCCTCGACGTCGACCTGCCGCCGGGCGGGAGCCTGCCCCTCACCCTCGAGGGCCCGGCGTCGGAGGTGGTGGTCTATGTGTTGCCCTCCACCGACGCCGTCTGGTCGTTGCACGCGGCGGGGGAGCTCCGGTACGCGCACTATTACCAGCTCCTCAATCAGGTCGAGAACCTGGACTGGGCCGAGGAGATCTGGGGCCCGCGCCGCTTCGTGTGGAACCAGCCCCCCGGCTGGACCCCGATCCTCGGCGTGGCCTACGCGCTCATCAACCCGGACATGCCTGGCGGCAACATCCTCTTCTTGTGGGTCCTGCTGCTCGTGGGCCTTTCCTCGGTGCGCCTCGCCTCCGCCCTCGCGCCCGGCGCCGCCCACCCCGCCTGGCTCATCCCCGCCGGGATGGTGGGAGCCCATGGCCTCCTGATGCTGGAGCCGGCGAGCGCCAACTTCCCCGACAGCCTCTTCGCCGCCAGCGTGCTCGGGGTCGCGGGCGCGCTCGCCGCCGGTCGCGCCCGGGCCACCCCCGCCTTCGGCCTCGCCGCGCAGGCCCTGCGCTGGCCGGGTGGCGTGTTGGCGAGCCTCCTGGCCTTGTCCTGGGGGCTCGCGCATCGGGTCTCTCCGCTCCCGGGGCTCCGCCGCCTGTGGGTGGGCCTGCTCGCCGGAGTGGGGATCGCTGCGCTGCTCGTCTATCTGGGAGAGGCGGAAGACCTCGCCTTTATCCTTTACTTCGAGACCTTCCCCGAGCATTGGCACGACGACTACGCCCTCGGCTCGCTGCTCCCGCGCATCCCCGAGTTCTACGGGGCGTGGGCGCGGTACACGGGGGGAGGCCTCCTGCTCGTCGTCGTCGGGGCGCTCTTCGGAGCGGCGGGCCCCGTCCGCACCGCGCTGCGCGCCCTGTTCGTGCCGATCCTGGCTTACAGCGCCATATTGTCCACCGTCGACCACAGCCCCAGCCACTACTTCTTGCCGCTCGTGGGCATGACGGGCCCGCTCGTGGTCGCAGCCTCGGCCACGCGGGCCTCACCGGTCTGGCGCTGGGGGTTGTCCATAGCTTGCCTCCTCGGCCTGTGGATATTCCTATGGACGGGTCAGATCTGAGCCCAATTTCGGGAGAGTGTATGGTTGAAGCCCACTCTGGCGGCTTGGGAAAGGTCGATCCCAACCCCCCCAGCCCGCCCACGCCGCCGATGGGCGGAGAGTTATCCATAGGTTGGGCCCGCCTCCTGGGGATGACCCTGGGGATGATCGTGTGGACGGGGGGCAGCCTGTGGTGGCTGGATCTCGACCGGCTGCTGCGAGACGGAGACGAGGAGGGGCATGTGGGGGCGGCCGAGCTCTTCCGCCTCGCCCTGCGGGAGGGCCGCTGGCTCGACGTGCTGCACGACGTCTGGCGGGGAGACCTCGGGGAGTATCCCCCGCTGTTTCCTGCGATCGTCGGCGTTTGGTGGTGGATCGTCGGGGAGGGGCAGCCCGACGCGGTGGCGGTCCGGGCGGTCTGCCTCGGGAGCCTGATCCTGACCGCCGTCTGCACCGCCGCCGCGGCGGCGCGGCTGCTCGGACGTGAGGGCGGGCCTGCCCGAGCGCTCGCCCTGTTCGCCACCCTCACGCTGCCGCTCTCGAACGGGGTCACGCGGCACTTCATGCCCGAGGGCCTCGTGATGGGCCTCACCGCCCTCTCCGTGCTCGCCGGGCTCCGCGCCGTGGCGCGGCCCTCGGCGGTGGCGCTCGGCCTCTGGGGGCTCTCGCTCGGGCTCGGGCTGCTCGCCAAGCAGACCTTCGCCCTCTACGCCCTCGGGCCAGCCCTCTGGGTGGCGTTCCGCCTCGGTCGCAGGGCCGTGCCGGGCCTGCTCATCGTTGGCCTCGTGGCCGGGCCCTGGTACCTCGACCACCTCGAGCCGCAGCTCCGCTACGGCGAGGCCGCTGCGCAGAGCGGCCAAGGGGGCCTCGGCGCCAGCCTCTGGGCGCAGCTCCGCTATTACCCGGTGGTCCTCGGCCTCGAGGGCCTGGGCCCAGCGCTCTCCCTGGGGGCGCTCATCGCGCTCGGCTTCGGCTGGCGCGATCGTGTGGCCCGCCCCGCGATCCGCCTCGGCGCCCTCTGGGTGGGGGTGCCGCTGCTGCTCTTGCTCCTCATCCCGAAGAAGTACCCGCGGCTCGTCGTGCCCCTCGTCCCCGGCGCCGCGCTGGTGCTCGCGGCGGGCCTCCACCGGCGGCCTGCGCTCGGGGGGGCGCTGATCGCAGGCGCGGCCTTCTGGACGATCCGAGCCTCCGTGACCGAGCTTCCCACCCCCGCGGTGTACGGCGAGATCGATCCCCGCTGCCCCCAGCGCTGGCTGCGCCCCGCTGTGGATGACGATCTCGGCCTGTCCCGAGTGGCCGCGGCCCTCCGCGCGGCGCCGCCGGGGCCGGTGGTGGTGCTCGCGGGGCCCGAGATCCCTTGCGTGCTCCAGACCACCCCGCCCTGGATCGATCACCTCGCGCCCTACCTCCGCCGCGAGGGCCTGGAGCGCGATGTCCTCGACTCCCCCCGTGGGGACGCGGCCCTCACCATCGACTGGGGCTGCCCCGCCGGCGCGGGGAGGGTCGAGGTTGAGCCCCTGGCGGGTGGCTTCTGCCTCCGCGCGCGTTGAGCCGCGGCAGGATAGCGCTCGGAGTGGGCCGTGGTAAACTCACCGCAGGAGCAACACCATGTCTGACCGGCCGACCGACGAGGTCATCAACCAGATCCCGAACGAGCGTCGTGGCCTCATGCGCGAGTTCGCAGACTTCATCGTCTACAACAAGGCGTGGTGGATGACCCCCATCATCGTCGTGTTGGTGCTGATGGTCGCCTTCATCCTCTTCGCCGAGAGCTCGCCGGTGCTGCCCTTCATCTACACGGTGATTTGAAGCTGGGCGCTGCGATGTGAGGCCCTGCCCAGGTGGCGGCCGCTCACCCCGAGGCGCGCTCGGGGTGGGGGCCTGTGCGCTACCAGGGCCGCTGGGAGCGTCGGATGTCTTGCGGCGGCGAGCGCGGCGGGCACCAGAAGGTCTTGGCGTTGGGCTCACCGAGGCTGCGATCGAGCAGCTGGCGGCCGGTCGCCTTCATGAACAGCGCCACCGGCATCACCGCCGTCCAGTAGACGAAGGACATCAAGGTCCAGCTGATCGCGGCGTTGATACCGTGGACGCCCTTCTTCCAGGTGCGCCAGATGGTCTTCAAGATGGCGAGCATGGGCGGCTGTCCTCACGCGCAAGCTATCGGCTGCGGGCCGCCTGGGGAAGGGGCTGACCGGCCTCTCTCCCGGGCGACCCCACCCCAGGCGCGCCGGGATCAGGGGGCTGGCGGGGTCGCCGCTGCCGGTGCCTCGGTCATCACCGCGGCCCCCGGCAGCGTGATGGTGCCGTTGTGGTGCAGCCAGGCGATGAGGGCGGCGCCGAGCGCGAGGAGCAGGAGGACGAGCATGGCCGTCCGACCGCCCGAGCTGGGGGCCGCGAAGGGGTCCTCGAGGTCGGTCTCGGAGCCCTCGGGCATGGTCGCGATCCGGGTGAGGGAGCGGCCGAAGGGGATGTTGATGCGGGCCTGGGCGTTGACCGCCCAGCCGTCGGCGTCGAGGATCGGTCCGATGTTCCGGCGGCGGAGCTTGAGCGCGGCGATGAGCATCGAGGGGCCGGAGATGCAGAGGACGAGCCCCAGGATCCCGAGCGGCATCCAGATGCCGAGGCCAAAGAAGGCCTGGAGGAGGGCCCCGAGCGCCGCGGTGACGCCGCCCACGGCGACGCCCAGGGCCGCGATCACGCCGACGTCGAGCGGCTTGTCGGCCGCCGGCGCGGCGTCGGCGGGCGCGGGGGCCTGATCGGCGTTCGCGGTGGCGGCGGCGGCGGCGGAGACCCGCGCCTGCGACTTGGCGTCGGCCTCGGCGGCGCGCTTGGAGATGAGCTCCTCGACCGCGCGCACGAACTTCTTGTAGGGCGACCAGAAAGCCTGGCGCACGCTGATCGGGTTGTCCACGATCTTGGTGATGGTCGCGTCGTAGTCGCGGCCGGCGCGGTCGTAGAAGATGCCGTTCCGGCCGACCATGAGGTTGTCGGACTCGCCGTCGGTGACCGCGGCGCAGACGGTGACCTTGCGGCCGTCACTCTTGCGGACGCAGTCGAGGTAGGCGAGGTAGGCGCCGGATTGACCGGCGAGGATCGCGTGCCGACCGGGGTCGGCCACCTGGGTCACGAGGTCGCAGCGGCGCTGGTCGAACCAGACGGTCCCAGCTTGGAAGATCGCGGAGCTTCGGCGCTCGTAAAAGTCGGCGAAGCTCACGAAGTTGCGTAGGAGCTGCCCGAGGTGCGCGGCGTAACGGAGCAGGCGCTCGAGCTCGACCTGAGCCTCTACCTGGGGCCGCTGGGCGGCGTCGGCCGCGCAGAGCTGGGTGAGGCGGGCCTCCAGCGCGCTGCCGAGCAGGGCCTTCAGGCGGGCCTCACCGAGGGCGGCCACGGGGCTCTGGGGCTCGGCGGCGCGCCAGGCGGCGAAGGGGGCGAGGCGGGCGCGCAGGGTCGCCCAGTCGGCGGCGCTGAGCTCCGTGCGGTCGCCGAGGAGGGGCCCGAGGGCCGCGGTGCGCAGGACCTCGACCCGATCGGCCCAGGCGGGGTTGATGCCCCCGTCGAGGGGCAGCCCGCGCCCGGAGGTGATGAGGGCGAGGGGGAGCGCCACGGAGGATGAGCTGGAGAGCTCGGTCGGGGCGAGTGCTCCGTAGGCGGCCTCGGCGGGCTGCAAGGTCTGGAGGGCGCGGGCGTCGAAGCGAGAGAGCCGCTCGCGGGCGAAGTAGTCCTCCACTTTGGTGGCGACCGCTTCGACGGCGGCGAGCGCGGCCGCGGTCCCCTCGGCGCCGAGCGGCAGGAGGGCCTCTCCTTCGGTGGAGGGGCGGGCGCGCTAGGCCACGATCTCGCGTGCGGCCTGGAAGAAGGCGGTCACCTTCTCGGCGTTCACGCCGTCGCGGCCCGCTCGGTCCTGCACGGCGCCGAGCGCGGCGATGATGTCGCCGATCGTCGCCACCAGCTCCGGCGCGCCCTCGCCCGAGGCGGCGACCCCCGCGTGGATGACGCCGTCCCCGGTGTAGGGCAGGCGGGTGAAGGCCTGGACGGGGTCGGCCAGATCGGCGAGCTCGAGCAAGGCCGAGGCCGGTCGCCCGAGGCTGGCGAGCGCGGCGGTCGCAGCCCCGCGCAGCGCCGCACCCGATACGGTGTCTTCGCGGAGGTCGGCGGCGCTCAGGCCCTTGGGCGCCTGGAAGATCACCGCCGGGTCTCGAAGACGGGCGCAGACGAAGTCGACCGCGGCGAGGATCTCGGGCGCGCGCACTCGGCCGTCCTGGTCGAGGTCGATGAACGCCATCGTGCGCTCGTCCATGGCCGAGCCCTGGGCCGGGGCGGCCAGCGCGACCCAGAGCGTCTTGTCGAGGGTAGCGAGCTGACGGAGGTCATCGGCGGTGGAGAGGCGGACCTGGGTCATCCCACCCGCCGTAAAGAATCGCCAAGCATGAGCGGACATTGGGTGATCTCCTCCCGGTCGCTTGGCGCGCGGCGCCGTGTCGGGCCGGGGGTGGGTGAAAGGCGTGGGTTAACTGGAGGCGGAGGGGCGACGTGCGCCACCGGGGGAAGATGACAGTCGAAGCTAAGGGCCCGACCGCCTCACCAGAGCCGCGAAGGGAGCTCCTCCTCGTCGGCGGGGGGCATAGCCACGTGCAGGTGCTCCGGCGCTTGGGGATGGCCCCCTTGCCCCGGTGCCGGGTCACGCTGGTCGTCGATCGGCCGGTGGCGGTCTACTCGGGGATGGTCCCTGGCTTCGTCGCTGGGGAGTACCCTGCATCGGCGCTGGAGATCGACCTTCGACCCTTGGCTCGTCGGGCCGGGGTGCGGTTGGTAGTCGCCGCGGCCGAACGCCTCGATCTCGCGGCGCGCGCCCTCCACGTGGCAGACCGGCCGCCGATCCCCTTCGACCTCGTCAGCCTGAACATCGGCTCCGAGGTCGCAGGGGCGGGGCTGCCCGGCGTTCGACAGCACGCCTACCTCACGCGGCCGATTGGGGAATTCGTGGCCTCGATTAACGCGCCCCTGGAGGGGCTGCGGGCGCGGGGCGGCCCCGTTCGCCTGCTCGTCGTGGGCGCGGGCGCGGGCGGCGTGGAGCTCGCTTTCTGCATGCAGGCCCGCATGAAGGCGCTCGGCGTCGCGGAGGTCGAGGTCACCTTGGTGAGCCGGACGCCGGAGCCCTTGCCCGGCGCCACGCCGGCGATGGTGCGGGCGGTGAAGTCGGCCGCTCAGGGGCGCGGTGTGCGCCTCGTCGGCGGGGTGGGTGTGCGTGCGGTCGAGGCCGGCCAGGCCCTCCTCGAGGAGGGTGGAGCGCTGCCCTTCGACCTGCTTGTGTGGGTCACTGGCGCGGTGGCCTCCCCCTTCTTTCGGGAGTCGGGCCTGCCCACCGATCCTCGCGGCTTCGTGCGCGTGCGAGACACCCTCGAGGTGGTGGGCGTGGACGGCGTCTTCGCCGTGGGAGACTGCGCGGTGCCCGATGGCTGGCCGCAAATCCCCAAGGCGGGCGTCTACGCCGTACGGCAGGGGCCGGTCCTCGACCACAACCTCCGAGCCCGGCTGGCGGGGCAGTCGCTGCGACCCTACCGGCCTCAACGCGACTTCCTCGCCCTCCTCAACCTCGGCGATGGCACCGCGATCGGCGGGCGCTCGGGCCTCGCGGGGCGAGGTCGTTGGCTCCTCCAGTGGAAGCGGTGGATCGACCAACGCTTCATGGACCGCTTCCAAGCGCTCTGCCCGGATGGCGCGCCCTCCCCCCGCTTCGAAGGAGGCGACAGGGGGCTGGGCCGACCCATGGATGGGGAGCTGGGCGGGGAGATGATCTGCGGCGGCTGCGCGGCCAAGGTCGGAGCGGCCGAGCTCCACGAGGCCCTGGGTCGCCTCCCGCTCCGCCCGCCGGACGACAGCGTGCTGCTCGGCCTCGAGGCCCCCGATGACGTCGCGGTCCACCGCAGCCTCGGCGGAGACGCCATCGTCCAGTCGGTCGACCTCTTCACCGCCTTCACGGACGATCCCTTCCTGGTGGGGCAGGTCGCGGCGGAGAACGCGCTCTCCGACCTCTACGCCAAGGGGGCACAGCCCACGCACGCCCTCGCCCTCGTGACCCTCCCGCTGGACGAGCCGCGCCGCGCGGAGCTGCTCTTCCAGGTCCTCTCCGGCGTCCGGAGGGCGCTCGACGCGGCCTCGGTCTCGCTCATCGGTGGCCACAGCACCCTCGGTGAGACGCTCACCGTCGGGCTCTCGGTGACGGGGCGCATGTCGGGCCCTCTGTACCCGAAGGGGGGGCTCCAGACCGGCGATCGGCTGATCCTCACGCGGGCCCTGGGTACGGGGGTGCTCTGGCACGCCGATCAGGCCGGTCGGGCCGGCGGTCGGGCTGTCGGGGCGGCGATCGCGGGGATGGTGCGCGGGAACCGACAGACGGCGGAGCACCTCGCCGGCCACCCGGTCACCGGCGTCACCGACGTCACCGGCTTCGGTCTGGCCGGGCACCTCGGTGAGATGGTGCGGGCCAGCGGGCGCTCCGCCCTCGTGTGGCTTGATCGCCTCCCGGCGATCGACAGCGTCGAGGTCCTCCTGAAGCTCGGTGAGCGAAGTACCTTTCACACACAGAATCGGAGCATCGTCCGCGCGATATCCGTCCCGCCGGAGCTCATTGGACACCCGCGCCTCGAGCTGCTCTTTGACCCTCAGACCGCAGGGGGGCTGCTGATCGGGATCCACCCGCGGGGGGTCACGCCGCTCCTGGACGCCTTACACAGGGCCGGCGAGCGCGACGCCGCCGAGGTGGGCGAGGTCACGGAGGCGCGGGTCGACGGCGCCCTCTTTGCTCTGGCGCAGGGTCCTCGCGGGGACAACGGGAATTCGCGGTCTCTCCTTCGACCTCAGGCGCCAACCGTGATATGACGGGGGAGCCACGCGATGTCCGTGTGGGGGTCGTTGTGTCCGGTTCTCGACCAGCAATCCATAATTCAAGCAAGAATTCTTCTTTCAAGAGCGAGTAGAGATCATGGGCAACAAGCTGTTCGTCGGTGGTCTGGCGTGGGCCGCGGACGGGAGCACCCTTCGGGAAGCCTTCGAGCGCTTCGGTACGGTGACGGACGCAGCGGTCATCACCGATCGAGAGACGGGGCGGTCCCGCGGGTTCGGGTTCGTGTCCTTCGCCAACGACGAGGATGCCACGGCGGCTGTTCAGGCCATGGACGGGGCAGAGGTCTCAGGTCGGCGGATCACGGTTCGGGAGGCCCAGGATCGGGGACCTCGTCCGGGTGGCCCGGGTGGGCCCGGCGGTCCCGGTGGCTACGGCGGCGGTCAGGGTGGATACGGAGCGGGCCAGGGTGGATACGGCCCAGGGCCGGGTGGTCCGGGTGGTCCGGGTGGCCCCGGCGGTCCGGGCGGCTTCGGTGGTGATCGTCGCCCTCCCCCGCGACGCGACGGCCCCGGTGGTCCCCCGCGTCCCTATGACGGCCCTCCTCGCGGCTTTGACGGTCCGCCGCGCCCCTACGGCGAACGCCGCGACGGCCCCCCCGGAGGTCCGCCTCGCGGTCCGGGTGGCCCGGGCGGCGGCGGCGGCTGGTCGGATGATCGTCGCGGCCCCGGCGGCCCCGGCGGCCCGGGTGGTCCTCCCCGCCCCGCGGGCGGCGGCTACGGCGGTGGTGGTGGTGGCGGCGGTGGCGGTGGCTACGACAGCGGCCCGCCCCGACGCAGCTTCGGCGACAGCCCCCGCCCCATGGGTGGCCCCCCCCGCGGTGGTCCCGGTGGCCGCCCCGGCACTTGGCCGGCCGCGCCGGTCGAAGGCGAGGGGGGCTGGCAAGAGGATCGCCCCCGCCGTCGCCCCGACGCCAAGGTGAAGGATCGCCGCCGCCGGGATGATGACTTCGAGGACGGCGAGGACTGGTAGCCCACGTCGCGCGTGACGGGTGTAGGTGCGGGGCCGCTCCTCCGGATTCGGAGGGCGGCCCCGCCGCCGTACTGGACGAGGCCTTCCAGCGTCGGACCAACCCCTCGGCTCAGGCCCCGCGTCGGGCCGCGACCGCTTGTAGGCTGTGGGCGCTGAGGAGGGCGCTGGAGCGGAGCCGCGTCATCGCCGACAGCCATCGTACGAGGCGCTCGGCGTCGAGCTCGGTCCCGCCCAGGCGGCGCTGGTGTTCGTCGCGGCGGAGCTCGTCGCCGCCGCCGCGGGTGGCCCAGGCGCGGAGGAGGGCGCGGGCGCCGGCGGGCTCGAGGCCTCGCTCCTCGCTGTAGAGGAGGGGGAGCCTGTCGGCCTCTGTGTTGTCGGCGGGACCACCCCAGACCGAGCGCCCGTCGCTGTGGGCGAGGCTGAGGACACCGTCCCGCCCGGCGCGGAGGCAGACCTTCGCGCGCGGCGGCGGTAGGGCGCGGCGCAGGCTGTTGATGGCCCGGCTCAGCCGGGCGCGCCCGTCCGTCGAGGCGAGGCGAGCGCCAGCCAGGGAGAGGTGGTGGCGGGCCTCGAGCAGCGAGCTGTGCAGCGCCCGGCGGAGGAGGCGAGCGGCGTCGATCGCGGAGGGGGGCGGCGTGGCGGCCCAGGCCGAGGCGAGCTCGGAGAGGGGGTGGTCGCCCTCGGGATCGAAGCGCGCGCCGAGGCGACCGAGGGCGCGGAGGGCGTCCGGCCCGGCGAGGGGGGCCGCGAAGGGGTCGAGCCAGGCGAGTCGAAAGCGGCGCCCGTCGAGGAAGAGGGTGGCGCCGAGCGGGCCGGAGACCCCGAGGCCGGCGCGCTGCAGCTCGGAGAGGGCGAGCACGCCGTCCCCGAGCAGGTGGGCCAGCACGCTCCAATCGAGGGGGCCTCCTGGGTGAAGGAGGTCGAGGGCCGAAGGGCCGGGGCGCGTCACCCAAAGGTAAGGGCGCTCCTCCGCGTCGGCGCGAGACGGCAGGAGCAGGGCGGCGGAGTCGAGCGGGGGAAACGGTCGGGTGAAGCGTCGGCGGATGACGGGGTCGCGGGCCCAGCGGCTGCGCAAGACGCGCAGCAGGACGGCTTGACCGCGCTCCGTGTCGGTAGCCTCGAGGGTGAGGCCGATCTCGTCCACGGCGAGGAGCCGGCCACAGCGGTGCCGACCGAGCTGCGGTGGGACATCGGCCTCGGCGAGCTCGAGGTCCCGCAGGCGGAGCAGGGCGAGGTCGTCCGTGGCGGCGGCCCGGGCCGCGCTCAGGCCTTCGAGGTCGAGGGGCTCGTCTTCGTCACGGTTCACGCCTGCATCCTACCTTCGGCGGAGGCGCCGAGCGACCAGACCGAGCACGAGGGTGACCTCGGGGATGCGGAAGAGCAGGCAGGCCCCGAGGTAGCTCAGCCCGCCGACCAGGCCGTAGAGCCCGCCTCGCACCAGCGGCAGCTCGAAGCCCACCAGGGCCCGGGCCCCGAGGCCGGCGCCGATCCCGATCGCGGTCGCCGGTAGGGCGCGGAAGAAGAAGGCGCCGTATCCATCGGGCTCTCCGGGGAAGAGCAAGCGAAGCGTCCCGATCAGGCTGAGCGTGTACACGGTGATCGCGACGGAAGAGGCGGCCGCGAGGCCGATGATGCCCTCGCGCTGACCGAGGTAGGCGTAGAGCGGGAAGGTGACCAGCACCACCCCCGTCCCCATGAGGGTGGGCTGCCAGGTGCGACCGTGGAGGTAGAAGCCGCGCGCCAGCACCGACTGCGCCGACCACGCCCACAGGCCGAGGCAGAAGATGCCGAGCACCACGCCGATGTGGGAGTACTCATGAGGGCTGATCCGCCCGCCGTAGATCACCCGCGCGATCTCCGGCCCTGACACGGTCATCACCACCTGGGCGCCGAGGGCCAGCACGAGCATGCCGCGCACGGAGGCGGAGAGGGTTCGAAAAGCCTCCGCAGCGCGGCCCTCCCCCATCATGCGGGAGAGGGTGGGGTAGGCCGCGACCCCGGTCGCGATGCCGAAGATGCCCATCGGCACCTTCATCAGCGTCTTGGCGTAGCCGAGGGAGGCGATCGCGCCCGCTCCGAGGAGCGAGCCCTGGCGGCGGAGCAGCCAGTCATCGACGACCACGATCGACAGGCCCAGCATGATCGGCAGGGAGCGGAGGAACCAACGGCGGAGGTCGGGGTTGGAGAGGTTCAGGCCGGGGCGCCAGCGGAGCCCGAGGCGCAGGTTGCCGTAGAGGGGCATGCCGAAGGGGCCGATCAGAGCGCCGGCCAGCACCCCCCAAGCGAAGCCGATCGCGCTCTGGCCGATGAGGCCGCCGAGCACGATGCAGACCGCGTAGACCAGGCTGGAGGTCGCGGCGAGGCCGTGGCGGTCGCGGGCCTGGAGGGCCGCGCTCAGCACCGCGCCCAGGATGTGAAAGACCTGGGCGGGCAGGAGGATGCGGATGAGGTGCACCAGGAGCAGGTTCTGAGCGTCGTCGAAGCCAGGCGCCAGCAGGCCTGTGAGCTGCGGGGCCGCGACCCAGAGCGTGGGGATCAGCACCACCAACAGGGCGACCAGCGTGTTGAAGATGGCCGAGAAGGCCCCCCAGGCGCGCTCGTCGTCCTCCTGGGCGAGGTGCCCGGCGAAGATGGGGATGAAGACGAGCGAGATCGCGCCGCCCGCCAGCGCGTAGTTGACGAAGTCACCGAGGTTGAAGGCGGTCAGGTAGACGTCGGCGTCGCCTGAGGTCCCGAGGATGCGACCGAGCACCCCCTCGCGGATGATGCCGATCACGCGGGAGAGGAGGATGGAGGCGCCCCAGATGAGGGAGGCCACACGGAGGGCCCGACCCGGGCTGGGGGGCACCGCAGGTGCCGGGGCTTGGGGCGGTGGGGAGCCAGGCGAAGGGGAGCCAGGCGAAGGGGAGGCGGTCATCGGCCCTCATCCACCGGCGTCGCAGCGCCAGTCCCCGAGGGGCTGCAGCGTGACCGTCCCGGGGGCCTCGAGGAGTCGGTAGGCGACCACGCGGGCCTCGTTGAAAATGGCCGTCTCGCGGGCCTTGTCGCCGTCCAGGTCGGCGGGGGGCAACAGTCGGGCGGCCGCGCAGAAGCCCGGGAGGCTCTCGTGATCGAGGACGTTCGCCGCTGTGGCGTCGAGGATGGCGATGACGCCGGTGCAATCGCGCACCCCGCTCGCGAGCAGCACGGGTGGGCCGCCGAAGCGGCGGACCTTGATGAGGCTGCCCATGACGAGGCCGCGCTGGCGCCCTGGGGCGGCGTCGGGGCTGGCGGGGGTGTAGGGGTCCGGCGGCGGGAGGAGGGCGTCGAGGCGCCAATTCGCGGTCTCGACGAGGGCGCTCGGGAGGGCTGGGGGTTCGGCGGGGGCCTCGGGGGCGGCGACGGCGCTCGGCGGGGCCAGGGCCGCGTGAGGGGGCGCGCCGACGGCCTCCTCGCCACAAGCGCCGCGGCCGCCGGGTGTGGTGAGGGCCACACCGCGGGGGCCGACGAGGATGGAGCCGCCGCCGGTCTTGAAGGCCTTGCCCTCCCGCCAGAAGACGGCTCCCCACCCGGGCTCAGCGGCGGGGAGCGCCGCGCCGGGTGCGTCAGCCGGGGGAAGGGGCGCCTCCGGCGTTGATCCGCAGGCCCCGAGCGCGGCGGCGAGCGCGGCGTTGCGGAGCCAGGGGCGGCGGGAGGGAGGCTTGGATGCGGTCATGGTGGCGGAGGTTAACCGGCCAGCGGCCCCCACCGCCCCTCCGCCCCTCCGCCCAGGAGACTCGATGTCCCGCCCCCCCGCTCCGCGCCGCCTCGATCCCGATCGCTCGATGCTCCTGCTGATCGACTGGCAGGAGCGCCTCTTCCCCGCCATGCCGGAGGGCCTCCGCGAGGCCACGCTCGAGCGGGTCCGCACCCTTCGGTGGCTGGCCGCAGAGCTCGGCGTGCCCACGCTCTTCACCGAGCAGTATCCCCGCGGGCTCGGTCACACCCTCCCCGCCTTGGAGCCGGTCGGGGCGGTCGAGAAGACGAGCTTCTCTGTGATGGGCGAGCCGACCTTCGCCGCGGTCCTCGCCGCACACCCCGACCGCGACCAGCTCGTGCTCACGGGCATGGAGACCCACATCTGCGTCGCCCAGAGCGCCGCCGATCTCCTGCAGTCCGGCCGGGCGGTCACGCTGGTCGCCGACGGCGTGCTCTCGCGTCGAAAGCTCGACTGGCGGCTCGGCGTCGAGCGCGTCCGCGACGCGGGGGCCTCGATCTCCACCCAGGAGGGGGTGGCCTTCGAGTGGCTGGGCCGAGCCGGGAGCCCGGCCTTCAAGGAGCTCAGCCGGCGTATCCGCTGAGGACCGCCCTCAACCTGGGGGACGATCCGCTCCGAGGGCCAGACGGAACCGGCCCGCGGTAGTCCACCGTCCTGTTCTTCAGGCGGGGTCTAGCGCGGGCCGTGGGGGCTTCGGCGTCTGACTACTCGGGGCCGGGAGCGCCGCCGCAGAACTCGTTACCGCCGATCTCCGCGTTGCCGCGGATCTCCGCCTCAAGATCGTCATAGGCCTTCGTGTCTTCGCGGATCTTCAAGGTCTTGAACTTGCCAGTCAGCACGAAGCGGGAGCTGGAGTCCACGCCCTGCATGTAGATCTGGTAGTCGCCCTCGACCTCACCGCCGGCCTCCATCTTGCTCCCGTTCTTCACGCGGACCCAGGAGTGCTGCTGCTCCACCCAACCGTCGAGGCCGTCGAAGCTGCCGGGGAAGTCGGAGACCGGGCGCCAGAGGTTGTCTTCCACCTTGTTGGTGAAGCGCCAGCTCGGATCAGCGGCGTCCCCGAGGTAAGCGCCGGCGATCTCGGTCATCTCGCGGCTCTGGAGGAGCGCGGCAGCCTGGGTGGTGGCGATGACGTCGAGGTAAGCGTCGTAGTCCACCGCGGAGTGGTCTTCGACCGCGTTGAAGTAGTCGGGCGGGATGGTGTAGCCCTCGTCGCCCCCGAACTTCGTATAGCCGACGCCAGAGATCCACTCGGCGGGGAGGTACCAGTACACGCCATCGTCCACGGGATCGGGCTGAGCGGCGCCGGCGTTGAGGTAGTAGATGGTGTAGCCGTCTTCGTCAGCGGAGTATTCGTCCTCCCAGCGCGCGTCGTCGATGTACTCGATGCGGGCCTCGCCAGACTCGTCGGTGACACACTCGATCGGCGCGTAGTCCGAGCTGATCACGAACTGAAAGCGCATGTCCTGGCCGTTGCCGAGGTCATGGTGGACGGCGAGCTGGAGGTCGCCTTCGCCGTTCAGGGTGACCCAGCTCCGCCAGGGGTCAAGCTCGCCCTTCATGCCGTAGAAGGAGTCTTCGCCGAGCCAGGAGACGGTGGAGTCCTTGTTGTTGATCCGCTCGCACTCGGCGTCCATCTCTTCGACGAAGTCGGCGCAATAGGAGGCGAACTCGCCGTTCTCGTCTTCCGGGCAAGCGCCGCCGATCCACTTGGGATCGCTGAGGTCGTCGCCTTCCCGGGGGCCGACATAGCCGAGATCCCACTCCTGGTCGGTCTTGTTCCAGCCCTTGGCGCACTCGTAGACCGCCGCTCCCTTCAGGGCCGCGTCCAGGTCGCCGGAGACCACGGAGGGGGACGAGCCGGTGGACAGCCAAGCGAAGAAGTTGCCTTCGACCTCCGCGTCCTGCGGGTTGCAGCCGCCGAGGGCCAGCGCCATCGTGACCAGCACCATCGAGAGGGGCGCGGTCGGGACCAGGCGGGTGCCGTGCCGGGAGGGAGCGGGAGAGGCCATGGTGCGGGCTCCTGGGGTCCGCGCTCCCCGGATGGGCAGGGAGCGGGCGAGCGGATCGGGAGGTCAGGGATCGGAGAGAGTGCGAGCGTGGCCTTCGATGGACACGTTTCGATGGACAAGGGTGTATACGGCGGCCCCCTCTTTTGGTCAAGGACCGGCCACCGCTGTCTCCAGCGCGGCGCGCACGCCGAGGAGAGGATCCGGAAATCGCCACTGAAAGTCGAGCCCCTTCCTCAGCTTGTCTACCTTCAATCGGCTGGACGCGGTGAAGAGTCGCAGGCTGTCGGGCGTGAAGCGGGGCGAAGCGCCAAGGCCGGCTTGAATCCGCTCGTTGTTCCGGGCCGCCCAGAATTGGACGTAGCTCGGGATCCAGGTGGACCAGAAACGAAGGGGGCGACCGCCGACGACCGCGAAGACGGCGGTGTAGAAGTCACGGAGGGGCACGGGGGAAGTGTCGGCGAGGTTGAAGACGGCGCCGTCGGGCCCCGCCTCGCCCACGCGGAGGAGCCCGGCCACGGCGTCGTCTTCGTGGAGGGTGGGGACGAAGTTTCGGCCCTCGCCGGGCAGCCAGGCCCGGCCCGCACGGATGCGGTCGGCCTGGACGAAGGGGAAGCCGGCGCCGTAGACCGCGGCGAGGCGGACAATCCGCACCCGCAGGCCGTGGTCGCGGTGGGCCTCGAGCAAGGCCGCCTCTGCCGCCACCTTGCTGCGCCCATAGGCGGTGTGGGGGAGGGGAGGCATGTCCTCCTCGACCCAGAGGCCAGAGCGGTCGCCGTAGACGGCCGCAGAGCTTGTGAAGACCAGGCCCGCCGTCGCCGCGCCGCTCGCGCGTACCGCGTTGATGAGCTGTCGGGTGCCGACGTGGTTGACCTGATCGGCGGTCTCTGCGCCAGGTCCGCGGATGGCGCCCGCGAGGTGGTAGACCCGCTCGGCGCCACGCAGACCCTCGCGGAGCGCCGGGGCGTCGTCGAGCCGGCCCGGGTGCGCGCGGCCCCCCGCGGCGCGGATCGCGGCGGCCGCTGCCTCCGATCTGGCGAGCCCCACCACCTCGTCCCCGCGTGCGACGAGGGCACGGGTGAGGCGCAGGCCGAGGCGTCCGGAGGCCCCGGTCAGGAAGACGCGCACCGCCGGCTTACCAGACGCCGGGGGTGGTGGCGCCGGTCTGGAGGAGGTTGCCGTCGGGGTCTTGGTAGATGATCTCGGGAATCCCGTCCGCGGTGGTGTCGGCCAACACCGCGGCGCCGAACACCGAACGGTTCGTGTGGAGCACGACCGGCGGGGTCAAGCTGCCTCCGGCGTTCCGCCAGGCGTAGGTGCGCCCGGTGGCGGCGTCGAGGGCGAGCACGTCGGTCTGGCCGTCTCCATCGACGTCGCCGAGGCTGAGGCGCCCTTGACCGGCGAGCGTGGTCGTGGCGCCGTCAGCGAGGAGCTGCACCTGGCTCCCCCCGGAGATCACCTCGTCTATGCCGTCCCCGTCGAGGTCCACGCTGAGCACGTTGCAGCCGGCGTCCGAGCAGCCGAAGACCTCGCCGTCCCCGTCACCGTCGGAGTCGGCGAGGCCGACCCCCTCGACGGCGCTCGAGAGGCTCCCGCTGGAGATGGCGGTGATCGACTCCGACCAGGTGCTCCACGATCCGGCGGGGGTGGAGACGACCGCCCCGGGTGAGCCGTTGTCGGCCGTGCCGCAGCCGACCAGGGTGCCGTTGACCGCCCCGCCTGCCATCTTGATCGGCCCGTAGCTGCCCCCGCCGACGCCCATCTCGAAGCGGGAGAGGGTCTGACCGGCGCCGGTGCCGACGAGGGAGTACCAGGACTCGCCGCACTGGACGAGGCCGTAGACGTCGGCGTTGTCGCCGACGGTGACCGCGCGGCCGAGCGTGATGTCCATCGTGCCGGAGTCATTGGGGGTGAGCAGCCACGCCACGAGCTCGGTGACGCCGCCGTTGTCGCGGTGCCCGATGATGTCGGAGTAGCCATCGCCGTTGACGTCGGCGGAGCCAATGGGACCCTGGCTCACCACCGAATAGCTGATGTTGGCGAAGGAGTCTGGGCTCCAGTCGATCCCGTCGAGGGAGCCCTGGTAGAGCAGCAGGGCGTCGGTGACCACGCCGACATCGTCGACCGCGTCCCCGGTGAAGTCTCCGGCGGCGACCGGCCCGTACTCGAGGTCGTTGATGCTGGTGCGGGTGAACTGCTCGCCGTCCCAGATGACGAGCTGGAGCACACCGTCTTCCTGGAGGGCCAGGATGTCTACCGTGCTGTCGCCGTTGATGTCGGCCATCGCGGGGTAGAAGGGGTCAAAGGCGAGCGGGTAGTGGGTGGTGACGTCATCGGTGACGTAGAAGACCCAGTCCTGGGCCCCGGCCTCGGGGATGCCGACCACGGAGGTCTCGTTGCTGCCGTTTCCGTCGAGATCGGCGTCGGGCAGCAGGCGGGAGCCCTCCGGGGCGGAGTAGGCCGAGAGCTCGAAGGTGGCGGCGCCGGCCCAGCCCTCCGGGGAGAGCGTGTAGCGGCGGATGAAGCCGTTGGCGGCGTCGATCACCGCGATGTCGGGACGCCCATCGGAGGCGTCATCCGAAGCGGAGAGGCTGAAGATCTCGTGATTCAGCTCGAGCGGGGCCTCGGAGGTGAAGCCCCAGGAGCCGTCGCCGAGCAGGACCTCGACGGTGGCCTGGAGGTCACCGCTGGCGCCCACGGCGATGTCGGTGAGGCGGTCGCCGTCCAGATCGCGGGCCGCGACGCCGACGACCTCGGCGCCGTTGCTCTCCCAGCCCGCGCCCCAGGCGTAGCCGCCCCCCGCTTGACCGCGGAGGCCGACGACGTCCGTGCCGCCCCAGACGACGAGGTCGAGCAGACCGTCGGCGTCGACGTGCGCGCCGACCATCCCCGTGATGTCGAAGGGGAGGTCGAGCACGGAGTGGGCGGGGACTCCCGGACCGCTGGGCACCCACCAGACCGTGTTGGCCACCGCGACGGCGACGCCGCCCGTGCCGGCCGTGGTGAAGGTGGGCTCCGACTCGAAGGTGGGGAGCATGTTGCCGCGGTTGATCCCGAAGGCCGGGAAGGGCGCGCCGACGACCTGCCCGATCGCGCCCCCGCCCACCGAGGCGTCATCGGACGAGGCCACGGCGGTGACGGTGAAGGTCTCGGGGGCTGCTGTGGTGACGTCGATGAAGCCGTAGCCGGTGCCTGAGACGGAGACGGTGGCCTCACCCAGCGTGGCGGTGGGACCATCGACCGACAGCGTGATCGTGCCGCCGGGGATCGCGGCGCCGAGCTCGTTGACGAGGCGCACGGGCACGCGGAGCGGGCTCCCCCCGACCGCGCCCACGACCTGGACGCTCACGGCGGTGCCGGCGTCGAGCTCGGTGAGCACCCGGGCGGCCTCGAGGTCCTCGGCGGAACAGGCGGCCAGCAGCGCCAGCACGGCGAGGGCAGATGCGCGGGTGGAGGTCATTCAGTCTCCCGATTTGTCGAACGAAACAACGCCGGGCAGTCTATCGCGCCGACGGCGGCGGCGGAACGGCGCCAGGAAGATGAGGGGCAGCAGGAGCAGGCGCGAGCGGCAGCCGAGCTCGCCGGGCGGCCCGGGTGGCGGGAGGCGGGCCCGGCCCGCGCCGAGGTCAGGGTCGGCCTCGTCCCACAGGGGGTCGGCGTCGGCGATCGCGGTCTGCTTCAGGCGCTTCACCGCGGCCGACGCGCCGCCCTCCGGATCGGCCTGGAGGAGCAGGGCGAGAGCGCCGACCACGGCGGGGGTGGACGCCGAGGTGCCGTAGAAGCCCGTGGGGCCGTAGACGGAGCTCGACACGCCGTCCGGCCCTGCGATGTCGGGCTTGGTGAGGCCGCTTCCGGTCGGGCCGCGCGAGGAGAAGGACTCCGCCCCGTTCGTCGCGTAGCCGACCGCACGGACCGCTCCGACGGTGAACACGGCGGGGTGGGTCCCGGGATCGGTGACCGAGCCCGCCGCCACCGGCCCGTAGACCTCACCGTCGCGGGCCATGACGTCGTAGGTGAGGTCGTCGCTGCCGGACTTCCGGTAGATCTGAAGGTAGTACCATCCCTCTTCCGCGGCGGGTATCGTGACTCGCTCGAGGGGGAAGCAGCCCGGATCGCCGGCCACCTGATCGTCGGTGGACCGATCGAGGAGCTCTCCCGCCTGGTTGTAGGCGAAGAGATCGAGGTCGGTCTGCCCGCAGCGGCTCAGGTTGTCCCAGAGCACGTTGACCTTGGCGCTTCCTCCCTTGTTTAGGTAGATCGGGAGATACTCGGAACCCCAGGGGAGGTCGGCGCGGCCGTCGAAGTCGCGGTCTTCGAAGCGGCCGCGGTAATGCTCGGTGGCGTAGTTCCCGGCGCTCGAGACCATCTGGACGCCGCCGGCCATCAGCGTGTCCATGGCCTCGTTGATGGCGCCGGTGCCGTCGTAGAAGCTCTCGTTGAAGAAGGAGAGCGACATGCTGACGAGGTCGATCTCGTTGCGCACCGCCCAGTCCACCGCGTTCTCGAGGGTGGTCAGGCCGTTGACCCGCACGAGGTGGAGCTCGACGCCGGGGGCGATGTCGCGGATGAGCTGCGCGCAGGCGACGCCGTGGCTGCCCGACTCGAAGCTGAAGCGGGGGTGCAGCGAGTCCATCGGGACGTCGCAGGAGCGGTGCGCGTAGCAGTCGTGGGTCTCGTAGTCGCCCAGCTCGGCGGCGTGGGAGGCGAGCTCGGCCTCGTGCCACTGGACGTCGAAGACGGCGACCTTGACGCCGCTCCCGTCGTAGCCCGCCGCGTGCCAGGGCTCGACGCCGAGGGCGTCGATGGCCTCCCAGGCGGTGATGGGGCCCGGCGACGAGACGTCGGCCTCGGCGGAGTCGCCTGCGGGCGCGCGATCGAGCTGGGGGATCGAGGCCGGGCGCCAGGGGGTGGCGGGGTCATCCGGCGGGGCGGCGAGGAGGCTGCCATGGCGGCTCGTGGTCAGCGCGCCCGGGTAGTCGGGGACATCGACGCGGACGAGCGCGGCGGGGTCGAGGCCGCTGATGTCGAGCGCGGCGGCCTCGTCGACGGGCGCCGCCCAGGAGACGGGCTCGGGGGGCGGGGCGGTGGGGCCGGGCAAGGGGACCTCTCGGGGACATCCTACCGTGTCAAGGCGCACGAGACCGGTCGGGGCCCCGGCGCGCCGGACGGTCCTTGCCGGGAGGGGCCTCCCGGGTCAGGGGGCGGTGTCTCGCCCGGAGAACGCGGGCGACGCCGAGGTGACGATGGCCCTGCTCTCTTGCACTGCGTGGACCGCCTCGGCGCGGGGCCGCTGCGGGATCCTCTGCGGGCTCTTCTTGGCCGCCCTCTCCGGCTGCGTCAGCATGGGCAGCTACCAGCGCGCGGAGACCCTCGGGAAGGGCGGGCTGGAGACGGCCCTCGAGCCGGCTTACCTCCGGGTGCCGGGCTCGGATGACGGGCACGTCACCGGCAACGCCGCGCTCCGGGCCGGGGTCGCCGAGCGGGTGGACGTGGGCCTCCGAGCTGGGTCCACCGGGGTGACCGCCACCACCAAGGTGATGCTCACCGCTCCTGATGGTGACGGCCTCATCGTCGCGGTGGCCCCCGCGGCCGGCGGGAACACGGTGGCGGCGGAGGGCGATCGGGAGACCTCGATCAACGCGCGCCTCCCCGTGCTGCTCGGTCTGCCGCTCGGCCGCCACGAGCTCGTGCTGGTGCCGACCCTGGGCTTCGACCACGGCACGTACCACGACGAGTCGGAGGCCCTGGATCTCCGCATCTCCGCCCTCGGCGTAGGCGGCGCGCTCGGCTTCGTCACGCAGCTCCGGCCCGACATCGCCCTCGTGCCAGAGCTCTCGCTCTACACGCCGCTCAAGGCCTGGGGCGACTTCCAGGCGGGGGGCGCCTCCGCCGAGGTGATCGACGACGGCGGCTTCGCCTGGCAGGCGGGCCTGGGCGTCATCCTCGGCGGCCCGAAGGCGAAGCCGACCGGCAAGTGACCCCGCTCGGGGGGGCCTCGCCGCTCAGGGCGCGCTGATCGCGCCGCTGGCCTGCAGGCTGTCGTTCCAGGTCCCGCCGCTCTGCCACCAGGACGCCGCGCCAGGGTCGAGCCCGAGGCTGAGCATGGCCCAGGAGGTCATCAACGCGCCGAGCGTCTCCTGGATGTCGGAGTCGGAGAACTCTTCGTTGCTCCCGGTGCAGGCGAGGGTGCAGAGGCCGTCGGTGGGGCTCTCGAAGTCGCAGTGATCTGCCTCCGTGACGCGCCAGCCGATGTGGTCGGGGGCGGCTTCATAGGGCACGCGCCCGCTGTTCGAGGCGTTACACAGCGAGCTCTCGCCCAGGAGGAAGGCCGCGGGCACGCTGAGCGAGGCCCCGACGGAGGAGGAGTCCGCGCCGAAGGCCTCGACCGGATCGAGGCCGAGCACCGCCGACGCGCTGGGATCGGCCGCACCCGCGAGGAGCGCGGCCAGCCCTCCGGCCGAGTGCCCCACCCAGACGACACCGGTGTAGCCAAGGTGCCCAGCCAGCTCGATCATGTCGGCGGCGTTCTCCTCGGGGTTGACGTCGAAGGCGCTCGAGTGGCAGAGGTTGGGGGTCACGACGATCAGCCCCCAGCTCGAGAGCTGCGTCGCCCACCCCTCCATCTGCGCCTGGGAGCGGACGAAGCCGTGGGCCAAGAAGACCACGCCTGCCGGGATGGTGCCGTTGGGCTCGTAGATCGTGTAGTCGAGGGTGCAGTCGGTGTCCGTGTCGAAGCTTCCCTCCGTGGCGATGACGTCTCCCCAGGGGCCGCTCCCGCGGTAGTCGACGTCGGGATCGGGGGCGCCGGTGTCGCCGCCGCCGTCGGTGCCGTCGGAGCCGTCGGTGCCGTCGGTGCCGTCGGAGCCGTCTCCGCCTCCATCGACCATGCCGTCGCCGCCGTCGGTGGTGCCCGAGTCGGTGCCCGAGCCGCCGTCGCCGCCGTCCGATCCGCCTCCATCATCCGAGATCACGCGACCGCGGTCCTCCTCGGGGGTCTTCGACGGGCGACATCCTGCGGTCGAGGCGAGCAGGAGAGCGCCGAGGAGCGGGAGGGTCCAGGGACGGGTGGGGTCGATGACGGGGAGGATGGTTCGCATGCGCGCATCGTAGCCCAGCGCAGCGGCCTCGTCCGGGGGCGCCGGGGGCGCCCGGGACCCCGGGGCGCTGTCGTGACGGGGGGTTAGGGGGGCCCTCTCCCGCACCCCCGAGGTGACCCTTGGCCCAGCTCCCCGGTCTCCCGAACCCCGCCGCCGTTCATCCTGTCAGCGGGGGCTCGGTTCGAGAGAGCGACGTCATCTTCGACTGGAACCGGAACGGGCTCAACGCCGGCCCGCCGATGCGTCGGGTGGCCTTCGTTGATGAGACGCTCCGCGATGGCATCCAGTGCCCTTCGGTGACCGATCCGCCGATCGAGCAGAAGAAGCAGATCCTCCGGTTGCTCGCGTCGGTGGGCGTGGACTACTGTGACCTCGGCCTCCCGGGAGCGGGCCCCCGCGCCGTCCAAGACGTCGCGACGCTCGCCGCGGTCATCCGAGACGAGCGCCTCCCGATCCAGGCCCAATGTGCGGCCCGCACCCACGCCAACGACATCCGGCCGATCGTCGAGGTCTCCGAGAAGGTGGGCATCCCCATCGAGGTGATGACGTTTCTGGGCGCGTCGCCGATCCGCCTCTACACCGAGGGCTGGGACGAAGATCTGCTCGAGCAGCGCACGCGCGCCTCGGTGCGGCAGGCGAAGGAGGCCGGCCTGCCCTGCACCTTCGTCACCGAAGACACCATCCGCTCGCACCCGACCACCCTCCGCCGCCTCTTCACGGCGGCGATTGAGGAGGGGGCGGACGGGCTCTGCCTCTGTGACACCGTCGGACACGCCACCGAGACCGGCACCCGCAACCTGATCGAGTTCACCCGCACCATCATTCGCGGCCTCGGCACGAACACCCGCGTGGACTGGCACGGTCACTCCGACCGCGGGCTCGGCCTCAGCAACGCGCTGGCCGCCGTCGCCGCCGGGGCGGACCGGGTGCATGGCACGGTGCTCGGCATGGGTGAGCGCGTCGGCAACACCCCGCTCGACCTCCTGCTCGTCAACATGCGCCTCTACGGCGCGATCGACAATGACCTCTCACGCCTCGGTGAGCTCGTCGATCTGGCCAGCGCCGCCTGCGAGGTGCCGGTGCCGGTGAGCTACCCGGTCTTCGGGCGCGACGCCTTCCGCACGGGCACCGGCGTTCACGCGGCGGCGGTGATCAAGGCGATCAAGAAGGGGGAGGCCTGGCTGGCCGATCAGGTGTATTCGGGCGTCCCCGCCTCCTGGTTCGGCCGGAAGCAGGAGATCGAGATCGGCCACATGGCGGGCGACAGCAACATCGTCTATTGGCTCCAGTCTCGCGGCATCGAGGCAGAGGCCTCCCTGGTCTCCGCGATCCGCGAGGCCGCCAAGTCGACGAACCGCCTCCTCGAGAACACTGAAGTCATGGTGATCGTCGAGCGGTGGAGCGCCGAGCAGGCTCCGGCCTCCCGGTAGGCGCTCCCGGCTCCCCGCTCCCCGGCCCCTGCTCCCGTTCAGTCGGAGCAGACGTCCGTGCCGGGCTGCACCTCCGCCTCGAGGTCGTCGTCGGAGTCAGCGAGTGAACGTGTCGCGTCCGCGGTCAGCCCTGTGATGTCGACGAGGTGTGGGTAGTCGATGCGGTCGGCGGTGTCGCAGCGCTTGTGGTAACAGTCGGGGTCGTCTGTCCACATGAACACATAGGGTATTCCACGCGAGCAGAAGGTCACGTTGTCGGAGAGGTCGCTCCAGTCGCCGACGCCCACGTCGATCGAGGGGTAGCCGTCGGCGAGGTCCTCGACGATGGTCCGGCCCGGTGTACCGCGGAGCGTTCCGAGCGCATAGACGTAGTCGGTCTGGTCATAACTGCCGATCATGTCGAGGTTGAGGTTGAACACGACGTCGTGGGGGTCGTAGAGCGAGTCGCTGTCCGTGTAGAAGGCCTCTGAACCCTCGAAGCCGGACTCCTCGGAGCCGAAGGCGGCGAAGATCACCGTCCGCCGAGCCGGCCCCTCCGCCGCCAGGGTGGAGGCGATCGCCAGCAGGCCGGCCACCCCCGAGGCGTTGTCATTGGCGCCGAGGCGGCCGTCACCGAGGTGGTCATGGTGAGCCGAGACGAGGATGATCTCCGACTCCAGGGCCTCGTCGGTGCCGGGCAGCGCGGCGAGCACGTTGGCGGTCTCCCGGTCGCTGTAGTCGGTGAAGGCCTCCTCGTACTCACCAGAGGCGAGCAGCGGCTCGAGGCCGAGGCAGGCCAGTCGGTCGGCGATCCACTGCCGGCCCGCGGCGTCGCCTTCGGAGCCCGGGTACCGCCCGTCGAGCTCGGGATCGGCGAGGTACTCGATGTCGGCGGCCAGATCGGCCTGGTCGAGGCCCATCGACGCGCAGTCGGAGAGGTCCGCGCCCTTCGGCGAGCCGCCGCCGCCGTCACCGCCTCCGCAGCCGACGGCGAAGAGGATCAGGGCGGAGGAGGGGCGGGCGGTGGGGCAGGGCATCAGGCGAGCTCCGGAGGGGTGCGGGCTCCGTGCGGCTATCCCGACGCGGAGCTGGGATCCTCGCCGACCGGCGGCAGCGCCCGCTCCGCAGGGGTCTCGGGCGCCGAGCGCGCCCGGAGCTGATCCTGGGCCTCCTGCAGCCGGCGCTCCGCCTCGTCCCTCTGCTCTTCGGCCGCCTCGCGCAGCGCCGCCGCCTCTCGCAGCGCCCGCTCGGCCTCCTCGCGGTCCTGCTCGGCCCGCCGGCGGGACTCCTGCTCGGCCTCCACTCGCACCTCCAGGGTCTGTCGGGCCCCGTGCTCCTGCTGGAATTTCTGCTCGGCGGCGAGCAGGCGCCCTTGGAGGTCGATCTCGGCGAGGAGGGCGTCGCGGAGGCGGCGCTCGGCCTCGGCGCGGGCCACCTCGGCGGCCCCGCGGCGCTTCTCGGCCTCGTCTCTCGCTTGAATCTCGGCGGCGGCGCGGGCCTCGGCGGCGGTCTGCCCTTCTCGGGCGGCCTCGCGGGCCTCGGCGGCGGCGGCGGCCTCGACGAGGGCCTGGTCGCGCTCGGCCTCGGCGGTGGCGCGCACGGCCTCGGCGGCGGCGGCGGCCTGCTCGGCCTCGGCGCGGCGCTCCCGGGCCTCGGCTACGTCGGTCTGCAGCGCCTCGCGGGTCTGCTGCAACGACCAGACGGCGCCTGAGAAGACGAGCAACATCCCTGAGAGCACCGCCCCGGCGGTGGCGAGCTCGCGGTTGCGGCGGAGGAAGAGGCCCACGCGGAGGGCGGGGTTCGGGCCGTCTACCGACGTCGGGAAGTGAGCGAGCAGCGCGCCGAGCTCGTCGGCCAGGGCGAGGGCGGTGGGGTAGCGGTCGCGCGGCTGGCGGGCCATCGCCCTCTCGACCACGCGCGCCACCCGGGCGGTGGCCTGGAGCGGTCGAGGTGGGCCTTCCCGCACCTGGGCGATGACGTCGAGGGCGGGGACAGAGGAGTGGCGACCGCTCGGCTGATACGGCGCGGCGCCGGAGAGGAGGGAGTAGAGCGTGGCGCCGAGGGCATAGACGTCGCTCGCGCGGGTCGGCGCCTCACCGCGGGCCTGCTCGGGCGACATGTAGGCAGGGGTGCCCACGACGTGGCCTCCTTCGATGATCACGGTGACGGTCTCGGTGCTCGGCGTGTCGGTGTTGGCGGGCTCCCGGAGCTGGGGGGTGGCGAGGCCGAAGTCGGTCACCAGCACCCGCCGGCTGACGGGGAGCAGGAGCAGGTTGGCGGGCTTGAGGTCGCGGTGCAGCACCCCGACCCGATGCGCGGCGTCGACGCCGAGGGCGGCCTCGCGGATGAAGCGGAGGGCCTCGGTGGTGTCGCGGGGCGGGTCCCCGGCGACGGTGGAGCCCACCACCAGCTCCTCGCCGCCGTCTGGCCGGGGCCGCCGCTCGGCGCAGAGCTGCATCTCGATGTAGTGCATGCCGGCGGAGGGCGGGCCCCCCGGCAAGAGCCCCGCGGCCTTCACGCGCACGACGTGGTCGGAGAGGATCTGCGAGGCGGCCCGCGCCTCGTTCATCACCATGTCGAGGGCGCTCTGGGAGGCGGGCCCCCGCGGGTGGAGGAGCTTGAGGGCGGTCCAGGCGTGGAGGTGGGTGTCCCAGGCCTTCCAGACGCTGGCGGAGGCGCCAGCGCCCAGGCGCTCGCCGAGGCGGTAACGGTCGAGCTCGAGGCCCTCCCGCAGCTCGAGGGTGGGGCGCGGGGGCTCGCTGGCCGCGAGCAGGGCGCGGAGCTGGCGGCTGAGGGTGGGGTCGTCGCCGGTGAGCCCGCCCAGGGCCTTCTCGCGGTCCTCGGTGGGGAGCTCGACCAGCTCGGCGAAGAGCTCGTCCAGGTAGTAGCGGCTGGCGTCCTTCATGGGGTGGGCATCCCGTCGCCCTCAGCCCGACTGGAGCTGGCTGTGCAGCCAGGCCTTCACGAAGCGGAGCTCCGCGCCCACCGTGGACTTGGGGAGATCGAGGAGCTCCCCGATCTCGGACTCCGAGAAGCCGCCGTAGAAGGCGTAGCGCCCGATCTCCGCCTTACGAGCACCGTTCCTCACCTTGACGCCCCCCTCTGCCAGCTGGTCGAGGAGGCGGTCCACCTCGAGCAGGGTGTCGGGATCCCGCTCCCCGAGGAGGGTGGCGTCTTCGAGGTTCACGCGGCCGCGGGGATCGGGCCGCTTGCCGGCCTTGCGGCGGCGAGCGTGATCGACGAGCTCGCGCCGCATGTTGAGGACCGCGAGGGGCAGGACCTTCTTCGGGTCGCCGTCGGCGAGGGGGCGGAGGTCGCCGTCGAGCAGCCGCTCCCAGGCCTGGTGGACGAGCTCGCAGGACTCGAGCGTGTGGGCGTAAGGCTCCCGCTGGAGCATCCGGCGCGCGGCGGCGCGGAGCTCCTGGTAGACGAGGCGGAGGTCTTCGGCGGAGGTGGGCATGGGCTTTGATTCTTTAGCGCGACTCAAGCCCATCAGCGTCCATTCGGGGGCGATCGACCCGTCGGCGGCCCTCGTCACCGCCGGGCCGGGTGTTTTTTCGGTGACAGGAGGGTGACGGCGCGCAAACAGCTAAGCTGCGCCGATGTCCACCCCCGCCCTCGATCCCCGCCTCCGCGCCTGGCGCGGCCGTGTCTTTGCGGCCACCTGGCTCTCCTACTTCGGCTTTTACTTCGCGCGGAAGCCCTTCTACGTCGCCAAGGCGGATCTCGGCGCGGCCAACGGTTGGGACGCCGGCGTGCTCGGCAACATCGGCGCCGCCTACCTCGTCGCGTATGCGGTGGGGCAGTTCTCTACCGGCGTGCTCGGCGCGCGCTTCGGGCCGCGGGCCATCGTGCTCTCGGGGATGGCGCTGTCGGCCCTCGCCAACGCGGCCTTCGGCTTCACCGACGCTGTGCTGCTCTTCACCGTCCTGATGGCCGTCAACGGGCTCGCCCAGGCCACCGGCTGGCCCTCCAATGTCGGCACGATGGCCACCTGGTTCCATCGGGGCGAGCGCGGCACGGTGATGGGCTTCTGGGCGACGAACTTCCAGTTCGGCGGGCTCGCGGCCACCACCCTCGCGGCCTTCGTGCTCGACGCCTACGGCCTGCGCATGTCCTTCTTGGCGGGCAGCGCGGTCTTGTGCTTGATTTGGGTATTCTATTGGTTCAATCAGAGGAACAAGCCGGAAGACCTCGGGCTCTCGCCGGTCGAGGACGCGCTGCCGACCGCGGCCGAGGCGGAGGCCGCGAGCGCCCGCCCGGCTCCATCCAAGTGGGCGTTCTACCTCAACGTCCTCCTCGTGGGTGGCTTCTACTTCAACGCCAAGGTGATCCGCTACGCCATCTGGTCGTGGGCGCCTTACCTGCTGCGGCTCCACTTCGGGATGGAGAAGGGCCAGGCGGGCTACCTCACGAACGTCTTCGACTTCTCCGGCATCCTCGGCGTGGTGCTCATCGGCTACCTGTCCGATCGCCTCTTCAAGAGCCGCCGTGTGCTCGTGAGCTTCCTCTTCGTGATCGGGCTCGTCCTGAGCTGCCTGCTGCTCTACTTCTTCGGCTCGACCAGCCTCACCTTGTTCACCGTCAGCATGGGCCTCATCGGCTTCACGCTCATCGCGCCGGACTCGATCATGACCGGCGCTGGGGCGATCGACGTCGGCTCGCGAGAGCAGGCCACGCTGGCGGTGGGCCTGATCGGCACGCTCGGGGCGCTCGGCAGCGTGTTCCAGGAGCTCGTGCTCGGCCAGCTCCTCAAGGGAGACGACGTGCAGGGCACCTTCACCCTCCTGCTCGGCTCGGCGGTCGCAGCGGCGGGCTGCCTCGGCCTCATCCTGGTGAGGAACCGGCTCGGCCATTCCGACCTCTGAGCCGGCTCAGGCCTCGGGGGCGCCGCTCGACAGGGTGGGGGCCAGCGCCGCCTGCAGGCGAGCCTCGAGCGCGGCGGCGTCGCCCCGCGCGAGGATGAGCTTGTCTCGCCCCGTCTCTCCGCGGAGGAGGCTCAGGCTGGAGGGGGCGATGCCCAGCACCTCGCGGGCGAGGAAGCGGAGGATGGCTCGGTTGGCCTCCCCTTCGACGGCCCGGGCAGCGACCCGCACGCGGATGGCGCCCTCGTGGAGGCCGGCCAGCGCGTCCTTGCCTGCGCCGGGGGCGGCGCGCACGCGGAGCTGAATGCCCTCCGCCACGCGTTGGCAGCCGGGCACCTTGGGTTCGACGACGGGGGCGGGTGGAGGTGTGGCCGTCGGTGGTGCGCCGGCCCGGCCTCGCCCCCGGCCGCTCAGGGGACGTCCATTCGTTGGAAGCGCACCATCGCGATGGTGAAACACGCGGAGATCAGCACGCCGAGGCCGATGAAGGAGGTGGGCTCCCACTCGCCGCCCTTCCAGCCCTCCCAGCACGCGAGCGCGGCGCCCGGAAGGAATTTCGCGGCCTCCTTGGCGGCCTCTGCGCCGAGCGCCCCCACCAGCTTGAGCACCCCCCGCGCCGCCATGTCGACCATCAGCGCGATGACCACGGAGACGACGACGCCGCCCACCCCGCGGAAGAAGACTGCCACCGCCGTGGTGAGCGCGATGAGGCCGACGTCGGAGGCCAGCGAGGCGAGGTAGCCGAGGCTCACGTCGAGGATGGAGCCGGTGGCGCCGAAGAGGGCCGCGCCGCCGAGCGCGCTCACCATCCAGGTGACGAGGAGGGTGCAGGCCGACAGCGCCGTGAGCGCCAGCACCTTGGCCAACATTACGCTCCAGCGCGTGACCGGGCGGACGAGCACCTCTCGCAGCGACTGGTCGCCGATCTCGAGCGAGAAGGTGTTGCCCACCGCGAGGATCAGCACCATCGGCAGGATGAAGAAGTTGCGGGCCTTGAGCGCGTAGCCCGCGGTTCCCACCCAGGTGGCGTCCACCATCTGGGTGACGTTGGCCCCGTTCACCTGGGCGTCGCCGCCGCGGGAGATCACCCACTGCACCCCGGCGAGGGTGAGGGCGCCGACAGCGAAGGCGACGATCAGCGCGCCGAGCCCGGAGGCGCGCGAGAAGACGGCGCGGAGCTCGGCGAGGATCATCTTCGGGAGGTGGGGCACCATCAGGTGATCTCCTTGCTGGTCAGGGAGAGGAAGAGGTCTTCGAGCGAGCGCTGCACCGGCACCAGCGCGGTGACCGACACGCCGCCCTGCACGAGGGCGCGGTTGAGCTCGGCCACGCCGAGGCCGTCGAGGGCCACCCGCAGGCGGCCGGGCTCCCCGTCGCCCACCACCCGGATGCCCTGGAGCGCGCGGAGGGCCTGGCCGAGGGCGGCGAGGTCAGTGGCGGCGATCTCCACCTCCTCCACCGCGCCCTTGCCGAGCACGAGCTCCTTCACCGAGCCCTCCGCCACCATCCGCCCGTGCGAGAGGATGCCGACGCGGTTGCAGAGCAGCTCGATCTCGGAGAGGAGGTGGGAGCTGATGAGGATGGTCAGCTTCTCGGTGCGGGCGAGGCGCGCCAAGAGCTCGCGCACCTCGACCATGCCGCGAGGGTCGAGCCCGTTGGTGGGCTCATCGAGGATGAGCAGCTTCGGCCGCCCGACGAGGGCGCGCGCGATGCCGAGGCGCTGCTTCATGCCGAGCGAGTAGGCGCGTACCTTCTCGCGCTCCCGCTCCTTGAGCCCCACCAGCGTGAGCGCCCGATCGATGTCGGAGGCGTCACCCTGGCCCGCGAAGGCCACGGCCCGCTCGAGGTTGCCGCGCCCGGACATCCAGCCGTGGAAGGCGGGGGTCTCGACCATCGCGCCGACGTGGGCCCGCTGGCGGACGGGGTCCGACTCGCCGAAGATCTGGACCGTGCCCGAGGTCTTGCTGATCAAGCCGAGCATGCAGCGGATCGCCGTCGTCTTTCCGGCCCCGTTGGGGCCGAGGAAGCCGTATACGTCGCCTTCGGCCACCCGGATGGAGAGGGCATCCACCGCGGTGCGCGCACCAAAGCGGCGGGTGAGGCCCTCCGTCACCAACGCGTCACTTGCCATGGGTGTTTTCTCCTACTATTTCCCGGTCCCGGTAACGGAGGGTGCAGTGATGATCAGCGAGAACAAGCAGACCGCGGGTGGTGTCCAGGCGATGACGGCGAAGGGACGGCTGCGGTCGCGGACGACCGCCCGAGCGCTCCTCGTGCTCGCCGGACTGTCGGCGGGCTGCATCACGCCCTCCAGCTCGGACAAGGGCTCCGGCTCCGATGACGGGGCAGGGGACGGCGCCGACGGGGGTGGGACCACGCCCGCCACCATCTATGACATCCAGCAGGGGAACGTCGAGGTTGATTCCCAGGTCAGCCTCAGCCGCGTGATCGTCACCTCCCCGCTCACCTTGGACGGCGAGGGCTTCTTCATCTCCGAGGCGGAGGGCGGTGAGTACAGCGGCGTCTACGTCTTCCTCGGCACCGGCGGCCTGGGCGAGCTCTTCCTCTCGGTGGGCGACGAGCTGTCGCTCACCGGCGTGGTCAGCGAGTTCTACGACTACACCGAGCTCACCGTGAGCTCGGACAGCATCACCGTGACGGGCACGGGCACGGTCGCCCCCACCCCGGTCGACAGCCCGTCGGACTGGGAGCCCTACGAGGGCGTGCTCGTCAGCCTCAGCGCCCAGTCGGCCCTCGAGTGCCCCGACAGCTACGGCGAGACGGCCCTCTCCGGCGGCATCGCCCTCGACGACCTCCTCTACCGCTACGAGTCCGAGCGGGGCGCCGAGTACTCGGAGGTGGTGGGCCTCGTGTCTTACGGCTTCGAAGAGTACAAGCTCAACCCGCGCGGCACCGAAGACCTCGCCGGCTACGTCCCCGGCGAGGGCTGCACCGCCACCGTCGCCGAGTGCCAGCAGGACGGCATCACCGGCTCGGTTGACCTCGAGGGCGTGGTCGTCACCAGCCAGATCAACAACTTCTTCGGCTTCTACGTCCAAGACCAGGGCGGCGGCGAGTACAGCGGGATCTACGTCTTCAGCTACGAGGACGTGGCCGCCGAGCTCGACATCGCCGTAGGCGACACCGTGAACCTGCACGGCTCGGTGAGCGAGTACTACGACTTCACCGAGATCTCGCTCACCAGCGTCGATGACCTCGTGAAGGTGGCCACCGCTGAGCCCGTGAGCACCGAGCTCGTCGAGGCCCCCGCCGACTGGGAGCCCTACGAGGGCGGGCTGCTCACCCTCCGCGATGTGGAGGTGACAGGCGACATCGACAGCCACGGTCAGGTCACGACCAACTACGGCGTCGTGATCGACAACGACTTCTACGACTACGACCTCTCCTCGGGCGACGTGCTGCCCTCGGTCACCGGGCTGCTGGCCTGGAGCTTCGACGCCTGGCACCTCAACCCCCGCGGCGCGGAAGACGTCACGGGCGGTGGCGGCGGTGGTGGGACGGGCACCGTGGCGACGATCGCCGAGATCCAGAGCGGCGGCGTCACCGGGACCGTCACCCTCGAGGGGGTCACGGTGGTCAGCGGCATGACGGCGGGCGACGGTTTCTTCGTGCAGGACGACGCCGGCGCCTACAACGGCATCTACGTCTACGTGGGCAGCAGCGGCATCACCGTCAACCAGGGTGATCAGGTCACGCTCACGGGTGACGTGTCGGAGTTCTACGACCTCACCGAGATCGCGATCTTCGACGCCGCTGACCTCACCGTCACCGGCACGGGCGTCCCGAGCGCCCTCGTGCTCTCCTCGGAGCCCGCCGACTGGGAGCCCTACGAGGGCGTGCTGGTCTCGGTCCTCGCCGATCTCACGCTCACGTCGGACGCCGACGAGTTCGGGGTGTGTACGACGAGCTGGACCAGCCTCCAGATGGACGACGCCCTCTACGACTTCGACGCCACCTACGGCGACGGCGAGGTCTTCTCGCTCGTGACCGGGCCCATCACCTACGATCACGAGACCTGGCGGATCCTGCCCCGCGAGTCTGGCGACCTCGCTCACTGAGCCCGATCGGGTGGGCGCGCTCTGGTAGAGTGCGCCCATGAAGGTCGTCGTCACCGGTGGTGCTGGGTATGTGGGGAGCACGCTCGTGCCCCGCCTCTTGCAGGCGGGGCATCGTGTTCATGTGCTGGACAGCTTGATGTTTGGGGGGGAGGCCCTGCTCCCGCACTTCATCCATCCGGGCTTCAGCTTCGCGCAGGTCGATGTGACCGACCGCGGCGCGCTGGCTCGGGAGCTCGAGGGGGCCGACAGCGTCGTACACCTCGCGGCCCTGGTCGGGTACCCGCTGTGTAAGAAGCTGCCGCGGCAGGCGGTCGAGGTCAACGTCGACGGGGCGCGCAATGTCTGTGAGCTCGCCCCGGCTGGCGCGCGCCTGCTCTACGCCTCCACCGGCTCGAACTACGGAGAGGTGGAGGGTGTCTGCACCGAGGACACGCCGCTCAACCCGCTCAGCCTCTACGGGGAGACGAAGACACAGGCGGAGCAGATCTTCCGGTCGCGGCCCAACTCCAAGGCCCTGCGCTTCGCGACGGCCTTCGGCACCTCGCCGCGGATGCGCCTCGATCTGATGATCAATGACTTCACCTGGCAGGCGGTGCACCGCCGCTACCTCGTGGTCTACGAGAAGCACTTCCGGCGCACCTTCATCCACGTGCACGACATGGCCCGAGCCTTCGAGCACGCCCTCGCCCGCTGGGATGACCTCCACCACGACGTCTACAACGTCGGTCACGAGTCGCTCAACTACACGAAGCAGGACATCATCCGCCTCCTGCAAATGCGGGTGGAGTTCCTTTGCTACTTCGCCGAGTTTGGCAAGGACGAGGACCGCCGCGACTACGAGGTGGACTACAGCCGCGTGCGCGCCACCGGCTACGAGACCTCGGTCGACATCAGTCGCGGCCTCGGTGAGCTGGTGCAGGCCCTGCGGCTGCTCCCGATCCGGAACCCCTACTCGAACGTGTAGGGGCGGGCCGCGGTCACCGGACCGCGGTCACGGGGGGAAGGGGTCTGCAGGGTCAGCGGAGAGCAGGGTCTCGGTGGGCACCCAAGCCTTCCGTCCGTCGGGCAGGTGGATGAGGCTGCTCTCGCCGCTCTGCTCATCGACCTCGACCAGCGCGCCCTCGTGGAGGACGAAGAGCTCGACGCCGTCGGCGCTGGGGGTGCTGCGAGCGCTCACGGCCGGCGCGGTGATGACGGCGCCCGGCTGCTCGCGAGAGGCCACCACCGTGGACAGGGTGAGGAGGGCCGACAGGGAGAGGAGGGCGGTCGTGGGCCCCGTCCAGAGGCGGACGCCCCCGCGGAGGCGGTGGCCGAGGACGAGGCTGAGGCCGAGAGCGGCGCAGAGCCCGGCCCCGAGGGCGCCCTGGCGAGGGGAGAGCCAGCCCTTCCAGAAGAGCGGGCTGGGGCCTCGCTCGGTGGCCTCGAGACGATCGGTGGTCTCCCGCACGGCGCGGTCGAGGTTGGCCTGGAGGTCGGGATCACGCGGCGCGAGCACGAGGCCGCGGCGCCAGGCGGCGATGGCCGGCCCCCGCTTGCCCTGGCGGTAGAGGGCGTTGCCGAGGCCGTGGTAGACGACGGGATCGCGGGCTCCTGCCTCGAGCGCCTCGAGGAAGCGCGCGGCCGCGGCTGGGGCGTCACCGGCCCGATCCGCGGTGACCCCCGCCTCGTAGGCCTCCTGGCCGCCCGCGTGGGCCGCGGGGTTGAAGGCCAGGGCGAGGCCGAGCAGAGCGGCGGGGCTCATCGACCCTCCAGGATGAAGGCGCGGAGTCGGGCTTCGAGATCGGCGCCCCCCATGCCGCCGTACCGCGCGGCGTCCAGGTCGGCGTAGAGCTGGAGCGCCACCTCGCCGAGGGGCGCGACGGCGGCGCGGTCCAGGCCGGGGGCCGGTCGCCCGAGGCGGAGGGCGGCCGCCTCTCGGAAGAGGGCCTCCAAGGCGGCGAGGCGGGCGACGGGCTCGGTGGGGAGGGACACGAGGCGCCGCTCCAGCTCGACCCGCGGGTCGATCGGACGCCGCCGCAGCCGCCCCCGCAGCCCGACGCCGACGAGGCCGAGCACGGGGAGGGTCGGGAGGCCGAGGGCGAGGGGGAGGGCGGCGCGCAGGCTGTGGTCGCCGACGGAGGCGTCGCCTGGCACGGGGAGGATGTCGTCGCCGAGCGCGCTCACCTCGCCGCGGCGGTCGGCCCCGTCGGCGGCGTAGCTGGTGACGAGGCCGCCGCCGTCGCCCGGCGCCACGCGGAGGGTCAGGGCGGGGGACTCGAGCTCGCGGTAGGCGCCGACCTCGGGATCGAAGGTGGGGATGCGGAGGGCCGGGATCTGGAGCGCGCCCTCGGACTGCGGCACGACCGCCCGCTTGAAGACCGCCACGCTCTGAAAGCCGTCGGCGCTGAGGCTCGAGGTGATGACGGGCGCGTCGTCGTAGACGCGGAGCGCCGCGCTCTCGGCCAAGGGCGGCAGGTGGTAGCCGTCGAGGGAGCCGGTCCCTGCGAGCGTGATCTCCATCGTCACCGACTCGCCGAGCTTGAGCTCGGAGGGCTCGGCCTTCACGGAGAGCGCGAAGCGGCCCACCAGCCCGGAGAAGTCGGCGGGGCGGCCCTCCTTGGGCAGCGGGCGGATGGTGAGCGGGATCGCAGGGGCGGTCCAGCTCTCCTGCTTCCCCGCGCGGCCGAAGGCCTGCTCGAAGAAGTCGTCGCGGCGGCCTCGACGGGCCTTCCGCGCCTCGGGGACGATGCCGGTGAGCAGCGAAGGGCTGATCGTGTGGGCCCCGGGAGCGGAGGCGAGCAGGGGGACCACGAGCTCGGTCACCGCGACCGGGACCCCGCCGTCTTCGATCGTGTAGGTCTTCTGGTCGGGCTCGACGCCCTTTTGCTGGATGAAGCCGTCAAAGTCGGGCGGGGACCACCGCTGGTCGGCCACCTGCACCCGCGAGCGGAAGTGGAGCTTGTAGGTGACCACCTCGCCCTGCCACGGGGCGGGGTTGGACAGCGTGGCGGAGAGGTCGGTGGCGGTGGTGGCCTCGGCGCTGCGCGGGCCGACCTTCACGGTGATGGGGGCGGCGTGGAGGGCCTCACCGCCGACGGTCAGATCGAGCGGGCCCACCTCCCAGCTCCCCTCGGAGAGGGCGGTGAGCGCGTAGGAGTACTGGACGATGCGCGTGGTCTTGAAGTTGACCATCATCGTCTGCTGGCCCTGGGACTGGAATTCCAGCTTGAGCCCGCGCTCGACGGGGAGGTCTGGCAAGCCGCGGGCCGGGGCGTCGATGAACTGGACGGTCAAGCCCACGGTCTGGCCGACCGTGAGGGCGGTGCTGTCGGCGACGATCTGGACGGAGCCCGCGGAGGCCGCGGCGATCCACAACAACAGGCTGCTCATCACCAGTCCTTCCCGCTCTGGCGGCGTCCGCCGGTGCTGACCCGCGGCGAGCCCTCCTTTACCCCGTCGATCAGGCGGGCCGCCTCCTCAGGGCTCATGCCCTCCGCGGGCGCGCCCGCGGCGGCGCCCTCACCGGGCGCGCCGGTGTCCTGGCCCTGTGCGGCCTGCGCCGACCCTTCGGCCTCGCCCTCCGCCGGCTCCAGCTCCCCGCGATCGCCGACCTGGCCTGAACCCTCTGGGGCCTCTGCCCCCTCGGGCGGGCCTTGCTGGGGGTCCTGCTGGCCCTGCTGGCCCTGTTGGCCCTGCTGACCCTGCTGGTCTTGTTGGCCCTGCTGGTCTTGTTGGCCCTGCTGGTCTTGTTGGCCCTGCTGGTCTTGTTGGTCTTGCTGCTCCTTCAGGCGAGCGGCGATCTCCCGCTGGACGGCCTCGGCGTTCTTCTTCGCCGGCGCGTGGTCGGGGGCCTCCTCGAGCACACGCTGCCAGTCTTCCTGGGCGCGGGTGAGCTCACCCCCCTTGTAGGCGGCGAGGCCGCCGTTGTAGCGCGCGCGCTGCTTCTGGGCGGGATCGAGGCTGCGGTCGGCCACCCCCTCGAGGACCTGACGGGCCTGGTCGTAGTCGCCGGAGCGGTAGAGGGCCTCGCCGAGGCGCTCACCGAGCGAGAGGTCGTCGGGGTGGAGGGCCTGCTCGCGAGCCAGCTCCTGGGATCGGGCCGCCCAGTCGGTGTTGTCGGCGGCGCGGGCCGCCCCGATGGCGAGGAGCAAGGCGAGGCTGGCCGCGCCGGCCGGACCTCCCGGGAGGCGGAGGGGGCCCGGCCGGAGGGCGGCGGTCGCGGCGGACAGCACGAGGGCGGCGAGGAGGAACCAGGGAAACTCTTCATCCCACACCTTGTCTCTCCGGGCGCCTTGTTCGGCCTGCTGGAGCTTTCCGCGGATCTCTCCCTCGTAGATCGCGGCCACGTCGGCGTCACTGGCCCCCGCCCGCACGTACGCGCCCTGGCCGACCTCCGCGATGCGCGTGAGGGTCGCCTCGTCGAGGCGGCTGAGCACGACCTTGCCCGAGGCGTCCTCCTTGAAGCCCCCCTCGGGGAGGGGGATCGGCGCGCCGTCGGTGGTGCCGACGCCGAGCGTGTAGAGGTGGATCCCCGCCTCGCTGGCGGCCTCGGCGGCGGCGAAGCCCGTGCCCTCGTTGTCCTCTCCGTCCGAGAGGATGAGGATGGCCTGGTCGGCCGCGCCGCGGTCTCCGAGCAGCTTCACGGCGGCCTCGATCGCCGCGCCGAGGTCAGAGCCCTGGGCGAGCAGGGTCTCGGGGCTCGAGTCTGCGACCATGAAACGGAGGGCCCCGTAGTCGAGGGTGAGCGGCATCCGAGGGTAGGCCCCTCCGGCGAAGAGCACGAGCCCGACTCGGTCTCCGGCGAGGCGCTCGGTGAGGTCGTAGACCTCTCGGCGGGCCCGCTCCATCCGGGAGGGGGAGACGTCGGCGGCGTACATCGAGCGGCTGACGTCGAGCACGATCACGAGGTCGAGGCCCTGCCGCTTCACCTCGACCCACTGGTAGGTCCAACGCGGCTGGAGCAGCGCGAGGATCCCAAGGGCGAATGTTAGGAAGGTGAGGACGGCTCGGCCGCGGTGATAGCCCTTCAGGCCCGCGCTGACCCGGCTGCCAGCGAGGGCCCCGAGGGTCCGGAGCGCGGCCTCTCGGCGGACCAGCGCCCAGACGAGGAAGAGCGACAAGGCTGGGAGCAGCCAGAGGAGCGGGAGGAGCTCCGGGCGCCCGAGGGTCATGGGAGCCTCCGGAGCCAGGTCTCGCTGAGGAGCAGCCGGAGGGCGAGCAGCAGGAGGCCAGCGGCGAGCCAAGGGTGATACCGTTCGTCGCGGTGAACGAACTCTTCTACCTTGGCCGTGGTCTTCTCCATCTTGTCGATGGTGGCGTACACCGCCTCGAGGGCCTGGGTGTCGGCGGCGCGGAAGTACTCGGCGCCGGTGGTGCGGGCGATGGCGGTCAGCGTGCCCTCGTCGAGGTCCGAGCGGCCGCCCATGCCGAAGAAGCCGCCCCCGCCGCCGGCCGAGCCCATGCCGACGGTGTAGACCTTCACGCCGAGGGCCTTGAGCGCCTCCGCGGCCTCGAGCGGCTTCAAGGCGCCTGCGTTGTTGCGGCCGTCGGTCAGCAGGATCGCGATGCGGGAGGGGGCCTCTAGGTCTTTCAGGCGCTTGCCGGTGATGGCGAGGGCGTCACCGACCGCGGTGGCCTTGTCCCCCGCCATCCCGATCTGAACCTGTCCGAGGAAGTTGGTCAGCGCGGCGTGATCGAGGGTGAGCGGCACCTGCGTGAAGGCCTCCGAGCCGAAGACCACGAGGCCGATCCGATCGTCGGGGCGGCGCTCGATGAAGTCGGCCACCACCTCCTTGGCCGCCTCGAGGCGGTTCGCGGCCCGCCCCCCGATCTGGTAGTCCTCGGCTTGCATCGAGCCGCTGGTGTCGAGCACGAGCAGGATGTCGATGCCCTCGCTGTCGATGCTGCGCTCGCGGTTGACGAGCTGCGGGCGGGCGAGGGCCACCACGAAGAGGAGGAGCGCCACGGAGCCGAGGAGCTCGGGGAGCCAGGCGAAGGTGGCCCGTAGGGACGGACGGAGCTGGACCGCGGCGAGGCTCGAGATCGCGAGGCGCGGCCGGCGGCCGAGCCACGGCGCTGCCACAGCGAGAGGGACCAGCAGCCAGGCCCAGGGGTTCGCCCACTCAAGCACGGGTCGCCTCCAGGATCGCGGCGAAGTCTTCGTCCATCTCCTCGAAGAAGCGGGCGCCACCGCCCTCGCGGGCGAACTTCAAGCGGTCGGTGGCGTCGAGGATCTGGCCGGCGCGGAGCCTGTGGGTGAGGTCGAGTAACGAGTTCGCTTCGAGGTAGGCGAGGATCTCTCGGGTGGTCCGCGTGGTGGCGGGCCAGCCGCTCGCCGCGCTCAGGTACTCGCGGAAGATACGGGAGAGGGCGACAGCGAGGCTGTGGTCGTCGAGGCCGGTGGCGCGCGCGTGGGCCCAGGCACGCGCCGCGATCAGGGCGGGCGGATCGGGCACGGCGACGGGCGCCGGGCGCCGCGAACGCACCCACCAAGCGTAGGCGATCCCGACGGTGACCAGAAGCGCCGCGCCGCACCCGGCGGCGATGAGCCCCCAGGGCGGCGGCGCCGGGGGCGGCGCGGCCTCGAAGTCGGCCATGTCGCCACCTTGGGGGCCGGTCACGCCGATGTCGACGAAGACGGGCGGCAGCGTGATCTCTCGGGTCTGGCCGCCGGGCCCGGTCGCGGTCACCGGGGGAAACGCGATCACGTAGCTGCCGTCGGGCCCCTCGAAGCGGGTGTGATCGACCCGCAGGTCTCGCTCGCCCACGCGGGTCGGCGGATCGGAGCCCTCGGCGCGCGCGGTCAGCCCCTCGGCCGTGGCGGGGGGCGCGCTGATCGACCAGCCCTCAGACTGCCAGGTTTGGAGGGCTACCTTCACGGGTTCGCCGCTGCCTACTTGCTTGTCTTCGACCACCGCGAGGAGATCGACAGGAGGCGGCGCCAAGGGCGGCAGCGCACGATCACCGCAGGCGGTGAGCAAGGTGAGCAAGGTGAGGGGGAGGAGGCGAGGCATGGAGACTCGAGCGTCGGGCCGCGCCCCGGCGCCGACCCTTGGGCGGAGGGAGACACCTGAGGCCGGCCCTCCTATCCCGGGGCCCGCTGGGATAAGCGACCGGGCCTTCCGCGGGAGCCGCATGAACCTCCGCTCGATCCAGGCGCTCGCCCCCGCGATCGTCGCGGCGCTGATCTCCGGCGCCGCACTGATGCTCGTCTCTCCGCCGATCGGCCTCGGCTGGCTCCATTGGTTCAGCTTCCTCCCGCTCTTCTGGGCGCTGCGCTCTGGCGAGGTCAAACGAAACGCCAAGCTCGGTTACCTCGCCGGATGGGTCGCCGTCTTCCTGCTCTTCTTCTGGCTCATCGAGACGGTGGTGCGCTTCAGCAACCTGCCCTGGGTGCTGGCGCTGGCCATCCACATCCTCTTCGCCTCGGCCTTCGCCCTGCCGTACGCGGCGGTGTTCGGGGCGGTGCACTGGTTCCGCGACCGCATCGGCGCGGCCTGGGTCTTCGTGCTGCCCGCCTTGCTCGTCTCGGTGGAGAAGCTCTCGCCGGCGCTCTTCCCCTACTACCAGGGGGCCGGTCAGTTCCGCTCGCCGGCGATCTGGCAGCTCACGAGCGTCACCGGCGTCATGGGGGTCTCTTACCTCGTCTTCCTCGTGAACTGTCTGCTCGCTGAGGGGGTCTACCGGCGGCGGGAGGGGCGGGCACAGTCGCCGGCCCTCATCGCCGGTGTGGCCGCCCTGTGGTTCGGGAACCTCGGCTTCGGTGCCTGGCGACACCATAAGTTGGAGGCTGAGATCGCGGCCGCGCCCACCTTCCAGGCGGCGATTGTCCAGCAGGGCGTCACGATGGAGGAGCGGATGGCCTCGTCGGTGCTCGCCGGCCTCCGCTCCTGGCTCGACGGGACAAAGGAGGCGCTCGTGCTCAAGCCCGATCTGCTCGTGTGGGCGGAGGGCGCGATCTTCTTCAACCCCAACGATGAGCAGCCCGTCAACGCGCTCGGCAAGCTGTCACCGCGGGAGTTCTTCGAGCGGCTCTCCCGGACGAACGACGTCGATTTCCTTATCGGCGGCGGCACCATCCACCGGGAGGAGACCTCTCCCTACAAGGTGACCGAGGCCTACAACTCGGTCTATCTGTTCACGCGTAAGGGCGAGCTCAAGGACCGCTACGACAAGATGGTCCCGCTCCCCTTTGGCGAGTACATCCCGCTCTCGGACACCTTTCCCTTCTTGCGCGACCTGATCGAAGGGCCCGGCGACTTCCACGCCGGCACTCGCCCCACCGTCTTCGACGGCACCACCCGAGACGGAGGGGTCTCCTTCACCTACAGCGTGCCCATCTGCTACGAGGCCATCCTCGAGGCGCAGATGTGGGAGATGTTCCGAGGCGAGCGTGAGCAGCCGGTCGACCTCTTCGTCAACATCACCAATGACGGTTGGTTTGGCGACACCACCGCCCCCCACCAGCACGCGATGCTCGCCGCCGTCCAGGCCACCACCTTCGGGCGGCCGGTGCTGCGGCTCGCGTACACCGGTGTGAGCTTCGTGGTCGACCCGCACGGCGACATCCACGACGAGACCGAGCCCTTCACCGACGTCGCCGCGGTCGCGACCGTGCGGCTCGGCAAGGCTGACACGCTCTACGTGCGCGGCGGGTGGGTCTTCCCCTGGCTCTGCCTGCTCGCCACGGCCGCCGCTGGCTTTGTGGCCCGAAGGCGCGCGTGATCCGCCTCCAGGACGAAGAGATCGAGGCCCTGGGCCAGGGCCGGCCGGTGATCCGCGACGGGGTGCTCGGCGACGAGGCGGCGGGGGTGCGGCGGGCCATCGTGGCGCTCGCCGAAACAGGGGGGCTCCGACCGGCCACGCTGAGCCGGCGCGCGGTGCTCGATCCGGAGCAGCGGGGAGATCTCATCGCCTGGCTCGGGGCCTCTGCCGCCCCCGCCGGCCTGGAGGGGCTCTGGCGGCGCTTCGAGGCGCTCCGCCTCGGCCTCAACGAGGACGCCTGGCTCGGCCTCTCCCGCTTCGAGGTGCAGGTGGCCTGCTACCCGGGCGGCGGCGCTCGGTATGTCCGCCACCTCGACGCCTTCCCCGGCCAGTCCAACCGCAAGCTCACCGCGCTCCTCTACCTGAACCCGGGCTGGGCGCCGGGGGATGGGGGTGAGCTGCGGGTCTGGCTCCCCGAGGGCCGCAAAGACGTCGAGCCGATCATGGATCGGCTCGTCCTCTTCCTCAGTGACCGGCTCGAACATGAGGTCCTGCCGAGCCACGCCCTGCGCTACACCGTCACCGCCTGGATGCGGGGGAGGGAAGACATCCCCCTCCTCTGCGATCCGGGCGGTGACTGAGCGGCCTTACTCGCAGCTGCCGGGGCCGAAGGTGCCGACCTCCCACCAGTCGTACGAAGACATGGACTGGCTGGCGGTGATGTCGCACATCTTGCCGGTGGTGTCGTCGTAGTAGATCACGCGCATGGTGGCGAGGGTGTCGCCGTTGCCGTGGTCGCTGTAGTAGTGCACGCGCACGCCGTAGAGGTTGCCCCAGGTGGAGGTCTTCGTGGTGAAGGTCTCCGGACCGAAACCATCGACGTCATCGATGTCGAGGTCACCCCAGCTCTGGCTGAGGCTGTAGTAGGCGACCTCCTCGGTGCCCGAGTAGATGTGGGTGTCGACGTCGGTGTCGTCCTTGTCCCAGGTGAGGATGGTCAGCATCTCCTGGGCGGGCGGCTCCTCGCGGTCACAGAAGCTGATGGTGTAGCTCTCGTTGACGCCGTCGAGGGTCTCGTCGAGGTCGAGCTGGACCACCGCGTAGCCACCGGTGAGGCTGATGGCCTGATCGATCTCGCCGTCCACGATGGGGGTGGCGATGGTGCGGTAGGTGGCGGAGTCACCGGACCCGAACTGGATGCGGATGTAGGCCTCGGTGGCCGAGGTGTTGACCGCGGTGCCGTGCACCTGGAGCACGCTCGGGAAGCTCGCCCCGCAGGTGACGTCGGCCTCGACGCTGGCCCCGCTGGCGTCACCGTAGACGGGCGAGCCGCTCTTGTCGGTGATGGTGTAGGAGACCCAGGCGGCCACGGGATCGTCACCGGCCGGGATGTCGCCACCGTCCTCGACGGGGGGCTCCTCATCGACCTCCTCCGGGGTCTCCTCGACGGTGGAGGGGGCGGCGCAGGAGAGGCGGACGGTGCGGGGGAGATCGACGGTCGCGTCGGTGATCGCGCTCGCGAGGGTGATCGCGCTCTCCGAGGTCACGACCTTGGTGTCCTCGTCATAGCCGAGCACGTCGGTGGAGCAGGCGACGGCGCCGTCATCGCCGGTGGCGACGAGCACGTAGGCGAGGTCAAGCGGAGCGCCGCTGATGGTGATGTCGCCGCCGCTGACCGTCACCTCCAGGGGAGAGCCGTCGTCCTGGGTGACCGGGGTGTCGAGCTTGGAGGTGATCACGCGCCCGTAACAGTCGCCACCACCGCCGTCCGAGCAGTAGCTGGTGTCGAAGGCGTCCTGGTTGTCCGTGTAGGAATAGAGCTTGAAGGAGTAGGCGGCGGGCTCGTCGCCGTCGACCTTGAGGGTGCCGACAATGTCGATGCCATCTCCCAGCTTGTCACCGAGACCGCAGCCGGTCGCGAAGAGGAGGGCGGCGAGCACCATTTGAGGGGAGCGAGCGCGAAGACTTGACATTTTGGTCAACCTCGTTTCTGGGGGTGGGTCTCAGGGTCTCATTCATTCGGAGTCTTAGGCAGGTCGTGACGCACAGCCCTACATCCCCATTCGGATACCCGCAAGGAATGGGTGACCACCCGACCCTTTTGCGGGTGATGTTGATGCGCCCTGTCACACGGTGGGGCGTCGGGGCGTAACAGGGGGCAGGTAGCCGAGCGCTGCCTCTCGCCTGGCTCCGAACCTGGGCCCGCTCGCCCGCTTCCCCAGCCTGGTCTCGGCAACTTGGTCTCGAAGCCGGTCTCCACCCCTGCCGCCCCGGTCGGACCCTCCGACGAGGAGCTCATGTTGCGCGTTCAAGAGGGCGATCATGCGGCCTACCGCGCGCTCTTCGAGCGACACCACGGGCGGGTGTACGGCTTCCTCTTACGAAAGACGCGGGATCCCCAGGCCGCCGCCGATCTCTACCAGGAGAGCTTGCTGCGGGTGTATCGGTCGCGCGCCCGCTACACGCCGGGGCGCCCTTTCCGGCCTTGGCTCTTCGGGATCGCCCTCAACGCGGCGAGAGATCGAGCTCGGCAGCTCCAACGTGTCGCCGGGGAGGGATGGCCGTCGGGGGAGGTCGCCTCCGGGGAGGGGCCGGGCACCTCCCACCCCGACACCCGCATCCACCTCGAAGCGGCGATCGCGGCGATGCCCGAGAACCTGCGCGACGCCTTCCTCCTCGGCGTGGTGGAGGGCTTCGATCACAACGAGGTGGCGGCCCTGCTCGACATCGAGGCGAGCAACGCGCGGGCGAGGATCAGCCGGGGCCGGGCGTGGCTTCGGGACTGGCTCGGGGGGAGCGCCTGATGTCCGAGGCCGTCGGCTGCGCACACTGTCGAGCGGCGCTCTCGGGCGAGGCGCCGCCCTCTCCGGTCGCGGAGGCCCACCTCACCGGTTGCGTGGACTGTCAGGCCTACGAGGCGGAGCTCGGCGCGATTGAGCAGCTCTTTCGCGAGCTCGCACCGCCGGCCCCGCCGGCGCCGTTGGTCGAGTCGCTGCGGGCGAAGGTCGAGGCCGAGCTCAGGGCGGCGCCGCGGCCCGAGTCACGGGTGGTGGTGCGGCGGTGGTGGGTCGCCGCTGGCGGGGTCGCGGCGGCGGCGGTCCTGGCGACTGTGGTCTGGCCGACCCATGAGGCGCCCCCGGTCCTCATCGAGCGGGGGGTGGGCGGCGGCCGCCCGGAGCTGGGCCTCAAGGTCGCGGTCCGTGGCCCCGAAGGGGGAGTGGAGCGGCTCTCGCGGGACGCGGAGTACCACCCCGGAGACACCCTGTACTTTCGGGCGACCCTCGATCGCGGGACGTGGGTCGGCCTGCTCCGAGTGGACAGCCGCTCGACCGACCTCGTCCACGAGGCGACGGTCGCCGCGGGCGAGTCCGATCTGGTCCGCGGCGAGGGTCCGCTCGCCTGGCGCATCGAGCCCGGCGAGGAGAGCGCCGTGTTCCTGCTCGTCGCTGGCGACGAGCCATGGCGCGAGTCCGTCCTCGATGGGGCGTTGCCGGTCGGCCCCGACGGCGCTCGGCCGCTCGATCCGATCGTCCTGTGCGGCGCCCTCGACGCGCTCGGCGTACAATGTGCCGCCGTCCGCGTTCGGGTGTCGCCATGACCGTCGCCTGGCCCCTCCTGGTCGCCGTCGCCCACGCTGGGGTCGTCTCTGGAGTCGCCCGTGACCTCGACGCGGCCTATGCGCCGCGACGGGTCGCCGTGGTCGTGGGCGTGCAGGACTACGCGGACCCTGCGCTGCAGGGGCTCCGTTTCCCCACGAAGGACGCGCTCGACCTCGGGCGTGTCCTGCAAGACCCCGCCGTGGGGGCCTTTGACCGCGTCTTCGTCATCGAGGGGCAGCAGGCGACCACCGCCGAGGGCATCCGGCGGGCGATCGCCATAGCGACGGCGGACCTGCAGCGGGATGACACCTTCCTCCTCTACCTGTCCGGGCACGGCACGCTCAGCCTCGACGCCCGCGAGGGGAGCCGCCTCTGGTTCCTCCCCAGCGATGGCCTCCTCGATGATCCCGATCACACCGGCATCTCCATCGCCTCCCTCGAGGAGCAGCTGGGAGAGCTCGTCGCGCGTCGTCGGGTCCTCATCCTCGACACCTGCCACAACGGCCGGATGGCCGGCGGTCGGCCGGAGGCGGGGCGGGCGGGCTCGGGCGGCCTGGTCGGTCGGGCGGCCTTGAACAGCGCCACGGCGCAGCTCGTCGCCGGGCTGCGGGGGGAGCCCCCGGCGCCGCGGGCGCTGCGCGAGGTCGCCGAGAGCGAGGCGCGGCTCTTCGCCGCCCAGGTCCACCAGCCGGCCATGGAGGACCCCGCCCTCGAGAACGGCGTCTACACGCACTACCTCATCGAGGCTCTCACCGGGGAGCGGGGCAGCGCGGACCTCGACCGCGACGGCCTCGTCGACGTGACCGAGGCCCATGACTGGGCCCGCGACCACACCATCACCCGCACGGCGGGGATCCAGGTCCCCCGGGCGGAGTACCGGATCGTGGGTCGGGAGGAGATATACCTCTCGGGCGATCCCCAGCGGCGTTCCCGCGCCGAGCAGGCCCTGTTGGCCGCCTGCGATGAGCTCCTCGCCGGCGCGAAGCTGCTCGTGGACGGCATCCCCCGCGGCGCGGTCATGGGCCTCACCCCCGTCGAGCCGGGGCGCCATCTGATCGAGCTCCAAGACGCCGATGGCCGCAGCATCGCGCGCGGACGGGTCGATCTGGAGGCCGGCAACACCTGGTCGGTGGAGAACCTGCTGCGGGACGATCGGGCCGCGCGGCCCTATGTCGCGCTCGGCGCGATGGTCCGCCACGGGGAGGGAGAGGGGGCCTTCCACCCCTACTCAGGGGAGCTGGAGCTGGGCCTGCTGGATCCCTCCGCGGGCGCCCGCTGGGGCTCGGGTGTCCACCTCCGCGTCTCGGGCATGGAGGGGCCCATCGCCGAGCAGCCCATCGCGGCGAAGGCGGGGCTGCCGGTCTTCACGGGGGAGCTCGGCCTCGGCGGCATGGTCGGCTGGCGCTGGGGCGGCCTGCACCTCGGCCCGGAGGCCGAGCTGCTCGTCCCTGTGCGCGCCTTCACGAATGAGACAGGCGCCCATCGGCAAGCGACCCTCACTGGCGCCCTCGGGGCCCGCGCCGCCTGGGTCCTGCCCGTGGGGGAGCGCGGTCTGCTGGTCCGCTACGACGCTCGTTACGCCCCCTTCGAGCACGACACGAGCTGGACCAGCCTGTGGCACCATGGTCTGGCGGTGGGCATCGCCGCCCGCTGACGCCTCGAGGGTCCCCTGCGCCAGATCGCGCCGCATCATCTCCGCTCCCCGCGAGGGTCTGGTCGCCTCACTCGGCCCGGCCTGCTTGGGGTCGGCCTGTTTCTGGTCGGCCTGTGCGGCGCCTGTGAGCCCCTCCTCTCCGCGCGGGGCACTGGCGGCGGCGACGACCGCCTCGCAGGCGAGGGTCTGTTGGTCATCAGCCCGGCGGAGCTCGACTTCGGCGCCTTGTCGGTGGCGGCAGACGGGCCGGGTGTGCGGAGCTTCACCGTCACGAACGCGGGCGGCTCCAGCCTCACCGTGCACGGCCACGACGAGGTGATCGACCTCACGGACGGGGCCAGCGAGGTCTTTACGGTGGACGCAGAGCCGTACTTTGAGCTCGAGCCCGGGGAAGCTCGCCGCCTCGACGTGACCTTCACGGCGCCGACCGAGGGGAGCTGGGCGGGGCAGCTCCGCGTCAACTACGGGGTGGAGACGGTGGAGCTCAGCGGCAGCGGGCGCGCGCCGGTGCTGAGCGTGGGGGCGGTCCAGGTGCCGACGACGCCGATCGGCTGCACCGCCGCCTTCACCCTGGCCTTGGAGGGCGTCGGCTCGGAGCCCCTGACGGTGACCGACCTTGCGCTCGCCGACGATGGCGACTTCAGCCTGCTGAGCGACTCGATCGAGGCGCCCCTCTCCTTGCTCTTCCACCCCGCCTGGTCGAGCGCGGGGGGAGGGGCCCGAGAGACGACGCTCAGCTTCTTCACGAACGATCCGCTGCGGCCCCGGGTGACGGTCCCCCTCCGGGGCTTCAGCTATGAGGGGGAGATGGTGGAGGAGCGCTTTGTCTACGCGCCGGGGGTGTCGGTCGATCTGCTCGTGCTGGCCGACACGGATGGGGTGATGGGCGCCTACCTCGACGAAGGGCAGCGGGCGACCGACGCCCTCGCCGCCGCCTACGAGGCCGCGGCCGCGGACGTGCACCTCGCGGTCAGCACCGGCCTGTCGAGCTGTCCCCCGGACCGCACCGACAGCCTCGCGGACCTCTCGAGCACGCTCGAGCGGGGCCTCGAGGGGGCCGCCGGTCCGGGGGGCGGCGCGCTCCTCGCCGCCGCGGCGGAGAGCCTCGCCAACGACGTGCCCGGCGGCTGCCTCGAGGGTTTCCTCCGCGACAACACACAGCTCCACGTGCTGGTGCTCGCCGGCGGCCCCGATGGGAGCGGGCTCAGCGCCGAGGCCTCCCTCGCCGCCCTGGTCGATGCGGCGCCGCAGGCGACCGAGGTCGTGGTGAGCGCCTTCATCCCCACCGAGGCCTCGGCCTGCGGCGGGCTCCAATACGGGGCGGGCTACGCCGAGGCTGCCCTCCGCAGCGGCGGCGTCCTCGAGGACCTCTGCGGCGGCGACTGGAGCGGCCTCTTCGACGCGGTGGCGCAGGTCACCTCGCGGACGGCGGCCGGCAGCCTCCTCCATCCCCTCCGCGAGCCGCCCCTGCCTGAGTCGATCACGGTGGAGGTGGACGGCCTCAGCTTCACCGACTGGACCTACGACGAAGCGACCCAGAGCCTCAGCTTCACCGCGGCCGCCGCGCCGGAGGCCGGCGCCATCGTGGAGGTCCACTACATGGCGCGGGCGGCCTGCGAGGGGTGAGGCGAGGGGTGAGGCGGGCCGTGGCCGCGGCTCAGTGGTCGACCGTCTCGCACCAGATGGGGTTCGTGCTGGGCTGGAGCGTGATCGATCCCCCCAGCCCGTCGGAGAGGGTGGCCGCGGAGAACTCGCCCCAGGCTTGCCAGGTGTCGGCGTCGGCCTCCTCGATGGTCACCACCACCGCGTCTCCGGCCGCGGCGTCGGAGTAGAAGTAGGAGGCCGATCCGCCGGCCTCCTCCTGCAGCTTGACCCGAGCGGTGCTGCTCGTGTTGTCATAGACCCCGGGCCCCTCGAAGATGCCGAGGAGCTCGACGACCAGCACGAAGACGTGCGTGCCCGAGTCCGTGCGCCAGAACTGGCGAAAGTTCGTGGTGCCGCTCGGCCACTGACAGGCGGAGACATTGAAGCCGAGATCGGCGTTCAGCGCCCCGGTGACGTGGAGGGTGAAGGGGATGGGGCTCGGCGGGAGCCCGCTGTCCTCTCCACCCCCGGAGTCCGTTCCGCCGTCTGTGCCGTCTGTGCCGTCTGTGCCGTCTGTGCCGTCGGCGCCGTCCGCTCCGTCACCTCCGCTGTCCCCGCTGCTGCCCCCCGCCTTCTCGGGCGAGCAGGCGACCAGCAGGCAGAGGAGCCCTGTCGCGAGGAGGGGGGCCGGGCCGGGGAGGCGGAGCGTCCGGATCATTCGATCACCACGGGGGGGCTGAGGAGGGCGCCGCTCGCGTCGATGTCGGCTTGAACGACGGCCTCGAGCGTCAGGGTGCCCGATCCCACGCCGGCGCTGCTCGCGAGCGGGGGGAGGGCCTGGTTGCTGGCGTAGAAGGGGGTGTCATCGACGAGGATGACGCTGATCGCGATCGAGAGGCCCGCGGTAGGCAGGCCCTCCGGGTAGAGCGAGGTCCAGGGCAGCAGCGCCTCGAAGCCCCCCTCCGTAGTGCCCGTGGGGGCGCTGTCTCGGGCGGGCCCGTACAGCGTGGAGCGATTGCCGTCGTCGAAGTTGGTCATGGCGAGCATCCACCACATGTCCTCCGGCGCGCCGAAGCGGTCGTTGAAGCCGCGGATCCCTGCGTATTCGTTGAGCTCGCCGTGGTTGATCTCGTAGCCCTGGAGCTCGACCGCGGCGAGATCGAAGCCCACACCGGGGACCGAGACCTCGAGGTTCAGGCCGCCGAGCAGGGTGTCGGTGACGCCATAGGGGTCGATGAGGGCAAAGTCATCAGCGCCGAGGCCGGTGGAGGCGCCGTAGTCCATGTCGACCAGCACGAGCGCCGCGTTGTTGCCCATGGCGAAGACGCCGTCCACGCCGACCCGGATGCCGTCCTCGTCGGAGAGCAGGTAGAGGGCGTCGAGCTGGTTGTAGCCGGCGCCGAAGTCGGTGTCCCAGGTCTGGACCGAGACCGGCGCGCCGAGGTCGCCCATCCAGCCGTCGACCACGGCGGGCACCTCGGGGGGCGCGAACTCGAGCTCGTCGATGGCGGCGCGGAGGACCTGGTTCACCCAGAGGTCGTCTTCGCGAACCCCATCGAAGACGGTCGCCCGGGCGCCCCAGCCGAAGACCGGGACGTCGGCGTTGGTGTGCTTGCCCCAGCGCCACCGCGTCTCGGGGATGGTGCCCGCCGCGACCACGCCGGCGTCGGTCACCTCGAGGCCGCCGCACTCGTGGTCGGCGGTGACGAGCACGGTCACGTTGTCGTGCAGCGCCGCGAAGGCGAGGACGGCGGCGATGGCGTCGTCGAAGGCCGCCGTCTCGGGGTGGACGTTGGAGCTGAGGTTCGAGTGAGAGGCGTGGTCGATGCGCGCCCCCTCGACCATCAGGAAGAAGCCCTCAGGGTCGTCGTCGAGGCGGTCGAGGGCGGTGGTGGTCATCTCCACCAGCGAGGGGGTGAGGAGCGGGTCCTCCACGACGAAGGGCATCTCCCGGGCGGCGAAGAGGCCGACCAGCGGCTTGTCTTCGCTCGGGGCGGCGAGGAGCTCGTCGCGGGTGGTGACGAGGGTGACGGCGGTGGGGTCGATGAGGGGCGACATCACCGTGAAGCCTCCGCCGAGCAGCACCGTGGGCAGGACCTCGGTGATGGCGGTGGAGATGGCCTCGTCCTCGTAGCGGTCTTCGAGGTGGACCAGGAAGGCGGAGGGCGTGGCGCCGTAGAGCTTGTCGCGGGTGACCACGCCGGTGGCCATTCCGCGGCTGAGGGCGGCCTCGGTGAGGTTGGGGGCGGCGAACCCGTCCTTGTCGAGGCCGAGGCGGCCGTTCCAGGTCTTCTCGCCGCAGGCCATCGCGGTGCCGGCGGCGGCGGAGTCGGTGGTGCCGGTGAGCGAGGCCGTGCGCACCCGCCCCTGGTAGGGCATGGTCTCCATCGCGAGGGAGCCGGCGGCGCCGTTCTTGTAGATGCCGCCGCCCTTGACGTGCTCGAAGCCCATGCCATCGCCGATCATCAGGATGACCATCGGCGGCTCGGTGGGCTCGGGCCACACGATCTCTCCGGTGTCTCCTGCGGAGTCCCCCCCGTCGGCGCCGTCGGCCCCGTCGGCGCCGTCCGTCCCATCGGCGCCGTCAGCCCCCTCATCGCCGCCACCGTCGGCGGGACTGGAGGACTCCGGAGGCGCGGCGGGCGGCTTCGGGTCGCAGGCGAGGAGCAGGACGCAGAACAGGGAGGTCGGGCGCATGGCGGCAGTGTAGCGCAGGCCCCGACTCTCCGTGGCGGTCTGTCACAGCCCCGTGCTACGGTCGTCACACGGACGGCGGTGGGTGGGCGCCCATCTCGGAGGCCTCATGCTCGCACGATCTTCAATTTCGACTTGTCTCGGTCTGACGCTGCTCCCCCTCTCCGTCGCCTGCTCCTTCGACACCGGGAAGAGCCAGTTCTGTGATCGAGAGGTGCTCATCGACGGCAAGGTGGCCGGAAAGTCGGTGAACTACGAGGACTATGAGGTCCAGTCGGTGTTCTTCAACACCAGCTTCGAAGAGGACGCGCTGCGAGAGGCCGACGCCATCGACCGCGAGGTGATGGCCGAGCTCGGGCTCGACCCCGATGATCCGGAGGACCTCGCGCGCTATCGGTACTTCACCGAGGCCTACGATCTGCGCTTCCTCTTCATCGAGCAGCTCGACAGCACGGATTACGGCTCCCTCGGCGCCTCGATCGGCCGCGACCTGGGCATCTACTATTTCGACCTCGCCGCCTCCGGGATCCAGCCGGACACGGCGATCACCGTGATGGACGCCTCTGGTGTCGCCGTCGCGCGTGAGTCGGGAGACACCGACGCCCTCGGAGCCGAGCTGCGAAGCGTGATCGACGAGATGCGCGAGAACGGTCACCCTGACCTCATCGTCGCCTTTGATCCCGACCGCTCCGACGAGGGGCAGGCACAGGCCTCGTTGATCGACCTCTTCGGCGAGAGCGCCGAATTTGCTGACTCGGGGAAGGGGCTGTTCAACGGCGTTTTGGACAGCGCGGGGAACGAGCTCGACGCGCTGACCTACCCCGTCGCTGACCTCGACAGCATGAGCACGCAGGTCGACGTGACCTTCGGCGAGCAGGTCGTGTCTATCGACGCCACCTGCGTGGTCGTCAACGTCAGCGGTTGAGCGCGCCGGGTCGGGCGCGGAGGTGCGTGGCGCCGACCCTCGCCGTCCGTTCTCGTCTTCAGTGGCGCTCCGCCGGACACGCGGCCGCCCAGGCCTGCCTCGCCGCGGGCGCCGCTTGCGTCTCCTCCTCGAGGAGCGCGGCGTCTTCGGCCTCGCAGCCCACCCGGATGGCCCAGGTCTTGCCCACGCCGGCCCAGTAGGCGGCGCCGCGCTCCGGGGCAGTGCCCAGGCAGGCCCCCGCCAGCGCGGCGCGGGCCTCAGCGTCCGGGGGGCCTTTGGGAGGGCGGGCGACGTCCCGCCAGGAGCGGACGCCGGTGCGGCCCTCCACCCAGGCTACACCGCGGGCGACGCAGACCCCGAGGAACAGCCGCTCATCGAGGTTCCCATCGGGTCGGCCTGGGTCTTCGCTGGCGGGCCAGGCGTTGGCCACCGAGGCCCCCGCCGCGGCGCCCACCGCCGCTGCGAGGGCGGGGCTCTGCGTCGAGAGGGCGTCGAGGCGCGTGACCGTGTCTCCGCGCAGCTTGTCGTCGGGGAGGACGAGCGCGCGGCTGATGCCGAGGGCGAGCTGATCGGCGGCTCCTGGGGTGTCGGTGAGCGCCAGCGCGGGCGGGACGTAGGCGTCGAGGCGCTGGCCGACCTCGCCGTCGAGGCCGATGCCGATGCGCCGGCCGAGCTCGAAGACGTGGGAGAGGCGGCAGTCGGGGAGCGGGTCCTGATGGGCGCTGATCCAGCGGCGAGCGGCCTCGACGTCCACGGGGCGCCCTTGGCCGCGGAGCATGCGCTGGAGCGGCTCTCCGGGGGGCACGGTGAGGTCTGCCCAGCCGCCGTGCCGGAAGACGCGGAGGTCGACCAGCGCGGGGCGCGGCCCCTCCCATTGGCTGAGGCGGAGGCCTACTCCGACGCAGATCAGGGCGGCGAGGGCGGCGAGGGCGCCTCGACGGAGCCGCTCGGGGAGGGCCCGCTCGCCCCCGCCGAGGCGCGGCAGCAGCAGCGCGGCGCCCAGCGCGAGGATCGGGAAGAGGGGAATCCGGTAGCGAAGGTTGAAGCTGGGGTCTTCGTAGAGGTCGGGGAGGTTGGACCAGAGGTCGTAGCGGGTGACATAGGCCCCGAGCAGCCCGAGGAGGGCGAGGGGGGTGTAGAGGGCGGCGAGCCGCGCCGCGGCGCTCTGGCGGGAGGGGCCGGGCGGCTCGGCGGCGGGCGAGCGGAGGCCCCGGAGGGTCAGGGCCATGCCGAGGAGCCCGAGGCCCCAGAGGCCGAGCCAGTAGAGGTCGGGGATCGGCCGCGGCACGGCATACTCGGCGTCCAGCCAGAGGCCGGCGCGGAGGTAGTCGCCGAACAGCCAGTCGAGCAGCGCGCCCGGCGGAGACAGGTGGAGCTGGCCGATCCAGTCGGCAGAGTAGTCCGCCGCCGGCGCGCGATCACGGTGGTACAGCCACCAGGGCAGCAGCCCGCCTGCGAGGCCGCAGAGGAAGAGCGGGGAGAGGGCTCTGCCGGCGAGGAGCGCGAGGAGGAGGAGCGCGGGGAGCGCGTGACCGCTGGTGTGGCAGTACCAGAGGCCGAGGCCGGCGGTGGCGCCCGCGACGAGCATCAACGGCGCCCGCGCGAGCCCGCCGCGCCCGGCCGCGGCGCAGAGGAGCAGCGCCGCGAGCAGGGGAAAGGCCATCGACTCGGCGTGGTTGCCCCAGCCGGTGAGGGCGAGGTCGCGGTAATAGCCGGGCGCGGCGACGATCAGGGCGACGAAGAGCGCGCCGGCCGCCGAGCGACGGGTCGGGGCGGCGAGGCCGACCAGGGCGGCGCCAGCGGCCACGATCACGGCGTGAAAGGTGAGCGGGACGAGCTTCCAGACGAGGACGGTGGGGCCGAAGGCGCGAAAGAGCGGGGCGCTCATCAGGCCCTCCGCCGTGCAGCCCCCGCAGAAGGTCCGGTATTGGAGGTTGCCTGCGGCCTCGACGTGCCCGCAGGCGAAGTGGACGCCGCCGCGCGCGTTGAACAGCTCCTCCCAATGGAGCCGCCCCCAGGGCCCGAGGGTCATGTCACCGAGGCAGAGCAGGAGCTCCAAGAGGACGAGCGCGGCCACGCGGCGCGGGGTCCACCAGCCGGAGCGCGGGGGCGCGGTCATGGAGACGGCTCGCTGCAGAGGTAGGGGCGGCAGGCGCAGAGGGCCGCCGCGACGGCGGGAGCCGCTCCCGGCGCCGCGATCACGGCGAGGCCCCGGGCGAGGCCGCTCCGGAGCGCCTGGGCGTCGTCGGGGTGGGGATCGGCGGGGAGGGCCGCGCAGCGCTCCGCTTCGCCGGCGCCGCCGAGGCCGACCCTACGTCCGAGCTCGAAGAGGTGGTCTTGTCTGCAGATCGCCAGCCTGTCGACATGTTGATCGAGGAAGGCGGCTGCGGCGACGAGGTCTTGCGGGCGCCCCTGGGCCCGGTCGAGGCGCTGCGGTGGGGCGCCGACCGGGACGGTGGCGTCCGCCCGATCACCGGCGACGAAGGCCGGCGGGTGATCGACCTCGGTCCAGCCGCCCACCCGGCGCGCCCCGCCCACGATCAGCCAGCCGCCAAGCAGGGCGAGGCTCAGGCCCCTCGGGCCGCGGCGAGGGACTGACGCCGCTGCGAGGGCGGCACCCAGCCACAGAAGCGGCAGCAGAGGTGCGCGATACCTCAAGTTGAAAGGGTCGTATCCGCGAACGGCCGGATTGTCGTCCCAGAGGTCAAAGCGGATCAGCCAGGCCGTGAGGAGGCCGCCGCAGAGCAGCAGGGGGAGCGCTCGCGCGGCGTGGACGGGGGCCGGGCGGCCGCCCGCGTGGAGCGTCGCGCCGCCGAGGCCGAGCAGCAGCAGGCCTCCCCAGAGCGCTCCACCCAGGAGGTCGAGCTCCCCCTGGGGGCCGTCGGGCCAGAGCCCACCCTCGAGAAAATCGCCGACTAACCATCGGTACAGCGCGTCAGGGGGGGCGAGGGTTGCGGCGTGCAGGGAGAGCGGATCGGCCGCGAGGTGGAGCGGGATGGCGTGGTGTTGGAGGGCAAAGGGGAGGAGGCCGACGAGCGCGCCGGCGATCCCGATCAGCCCCCGCGCCCGCGTCGCCCAGAGCCCGACGAGGAGGAGCCCGGGGAGGGCGTAGGCGGTGCTGCGACAGAACCAGATCGAGGCCCCGGCGAGGAGCCCTGCGGTGAAGAGCTGCGCCAGCGCGGCCGGCCCCGCGCCGGGAGCCCCCGCGCGGCAGGCCCGGGCGCACAGGGCCGCGGCGCTCAGGGTGAGCGCGCTCGCCTCGATGTGGTTGCCGAAGCCGGTGAAGGAGAGCTCCCGGAAGAACTCGGGCGCAGAGAGGGCGAAGGCCAGGAAGGCGGCGCCGGCGAGGGCCCCCGCGAGCTCCCGCGCGAGGAGGGCGCCAGCGCCGACGAGCAGCAGGTGAAAGCCGGCGGGCACGAGCTTCCAGACGAAGGTGCCCGCGCCGAGCAGCCGGAGGAGCGGGGCGGCGAGCAGGGCCTCGGTCGTGCAGCCGCCGCAGAAGGGTCGGTATTGGAGGGCCCAGAGGGCCTCCACGTGCCCACAGGCGAGCTGCGCTCCGGCGATGGCGTTGTAGCGCTCCTCCGTGCTCACGCGGAGGCCGGGGCCGAAGCGGAGTTCGACCAGGGTCGCGAGCAGCTCGAGCGCGAAGAGGCCCGCCAGCAGGCGATCGGCGCGAGGGACATTCACGGACAGGCCCACCAGCGGCCGACGACCGCGGCGTCGAGCGCGGTGTGGAGGGCGGCGAGGCCGTCCCAGGCGCCGCCGAGGCGGGGGTGGTGGTCGCAGAGGGGCGTGGACCAGGCCCTCACTTGGGCCTCCGTGCCGGCGAAGACGCGGTGGCGGTCGCCCTCGTCGAGGAGGGGGAGCGGCCAGACGGTGCGCGCGAGGTCCGCCCGCTCGCCCGAGGCGATGACGACGACGACTCCGCCGGGTCGCAGGTCGTCGACCGGGACCCCTCGGAGGGCGAGGTCCAGCATCACGGCGCCGGGCTCGGCGGCGGGGGAGGCAGAGATCCAGGCCCCGTCGACGACGAGCGGCCGAGCGGGGAGCGCGTACAGGCGGTCGGCGATGCGGGTCTCGAGGGCGAGGCTGCCCGGGCGGCGGAGCGCGTCGGCGCCGTCTTCGGGATCGGGGGGCGGACGGAGCAGCAGCAGGCCGAGCAGGGGGCCGGGCCCCGTCAAGGCCGCCCAGCCGGCGAGGGCCGGCAGGCTCAGCAGGCGGAGGTGGTAGTCACGGAGGTGGGCGACCCCGAAGCCGGCGGCGCAGAGCAGGGCGGCGGCTGCGACGGTCGCCAGCGCGAGGGGGCGGGTGCGGGCGGAGAGGAGGCCGACGATCAGGCCGCCCGCAATGAAGAGGGAGGCCGCACCTCCAACTTCGAAGAAGGTGGTCACGGCGTCTTGGAGGAGCGCGGCGGACCCTTGGGAGGGCTGTGCGGCGGCCACCTCGAAGAGGCCCCCGAGGCCGGGGAGCGGCAGCAGGAGGCCCGGCAGGAGGCCGAGGGCGGCGCGGCGGTGGGCGGGCAGGGTGAGGAGCAGCGGGGCCAGGCAGAGCGAGAAGGGGTGGTTCATCACCGCGAAGCCGAAGCCGAAACCGGCGAGGAGCCCCGCCCGACCGGGCCGCTGGAGCCCGACCCCGAGGGCCATCACGCCGGCCCAGCAGGGGCCGAGGTAGGCTCGGGCGCCGCTCGTGGTGGTGTCGATGAGCCCGGGATCGAGGGCGACCGTGAGGCCGACCAAGGCCGCCGCGCCCCAGGCTCGCCCGCTCCGGCCCAGGACCAGCAGGACCCCGAGGGGCGCGGCGAGGGCGTGGACCACGAACAGGGCTCGGACCGCCGACCACAACGAGGCCACCCCGCCGAGGATCACGGTGTAAGGCAGGTTCAGACCCCAGCCGAAGAGCGGCGCGTGAGGCCGCCAGCGCTGGTCCGAGGCGGCCCGCCACCAGGGGCCGACGCTGTCACCAAGCACCTGCGCCGTCCCCAGCCCTCGCCAGCGCAGGGCCAGCGCCAAGCCGAAGGCTCCCCCGATCAGGAGGACCTTCAGCAGAGCAGCCTTGCCACCCCTTGGGCCAACGCCGAACAAGCAGGCCTCCGTGGCCGAGGGCTCCAGGACGAGCGCCCCCGCCGCGGCGGCAGCTTAGCCCGCGGAGTGCGCCTCGAAGGCGGCGCGCTTGCCGGACTCGATGGCCCCCTGCATCCAGCCCGACCAGATCGAGGTGTGCTCCCCACAGAAGTGCACCCGCCCTTCGGCCAGGCCCGCTGCCTTGAACAGCCACCACTGCCCGGGCAGGATGTCGCACCAGGCGCCATAGACCCAGGGATCTTCTCCCCAGCACTTCTGGTCGTAGAGGACGGTCTGCGCGGAGAGGTTGGGGAAGAAGGCTTCGATTCGCTCGGTGATCCAAGCGCGACGGTCTGCCTCGGGCTGCGCCATCATCGCCGCGGCGTTCTCGTGCTGCAGGTAGGCGGTGATGAGGCCGGTCGCGCCATCCTGGCAATTGCTGAGGTCCCAGATGCGCTCGGCCTGGGAGTCGGTCTTGGCGATCTTGAGCCCGCCGATGCCCTCGGCCTGCCAGAAGCGGGTGCGCGTCTGGAAGAAGCCTCGGGAGCTGCCCATCATGAACATCTCGTCGATGGCCCGGGTCTTCTCGGTGGAGAAGGCGGGGCTGACCGGGATGTCGCGGAGGATGGTGAAGGGGATGGCGCAGATGAGGTGGTCACCCTCCACGGTCTTGATGTGGCAGTCGTCCTCGACGTAGGTGACCTTGACGCCCTCATCGCTGTGTTCGATGTGCAGAACGACACAGTTGAGCTGCACCACGTCGCCCAGGCGCTCGGCGAGGCCGGTGGGGATGAGGTCGTTGCCGCCCTTGACGTGGAAGGTGCGGTCCCAGGCTTGGTCGGCCACCTCCTGCGCCATCCAGGGCAGGGCGCCGATGGTGCTGAGCTCGGAGCCGTTGTCGGCGCCGTAGAGGGCGAGCCAGTCGTCGCTCGCGCCCTGGGCGACGAGGTAGTCGGTCCAGCTGTAGCCGTCCCACAGGGCTTCGTTGGCGGCGCCGGGGAAGGTGCCGTCGCGCGGGTTGCCGAACTCTTCGAAGTGCGCCGCGATGTAGTCGCTCCACATCCCGAGGCCGTGGATCTGCTCGTCGGCGGTGAGATCGAGGGGCCAAGCTTCGCCCTCGGTGTGCATGAAGCGGTCGCCGTGGATGTAGTAGAGCGGCTCTCCGCCGACGAACTCCTCGAGCTCGAGGCCGAGCTCCTCGACATAGCCGAGGGTGTGTTCGTGCACGTCGGGGATGCGCACGGCGCCGTATTCGCCGACCTGATCGTTCAACCAATGGCGGGAGCTGTGGACGCGGCCGCCGACGCGGTCCTGAGCCTCGAGCACCACGACCTCGTGGCCCAGACGGACGAGCTCAGTGGCGGCGCTGAGCCCAGAGAGCCCGCCGCCGATGACGATGACCTTCAGGGGTTCACCCGAGCCGCCGTCGGAGCCCTCGAGCGGGCCCCCACCCGTGTCGGCTCCGCCGCCGGGCCCACCCGAGCCGCCGGTGTCCTCCGCGCCTTCCTTCTCAAAGCAGCCACCGAGGTAGACCGAGACGCCGGAGGTCGCCAGGACGCCGAGGAACCGTCGTCGGTCGATCTCCCACTGGGCGCGTGCCTCGGGGCTCTGGTGCAGGCGGCGCGGCACCTTGAAGTCATGGGCCATATCTTCTCCATTCAGGGTCCGTACCCTGTGCAATCATTGCGACTCGGCGACGCTACCACAGTCCGTTGACGATCGATGTGGAGCGTGCGGAGCCTTCAGATCGTTTCGAGATTAGGGTGTCAGGTGCCCAAACCCCGTGCCGGACTCTGGGTGGAGATCGCGCTGACCTTGGCGTTGATCACCATCACGACCATCGTGCTCAACGCCGGTGTGTTCTGGCTCCTGTTGCGGCACACCGAGGAGGAGCGGCGGACGGACTTTGGCATCGCCCTGTCGACGGCGCTCACCGCCCAGCTCGAGGTCGAGGCCGGTCGGGAAGACCGCGTGGGCGGATATCGGAGGGTCCTCGCCACGTATGAGGGAGCGGGCCTCGACGTGGAGGAGCTCTACGTCTGTGACGCCCAGATGCGCACCCTGGCCTCGGTGGCGGGGCAGGCGCCCTCGGTCCCGGACGCCGGGCTCCGGGCGGCCCTCTACGGTCGGCAGCAGTCTGTGGAGATCATCGGCTCCCGACTCGATCGCCAGTCGGTGGTGGTCACCTCCCCGGTGGCGCCGAAGGGGAACGTGGTCGCCGCCCTCCGGGTGCAGGTCCCGGTCTCCGAGGGCACCGTTCCGGGCGGGCCCTTCGCGTTCTTCTTCGCGTATGCGGGGTTCTCTGGCCTCCTGATCGCGGTGTTCGGCTTCAGCCTCTTTCGGCGGCGCCTGCTCGACCCCATCGCCCGCATTCGGGAAGGCGCCCTGCGGATCGCGGCCGGCGACTTCGGTCACCTCGTCGGGGTGGATGGCTCCACCGAGCTGGTCGAGCTCTCCGGCGCCTTGAACACCGCGAGCAGCTCCCTCGACGCGTACCGCAGCCGCACCGCGGAGCAGGTGGAGCGCCTGGAGGCGGCGAACCGAGGCCTCGCCGCGGCGCAGGAGGCGCTGATTCGGTCCGAGAAGCTCGCCGGCGTCGGGCGCCTCGCCGCGGGGGTGGCCCACGAGATCGGCAATCCGCTCTCGGCCGTCCTCGGCTACGTCGAGCTCCTTGGCCAGGGGCTCGACGATCCGGAGCTGGAGCGCGGGCTCATCGCGCGCTGTCACCGCGAGCTCGGCCGCATCCAGTCGATCGTCCGGCAGCTCCTGGACTACTCCCGTACGGGCTCGGGCGAGGTCCGTGACATCGACGTGGCCGCCGCGCTGGAGGAGGCGGTGGCCACCGTTCGTCCCCAGCCCCGCTTCAAGGGGATGGACCTGCGGGTGGGTGTCGAGGCGGCCTTGCCCGGCGTCACGATGGAGCCCGACAAGCTGCACCAGGTGCTGGTGAACCTGCTGCTCAACGCCTGTGACGCCCTACGCGACCACCCCGCGCCGGCGGTGCAGCTCCGCGCGGAGCGGGACGTTGAGGGCGGGGTCTCCGTCTTCTGCATCGACAACGGTCCCGGCTTCGATCCCATCGCCCTGGAGCGCGCGTTCGAGCCCTTCTTCACCACGAAGGAGGTGGGGGAGGGCACTGGCCTCGGCCTCGCCACCTGCCTCGTCGTGGTGGAGCGGGCGGGGGGACGCATTCAGGTGAGCAATGGTGTGGGCGGCGGCGCGCAGGTCTGGATCCGGCTGCCCGCCCGCGGTGGGGCGGCCGGGGAGCGGACACCGCGCTGAGCCCCTTGGCGGCCCTACCGAAGTCGGACACCCAGGGTGTAGTCAGCCTGGTCGCCCGTACAGGCCCCATAGCCCCAGATCGCAATTTGATAGGCCCCGGTCACCGGCACCCGAACCACGGCGGAGGGGCAGCGGCCGCTCGTGGGGGCGAAGCTGCAGTCGAAGGCATCATCCACCTGGATGAGAGTGCAGTCGTCCGGGCCGTTTACGAGCAGGGCGGGGTCAAAGGCGGAGTCCACGGCCCGGGTGTCTACGGAGACCGAGAGCTCCTGGCCGGCTTCGGCCTCGACCGTCCAGGTGTCGGCGAGGAGCCCGAGGCAGTCCAGACTTCCTGTCACCGTAGAATCGGTGTAGAGGTCCAGCCCCGCGAGGGCATCACTGCTTCCGCAATTGTTTGCGAATACATTGTAGTCATAATAGTAGTAGGTGAAGGGCTCATCCAGCGTCCAGCTGAGAATATCCCCAGTCAGAGTAGCCTCTCCTCGTTCGGTGTAGGGTCCGCCCCAAAGCATGGTCTTCAGATAGGGGCCATAGATATCTCCTCCCGAATTCGAGTAGTCGAGGGAGTAGATGGACTGAAAGACATCGTCGCGATAGTAAGAGCTCGAGGTTCCCGTGTAGTACTGTTCGGTTTGGGATCCCCATCCGAGGTCGGCGAGGAGACCGCCTTCCATGAAGGTCCAGCGTGGGTCGGGCGTGCAGCCGGCGGCGCTGTCATCCACCTCGAGGGTCGCGTCCTCCAGCCGAAAGGCGAAGTCGCAGTCGGCGCAGGCCCCGGTGAAGTCGCTGTCCTGGCTCCCCGAGAAGCTGACCCGCATGTTGCAGAGCGGGCTGTCGTCCTCCTCGGTGTAGTACCAGACCTCGCCGCTCATGGTCTGCCGGTCAGGGGACAGCAACGCGGAGCCCTCGACGCTGAGGTAGACGCTGTGGTCGAAGGTGTAGAGCCCGAGCGCCACGTCGTCTTCCTGCCCGGCGATGTCAACGGGGTCGGTATCGCTGTCCGCGTCGCTGTCCGCGTCGCTGTCCGCGTCGCTGTCCGCATCGGTGTCCGCATCGGTGTCGGTGTCGGTGTCGGTGTCGGTGTCGGACTCTTCGTCCTTCTCCAACGAGGGGCCCGTGAGATGGCATCCCGTCGCGAGGACAAGGCTGATAATGCGCCATGTTGCTGCGTTCATGACCATTTGATGCTCCTGATGTCATCGGATGGATGGCGCGGCTTAGAGCGACTCTAGCGGACCTCGTCACGGGTTCCTTAACCAACTGCACCTGACAGGGGAGCCCGAGGGCCCCGAGAGCGGCATGGCGGAAGAAAAAGTCGACCCATCGGCTTGCGCCTCTACCCAACACCGAATTAACGTGTTACCCGGATTAGTATGTTCGAGGTGTTGGATAGTCCCTTCCGCTCACCGAAGGGTGAAGCGAGGTCAAAATGCGTTGAGGCAATAAGCGTAAAGCGGCTTTTGTGACGCTCCTGGTTTCTGGCCTCGTGTGCCCTGCGGGTGCATTTGCGGGGAGCTGGTCCCTCGCGCCGACGAGCTACGCCACCAACTTCGACTCCTTCACGACGACGGCCTCCGAGACGGTCACCGTCACGGTGCCGGCGAGCACCACCGTGGCCTCGCTCACGCTGGTCCCGTCCACCGACCTCACCTAGTATGCGACCGTCTCGCCGGCGGCCGGCTACACGGGGATCCACACTACCACGGCCACCACGAAGGCCTTCACGGTGGACTTCGAGGGGCTGTGCTCGGATGACTTCGGCGAAACCCTGATCTGGTACGGCACGCTCGACGCGGTCGCCGATGGGGTCATCGTGGCCGCCCAGACCGTCGAGCTCTCCTTCGACCCCTGCGGTGGCCTGCCGCCCGTGGCCGAATGCGAAGATGTCACGGTCACTGCGGACTACGCCTGCTCGGCTTGTGTCTCGATCGATGGGGGATCCTACGATCCGGATGAGGGCGATGACATCACGCTGGAGCAGGACTTCGAGTGTGTGACCGGGGTCGGTAGCACCGACGTGGAGCTCACGGTGTCCGATGAGTCCGGAGGTTCGGACACCTGCACATCGACGGTCACGGTCGAAGACCACACCCCCCCGGTGGTCGTCACCAAGGGCGTTGAGCTCTGGCCTCCCAACCATCAATACGAGAGCCTGTCCTTGTTGAGCTGCCTGAAGGTCAACACCGACAACTGCGGAGGCACCTCGTACAGCGCCGGTCACAACGGGAGCATCACCTCTATCTCCAGCGACGAGGTGGAAGACGCCACCGGGATGGGGGATGGCAACTCAAAGAACGACATCGTGATCAGCAGCAACACCACCTTCAAGCTGCGGGCTGAGCGCGAGGGGGCGGGCAACGGGCGCGTCTACACGGTGCGTTTCAACATGACCGATGACTCCGGCAACACGACGGCGTCGTCGTGCAAGATCACCGTTCCGCACGACCAGAGCGGCGCCACCGCTGTGGATAACGGCATGACTGCGGGCTACACCATTCGCCGCTGAGGCCAGGCGCCGCAGGGGCGGGCCAGGGCTGCGCGGAAGCCACAGGGTTCTGCCGCGCCGTCCCCGGCCTCGTCCATGGGATAGGGCCCCGGGGTTGAGGGCAGGCCCTGATGTCGGATCCCGAGGCTGATCACTGCGCCGAAGCCCCCGAAGAGCTTGAGCGCATCGGCCCCTTCGCCCTCGCCCTGCCCGCCCGCGGTGGGGCGGCATGAGATCGGGCACCGCGTTGAGCCTCGTGGTGGCTTTGGGCTTCGGCCTCCGGCTGGGGCAGGCCCTGCTGCGGTGGGACGAGGTGGCGCTGGCCTATTCGGCCTATGACGCGCCCACCGCCGCCGCGCTCTCGAGGGGAGACGTGGGGGATGCGCTGGCCACCTGGGTGGGGCTGCATCCGCCAGCCTTTGCGTTGCTGCACAACCTCTTCGAGCTGCTCCTCCCGGTCCCCTTCTGCATGATGCTGACCTCGGTCGGGCTCTCGACGGGCGCGGTGTTCCTGGTGGGGCGACGGTCGGGGCCCCTGGCCGCGCTGGTGTTGGCCACCGCCGCTACGGCGATCGGTGACGCCGGGGAGCTGAACAATTACCCGTTGGCGCTCTTCGCGCTCAGCCTCGCGCTCGTCTCCGACCGCGGAGGCTGGGCCCCGCTGGCCGCCGCGACGATCTTCGCTGGTTGGTCGCACCTCCTCGCTGGCGCCGGGGCCATCGGCCTGGTGCTCTGGCGGGCCCTCGTGGGCGGGCTGGAGCGCCCCTTGATCCCACGGGATCGTCTCCGGCTGCTCTCCGCGGTCGGCCTCGGCCTGCTGCCCGTGCTGGTCGGCGTCCTCCGGGTGGCTGATCACGGCAGCACCTGGTCGCAGCCTTCAGGAGAGCTCCGAGGGTGGATCGAGATGGTGGCCGCGGTGGTGGGCCCGGAGGGGCTGCTGCTCGGCCTCGTGGCGCTCGGCGGACTCCGATCGGGTCGCCTCGGGGCGCTGGTCGGCCTGTCGGCGCTGCTCGGGGCTTCGCTGCTCCTGGGGGCCGCGGCCGCGCATCAGCGGCCCTACCTTGCCTTCTTCTCGCCGATCGCGGCGCTCTCTATCGGGGAGATCTGTCGTGGGGAGGGGCGCGTTGGGCTGCGCGCCGCCGTGGTCGCCCTCTGCTTGCTCCGCGGAGGGCGCCTGCTCGTCGATGAGGCGGACCGGGGCACGCTCATCGTCCGAGATCTCCAGCAAGAACGTGGGGTCGATGTCGCACAACGGCGGTCCCTCCCCGGAGACGTCCTGTGGCTGGTCTCTCCAGCCCTCCAGGCCGATGATGATCGATCGGCAACCTCCCCTGTGTTGTGGCGTTTTCGACCGTGGGAGCGGTTGCCGAGGGCGACCACGGTGGTGTTCGACCCGCTCGACTGGCGGTACGGCCAGCCGAGGGAGTGGAGGGGCCGAACCTTTCACACCAGCACGGAGCTCGAGGCGGGGCCCTTCGATCATGTGGCCGCCTCGGCGTTGGCCCGGGGGGCCCATGTCTGGGTGGTGCTCTACGATCATGAGCCGGCGACCGGCCTGATCGGTCGGGTCCTCCGCACCCTACGGGTGTACGACCCCCGCTGCGAGCGGGAGCCCCGCGCCTCCGGTCTGGGGGATGACTGGGCCTGTGTGATCCCGAGGGGGCCGCCATCTTAGTCTGGACGCCCTTCGAGACCGCCTGGCCGGCGGGGCTCGCGGCCCTGCTCTGGCTGCTGTCCCTGCTCTGGGTGGGGCGCGAGGCGCGGCTGGACCGGACTTCGCTCCGCGCGGCCATCCTGCCGGTGCTCGCGGTGGCGGCGCTCGGCCTCTCGGTCCGGCTCTTGGTGGTCCCGGCCGTGTCTGAGCACGTCTATGATGGCCATGAGGCCGAGTACTGGGACCTGTTCGCAGGCACGCGGCGGCCCACCCAAGGCGGCACCGTCCTCTACCCGGCCATGCAGTGGCTCTGGTATGGGCTCGGGCGGGTCCTCCCCGCTCAGGCTGCGCTGCCCGTGCTGATCATGGCGAGCTTCGGCGTGGGTGCAGCCGCGCTGCTCGGTGTCACCGCCGCGACCCTCGCCGATCGGCGCGCCGGCATGCTCGTTGGCCTCCTCGCCCTCCTGCACCCCGCTCAAGCCGCGTGGAGCTCGAGCGCCTACAACGTCATCCTGCCCCACTTCTTCGGTTGCCTGTGCATCTGTGCCGCCGCGCGCCTCTCCCGCAGCCACCGGCCCTCTCTCGCCCTCGGAGCGCTCGGCGCGCTGAGCTTCACGCTGGCGGTGGCGACCCGGCTCGACTCCGCGCTGATGGGCGTGCCGGCGCTGCTGCTGCTGCTCTTCGAGCGCCCACCCGGTCGCAGTTGGGGTGCGGCCCTCCGAGGGCGGATGGTCCTTGTGCCGCCCGCGCTCTTCTCGATCGTCCTCGCGGCGCGTGCGGCCTGGCCCCTGGTCTTTCCGGGAGAGGTGCCGGGAGCGGGGGAGCGTTGGCTCTCGTTCTGTATCAACGTTCGCCTGCTCGACTACTACGCTCCGCTGGACGGCTGGCTCGGCGTCCTGCTCGTCCTGCTCGGAGCGGCCTCGGCCGCGCGCCGATGGCCAGTGGCCACCGCTGTCCTCGTCTTGGGCGCCGCCTTGAACCACCTGCTCCTCGCAACATTCGACGACTTTGGTGAGCGTCACGCACTCTCCGCGCTCCCGGGCCTCCTCTGGTGTCTGGGGGCCGGTGCGGTGGCCGCCCCACGGTGGCTCAGCGGCGGGCTCGGCCTCGCCAGCACCCTCCATCTCCTCGTCGGGCTCGCGGATCTTCGGGGGCGCTACTATGGAACGGAGGAGGCCTACACCGAGCTGCTCGCCCATTCACCCTGGTCGGCGCTGCCGCGCTGGAGCGCGGAGGAGGCGAAGGTGGAGGATGGTTCGCCATGTGGATGGATCAACGAGGACCCTCGGGTCTCCGAGGCCCCGCTCCGCTCCCACTTCAACCTCGTCGATCCCGTAGAGGCGGAGTCGCTCCGTGGGCCCACCTCTTGCCTGAGGCTCTGTATGGATGTACAGGACTGGCGATGGTCCAGCCGCGCCGTGCGCGACCGGGCCCTTCGGGTGTCTCACCTGTACCGTCTGCGCCCCATCGCGGTGGTGGAGGAAGTGGTGGAGGAAGGCGCCTCGGGGTATTCGTGTCTGGTCTTCGATCTCGGCGAGCGTACGTGCTGCGAAACCACCCCTGCAAGCTCCGCGCCGGCGTCTGCCGGGACGGGCGGGCACGTCGGTGGTGCCCATGATCGAGGGCGCGTCGCAGATCCGAGCCTACCTTGAGGGCTTGACCTCTCGAGAGCGTCGGCTGCTGCTCCTCCGAGCGGGCTTCCAGGCTGGTGCGGCCGTGCTCCTCTCGCTCTCGCTCGCGGCTCTGGCGCTGTCCTTTGGCGGTGGGCGTTGGGTGGCGGTGGGGTTGCTGGCCTCCGTCGCCTTGGGCCTCGGCGTGACAGGCCTCCTCTGGCCGCTCCGGAGCGCGTGGCGCCCTGCGGCTGATCCGCTGGTGCAAGCCCGAAGGGTGGAGGCGCTCCTCCCCGAGCTGGACCATCGCCTGGTCACCGCCGTGGACGTCGAGGTCAACCCGGCGAGCGCCGGCACCTTCTCTCGCTCCATCCTCGGCGCCATCGTGGCGGAGGCCGCGGGCCTCGCGCTCACCGTACCCCCGGCGGCCGTCATCCCCGACCGGCCGGCGCGGCAGGCGGGGGCCGGCCTGGCGCTGCTCCTGGCGCTGACCCTGGTTGGAGGGGGCTGGTTGCCGGTGGGGCCGATTGACGCCCTCGCCGTGGCCTTTGGGCGGGGGCTGGGCGCCGTCCTGCTGGAGAATGCAGGGCCGCCCTCAGACGATGATGCTCGGGTCGTCGTGGGGGACATCGTCATCCGCTACACGTACCCGGCGTATACCGGCCTCCCGCCGATGGAGGTGCCGAATTCCGATGGCACGATCCACGCTCCGCCCGGCACGGTGGTCGACGTCTCCGGTCGCAGCGCGGTGCCCTTCACGGCCGCCGCGCTCTCGGTCGGCGAAGAGGAGCCGATCGACGCGGTGTTGGTGGACGGGCGGGACGTCCGCGCGCGCTTCACCGTGACGGTCGATGGTGAGTGGCGATTCCTCTTCTTCAGCGGTGGTGCCGTCCAGCGAAGCGCCGACTTCCGGATCTTCGCCGAGGCCGACGCACCGCCGGAGGTGTCGGTGTCGGCGGCCCCGTCGGCTCCGGTGGCGGTCGACCAGCCTGTCGGGCTGCGTTGGTCGGCCCAGGATGACTTCGGGCTCGAGCACATCGCCGTCCAGGTCACCCGCGCCGACGGCTCGGTCCGAGAGGTGGAGCTCCGCCGCCCGGCTGACCAGCCGCGGGATCTCCGCGGCACCCTCGCCGTCACCCCCGGCGAGCTCGGCCTCGCACCGGGCGAGGAGGCGACCTTAAAGGTGCTCGCCTTCGACGCCCAACCAGGCGGCGGCACGCAGATGGGCGAGTCCCCGGAGGTGAAGATCAAGGTCGGCGCGGCCAAGGGGCGCGGCAAGAACCTCGTCGGGTACTACGAGCGTCTACGGGACGCGATGATCCCCGCACTTGGAGACTTCCTGGAGGAGCCCCTCCTGCCCGCGCGAGACGCGGAGGGCATGAACCGCTGGGTCCAGGGGGCGAGGGGTCGCTTGGACGCCGTGGTCGAGCTTCGGCGAGCACAGTGGGGTGGGCAGCCCAGCGCGGGGCTGGACGGTGAGCTGGTCGACAAGGTGGTCGAGGCCGCGGCGCGCCTGTTCCGCTTCACGCTCACTACGTGGGAGTCCGGCAGCGGGAGGCGGGTCACCGCGGCGGACGAAGAGCGATTCCGTGCCCTGCACTCCGAGGAGATCAAGGCCCTCGAACAGGCGATCTACCTGCTCGACACCCTCGTTGGGCGTGTGGCGATGCAGGAGCTGGCAGACCGGGTGTCCGACCTCGCCGACGAAGCCCGAGAGCTCGCAGGGCTCGCCGATGACGCAGGCGCAGCGGAGCTCCTGGCCCGCCTGGACCAGCTCGAGCGCCTGATGAAGGCCATCGCCAAGGCCGCAGAGCGGCTCGACAACCACATGGGAGAGTACGTCAACGCGCAGATCAGCCAGACGCAGGCCCTGACGAGCGAGATCCGCAAGGCGATCTCGGAGGGCCGCATGGAGGACGCCCGCGCGATGCTCCAGCAGCTCGCCGAGCAGGTCGATCAGATGGCCGAGAACATCCAGTCACAGGCCAGCGGCGGCGCGGACCAGGGCGACGAGCTCAAGAAGGCCTACGACGAGGCGATGAAGGAGCTCGAGGCGCTGGAGGCCGATCAACGCGCCCTGGCCGAGAAGCTCGAGGCGGACCGCGAACGATACGGCGAGTCGATGAGCGAGCAGATGAAGCTCTGGGCTGACCTGGACCGCCTCTCGGCCCAGGCCGACGCGCAGGCGAAGCTCGGTGTGGGCGCGGTCGGGGATGGCGCCGGCTGGCGAGCGAGCTCGATCACGTGGTTGGAGCGGCTGTCGGGCGCGGCCACCGGGGTCGCGGACGCCGTGCGCGCGCGGGACGTCGAGGGGGCGGCGGATCGGGTGGCCCGCGCTCGCTCCCCGATGCGCATGGCCCGAGCCTCGGTGGAGGATGAGCAGCGTCGGGCGCGGCTGGCAGGAGAGAAGGTGCCCGAGGGCGTTCCGGCGGCGGCTCGCGGCGTGCAGGGTGCGAACGGGGCCCTCGAAGAGATGGCGCGCCTCCTCGACCAGCTCTCGGAGATGAAGTCTGACGAGAGCCCCGAGATGCAGCGAGCGGCGCGGGAGCTGGCCAACCAACAGTCCGACCTCGAGCAGCGTCGCCAGTCCGCTGGCAAGAAGGTCGAGCGGGTGGAGCGGGCGATGCCCACCGCCGACGGCTCGGCCTCGGGCGCCATCCAGCAGGCCGGCGAAGCGATGGGCCGGGCCGAGGAGGCCCTGCGCGAGGGGCAAGCCAGCGCCGGGGAGGGGCATCAGCTCGACGCCGCCAACCGCGTCGGCGAGGCGCGAGACAACCTCCAGCAGCAGATGCAGCAGATGCAGCAGATGCAGCAGGCGGCTCGAAACATGCGCAAGAAGTCTGGCGAAGGGGAGGGTGAGCAGCACGGTCCCGAAGACCAGGGGATGTCGGCCGCCGATGACCTCGCCCTTCCGCCGCCCGAGGATTTCCCGAGCCCGGAGGCCTACCGACAGGGCCTCCTCCGTGGCATGGAGGCCTCTGTCCCCGAGGAGTACGAGGCGCTGAAGAAGCGGTACTTCGAAGATCTTGTGCGCCAATGAATAGGTTAAAACAAAACTATTCCGCGCTTCTGTGCGGCCTCGTCACGGTCGCCCGGTGGTGGGGACTGCTGGCCCTGACCCTCGCTTGCCTGGCGCCGGGCTCGGCCTCGGCCTCTTTGGTGGAGGACGCGTCGGACTGCCTCGAGCGCTCCGATCTGGTCTGCGCGCAGAAGATCCGCGATCAGCTCCGGCGGGGGAACACCGGCAGCATCGCCGCGCTGGAGGTCGAAGCCACGGTCGCCTTTCATGAGGGGCGCTACACGGAGGCCCTCCAAGCCCTCGACGCCCTCAAGGCCCGCGGCGATGACGTCGAGACGGACAACCCGGGTACGCCTTACCGGGCGACCGCCGAGGCAGCAGACGGGCTCATCTCTGCGGAAGCGCCGGGCGTTCGGGTTCGCTACTCTCCGGGCGTGGACGCGATCCTCGCGGAGGAGGCCGTGAGCACGCTCGCACGGTCGCGCACCGTTTACGGTGAGCTCCTGGGCGGCGCGCCGCCGCAAGACCTCGTGTTGGACATCTTCCCAACGGCGAGGCGCTTCACGCTGGCGAGCGGCCTGCCCCCCGAGAGCGTGGAGACCACCGGCGTGGTCGCCCTGTCCAAATGGACCCGCCTCCTGTTGACGAGCCCGCGGGCACTGGCCAGGGGCTACGGATGGAAGGACACCGCCGCTCACGAGTACATCCACCTCGTCGTCGCCTGGCGGACGGGGAACCGAGCGCCGGTCTGGCTCCAGGAGGGCCTGGCGAAGTTCTTGGAGGGCTTCTGGCGCGGTCAGACTGACGGAGGCCTGCCGGCCCATCATCAGAGCTTGCTGGCAGAGGCGGTTCGGACTGGGAAGTTCGTGCCCTTTGAGAAGTTCGCGCGCTCGATGGCCTACCTCGACAGCGGGGAGGAGGCCGCGTTGGCCTTCGCCCAGGTCTCGACGATGGTACAGTTCTTGGTCGTAAAGTCCGGCGCCGAGGCCTTGCCCGGCGTGCTCGACCGGGTGCGAGACGGGGCGCAGGCGGAGGCGGCCGTGGCCGAAGCCGCTGGCTACCCGAACTTTGAGGCCTTCCGACAAGGCTGGGTGGAGTGGCTCCGCACGCTGCCGCTGGTCCAGCAGCACCTCGCCGCGCTGCCGATGGTCCTCGAAGGCGGAGGGGATGAGTTCGCGGAGGACCCGCTGCTGTCGGGCCGCGCCGATCTCGCTCGGTACACGCGGTTGGGCGATCTGTTGCGCAAGAGTGGTCGGCCCAAGGCGGCGCTGATCGAGTACGAGAAGGCCGAGGACCCGAAGGGGCCGCCTTCGCCGCTCCTGATGGCGCGCCGGGCGGACTGCTACCTCGCGCTCGGAGATGTACAAAAGGCTCTCTCGATCGTGGACGAAGGGAGGCGACTGTATCCGGAGTTCACGCTCATCCAGGTGACCCGCGGCCGCCTCCTCGATCAGCTCGGCCGCACCTCCGAGGCGATCGAGGCCTGGCAGGCCGCGCACGATCTCAACCCCTACGACCCCGCCGTACAGGCCGCGCTGGTCCGTGACTATCGGGCCACCGGGGACCTCGAGCGGGCGGCGCGGCACGAGCGCTTCGCTCAAATCCTGGCGAGCGGCGGCGCCGACCCCGGGCCGTCCGCGCCTCGGTGATGGGTTACCCGTCCGTCTCGCAGGGGAGCACCATGGCATCGGGTTCGACATCAGCGATGGACGGCGGTGAGGACGACCTCGCGCTCCTGCAGGAGCTCGGGGAGGTGCGAGAGCGCCTCGTGGCGGCGATCGGGACGCGGATCGTGGGTCAGCGGAAGGTGGTCGATCAGCTCCTCGTGGCCCTCTTCGCGCAGGGCCACTGCCTCTTCATCGGGGTGCCCGGGCTCGCCAAGACCCTCTTGGTCTCCACCGCCGCCCGCGCGCTCGGCTTGTCTTCGGGGCGCGTCCAGTTCACTCCGGATCTCATGCCCGCCGACATCACCGGCACCGAGGTCCTCGAGGAGGATCGCAGCACGGGGCGTCGGGAGCTCCGCTTCATCCCCGGGCCCATCTTCACGAACCTCCTGCTGGCTGACGAGATCAACCGCACTCCGCCGAAGACGCAGGCGGCGCTGCTGGAGGCGATGCAGGAGCGGCGCGTGACCGCGGGCGGCCGGACCTACCCTCTACAGGCTCCCTTCCTCGTCTTCGCCACGCAGAACCCCATCGAGCAGGAGGGGACCTATCCTCTACCGGAAGCGGAGCTGGATCGGTTCATGTTCTCCGTGCGTGTCGGGTACCCGACAGAGGCGGAGGAGATCGAGGTGGTCCGTCGCACCACCGGCGTCGAGCCGGAGGGAGTGGAGGCGGTGCTGGGCCGCGAGAAGCTGCTCCAGCTGCAGGCCCTCGTCCGCCGCCTCCCGGTGAGCGACGACGTTCATCGGTACGCCGTCCGGCTGGCCCGCGCGACGCGGCCCGGTCCGGGGGCCCTGGACTTCGTCAACCGGTGGGTGCGGTGGGGCGCCGGTCCGCGGGCGAGCCAATACCTCTCCCTGGGTGCGCGGGTGCAAGCGGCGTTGGAGGGGAGGAAGAACCCCAAGCCCGCCGACGTGGAGAGCGTCGCCCAGGCCGTTCTGTCTCACCGCATCGTGCTCGGCTTTCAGGCCGAGGCGGAGGGGATCGGAGCCGAGACCGTGGTGGAGCGGATCCTCTCGACGGTGGGGGCGCGGTGACCGAATCGGTCCCCCCTTGGGACCCCGAGGTCCTGGCGCGCATCAAGGTGCTCCACCTTCGAGCGCGACAGCTCGTCGCGGGGGCCTCGCATGGGGGCCACGCCAGCGTACGGGTCACCTCGAATGTCGAGTTCGCCGATTATAAAGAGTACAGTCCAGGAGACCCCCTCCGGGACCTCGACTGGAGGGTCCAAGCCCGCACCGACCGCCTCGTGGTGCGACGGCACCGGGCCGAGACGGAGATGCCGGTCACCTTCCTCGTCGACGCCAGCGGCGATCTGGCGACCGGGGAGGGGTTTCGATCCGGCCGACGCCTGAGACCGGCCCTCGAGGGCACGAAGTGGGGATACGCGGCGGTGTTGACGGCGACCTTGGCGTGGTGGCTGCACCGCCGGGGAGAGCCGGTGGGCCTGATGGTGGCGGGCGGAACGGGGGTTCGTTGGCCCTGGCTGCCGCCTCGGGGTGGGATCCAGCACCTCACGCGAATCTTTGGCGTGTTGGCGGACCTCACCCCGAGCGGAGAGGCCAACCTCGGCCGGTCGCTCACCGAGCTCGGCGCCCGCCTCCCCCGACGCTCGATGCTGGTCCTCGTGAGCGACCTCATGGAGGAGCCGGCCGCCTGGGGCCCCCCGCTCTCCGGGATCCTGGCCCGCCAGGTCGATATTCGGGTGGCGCACCTGCATGACGCGCGGGAGTGGAGGCTCGACTACGGCAGCGGGCTCCGCTTTCGCTCTCCGGAGGGAGGGGAGGCGCTGGCCATCGATCCCGACGACGTGAGACCGGCCTTTGAGGCTGTGCTCGCCGAGTACCTCGCCGAGGTCCGGGCGTGGCTCGGCAGCGCCCGCAGCCATCATGTCCTCGCCCCGACGGATCAGGCGATGGACCGCGTCCTCGCCGGCCTCCTCAGGGGGGCTTGAGTGCAGGTCGGCCTCCTCGTCCCCGCCGCCCTCGCGCTCGGCCTCCTCGTGGTCGGGCCCCTGCTCGCGCACCTCTTGCAGCGGCGCCCCGTGCGGGAGCAGCTCTACGGGGCGATGATCCTTCTGCGGCGCCTGCCGCGAAAGACCCGACGGCGGAGTCGCCTTCACGACCTCCTCCTCCTCCTGCTCCGCTGCCTCGTGCTCCTCCTGGTCGCGGCTGCGGTGAGCCGCCCCGAGCTCCGCTGGCCAGGGGCGGCGGACGCCGAGACCGGGCCTCGCGCGGTGGTGATGGTGGTGGACAACAGCCTCTCGATGGACCTTCGAGACAGCGGGGTCGGCCTGCCCGGCGCCGCCTTGACCGAGCCCGCTTCGGCGTTGGCGCGGGCCCGCGCGGCGGCCCTGGAGGCGGTGCGCGCCCTGCCTGAGGGCACACGGGTGGGGGTGGTCTCGATCGGCGGCGCTGCGACCCGGCTCACGGCTGGCGTGGAGGCCGATCACCTCGTCTCCCTGGCCGCGATCGACGCCATCCCGCAGACGTCGGGCGGCACCGACCTCGTGGGCGGCCTCCGCGAGGCGCGGCGGATGCTCGAAGGGAAGGGGGGCGCGGTTTATGTCTTCACCGATCAGGCCGGGCCGACCGCGCTGCCGGCCGCGCGAGGTGAGATCGAGCTCCTCGCCGACCAGGACGTGGCCCTTGTCCCGCGGCCGATCACCCCCGCGCGGATCGCGAACGTGGCGGTCATCGGGGCCCGCTATGGGGACGGCGTGGAGGGCGGAAGCGTGCGGCTGCAGGTGATGAACTTCGGCGGCTCCCCGCTCGAGGTGCCGCTCACGGTTCACTTGCCGGACGGTAAGGGCATCACCACCTTCGTCGATCTTCCCGCGGAGGGCATGTCCGAGGCCACGGTCACGATCCCTCGGGTCGCCGAGGGCGGCGTCGCGGTGGCAGAGGTGGAGGACCCCGCCCTCCCCGCGGACAATCGTTTCTCCTTTCACCTGCCGCGGGTCGGGGCGAGCCGCGTGCTGGTCGTCGATGGGGACCCTGGCTCCACGCCCGTGGCCTCCGAGGTCTACTTCCTCGAGCGGGCCCTGTCACCGTGGGGAGGCGCCGGCGGTGTGGCCGCCGGGGTCCTGCCCGACGTCACCACCATCGCCGGCCTCTCGAACCTCGATCCCGAGGTGCACCGGGTCGTCTTCTTGGCCAACGTGGCTGATCCGGAGCCCGTGGCGGCCCGGCTCGGTGACTTTGTGCGCAAGGGGGGCGCGCTGGTCGTGGGGCTCGGCAACAACGTCACGGGCGAACGATACAACGGGGCGCTCGGTCCGCTCCTCCCCGCCGGCCTCAAGGCCCCTCATCCGCTCGGCGCCCTCGGGGATGAAGGGCTGCCGATGGACCTCCCGGACGCCCAGACGGAGCTCTTTCGCCCCTTCGCCCGGGGTGGCCTCGAGAGCTTCGGGCGTGCCCGCTTCCGACAGGTCTACGATCTGGAGCCGTACGAGGAGGCCACGGGGACCCGCACGTTGATGAGGCTCCAGGGCGGCGTGCCGCTGCTGGTTGAACATGCCTTCGGGCGAGGGAAGGTGCTGCTCTACACCTCCACCTTTGACCTCGGTTGGTGCAGCTTCCCCTTTCAGGCCGCCTTCGTGCCCTGGGTTCAGAGGCTCGTGAGCTACCTCGGCGCGGAGGCCGGAGGGGGAGGGGAGCGCCGAACGGCGACCGTGGGCGACAACCTCGGGATCAAGGTGGGAGACGCCACCGCCGTGGCCACCGTGCAGGGTCCGTCCGGGCCTCGGCCGAGCCAGCTCGTGGGCGACGAGCTCCGCTTCCTGGTCGACGCCCCGGGGGACTGGCGAGTGCTGTCCGCCGCGGGTCCCCCGATCGCTTGGGTGGCGGTCAACGTAGATCCGCGGGAGAGCGACGTCCGCCCCGGGCCCTCCCTCGTGGAGACCGCCGCGGAGATCGATCCCGAGCGCTTCCTCCGTCGGGCGGAGCTCGCCCCCTGGCTGCTCGCGGCGGCCCTCGGCGTCGCGGTGGCGCAGGCCCTGGTCGGGGCCTGGCTCACCCGACGCTCCCTCGCAGAGCCTGACCGGGAGGTGGTGGATGCCGCTCAATAGACCCTCGCCTCCCAGCTGGAGCCGCCGCCACCTGCTCCGCGCGACGGCGAGCAGCCTCGGGGCCCTCTCGGTGTCACTGCCTTTGTCTCTACCGTTTTCTCTCTCGGCCGGCGCCCTCGGCCCGAGCAGCCAGCTCGACGTCGCCGAGATCGTACTGCCCTCCGGCACCACCAGCCGGCCGCGGGCCTGGGAGCGGCTGCTCTTCGAGGTCATCAACTCGACGAGCGTGACGGCCAACCCGAGCGCGGTCCAGGTGGCCCCTGAGGATCCGCTCCTGTTCCGCCACCCCTTCAGCGTGCTCCTGGGGGCGGGCCAGCTGCCGGCCTTGAGTGACGTCGCCATCGAGCAGCTGGTTCGGTACCTTTCCTACGGTGGTTTCATCATCATCGATGACACCACGGGCTCGCTCGGCGGGCCCTTCGCCCGGTCGGTGCGGCAGCTCTGTCGGCGGCTCTTCCCGACCCGGCCCCTCGCCCCGCTGCCCGCCGACCACTCCATCTACCGAGCCTTCTTCCTCATCGATCGGCCGATGGGGCGGCTCGACCTCGCGCCGGAGCTCGAAGGGGTGACCATCGGCCCCGTCACCCCGCTCGTATTCTGTCCGAACGACCTCTCGGGGGCCCTCGATCGGCAGGCGGACGGTCGGGATCGGTTCCCCGTGGTGCCCGGCGGTGACGACCAGCGCCGCGAGGCGGTGAAGCTGGCGGTCAACCTGGTTATGTACTCGCTCACCTCGAACTACAAGCACGATCAGGCCCACGTGGCCGAGCTCATGCGCGACGGACGTATCGAGTGATGGGCTGGCTGCTCGGCGGTGAGCTGTCGGGAGAGGGGGCGCTCGTCTGGGGTGCGCCGGCCGCCCTCGTCGGGGTGGCCGCGGCGCTCGCGCTCGTCGCCTGGGTCGCAGCGGCGGCGTTCGGTCCCCGAGGCCAGGCCCGCCTCCGCGCCGCCGAGCTTGTCGCGTGGGCGATCTGCCTCGCCGCCCTCGTCGTCGGGGTGGGGGATCCCGCCTGGCTCGCCGCCTCTGGGCGGACCGAGCCAGGGCGGCTCGTGGTCCTCGTCGACGCCAGCGCCTCGATGGGGGTGCGGGAAGGCGGGGCGCCGCGCTCAGAGCGGGCCTCGGCCCTCCTCTCCCGGCTCAGCGCCGGTGAGGACGTCGATGTCTTCAACTTCGATGAAGAGCTGCGCAGCGGGCCCCCCGCCGGCTGGACGGGGCGCAGCACGGACCTCGGCATGGCCCTGTCCACGGTCGCGGACCGTTACCTCGGACAGAAGCTGCGCGGCGTCGTCGTGATCACCGATGGCATCGATCGCGGCGGGCTGCGCGCCGGCTGGAGGGCCGCCAGCGAGGCGGGTTCGGTCGGCGGCGCGCTCGCGGTGCCGTTGCCGGGGCCGCTCACGCTGTACCAGGTGGGCACGGGCTCCGCCCAGGGTGACGTCGCGGTGGACGAGGTCATCACCAGCGGCTTCGCGTTCCAGCGCTCTCCGTTCACCCTCCGCGCTCGCCTCCGAGGGCTCCCGGGCCAAACCCTGCCGGTCCAGCTCTCTTGTGACGGGCGCTCCATCAACAGCCGCGACGTCACCCTCGACGAGGCCGGCGTCGGCACCGTCAGCTTCGAGGTCACAGAGCGGGAGGTTGGGCGCTTTGTCTGGGAGGTGAGCGTCCCCGTGGCCGATGACGACCCTGTCCCGGGCAACAATTCCTACCAGTCCGTCGTGCGAGTGGTTCGGGACCACCTCCGCGTGCTCCAGGTGAGCGGGAGCCCCTCTCTCGACACCAAGTTCTTGAGGCTCTTCCTCAAGGAAGACCCGAGCGTCGACCTCGTGAGCTTCTTCATCCTCCGCACGCCGGAGGACATGGGCGCGGGTTGGGGCACCGACGAGCTGTCGCTCATCCAATTCCCCTACGAGAAGCTGTTCACCGAGGAGCTTGACTCCTTCGACCTCGTCATCTTTCAGAATTTTAACTATGGCCCCTACTTCGAGGGCGGTGGTGAGGAGCTGCTCGCCAACGTGGCAGAGTACGTCCGCGCGGGGCACGCCCTCGTGATGACGGGCGGAGATCGAAGCTTTGACCTTGCGGATTATGCGAACACTCCCCTCGCCGAGGTGCTGCCGGTTCGACTCGGGGTGACCGGCGTGGCGGTGGACGAGCGGACCTTCCGGCCGTCGCTCACGCAGATGGGGGCTGGGCACTCGATCCTCCGCCTCGCCGCCACGGTGGAGGAGAGCCAGGCCCTCTGGCAGCAGCTCCCGGAGCTCGACGGCATCAACCTGACGAACGGCCTCGCCTCCGACTCCGCGGCGCTGCTCGTTCACCCCGAGCTCAAGACCACGGCGGGGGAGCCGATGCCGGTGGTCGCGGTGCGCGAGGTGGGCCGCGGGCGCACCATGGCGCTGACGGTCGACGCCTCCTGGCGGTGGTCGCTGTCGGAGGCCGCAGAAGGTAGGGGTAATCAGGCCTATTTGAGGTTTTGGAAGGGCGCCATGCGCTGGCTGGTGGCCGATCCCGACGATCGCCCGCTGGTCGTGACCCCCTCCCGCGAGAACGTCGTGCTCGGTGAGGAGCTCCGCCTCGTGGTGCGGGCCCGCGACGCAGGCAGCGCGCCGGTCGCGGCGACCGTCATTGAGGGCACCATCAGCGGTCCGGGCGGCCGAAAGGAGCCGATGACGCTCACCACTGACTCCAACGGCGAGGCCGTGCTCGACTTCAAGCCCGCCGTCCGCGGCGCCTGGCGCGTGAAGGTGCGGGGCCGTTTGGGCTCCGCTCTGGAGGAGGCCGAGACGGTCTTCGCGGTGAGCGACCGTGACCCCGAGCTCGCAGAGATCGTGCCCGATCAGGCCTTCTTGCAGGGCCTCGCGGGCCTGTATGGAGCGAGTGGCGCCTGGAGAGGGCCGGGGGATGACTCCGCGCCGCTCGAGGACCCGGCCGCTGTGCGCGTCGTCAACGAGCAGACTCGGGTGGCCTTCGGTCGGAGCCCGCTCCTGGGCGGGATCGTCGGCCTCACGGCGGCGGCGGCGTGGCTCTTCCGCCGGCGGGCGGGGGCCCGATAGACCGCGGTCGGTGCGGCGCGGCTTGGGTTTCGTCCGCCCCGAGTTGTTTCTTGTCCGTCACCGGCCGTTCAGGTTGACGGCGACGCGAAAGGGACCTTAATCCGGACCTGTCTGGAGGTCCCATGGGTGGCTTGCGTTCCCCGTACCTGTTCCTGCTCCTGAGCGTCTTGTTCGCGGTCTTCGGATGTAGGGGCGACGGCGACGCGGGTGAGGGCGGGGCGGCGCCAGAGGGGGCCACTCAGCTCGGCGACATCATCGCTGACCCTCAGTCCACGCTGCTGCGCATGCGGGCGGTGGGGCCGGAGGGCGCGGTGCCGGCCGAGCTCGTGATTCAACTTCGTAAGCCGCTCTTCGCGGGCGTAGAGGCCGGTACGGTGCTGGGAGAGGGCAGCCGCCTCGACTTCGATCCCCCGGTCCCGGGCCACCTCGAGGTGCTCTCCGCCGACACCCTCCGCTTTCTGCCCGACACGGGCTTCCGCCCGGACACCGCTTATCGGGCCACCTTGGCCGCGGTGGAGGGCGGCGGCCAGCGCGCCACGCCTCCCGACGGAGAGTCGTGGAGCCTGCCCTTCCGCACGCCCGCCTTTCAGCTCCTCCGAGGCGGCCTCACAGAGAGGGACGCCGCCGCCGGCCGGGTGACGGTCGAGCTCTACTTCTCGGCCCCCGTCGACGTCAACGAGGTCAAGGCCCGCGTCCGTTGGTCCCTCGGCGCGCTCAAGCTCCGGCCGACGGCCGAGGCCGCGGGGAGCCGCCCCTCTTCGGTGCGCTTCACGTTCGAAGACCCTGCCCTGCGGGGTGACGGCCTGATCTCGGTCTCGGTCGAGCCGGTCCCCTCCGCGCAGGACGCGGCCCTGCAGGCCCCGGCGGCTTCGTTCGAGCTCTCCCTCACCCGCGGCCCCGAGGTCGAGATCTTGTCCTTCGGTGTTCGTGAGGGGCAGAACGGCCACTACCTGGAGGTGGTCTGCAACGACAAGGGAGCGGGGGGGGAGCGCTATTACTGGGATCCCGAGACCTATGACGGCTGGTGGACCTCGCGGCGCTGCATCCTGGACGAAGCCGAGGCGCGGCGGATGGTGCACATTGATCCGGCCGTCGAGTTCACCGTCGCCGAGGCGCCGGCCGGCTTTCGTCTGTTCGGCGACTTCCCGATCGGGGAGTATTCGCTGCGCATCGACGGCGGCGCGCGCACCCGAGACGGTGGCGTGCTGGCCAGCGGTTACTCCGGGCAGGTGCGGGTCCCCGAGCGCAAGCCCCGGATCAGCTTCGCCTCCAAGGGGCGGTACCTGCCGCGCTCGGCCTGGAAGAAGCTCGCGGTCCAGCACCTCAACGTAGACGCAGTGACGGTGACGGTGCGGCACGTGCCGGAAGCGAACCTCGCCTTCTGGCTGAGCGGTGACCGAGAGACCGCCGACGCCCGAAGCTCGAACGTGGTGGCGAAGCAGGAGCTCACCTTCTCCCGAGTGACCGACCTCGAAGAGACGGCCTGGGTCGATGTGAGCGCGGTCCTGCCGAAGGTTCAGCGGGGTGTCTACGAGCTGCGGGTCGACACCAAGGCCGATCCCGCCAATCCCGGCCGCGCAACCACCGGCGACGCCGCCCGCATCCTGTTGACCGACATGCAGCTCGTCGCCAAGCGGGCGAGCCCGAGGCCGGGGCAGGCCTGGAGCCCCTCTGTCCTCGTCTGGGCCCTGGACACCCACTCCGGCGCGCCGCTCACCGGCGTTCACGTCAAGCTCATCCGCCCGAGCGGGCAGGCGATGGCCACCTGTGACACCGGGATGAGCGGCGTGTGCGAGATCAAGGTGCCGATGGACGAGGTGGATCCTACGCCGCCGCTCGCCCTGGTCGCGACTCGGGACGATGATCTGACTTACCTCAAGTTCGAGGAGCTCCGGCTCGATCCCGAGGCGGACGTGGCAGGCCGCCCGTACGCGATCGACGCGGAGGCCGCCGCCGCCTACCAGGCCGCCCTCTACACCGACCGCGGCGTCTATCGGCCGGGTGACGTGGTGCACCTCGGCGGCGTGCTCCGCGACCCCTCCTTCCACGCTCCGGAGGCCGCCCTGCCCGTGGTGGTGCAGCTCTTCGATCCTCGCGGCAAGGAGCTTCGCCGAAAGGTGGTCCAGACCGACGCCGCAGGGGTCATCACCGTAGACCTCCCATTCGCCGACTACGCGAGCACAGGCGTGTACCGGGTCATGGCCGAGGTCGGCGAGCGCGTGGTCGGAGAGACCAGCTTCAACGTCGAGGAGTTTGTGCCGGAGCGGATGAAGGTCACCCTGAGCCCGGTGGTCGCCGCTGGGGTCCGCCTCGGTGAGCCGCTGGAGCTGGACGTCGGCGCGCGTTGGCTCTTCGGCGGCAGCGCGGCGGGCAGCGGCGTCGAGCTCTCCTGTCGGCTGGAGTCCGCTGACTTCAAACCCAAGGCCGCGGAGGGCTGGCACTTCGGCCTCGCCCAGGTCGACGACACCGACCAGCCCCGGCCGATCACCCTTGGCCTCGTCGAGGGCCGCCTCGACGAGGCGGGCGTGGCGCGGATGAGCTGTCCTCCCCCAGCCTCGAGCGGCACCGCCTCCGGGCCCCTCTCGCTGGTCGCAGACGCTGCGGTGTTCGAGGGAGACTCCGGTCGCAGCACCCACGTCACCGCGCGGACGCCGGTGCACCCGGAGCGCTTCTACCTCGGGACCCGCACCGCCACGGAGAAGGTCAAGGCGGGCCAGCGGGTGAGCGTGCAGGGGCTCGTCGCGGACTGGGAGGGCAAGCCCTCGGCGGAGGCGCCGGCCACGGTCTCCGTCGAGATCCTGCGCCTCGACGAAGAGCTCGGCTGGTGGTGGGACGAGCGCGAAGAGTCGAGCCGCTACCGGCGCCTGCTGCGCCGTTCGCGAGAGTCCGTCCGTGAGGTGCCTGTCGTAAAGGGTGCCTTTACCGTAGCCTTTACGCCGGCGGGCAGCGCGGCGGGCTACGTGGTCGTCGTGAGCAGCGGCGCCGCGCGCTCCGAGCAGTACATCGAGGGGGCCGCGCGCCGGTACTGGTGGGATCCCTCCGACAGCGAGGTCGACCAGACCCCGCGTCCGAAGAAGCCCACCCCGCTCGTGCTCGAGCTCCCCGCCCTCACGAAGGTGGGCGACCGAGCCACGGTGAAGACGGTCGCGCCCTACCGGGGCCGGATGCTCTTCACCGTCGAGACCGACCGTGTCATCGAGCACTCGTGGAAGAAGGTGGACGCTGGCCCCGTCGAGTGGAGCTTCCGACTCGACGAATTCGAGCCCAACGTCTATGTCACCGCCTTCCTCGTCAAGGACCCTCACCTCGAGTCGATGGAGGCCTACCTCCCGGATCGGGCCTACGGCGTGGCGTCGGTCCCCGTTGAGCCCACGGACTTCACCGCGGCGGTCCGGCTCACCGTACCCGCCGAGATGAGGCCGTACAGCGGCCTGGACGTCGTCATCGAGGTGGAGCCGGGCGCCGGGCCGACCACCGCCACGGTCGCCGTGGTCGACGAGGGCATCCTGCAGCTCACACGGTTCAAGAGCCCGAACCCGCATGACTCCATCTTCGCGCGTCGCGCCTTGGGGGTGGAGAGCTTCGAGACCATCGGTTGGACGCTGCTCTCCGAGCCCGGTGGCACCAGCGCCCACAGCGGCGGCGACGCCGAAGGGGGCGGTGGACGGGTGCAGATGGTCAAGCCGGTGGCGCTCTTCTCGGGCCCCATCTCCGTCCCCGCGAACGGCAAGGCCACGGTGCACTTTGACATCCCGGGCTACCGCGGGCAGCTCCGCGTGATGGCGGTGGTGGCCGGCAAACAGCGGATGGGCCACGCCGAGGCCACGCTCCTGGTGCGGGACCCCCTCGTGCTACAGACTACGCTGCCGCGCTTCCTCGTCAGCGGCGACATCGCGGAGCTGCCGGTCTTCGTCAGCAACCTGTCGGGCGGTGACCGAGAGGTGACCATCCAGCTCGAGGTCGAGGAGCTCCCCCGTAAGGGTGGCTCCAGCCCGGGCGCCAAACCCTCGCCGGTCGCCTCCATCGTCGGCGGCAGCTCCGGGCGCCTCACCCTCGCCGAGGGACAGGGCGGGACGGTCGCCTTCCGGTTGAAGGCGCTCCGGGCCCCCGGTGGGCTCAAGCTGCGGGTCACCGCGACGGCGCCGGGGGGCTTCTCTTCCAAGGAGGAGCTCGAGCTCCCGATCGCGCCGGCCGGCATGGAGGAGCGGCGCACCTCGCGGGTCGCGCTCACCAGCGCTCACCTCGACCTCGGCGCCGCGCTCCAGGCGGAGTCCTGGGTGCCGGGCTCCGAGCGCAGCACCTACTGGATCACGGCCAACCCCTACGCTGATGTGCTGCAGCACCTCGACTTTGTCGTCCACTACCCCTACGGCTGCATCGAGCAGACGTCTTCGGGCACGCGGGCCCTGCTCTACGTCTCCCGCGTGGTGGACGCGGTGGACCCCTCCCTCGTCGCCGAGGGGTCGGTCGACGACATGATCCGCAAGGGCGTGGAGCGCATCCTCTCGATGCAGACGCCGGAGGGCGGCTTCTCCTACTGGCCGGGGGACACCACGTCCTCGCTGTGGGGCACCGCCTACGCCACCGCCACGCTCCTCGACGCCCAGAAGGCCGGCCACCCCGTCCCCGCGGGCCCCCTGAAGGACGCGGTCGCGTACCTCGAGCGTGAGGTCGGAAATCGAGAGAGCCTCGACGACGCCCCCACCTTGGCCTTTGGCCACTATGTGGTCGCGCTCGCAGGCAAGCCCCAGGCGGCGCGGGCCCGGTCCCTCCACGACAAGGTGCTGGTGCAGCTCAAGGCGCCCGATCGCCGCTCCGGCTGGTGGTGGGAGGACGAGATGGCGGGCGCCGCCTACCTCCTCGAAGCCTCGGTCCACCTGTCCGGCGATCGGCGGTATGAGGCCGAGCTCCGGAAGCTCGGCACCGGCCTCCTCCGCGTGCGCCGCGCCAACAACTGGGCCTTCTACTCGGACCTCCGCGATCGTTCTTTGCGCCTCGCGGTGTTCACCGAGCTCTTCGGCGCGGACAAGGGCGGAGAGGCGGCCGCAGCCTCGATCGCCGACTCCCTGCGCGGCCATCCGAGCTCGAGCTACACCACGCAGGAGCTGGCGTGGGCCCTGACCGCGCTTGGAAAGCGCCTGTCCGAGGCGGCCTCGGACATCCCGTCCGGCTCCGTCACGCTGGACGGTCGGGCCCTCACCCCCTCCGCGACGACGAGCTGGGGGGAGAAGAGCTGGTTGGTTCACCGGGGCTCCGAGGCCGGCAGCCTCGTGCTCGACGTCGACCGGCCCTCGGACAAGGTCTTCCTGGTGACCTCCACCCAGGGGGTGCGGCCGGACTCCGAGGTGAAGGTGGGCGGCGTGGGGCTGCGCGTCGAGCGGCAGTGGCTCGACGAGAAGGGCCAGCCACTCGATCTCGCCAAGATCGCGCTCGGTGACCGGGTCCACGTGCGGCTGTCGCTCGAGAACACGACCCCGGACCGGGTCCAGAACGTGGCCCTGGTCGACCGCATCCCCGCGGGCTGGGAGATCGAGAACGTGAACCTCGGCCGCGGCGCCTTGCCGGAGTGGGTCGACACCGACAGCCTCTGGTCTTCAGACGCCTACAACCAGCGGGATGACCGGGTGGAGGTCTTTGGCTCCCTCGAGGGCCGGCAGACCCGCTCGGTGGTCTATGTGGTCCGCGCGGTCACCTCGGGCACCTTCACCGTCCCGGAGGTCTCGGCCGAGGCGATGTACGATCCAGGTGTCTGGTCTCGGAAGGCAGGAATTACGCTGAACATCGCTGGGCCTTGGGCGCAGTTCCTGCTCTGAGGTGGATCGTGCTGCGCGCTCCTCGGCGGCGCCTGGGTCGCGCCGGCGGGCTCGGGTTCCTCCTCTTGTTCGGCCTGTGGTCGCTGCTCCGGTGGTGGCCGCTGCCGGAGCGCCTGGACCTCGGCGGTTCGACGACCGTCCTGTTCGGAGACGGCTCTGTAGCGCACGTCTTCCTGTCCCCGGACGAGAAGTGGCGGGTGCCCGTGCGGGTCGAGGACGTCGATCCCGCCTACATAGACGCGCTGCTCAGCGTCGAGGACGCGCGCTTCCGCTGGCATCCGGGCGTCGACCCGATCGCGCTCGGCCGCGCGGCGCTGCAGAACCTCGTCGCGGGGCGAGTGGTCTCGGGGGCCTCCACCCTCTCGATGCAGCTCGCCCGCCTCTGCCACCCGCGGCCGCGTCGGCTGGCCTCGAAGGTGCTGGAGGCGGGGAGGGCGCTTCAGCTCGAGGTGCGCCTCTCCAAGGATGAGCTCCTCGGCGCATACCTCACCCACGTGCCCTACGGTCGAAACCTGGAGGGGGTCGAAGCGGCGTCGCTCGCCTACTTCGGGCACTCCGCCGACGCGCTCCAGCCTGCAGAGATCGCCACCCTCATCGCCGTCCCCCAAGACCCGAACCACCGTTTTCCCTCGCCGGCCAACGCCGAGCGGCTGCGGCTTGCGCGGGACGAGGTCGCCACGCGCCTCGTCGCGGCGGGGATCTTCGAAGACAGACCGGCGCTCCTCGAGGAGATCCTGGCCACCCCCGTGCCGACCGCGCTCCGCCCCCAGCCCCGCCAGGCGGTGCACGCCGCCCGCTGGATGCGGGGCCGCTCCGGCGGCTGGACCATCGAGACCACGCTCGATCGGGGCGTTCAGTCCCTCGTCGAGCGCATCCTCGCCGAGCAACGCGGGAGGGCCCAGCGCCAAGGCATCGAGAACGCGGGCATCGTCGTCGCCGACTGGAGGACCGGGGAGCTCCGTGCCCTGGTGGGGGGCTTCGACTTCTGGGCGGACCGTGACGGCGCCCAGATCCCCTCCTTCATCGTGCCCCGTTCGCCCGGGTCCACCTTGAAGCCCCTGCTCTACGCGCGGGCCATCGAGCGGGGCCTCGTGTTGCCCGAGACCCTGGTCTCCGACGTGCCGATGGCCTGGGGCAACTACCGCCCCGTCAACTTCGATGGCCAGTGGAGCGGGCTCGTCCGCCTCGAAGAGGCGCTCTCCCGCTCGCTGAACATGCCCTTCGTGCGCCTGCTGGCCGCCATGGGCGTCGAGCGCTTCATCAGTGACCTCGACACCCTCGGCGTGCGCAGCCTGCGACGCGATCCCGGGCGGTACGGCCTGTCGCTCGTGGTGGGCGGGGTCGAGCTCAGCCCCTTGGAGCTCGCGGGGATCTACACGGCCATCGCCGACGGCGGGCGGAGCCGCCCCTTGCACTGGCGACCCGACGCCTCTCCCCCTCCCGCGGTCCAGGCCCTGGCCCCCGGGGCGGCCTGGCTCAGTCGTCGCGCCCTCCGCCTCCGCGATCGGCCGGACTTCCCCTCGCGGCAGAGCCTCGCGGCGATGCCCAGGAACATCCACTGGAAGACGGGGACGAGCTTCGGCTTCCGCGACGCTTGGGCCGTGGGCTCGGGAGGGCGGTACACCGTAGTCGTCTGGCTCGGCAACCTCAACAACCGAGGCACGGTGCACCTCGTCGGCGCGGAGGCGGCGGCGCCGCTCCTCTTCGACATCCTCGAGGGGCTCGACGATGGTCTGAAGGGGGAGGCCGATCCGATGCCCGACGATCTCGGCCTCGTCGAGGTCTGCGCGCTCTCGGGCCGTGTCCCGACCGAGGCCTGCCGCGAGCGGAGGCGGGCGCCGGCCCTGCGCTCCCGGGTGCCGACGGCGACCTGCCCGTACCATCGAGAGATCGAGGTCGATCGGGCCACCGGCCTCCGTGTGGGCCCGGGCTGCCGCGACGGTCGCGTGGTGGAGCGGCGGGTCGTGGTCGAGCTCCCCGCCGAGGTGCGGCGCTGGCTGCGGGCGCCCTGGTCCGCCGAGGGGCCACCGCCCTGGGCCCCCGGATGCGGGGGAGGGGAGGGGAGCGGCCCCAAGATCAGCTCCCCGGCGCCGGGAGCGGTGGCGTTGCTCATCCCGGGCCTGTCACCTACCGAGCAGGAGGTGCCGATGGAGGCGGACAGCGGCGCGTCCAGCGCGGCCCTGAGCTGGTTCGTGGACGGCGCCTTCCTCGGCACGGCGGCCTCTGCGGAGCGGGTCTGGTGGGCCCCGAGCGTGGGAGTTCACGAGATCGTCGTCATGGACGAGGCGGGCCGAAGTGACCACCGGAGCCTGGTGGTCCGGGCCCCTTGATCGCGGCAGCCGGCATCCGCGACGAGGGGGCTCCGATGAGCGGGGCGAGGGATCGGGGCGGCGCAGCTCGGGGTTCACGTTTGCATCGTGATAAGGTGGTTTCGAACCTATGAGCGAGAAGCTGCCAGGCGACCGCTTCCCGGACAGGCCCTTCGATCGGCCCGGCGATGCGCATTCCCCGGCCCGAGGGGTCGCGGGCAACCTTGACCTCGCGGGCGAGGTGATCGCGGGCCGCTACCGGGTGGATCGCCTCATCGCTCGCGGAGGGATGGGGGCGGTCTACCTCGCCCGCCACCTCGGCCTGCAGCGCATGGTGGCCCTCAAGATCCTGCACCCTGGCCCCGAGGTGGAGGAGGGCGGGGCCTTCGAGGAGCGGTTTCGCCTCGAGGCCGAGACGCTGGCCTCCCTCAACCACCCCCACATCGTCACCCTCTACGACTACGGGCAGACCGACGACGGGCGCTACTTCCTCGCCCTTGAGTACATCGACGGGCCTCGGTTCACCGACGCGCTGCGGTCTGGGCCGATGGAGCCCCTCCGGGCGAGCCGCCTGATCATCCAGGTCTGTCGGGCGCTGCGGTACGCACACAAGCGCGGGGTGGTTCACCGCGACCTAAAGCCCTCCAACCTGTTGATCGCCCAAGACGACGACGGGCAGGAGCACGTCAAGGTCGTGGACTTCGGCCTCGTCAAGGTGCTGGAGGACGATCAGAGCCTCACCCGCGCCGGTCTGATCCTGGGCTCGCCGCATTGTATGGCGCCCGAGCAGATCCGCGGCCTCGACATCGATCACCGCGCAGACATCTACGCCATCGGCATCCTGCTCTTCCGCTCCCTCACCGGTCGCTGGCCTTTCCATGGGGACAGCAGCACAGCGACCATGATCTCGCACATCAACAACCTCACCCCTACCTTCGCCAGCGCGGCGCCTCAGCTTCGTTTCCCGACCGGCTTGGAGGCGGTGACCCGGCGATGTCTCGAGAAGGACCCCTGGGATCGGTTCCCCGACGTCAATCAGCTGATCGCTGAGCTTCAGGCCTGCTTCGACGAGCTCGGCGCCGAGACCTCTGTGAGCACCGCCGAGCCCTCCAGCATCGGTGGCGGCCGTGAGGCCTCGGGGTCCGCGGTGGACAACGAGCCCACCGCGCGCCTACCAGCGCCCGTGATCAGCCCGCCCGTCGGGGCGGAGCCCCCCAAAGTAGCGCCCGACGCGATGGGCGCCGACACGCTCCCGCCCACCCCCGCCAATGTGGTCGCAAACACACCGTTGGCCGCCCGCACGGAGCGATCCGACAACCCCTGGCGGATCGTCGCGATCCTCTCCTTGGTCGTCCTGTTGTTGTTCTTCGCGGTCATGGGACTCTGGGTGGCCAGCGGGCTCCTGCACGGTGGCGGAGCGGACGCTCCGGAGGCCGGGCCGACCACCCGCGCGGACCCCCCGCCGCTCACACCGCCCCTGCCCACCCCGGAGACGGCCGGAGCGGCCACCGCCGATCCCGACGGCTCCGACGGCTCGGACGCGACCGAAGCCGCCCCGGTGAGCGCCGCAGGGTCGGGGGCCACCTCGGCGCCGCCCCCCGTTGACGAAACGGGGCCGAAGGCTGAGAAGAAGCCGCAGAACAAGGTCGAGAAGAAGGCGGAGAAGAAGGCCGAGAAGCCCACGGTCCCGGCGAAGGCGCCCGAGGAGAAGTCGGAGGGCGCACCGGCGGGCTACATGGGTGTCCCGGATTATGGCGGATAGTCGTGGTGGGCCAACGTAGCCACGAAGCACAGGAGTGGGTGATGAGCCGCCGTCGGTGGGGCCCGGGATGGGTGGGGCCGTTGGTCTTCTTCTGCTTGCTCGGCTTCAGCCGCTCGGCGTGGGCTGACCCCAAGGACGACGCCAAGCGCCACTTCGTGGCGGGCCTGCAAGCCGCCGCGGCGAAGGATTTTCCGTTGGCCTTGGAAGAATTCCTGGCCGCGCAAGACACCTACCCGCACCCCGCGAGCCTCTACAACATCGCTCGCGCCTACACAGACCTCGGCGAGCTCGACAAGGCCCTCGCGTATTACCGACTCTTTCGAGACGCGGCCCCCGACAAGGCCGCGGACATCGACCCCGTCATCGCGGTGATGGAGGCGCGCATCCGGCAGCAGCAGGCCCCGCCGCCCGCGGTGGAGGCGACCGCGGCCCCGAGCGCTCGGGCCGCCGGCGCGGCCTCGGCCGAAGAGGTCGAGCGCCTGCGCTCCATCGCCGCCGAGTTGGAGCGGCTGAGCGTCGCGATCGCCGAGCGCGCCGCGGCCCCCGAAGCCCCCGTGGTCGACGGGAGCGGCCCCGCTTTGGTGCCGGAGGCTGGGCCCGCACATCCGGCCCCCGTGGACGTCGCTCCGATCCCCGCGGGTGACTTCGTCTCCGACGCCTACGAGCGCATCGTCGTCACCGCCTCCCGCTACGGCCAGGATCCCCTCGACTCCCCGTCCACGGTCTCGGTCCTGACGGCCGACGATATCCGTCAAAGCGGCGCGACCAACATCCCCGATCTCCTCCGGCAGGTGGTCGGTGTCGAGGTGATGGAGCTGGGCGCCGGGAAGCCGGACGTGTCGATCCGTGGCTTCAACCGAGAGCTCTCCAACAAGATCCTGGTGCTCGTCGACGGTCGGTCGATCAACCTCGACGCGCTCGGCACGCCGATCTGGGTCACTCTGCCGATCTCGATGGAGGAGATCGAGCGGATCGAGGTGATCCGGGGTCCGGGCTCGGCCATCTATGGCGCAAACGCCGTGACCGGCGTGATCAACCTCATCACCAAGGTGCCCGGCGAGGGGAAGAACACGGTGAAGGTGGAGGGGGGCGCCCCCGGATACAGCCAGGGCAACGCGATGGTGACCGGGCGAGAGGGGCGGACGGCCTGGCGCTTCGGCGGCGGCTTCCAGAAGACGGGCCGCTGGTCCACCTCGGGGACCCCGGAGACGAACTCCGCTGTCTACTCTCCGCTGATGGACGATCAGAGCGTCGCTCTCGACGTCGTACGCGCCGACGGCCGCATCGACCGCTCCTTCGGAGAGCAGGGGCTGCTCTCGGTCTCCGGCGGCTACTCCGAGGGCCTCTCGGAGGTCTACGTCATCGGCGCCCTCGGCGAGTACAGCTTCCCCTTCTCCCACGCCTTCGCCCGGGGAGACATCGCCTGGGGCCCGCTCCACCTGCGCAGCTTCTACGACACGGAGAACGCCGAGACGGGCGCCTGGGTCGGCAAGCAGGGAGGGACCGACACCAACGTAGACATCGACAGCGACGTCTTCGACACCGAGCTCGAGTGGCACGGGAACTTCAAGACCGGTCGAGTCGAGCACCGCCTGAGCGCGGGCCTCGGGTACCGCTTCAAGTCCCTGTCCTGGGGCTACCTCGAGGGGGCGGGCGAGCCGATCACCGAGAATCACAGCTCTGTCTTTGTTCAAGAGGAGGCCCGCATCGGCCGCCTCGCCGCGGTGGGCAGCTTGCGCGTAGACAACCACCCGCTCGTGGCCCTGAAGGACACCATCTCGCCGCGCGCCTCCGCGATCGTGCGTGTGGCCGATCGCACCAGCGTGCGCGCGACGGTCGGCACGGCCTTCCGCGCCCCCACCTTCCTCGAGAGTTACCTCGACCTCGCGCAGCTCTCCCCGGCCACCGGCATCTTCGTGTTGACCAAGGGCAACAAGGAGCTGCTCCCCGAGCGGGTCTTCACCGCCGAGGCGGGCGTTCACGACGAGAGCACCGCCTGGCACCGCGCCGACGTCGCGGTGTACCTAAATCGGGTCACCGATCTGATCTTCGTCTCGGCGCTCGAGCCGGAGTTGAACTTCTACGATCCCGACCGCAACGGCTTCTCCGCCGGCACCACCACCTTCGAGAACCTGCCGCCCGTCTACACGGCCTACGGGCTTGAGGCCGACAGCCGCTTCTTCCCGGTGGACGGCCTCGACCTCTACCTGAACGCGAACCTCGAGCAGATCCGGGAAGACGATGCCGGCTCCGTCGTCGATGTCGGGGATGCCTCGACCTTGAAGGTGAACGGGGGCGTGCTCTACCGCTCCCCTTGGCGCCTCGATGGTTCGGTAAACCTGAACTACCTCTCGGCCCAGACCTGGCGCCTCCGCGAGTACGACGACCAGGGGCAGCTCCAGGTCACGGAGAATGAGATCCCCGCGCGCCTCATCCCCTCTGCGCGCATCGCCCTCCGCCCCTTCTCGGACGACCGCGTCGAGCTCGCCGCCACCGCCTGGAACATCCCCGCCCTCGTGTCGGATGAGGCCCGCTTCCGAGAGCACCCGAAGGGTCAGCTCGTCGGTGGTCGCCTCTTCGGCTCCCTCCAGTACCGGTTCTGAGCCATGAACAGACTCTCCCTTCCCCGCACCCTGGCGCTCCTCTGTCTCCCGCTGGGGGGCGGCTGTTCGTACTCCGTGCTCATCGACACCGCGGCCGAGCCCATCCTGAACAGCGTCAAGGGGGAGGTCACCTTCGCGGGCGCGGTCGAGCCCGGCCCCGTGATGGTGCTGGTCTTCTCCGCTGACGATCCGCCGCCGCCGATGGGGACGGGCAAGCCCGTGACCTTCGCCACTGTCCCCGCCGAGTCCTTCACGGATGGGGCGCAGGGCCTGCGCTCGGCCCCCTTCGGAGTCTACGGCATCCCCGACGGCGACTGGCTCTTCGGCGCGCTGATGGACATGGACGGTGACTTCCAGCCCCTGCTCTCCAGCAACGCCGGCACCACCTGCGGCGACTGGTCCGGGGGTTACCCGGCCGACCTCGCCGGCACCTCCGGCCTCATCTCGCTGTCCGGCGGGGAGCTCGTCGATCAAGTGCCGCTGCTCGTCACGCGAGAGGTCAGCACGGAGCGCCCCGCCTTCCGCTTCGTCGAGGGGGGTGACGTGGTGAAGCGGGAGTACGAGGCCACGACCGACCTCGTCTTCCAGCTCGAGTCCACGGGCGTCGCCTCGCCCCTCGTCACGCTCGAGGGCCCCTACGATCCGGCTACCGCCGACACCTGCGACACCATGTTCCTCGTCGAGCAGGTGGACGAGGACGGTGACGGCGTCGCCGATCCCCACTGGGTCGAAGACCTCGCCGTGAACGGACTCAAGAAGACCTGGCCGCGCGTCTATGTTCAGTACCTGGGCGACGGCGCGGTGAAGCTCGCAGAAGGGGAGAGATACGCCGCTGAGGCTGGGATCTACCCGCTCGGCCCGGATGTGCCCGAGGCGGCCGACGCCGAGATGAACGGCTCCCCGATCCTCCTCCTCCCGGTGAACACACCCACTCCGTATACACGCCTCGACGTCGCCTTCCTGCCGGGCGCCCGTCATTATCTCCCGGACGGTACCTTGGAGGTCGTGCTCGGCGCCGACGTCCCCGCGGGCTCCTGGTCGGTCACCGTGGTGGCGAAGTCGGGCCAGACCTGGACCCTGCCGAACGAGACGGCCGGCTACCCCTCGCTCGACGCCGCCTTCGATCCGGCCGGACAGGCGGGGGTCGTCGTCGCCGAGTGAGCCTGTCGCGGCGAGCGGGGCTGTCGAGACGAGCGGGGCGCAGGGGTAGGAGACACGAAGGGAGAGGTTAGGGGGAGGCCCATGCACGCCGCCTCCGCCCTCCTCCGCTCCCGCCCCCAGAGCCTCTTCCTCGACGCCCTTGATGAGCAGGTGCTCATCTTCGACGGCGCGATGGGCACGATGCTCCACGCTTACGATCTGCCGCTCTCCGACTACTGGGAGCTGGAGAACTGCTCGGAGGTGCTCAACCTGAGCCGGCCCGATGTGGTGGCGGCCATCCACGCCGCCTACTTTGACGTGGGCGCTGACGTGGTCGAGACCAACAGCTTCGGCGGCTCCCCCCTCGTGTTGGCCGAGTTCGGCCTCGGCGATCGAGCCTACGAGATCAACCGTCGGGCGGCCGAGATCGGCCGTGAGGTGGCCGATCGGTACAAGGGCGGCCGGCCCCGCTTCGTCGCCGGCTCGATCGGCCCCGGCACGCGCCTGCCCACCCTCGGCCACACCGACTGGGGCAGCCTCGTAGACGCCTACACCGTCCAGGCGGAGGGCCTGATCGACGGCGGCGCTGACGTCCTGCTCGTCGAGACCTGCCAGGACATCCTCCAGACCAAGGCCGCCGTCGTCGCCATCGGAGACGCCTTCCTCCGAAAGGGTCGTCGGCTCCCCGTGATGGCCCAGGTGACGATGGAGACCACCGGCACGATGCTCGTCGGCACCGACATCGCCGCCGCCGCGACCGTGCTCGATGTCTACGACCACGTCGACATCATCGGCTTGAACTGCGCCACCGGGCCCCTCGAGATGGCCGGGCACGTGGCCTGGCTCGGCCGGCACAGCCGCAAGCGCATCAGCGTCCTGCCGAACGCAGGCCTCCCGCAGCTCGTGAACGGTCGCCCCTTCTACCCCTTGAGCCCGGGCGAGCTCGCCGACTGGCATGACCGCTTCACCCGCGATGACGGCGTGGCGATCGTCGGTGGCTGCTGCGGCACGAGCCCGGATCACATCCGAGCGGTGGTCGAGCGGGTGCGCGGCCGCAGGCCCAAGGCCCGCCACCCGGAGTGGGTGCCCTCGGTCACCTCGCTCTACGGCGCGGTCTCGCTCAAGCAGGACGCCGACATCCTCGCGATCGGCGAGCGGACCAACGCCAACGGCTCCCGCCAATTCAAGCAGTTCCTCGATCAGCAGAACTGGGACGGCACCGTTCAGATGGGCCGGAACCAGGCCCGCCACGGCTCCCACGCGATCGACGTCTGCACCGCCTTCGTCGGCCGCGACGAGGTGGCCGACATGGTCGAGGTGGTGAGCCGCTTCCGGGGGGCCGTCAACGCGCCGCTGGTGGTCGACTCCACCGAGACCCCGGTCATCCGCGCCGCCCTCGAGCTGATCGGCGGAAAGTCGATCATCAACTCCATCAACCTCGAGGACGGGGAGACGAAGGTCGATGAGCTCTGCCCGCTCGCCAAGCGCCACGCCGCCGCGGTGATCGCGCTGACGATCGATGAGGAGGGTATGGCCAAGACGGTGGAGCGTAAGCTTGAGGTGGCGTCTCGCCTGTACGACCTCGCCGTGAACCGACATGGGCTGGATCCGGCCGACATCCTCTTCGATCCGCTCACGTTCACCATCTGCACGGGCAACGACGACGACCGCAAGCTCGGTCTCTGGACCCTGGACGGAATCGAGGCCATCGCCCAGGCCTTCCCGCGCTGCGGCATCCTGCTCGGGCTGTCAAACATCAGCTTCGGCCTCAAGCCTGCGGCCAGAGAGGTGCTGAACTCGGTGTACCTGTTCCATGCGCGGCAGCGTGGCCTCACGGCCGCGATTGTCCACGCGAGCAAGATCGTCCCGCTCCACCAGATCGATCCGGCCCGCCGCGAGGCCGCCGAAGACCTCATCTTCGACCGGCGGCGGGAGGGCTACGATCCGCTCCAGGCCTTCATCGGCCTCTTCACCGACGAGGACGAACGAAAGAAGGTCAAGGTGCGCGCCGCCGAGGTGGAGGAGCGACTCAAGAACCGCATCATCGACGGTGAGCGCCCCGGCATCGAGGCTGACCTCAACGAGGCCCTCGGCCGCTACGCGCCCCTCGACATCATCAACACGCTCTTGCTCGATGGCATGCGGGTGGTGGGGGAGCTCTTCGGGTCCGGCCAGATGCAGCTCCCCTTCGTGCTCCAGTCCGCCGAGACGATGAAGGCCGCGGTCGCCCACCTCGAGCCCCACATGGAGAAGATCGAGGGGCAGTCGAAGGGGCGGATGATCCTGGCGACCGTGCGCGGTGACGTACACGACATCGGGAAGAACCTCGTCGACATCATCCTCTCGAACAATGGCTACGAGGTGGTCAACCTCGGCATCAAGCAGCCCATCGACAATATCCTCCGTGCTTACAGAGAGAAGGGCGCAGACGCCATTGGGATGAGCGGGCTGCTCGTCAAGTCCACCGTGATCATGAAGGAGAACATGGAGGAGATGCGGCGCCAGGGCATCCGCGTGCCCGTGGTGCTGGGCGGCGCGGCGCTCACCCGCGGCTTCGTGGAGGAGGACTGCTCGATCGCCTACGGTCAGCGGGTGGCCTATGGTCGCGACGCCTTCGCCGGCCTCGGCTTCATGGACGATCTCAACGAGGCCCGCCGGGGCGGTCGGCCGAGCCCCTGGACCGACATCGTGGATGGTCGTGCAGGGGGTGCGGCGGCCCCGGCGGTGCACGGTCGCCTCGAACGGCCGCTCCCCGAGCACGAGATCGATACCCGACCGGTCGAGCGGCAGAACCCGCCCACTCCGCCCTTCTACGGGGCCCGCGTGGTCGAGAAGATGAGCGTGCGTGCGCTCGTGCCCTTCCTGAATGAGGACGTGCTCTTCAAGTTCCAGTGGGGCTTCTTGCGGAAGAACCTGAGCCAGGCCGAGCACCAGGAGCAGCTCCGCACGGTGGTCAAGCCGATCCTCGTCGACCTGCTCCGGCGGGTGGAGCAGGAGGAGATCTTCCAGCCCCAGGCGGCCTATGGCTGGTTTCGCTGCCGCCCCGAGGGTGACGCCCTGTGGATCGAGCACGAGGGCGAGCGAGTCCGGCTCGCCTTCCCCCGCCAGCGGGCGGTGAACGGGCGGTGTATCGCCGACTACTTCAACCCCGAGGGGGACGTCATCGGCTTGCTCGCCGTGACCGTCGGGCAGCGCGCCTCCGACGTGGCCCGGGAGTGGTTCGCCGCCAACGACTACCGAAACTATCTCTACCTGCACGGCCTCGGCGTGGAGCTGGCCGAGGCCCTCGCCGAGAGCATGCACCGCCAGATGCGGGTGGAGCTTGGCATCGCAGGCGATGACCCGCGCGACATCAGCGACCTCTTCCGGGCGCGTTATCGCGGCCTCCGCTACGCCTACGGCTACCCCGCCTGCCCCGAGATGGCTGACCAGCAGCACCTCCTCCGCCTCCTCGGCGCCGAGCGGATCGGCCTCAGCATGGACGCCGATGAGCAGCTCCACCCCGAGCAGTCCACGGCGGCCCTGGTCGTCCACCACCCCGCGGCGCGATACTTCCGCGTTTAGGGGGGCGCCGAGGCGCGGTCACGCGGTATACTCCCGGCGGTCTCACGGGCCTGCTGTCGTGGAGTATTGATGCGCGCGCTGAAGCTGCGGAAGCTGTTGTGGTCCCCTGTCCTCGCCCTGGTGGTGTCGGCGCCTGCGCTGGCGGCGGACGGCTCGATCAAGGTCGATCTCAGCAACCTGCCCGGGGAGATCGTGCTCGACGGCTTCCCGACGGGCCTCCAGTCCCCGGCCACCCTCACGGGCGTGGCGCCGGGCACCCACCGGGTGGAGATCTCCTACGGCTGCGTCACCGGCGGCGTCGATGTGGACGTGAAGGAGAGCACCCTCGTCAAGGCCAACATCCAGGTGAAGAACCAAGGGGGAAACGGAACCATCCGCCTCCAGGGCGTCCCCGACTCCGCGACCGTCTTCATGGATGACGCTCCTATTGAGTCTTTTGAGAAGGGCATCCCGGCCAAGTGCGGCGGGCACCGCCTGATGGTGGAGGCCCCGGGCTACGACAGCTGGTCTGAGACCGTCACCGTGACCACGGGCAAGTGGACCACCGTGAAGCTGAAGCTGGCCCGAGGTGGGGACGACGAGGCCTCCCCGGTGGTCGCGAAGAAGCCCGCCGCGAAGCCCGCCGTCCGTCCGCCGCCGGAGCCGGTGGAGGAGGAGATCGAGGCAGAAGAGGAGGAGATCGCCCCCCCCGTCGTCGCCAAGAAGCCCGCCGCCCGACCGCCGCCCGTGGAGGAAGACCCCGACGCGGAGGAGGACGGCGGCGACGAGGAAGAAGACGTCGCCATCCCCGCTGTTCGCGGCAACTCGAAGCGGGACGCCGAGCCCGATCGAGCCGAAGACGAGGAGGACGAAGACTTCTCCGCCCCTTCGGTCGCGGCCAAGAAGCCGAGCAAGCCCGCCCGTGAAGAGCGGCCCGCCCGGGAAGAGGAAGACGAAGGCGACATGGAGGAGCGGCGCCCCGCGAAGGCGCCCCGTGAGAAGCGGGAGCGCCCGGACTGTGAGGGCTGGTTCTGCCTGGGCAACAGCCGCGCGGGCGCGATCACCGTGGTCACGATCGGCGGCCTCGCAGGCATCGGCGGCTTCACCTACGGCGCGGTCAACGGCCTCGCCTACCAGGACAAGGTGGGCGCTTACAACACCGCCGTGGCCGAAGAGGGCGCAGACCTCTCCGCGGAGGACGTCACCGCCCTCCAGTCCGCTTACGCCGGCCCTAAGAAGAAGATGATCGCCGGCTTCGTGATCGGCGGTCTCGGCACGGCCCTCACCGGCGGCTCGATCGGCATCATGCTCGCGACGAACGGCAGCGACTCCGGCTCCTTCTCGATGAGCTGGCGCTTCTGAGGGCGAGGGCCAGCGGAAGCAGGAGCCAGGCCCCGCGCGCGTGGGGCGGTCGGCCTCCTCCGCAGCCGCATCCCTTTGGGGTGCGGTCGGCTGCGGCCGGCTCGTCGCCCGCTCCGGCTGGGGGCGTGGTGTCGTCTCCGTCCGCGCCCGGGGTCGCGCTGTCCGAGTCGCCCCCGCCGGAGTCTCCATCGGCCTCCCCGCCGTCGCCGCCTCCGTCGTCGACGCCCCCGGTGTCGTCGGGGCCGCAGTCGGACAGCGGGTGGTCGACGTAGCCGACGCAGGTGAAGGTTGAGACCTGCAGGGGGGATCCCTCCGCGGTGGTCCAGAGATCACCGGCGAGGTCAAAGGCCACCGCCTCGCCGCCAGACTCTCCCTCCCGCTGGGGCAGCACGAGCGGCGGCGTCTCCCAGTGGGCGTCGGGCGCGCAGGGATCGGTCTCCCAGACGAGGAGGGAGTCGTAGGTGCGGACGACGAGCCGCTCCCCCTCGGCGTCCCAGTCGGCGCCGGTGGTCATGAGGTTGCCGGTCAGCCAGTCGGAGAGGTGGAGCGACGCCACCGGCGCGAGCTCTCCCACCGTCTCCGCCTCGCTCCACGGGGGGAAGCGCCAGACGCCGGACTCGCCGTCCCCCTCCTTGGTGACGAGGTAGACGTCGGCGGTCAGCGGGTGGACGAAGAGCGACTCGGCGTCATGGGGCTCATCGGGGAAGCTGGCGCGGAGGATGCGCAGGACCGGGGCGCTCTCTCCCTCGGCTGGCTCGGCCACGATGAAGACGGCGTCGTAGCCGCGGAGGAGGAAGTTGTCGCCGATGTCGCCGATGTAGAGGCAGCGTTCGCCTGCGGTGGCGATGAGGTCGGCGGGACAGGGGCCGGCCGCCATGTCCTCCCAGTCGAAGAAGAGCCCGTCCAGCACCGGCTGCTCCTCGAAGAGCGCGCCGTCGAGCGTGAAGGCGTAGACCGAGATCTCGCCCCCGGAGTCATCGTGGGTGAACCAGACCCCGGGCCGCGTGCGCGAGGCCGCGAGGCCCGAGGACTCGACGCTGAGCGGATCGACGAGCTCCGCCACCAGGGCGCCGCTCTCGTAGGCCTCGCAGGTGTCGGCCCGCGCGGTGGGCGCCGAGACGGCGATGAGGAGGAGCCCCAGCACTACTTCTTCCGCTGGAGGACGATCGGCTCTTCGCCCACCGGGCCCATCAAGGCGGTCTGGGCGTCGGTGAGGATGAAGAGGAGCTCCTGGTCGGGGGCCCCGGCCTTGCTGGCCCGCACCCGCACCTGGTTCCCCGACTCGGAGATGAGCTTGTACGACAGCTTGTCGGTCGCGTCGCCGTATCGGGACTGGATGCTCGATGAGGTGATGGTGACGCCGAGATCCTTCAGTTCCTCCCAGCTCTTCTTCATGCTCTGGAGCTCGGGGTCCTCCGGGTGCTCCTTCCATTGGCGACGGGTGTCGCCGACCCGCTCCTGGAGGTCGACGGTCAGCCCCACGGCCTCCATCTGCGACACCGTGGGCTCCTCCCGCTGAAAGGTGAAGTCCATCATCCAGATGAGGGGGGCGCGGGAGACGGGTCCGAGCAGTCGCCACTCCCCGATCAGGGAGACCGAGGGGCGGGGGGCGGCCGGGCGGAGGACGTCGGGCAGGGGCGCGGCGGGAGCCGGTGCGGCGGTCGCGCTCCCTGCGCCCAGGCCGAAGGCGACGAGGAGCCCGAACAGCAGGGGTCGGGCCGGGGCGGGCAGGGTGGGGCTCATCGCGGGGGTTCCTCTGGCCGGTGCGTCGGCTCGGGCGGGTCTACTGGGGCAGCCGGCTCCCCACAAGCGACAGGTCGATCTCGCAGGGATCGGCGCGCAGGGCGGGGCAGGTGTCCGGGGTGGGGGCGGCGAGGGAGAGCGTGAGCGCGCCGTCGAGCGTGTCGGCGTCGGGGAAGGCCCAGGCGCCCTGCACGCTGACCTCGACGGAGCAGGCTGGGTACGACTCGGCGTCGATCTCGACGTGGAGGGCCTCCGCGCCGCTGATCCCCATCTGCCCGTCCCCCCGATCCTCGAAGGTCACGGTCGACTCTCCGAGCGGATGGACGAGCGAGATCGCGTAGCTCTGCGGGAGCACGGACCAGCTCGGCAGCACGACCGGCCGTGACCAGGTGATCGGGTTCCCCGGACCATTCGGCTGGAACACGGAGTCGAAGTCGCCGCTCAGGCAGCCGTCGGACACGCCGACGGTCTGGATCTGAAACGAGCCTCCTTCGAAGGTCTCCGGGTCAAAGACATCGTTTGATGTGTCTTTATCGGAACCGCAGGCCAAGAGGAGGGCGATCGGAGTCAGGGTGGATAGGAGGCGGGGCATAAAAAAAACTCCACATTCCAGCCTACCAGAGAAGGTGGTGCTGGTTGAATCTTCCATGGTGTGCGAGAATGTTTGACATGATGCCCACCGGTCAAGGCCGCTTCGGCGCGGCGAGTCCACTCCAACACCGGAAGGCCCGCTTTCCCGAGGCACCCATGAGCAGCCCCGTCCCGGTTCGATCCGCCCTGCTCGCCCGCTTGCTCCGCGAGGAGGAGGGGACCACGACGATCGAGTACGGGCTCATCGCCTTTGTTGTGTCCCTCAGCGTGCTGGCCGGCGCCTCGGCCCTCGGCCTGAGCCTCGGTGACGTCTTTCAAGACGTGGACGACGTGATCCGCGCGGTCTTCTCCGGTTGAGGAGCGAGGCTGGCCCATCGCTGCCGCCGATGCCGCCGCCCGCGCTCGTCAACCTGGAGAGCACGCTCGGCTGCAACCTGGAGTGTGTGATGTGCGGCTCCCACCTGTCGGGGGTCACCAAGAAGCGGCAGGTGATGGCCCCAGCGCTCCTCGATCGGGTGGAGCAGCAGGTCCTGCCCGGCGCGCTCGATCTCTCGCTCACCGTCGCGGGTGAGCCCTGGATGACCCCGAAGCTCAGCAGCTTCGTCGCCCTCGCCGAGCGAGCCGGGGTGCAGCTCCAGATGAACAGCAACGCGACGCTCATCCGCGACGGGGAGCTCCTGCGGCGCATCCTTCGCGGGTCGAGCGCGCTGAAGTTCTCGGTCGACGGAGCCACCGCCGAGACCTACCAGTCGATCCGCGGTCAGGGCGACTTCGCGCTGGTGATCCGCAACATCCGCGCGGTGGTGGCGGCGCGGGCGGCCCTGCCCGCTGGGGAGCAGCCCCGCCTCGCCCTCTGCATGGTGCTGATGCGGCGGAACGTGCATGAGCTCGTGGCGATGGTGGAGCTCGCCCGCGAGCTCGGCGTGGATCGCCTCGAGGTGGCCCACCTCACCGTGCTCGTCCCCGAGATGGACGCCGAGAGTCTCCGCCACTCCCCGGAGCTGGCCGACGAGCACCTCCGCGCGGCCCGCGCGCGGGCCGACGCCCTGGCCTTTCGGGTGCACCTCCCGCCGCTGATGAGCGGCGCGCCGCTGCCCGCGAAGGGCCTCGCCCGCCTCCGCCTCGCCGGGCAGGAGGCGCGGAGCGTCGGCCGGCGGCGGGTCAGTCGCCTCCTCCATCAGGCCCGCCACGAGGCGCGCCTCGCCCGGTGGTCCCTCTCCGCGGGCGGACGGGTGCCCTGCCCCTTCCTCCAGGGCGCGGTGTTTGTGACCATCGGCGGCGACGTCGCCCCCTGCCCGATGCCGGGGCGCCCGATCGTCGGGAACCTGCTCCAGCAGAGCTTCTCAGAGATCTGGAACGGGCCTGTGCTGACGGCGATGCGGCGCGGCTTCATCGAGGGCGCCCCCTTCGAGTGCTGCGCCCACTGCAGCCAGAACCCGAAGGGCTACCAGCCCGCCGATGAGGCCACCGCCCGACCGCGGGCCTACGACCTCTTCCGAGAGCGCTGGGCCCGGGGTTGATCGAGGCTCAGCCGCGCACGACCTCGCCCGGTCGTTCGCCCATCCCGACCCCGTCCTTCACGACCAGCCGCCCGCCGACCATCACGTGGGGCATGCCGGTCGGGTACTGGCGGGGCTGGGCGTAGGTGGCGGTGTCGAGCACGGTCGCGGGGTCAAAGACGACGAGATCGGCAGGCGCTCCGACCACCACGCGGCCGCGACCGCGCAGCGTGAGGGCGTCCGCGGCCTGGGAGGTCATCTTGCGGACGGCCTCGGGCAGCACGAGGGCACCTTGTTGGCGCACATAGCGGCCGAGCACCCGGGGGAAGGTGCCATAGGCTCGCGGGTGGGGGTTGCCGCCGAGCAGGCCGTCGGTGCAGACGTTGACGTTCGGCTGCTGCATGAGCGTGCGGATGACGTCTTCGGACTGGGAGAAGGCGATCATCCCCACCCCCATCCGCTCCCGGAGGAGGAGATCCAGGGCGAACTCCAACGGGTCCTGGCCGATCGTTCGGGAGGCGTCCGCGAGGGAGAGCCCCTCGAGCCCCGGCGCCCCGCTCTCGACGCTGGAGATGAAGATCCCCTCGGGGCCGCCCCAGCTCCAGAAGTTGTCCCAGGTGTTCGGGCCGGGGCCGAGGATGTCGTCCCGCATCCGGCGCCGCGCCTCGGGATCGGCCAAGTGGTGGAGCGTGCGCTCAAAGCCGCCGGAGTGGGCCCAGGGCGGTAGTATCGCGCCCATCATCGTCGAGCCGGCGGTGTAGGGGTACTGGTCGGCGGTGAGGCGGACGCCGTCGCGCGCCGCCTGGGCGAAGGCGCCGAGCAGCCAGTCGAGCAGCCCCCAGTTGTCGCGGCCGGCGATCTTGAGGTGGGAGATGTGGACGCGACAGCCGCTCTCGCGGCCCACCTTCAGCATCTCCTCGACGCCTGCCTTGAGCGCGTCGGACTCGGAGCGCATGTGGACCACGATCGGCCGGTCGTGTCGCGTGAGGATGCGGCCGAGGGAGATGAGCTCGGCGGTGTCGCCGTAGCAGCAGGGTGGGTAGATGAGGCCGGTGCTGAGGCCCACCGCGCCGGCGTCGAGCCCGCGCTCGAGCTCATCGCACATGCCGGCCACCTCGGCCGCGCTCGCCAGGCGGTCGTCGGGCCCGACCACCTCGAGGCGGATGTTGCCGTGGGGGACGAGGTAGGCGGCGTGGATCGACCGCGGCGTGCGCTCGATGCGGCCGAGGTACTCCGACACCGTCTCCCAGTCCCAGGTGCCGCACTTCCCGTCGAGCCCCGACAGGGTGCGCTCCATCATCGGGCGCTTCAGCCGCGACAGGGGCGCGACGCTGACGCCGTCCTGGCCCAGCACGTCGAGCGCGATGCCCTGACGCACCTTCATCTGGAGGTCTGGCTCTTCGAGCACCGCGAGGTCGGAGTGGCTGTGCGTGTCGATGAAGGCCGGGCAGAGGATGAGGCCGGGGATGTCGAGGACGTCCCCCTCCGGCGGGAGCGTGCCGCGAGGCCCGATGGCCGACACCTTGCCGTCCCGCACCGCCACATCGACATCCTGGGCGACTGAGCCCGTGCCGTCGATGAGCTGCCCACCCCGAAAGAGCGTCGTCGTCCCCACTCTCACCTCACGCGAATGGTTGTATCCAGGCGCTCCCCGCTCCGCCCGGGCTCGCGCCCTCCGCTCGCCGGCTCGACGTCGACGCGTCCCGAGACTGGGCTATGTTCCGAGTGGGCGCTTCTGTCCACGCGACGGGGTAGCCCTTGGATGAAACTGCGCAGGTCAATTCAGCCATGGGAGGGTCTGCCCGGACGGCCGCGCCGCCCGGACCGCCGCCCGGCTCTCCGGCCGTCACCGCCGAGCGACCTGAGCTCGACCTCCGGCTCACCCGCCTCGTGATGGCGGCCACCCTGGACGACCGAGTGGAGGCCTTGGAGGACCTCGCCTCCTGGCTCCACCCTCCGCGGGGATGGGGCCCCTGGCGCCGCCTCCCCACCCGACCGGCGATCCGCCTGCGGTGGATGTTGGGCGCGGTGGAGGCCTCGCCGGACGGTGGTCAGTCGCTCCGAGCCCGCATCGGAGAGCTGGCGAGGGGCCTTCGGTACGAGAGACTGTTCACGGACACCGGGCTCCCTGGAGAGACGAGCTTCTTCGATGAGTGCCAGGATCGGCTCGCTCGGGGCCTGCTCCCGGAGCCGCCCGCTGGGTTGGACGCGGCGCGCCTGCTCTATCGCCTCTTCCCCGATCACCGTCGGAGCCGTTGGTTCTTCGCGTTGGACCCGGGCCTCCGTCGCCGCTTGCTGCGAACCTTGCTCCCGGAGCCCGTCCCCGCCGCCGGCCCGGCCGACGCCGCGCTTCGAGAGGCCGCGGTGCTCCTGTCCGTCCGGATCGCCGAGGCTGGCTCGGCCGACCTGCTGCGCGACCGTTGCCCTGCTTTGTCGGTTCGGAGCTCGGAATTCCTCCGCCTCCCGGGCGAGGTGCGCGCGCTTGTCTGGCCGCCCGCCGAGGGGCCCTGGCCGGTGGAAGGGGCGGCGGGCGGTGTCACGGCGACCCTCGAGGCCTGTGAGGCGCGCTTGCGAGAGGTGGAGGGGACGCTGGAGCACAGCGGTATCAGCCTGCGCCTCGTGCACCGCTTGCGGCACCTCCGCGACCTCCTCGCGCGCCTGCGCAGCCTCCTGCAGGTGCTCCGGTGGGGCGTCGGCGTGTCGGAGGCGGAGCGGACCTCAACGGTGGAGGGGGCCGATGACGACCGGCCGCCCTCCTTGGGGGAGAGCGCGCGGCTCGAGCTCTTGCACGACCTGGTGCGCGGCGGGCTCACCGACCGCAGCGCCTGGGACGCAGTTCGGGTCAGCAGCCGCCTGATCGCCCTGCGGGTGATCACCCGGTCGGGGCACAGCGGCGAACATTACATCGCCCGCGACCGGGCCGAGCAGCGCCACCTCCTCGCCTCGGCCCTCGGCGGCGGCGCGGTGATCGCGCCGGCGGTGCTGATCAAGCTGCTCGTCTCGGGCGCACACCTGCCGCTCTTCTTCGAGGCGATGGCCTGGGGCACGAACTACGCCGGTGCATTCGTCTGCATGCAGCTCGTCGGCTTCACCCTCGCCACGAAGCAGCCGTCCATGACCGCCGCCACCCTCGCCCACGCGATCCACCGCGAGGGCGGCACCCCCGACCTGGAGCCGCTGATCGATCAGGTGGTGAGCACGGTGCGGAGCCAGCTCATGGCGGTGCTCGGCAACGTCGGGATGGTCGTCCCGGTGGCCCTCGGTCTCTCGGCCCTCTATCGGCTCCTCCACGGGAGCCCGCTGCTCAGCCCCGATTATGCGGACGCGCTCTTCGCCCGTCACCACCCGCTCGACAGCGGCACTCTCCTCTTCGCGGCCTTGAGCGGCCTGGCCCTCTGGCTGGGCGCGATGGTGGGCGGGACTGTCGAGAACTGGTTCGTCTTGCGGCGCCTCCCCGAGACCCTGCGCACCCACCGTCGGCTCCGTCACTGGCTCGGCGACAAGGGCGCCGCTCGCCTCGCCGCCTGGAGTGAACAGAACATCTCCGCTCTCGCAGGCAGCCTCGGCCTCGCCGCGCTGCTCGTCTGCGCGCCGGTGCTGTCCGGCCTGTTCGGCGTGCCCACGGAGGTCCGGCACGTCACCTTCGTCACCGGCACCCTGGTCTTCGCCGCCGCGACGAGGGAGCCAGCTGGCTGGCTCGCCCCCGACGCCCTCTGGGCCTTCTCCAGCATCGGCCTCGTCGCGATCCTCAACTTCGGGGTCAGCTTCTCGCTCGCGCTCTTCGTGGCCCTCCGGGCGAAGGAGATCCGCCTCCAGGATCAAGCGCGACTCGGCCTCGCCGTGCTGCGCCGCTGCCTGTGCCACCCCTTCGACCTCCTCCGCTCGCCGGCGAGCTCAGCGCCGTAGGGTGGCCGCCGCTCCGCTCGCGCGAGGCGGAGTCGACGTAGGGCATCACCCGCCCGGGAGGCGGCGGACCCCGCGCGGAGATAGGCCGCCCCGCCCTGCCCGGAACCGAACATGGCCCGTGAACGACTCGACAAGCGCCTCTCCGCCCGCAGCGGCTTCAGCCGCACAGAGGCCGGCAAGGTGATCCGCCGCGGCCGCGTGACCGTCAACGGCGAGGAGCAGGACGACCCCGGCTACGTCCTCCCGGAGGGGGCCGTGGTGGCGCTCGACGGGGTCGCCTTCGAGGACCCGCTCCTGGTCGCCCTCTTCCACAAGCCCCTCGACATCCAGTGTACGGTGGGCGACCCCTGGGGCCGCCCCTCCCTCACCGAGGTGGCCGGCAAGCTGCTCGACATGGGCCTCCATCCGGTCGGCCGCCTCGACGCAGACACCGATGGGCTGCTCATCTTCTCCGCCGACGGTACGCTCACGCAGCGGCTCCTCCACCCGCGGCACGGCGTGGTCAAGCTCTACCGGGCCGAGGTCGAGGGCAACCCCGACGAGCGCCTCACCGAGACCCTACGAATGGGGGTCGAGACGGCGGACGGCACCTTCTCGGGGGAGGTCCGGGGCATCGAGGGCAGCGTGGTGATGCTCGCCGTCCAGGAGGGCAAGCACCGGATGGTCCGCAAGATGCTGAACAACGCGGGCTTCCCCGTGAAGACCCTCCGGCGCGTCGCCTTTGGGCCCTTCACCCTGGGCGAGCTCGCCCCCGGGGCCTGGCGGGCGCCGACCCCGGAGGAGCTCGCCGCGCTCCAGCCGGTCAGGCCGGGAAGCTCCCCTCGTTGATGCGGAGGGTGTCGGCGGTGGAGAGGCGGGGCTTCTGGGCCATGTTGCCCGCGGCGAGGGGGCCGACCGCGATCATGATCGCGGGGAAGTAGCGGGCCGGGACGCCGAGCACCTGGCTCACTCCGGCGGGGTCGAAGCCGATCATCGGCCCGCTGCCGTAGCCCTTCTCCTCAGCGGCGAGCATCAGCGCCATGCCGGCGAGCCCGGCCGAGCGAACCGCCTCTTCACGGGCGGAGGCGGGGTTGCCGTAAAAGTTGCCCGACATGTTGGTCATGTAGTCGGCGGTGCCCTGGTCCATGAAGCCTGCGGCCACCGCGCCCTTGAGGCGCTCGGCGAAGACGATGTGCGCCGACATGTCGCCGAAGAGCACGAAGACCGCGGCCGCGTCGCCCACCTTGGCCTGGTTGTAGGCCACGGCCTTGAGCTTCGCCTTGAGCTCGGGGTTGGTCACGGCGACGAAGCGGATGTGCTGGATGTTGAAGGAGCTGGGCGCGAGGCCGGCGAGGGCGGCGAGCTCGGTCACCTCGGCGTCGCTGAGCGCGGCCGAGCTGTCGAAGTTGTTGGCGGAGATGCGGTGATGGAGGGCGTCAACGACGTTCATGGAGGCTCCTGGGGTTTTGCCCCGCCCATGTAGCGCGTCGCCTGATCGGAGACAGGGTTGGGTGGATGGGTCTCGCTGTTGCAGAGGTGGCAACAGAGGGCCGGCGGCGGAGGCCGGCGCCCGTCGGGCCTCACTCGATCGGCGGACAGTCCTGTTTGATCATGGTGTATCTTCCGGCTTTCTCCGCAGGGACGAACATCTGCGGGACGTCGGGGGTCGGGCTCCCCTCTCGCTCCAGGAAGATGAGCTCGGTCTGGTATCTCTGCGACCATCGGAGCAGGAAGGCCGGCTGGGGCTCGCCGTCGTACTCCACCTCGAGGGTCAGCACGTCCCCTCGGCGCCGGGCCGAGGTGATCGTGTAGGTGACCACCTCCTGCCCCAGGTTCTCGAGGAGGGTGTCTCCACCGTCTCGGATCGAGAGGGCGCCGTTGGCCGCCTCGCAGGGCTGATCGATGACGAGCTGCTTGCCCTGGAGCTGGACCTCCACCCACTCGGTCGGCACCGCCAACAAGCCGGACTTCTGCCAGACGCCGCTGCAGGCGAGCATAGGGATCGCGATCGAGAGGACGGCGACGGAGAGGACCGCGAGTCGGAGAAGGGTCGATGCTCGTCGCTTCATGGGCCAGTCCTATCCGGCCTTTCCGGCGAGGTCGAAGCTGAACTTCAGCTTGTCCTGATTCTTCAGCGCCCCCATCATCGCCTTGAAGGGCGAGAGGCCCCAGTCGGAGCCTTGAATCGAGAAGCCTCCCTTCGCCGAGAAGGTCCCTTCGCCCAGCTTGACGGTGGCCTTGATGCTCAGCGGGCGGGTCTGTCCGAGCAGGTTCAGGTCGCCCTCGACGGTCACGGCGCCGCTCGTGGCCGAGCAGCTCCGGCTGGTGAACGAGATCGTGCTGTGCTCGTCGCCGTTGAGCTGGTCGCGGGCGAGCATGTTCTTGCGGACGTCGTCTCGTTGACCGCTGGAGAGCTCGGTGTCGTAGCCCACCTTCTTGCGCATGGCCGGGGGGTCGACCTCCAGCTTGGCGACCGGTACGGAGATCTTCACCGCGCACTGGCTCGGTTCGGTGGGGTGCCAGGTGGCGGTCCCGGTCCAATTCCGGGCGACCACCACGTGATCGTGGGAGAGGCCTGCCCCCATGGTGTCGGGGTCCTTGAAGACCTGCACGTAGAGCGCGCTGGCGCCGGTGTTGAACGTGTAGGTGACAGCGGAGGGGGCGGCTTCGGGGGCGGCGACCGCGGGGGCGGCCTCGGAGGCGGTCGTGGTCGCCGGGGCGGAGGCTGGCGATGCGGCGGGCGCAGCGACGGCGGTGGCGGGCGCCGCCGGGGTGGAGGCCGTCGGGGTGGCGACCGTCGAGTTGGAGGCCGTCGGAGTGGGGCCCGTCGGCGAGGGCTCGGTCGCGGTCGTGGGTGTCGTTTCGGTCGCGGTCGCGGTCGGTGTTTCGGTGGCGGTCGTCGGTGCGGTTGAGGGGGGCGTAGTGTCGGGGGCGGCGGGCGCCTGCGCCGGGGCCTCCGGCGGTGGGGTGGGGGCGGCCTGTTCGCCGCTGCAGCCGATCAACAGCCAGAGGGCCCCGGTCTGGAGGGCGCTCCGGCGCGGCGAGGGGCGGATCGGAGGGGGGGACCATCGCATCGGAGCTCCACAGGGGTGGCCGGGGCGCCCGGCGCGCCATGTTCGCCGAGCCCGCGCCGCTCCGCAAGGTGAAGGGAGCGGCCGGGCGACTCCCCGTGGCCCCCCCCCGCGTCACCCCGCGCGACAATCGGGCGACCTTGGGCCGTCGGCGGCCCCCCGTCGGTAGCGGGAGGGGTGGACGGTGGATAGCGGGGCGCCCCGTCCCAGCCCCGGAAGTCTCCATGGCCCTGCAAGCCGGAATCGTCGGCCTCCCCAACGTCGGCAAGAGCACGCTCTTCAACGCGCTCACCGCCGCGGGCGCCGAGAGCGCCAACTACCCCTTCTGCACCATCGAGCCGAACACCGGCGTCGTCGCCGTGCCCGATCCCCGCCTCGCCCAGATCATGAACGTGATCGCCAGCAAGCAGATCATCCCGGCTGCGGTCGAGATCCTCGACATCGCCGGCCTCGTGCGCGGCGCCTCGAAGGGGGAGGGCCTGGGCAACCAGTTCCTCGGCCACATCCGCTCCGTGGACGCCGTGCTCCACGTCGTCCGCTGCTTCGAGGACGCCGACGTCGTTCACGTCGACGGCGGGGTCGATCCCGACCGCGACATCGACACCATCGACATGGAGCTCATCCTCGCAGACCTCGACAGCGCCTCCCGCCGCGTCGACCGCTTCACCAAGCTCGCCCGCGGCGGCGACAAGGAGTCCATCCTCCACAAGGCCGTCGCCGAGAAGCTCGTCGCCTTGTTGAACGACGGCAAGCCGGCCCGCGCCGGGGACTGGACGGAGGCCGAGCTCGCGAGCGTAAAGGAGGCCCAGCTCATCACGAGCAAGCCCTACCTCTACGTCTGCAACGCCGACGAAGCCGGCCTCCAGGGCGGCAACGCCTGGATCGACCGGGTCAAGGCCCGCGCCGCCGCCGAGAAGGCCCGCGTGGTCATCATCTGCGCCAAGGTGGAGGCCGAGCTCTCCGAGCTCGAAGAGGCAGACCGCAACGCCTTCCTCGAGGACCTCGGCATGTCCGAGTCCGGCCTCGCCCGCCTCGCCCGCGAGACCTACGCCCTGCTGGGCCTCCAGACCTACTTCACCGCCGGCCCGAAGGAGATCCGCGCCTGGACCTTCCACAAGGGCTGGAAGGCCCCCCGCTGCGCCGGCGTCATCCACACCGACTTCGAGAAGGGCTTCATCAAGGCGGAGGTCTACACCATCGCTGACCTCATCGAGTACCGCGGCGAGGCCGCGATGAAGGCCGCCGGGAAGCTGCGGTTGGAGGGGAAGGAGTATGTGGTGCAGGATGGGGATGTGATGCACTTCCGCTTCGCGAACTGAGCCCGGGCGATCCGCATGGCAGATAGTGAAGTCGTCACGAGGTAGATCGAGGCCCGGTGTTCTGGCTCTCTTGGACCCCTGCTCGATGGTATCACTTCCCGAGACTAACGGAATGCGTTAGTCTCAGGCAGTGATGCCACAGGACCGCGCCCGCACTTGGCTCGACTCCCTCCCCGCCCGCGGTCGGTGGTGGTTCACCTCCGATGACGGCGTCGCCGGGCTTGGCGGAACCCGAGAGGCCGCGTTCATGGCGCTCGGTCGCCTGCGGCGGAAGGGCCTGATCGCGAGCCCCTACCGGGGTTTCTACCTCGTGCTCCCGCCGGAGTACCGCGAGATGGGCGCCTGGCCGGCTGAGCATTTCCTCGATCCGCTGATGCGCTGGCTCGGCGAGCCCTATTACCTGGGCCTGCTCACCGCCGCGGCGATGCACGGCGCCGCGCATCAGGCGCCCCAGTGCACCCAGGTCATCGTGGCTCGGAGCCGTAAGCCGATCGTCCTTGGCCCGGTGCAGGTCGACTTTGTCGCCCGCCACGACATGGCCGGCACACCCACCGAGACACGCAACACCCGCATGGGCACCGTGCGCATCGCGACGCCCGCCTCCACCGCCCTCGAGCTGGTCGGCTACGCCGAGCGTTGCGCCGGGCTCTCCCACGTCGCCACGGTGCTCGTGGAGCTCGCCGAGGGGATCGAGGCCGGCGCCCTCTCTGCAGAGGCTCGGCGCGCTCCGGTCGCCTGGGTGCAACGCCTTGGCTGGCTGCTGGAGAAGGTGGGCCAGCCCGACCTCGCCGCCGCGCTGCTCCCCGACGTCTCCGCCCGTGGCGCCTCGCCGACGCCGCTCTGGCCCTCCGCCCCGACCCGCGGCGCCTCACGGGACCCGCGCTGGCACCTGATCGTGAACGCCGACGTGGAGCTTGACGAGCTGTGATCACCTTCCCCTACGTTCAGGCTTGGCGCGCCCAGGCTCCCTGGCGCGACGACGCGATGGTTGAGCAGGACCTCGTGCTCTCCCGCGTGCTGGTGGAAATCTTCCGCGTCCCCGAGCTCGGCCTTGCCCTCGCCTTCCGTGGCGGCACCGCCCTTCACAAGCTGCACCTCGCTCCAAGCGCGCGGTACTCCGAAGACATCGATCTGGTACAGACCTGCCCCGGGCCCATCGGCCCGACCCTCGACCGCCTTCGTGCGGCGCTCGACCCCTGGCTCGGCACGCCCAAGCGTGACATCAAGGAGGGAAGGGTAAACCTTACCTATCGATTCACTTCCGAAGGCGAACCGTCGAGGCCGATGCGGGTGAAGATCGAGATCAACTCGCGCGAGCACTTCTCGGTGCTAGGCTGGGAGCGCCGCCCCTACGTCGTCCACACCGACTGGTTCACCGGCGAGGCTCTGCTCACCACCTTCGCCCTGGATGAGCTCATGGGGACCAAGCTCCGCGCGCTCTACCAGCGTAAGAAGGGCCGCGACCTCTTCGACCTCGTCCGCGCGCTCGACCGGGGCGCCGACCCTGGCCGCGTTGTCGCGTGCTTCGAGCACTATATGGCCGAGGGTGGGCACCGTGTCACCCGCGCGCTGTTTGAGCAGAACCTGCACGAGAAGCACCGCCAGGACATATTCCGGCAGGACATGGCTCCCTTGCTGCGTCCGGACGTCGTGTGGGACCCCGGGGCCGCCCTCGACCGCGTCCTCACCACTCTCGTCGCCCTCCTCCCCGGCGAGCCATGGGCCGGCGATGGGGACTCACTCGACTGCGCCTGACCGCGCCTGTTCGGGAGGGGGCGGTCTACGGTCTGGCGAAGCTCCTGCCCGAGCAGCCCCACCTGCGGCGCCTCATCGAGGCCCACACCGACAGCCGCGAGACGAGCCCGGGTGTTCGGCGGGCCGCCTGGAGCATTTTGGACTGATCGCGCCCTGAAATTTACAGCAAAGGACGCAGAGAACGCAGAGGGAGACGGGAGAGGCTGCGGTGCTGCGGACGAATGGGGAGATTGGAGAGATGAGACAGGATGAAGTACCGAAAGAGCCGACGAAAGAGTGAGAGAGTCCCTCGATAAACTCCAGCCTCCCCCATCCGATGGGGGAGGTGGCGCCGCATCGGCGCCGGAGGGGGACTGCTGGCGTTGGTAGCGCGATGACGGAGTCGCCGCGACCTCCCTTCCGGCAATACGGCGATACGAGTAGTCCTTCATCCCACCCTTGTGGCAACGCGAACAGTCCCCCTCCGGCGCCGGCCGCCCGGGTAGGGAGCGCCACTTCCCCCATATGATGGGGGAGGCAGGACGCCATTCTGGCACAATGCGGCGCTACTCAAACAACTTCATCTTCTCCTATCCCCGACGCGCCTTCTTCGGTCCCAGGCCTGCACCTTCGGCCTTGATGCGGGCGAGGAGCTTCTCGGCGGGCTCATCGTTGGGGTCCTGGGGGACCAGCTCGCCGCGAAATGCCTTGGCGAGGATGGACTGGTCGAGCGATGCCAGCCCGTTTGCTTGTGCCGCCGCGTTTGCATGCAGCGAGTCGATGCTGGACAAAGCGCTACGGATCCGTCTGCAGATCTCAATCTGTTCGTCAGCGGGTGCGAGTACCACCGGTGCCGCACGAAGGTCTCCCAGGTGGAGGTGGAGGAGTCCCGAACCAGTTGCTACCGTTCGGTTTCGGGTCTCGGGAGCGGAGAGCGCCAACGCCAAATAGTCGCCGCCACCTCGGACAACAGGCTTGATAAGAGCGACGGAGACGAAGATCGAGAAAACGCGATCGGTATCGACTACCCGGATGACGCCGAGTGTGCCGTCCTTCGTGATCAGGATGTCCCCCCGTTCCGGATTGGCCCGCTTGAAACACTCCTCATGGTCTGTCGGCGAAAGGAACTTGGTGGTCTCGAAACTAATCCCGGGGCCTGCCGTGAGATTTCTTACCGTAATGAACGGAACCCCCGACGAGACGTAGTTTGGCGTGTGATGCACCCCATCAACAAGCTTGAAGGAAAGCTCATCGGTGGTGGCCCAACACCAGCTCCCAGGAAGCTCCGGAAGGTCGCTCTCTACACGAGTGGGCTCGGCATACTTCTTCTTCGGGTTCGCCTGCTCCCACCGCCTCCGCCGCTCGGCCCGGATGCGGTTGAGGAGCACGGAGGCCGGCTCCACGTCGGGGTGGGCGGCCCGCCACTCGGCGGTGAGGTCCCCCCGGAAGGCGGCGGCGAGCACCGACTGCTTGAGCTTGTCGAGGAGGGCGGGCACCTCGTCGAGGACCTCCCGTGCTTTCCGGCTCCGTGCGCGGAGCTCATCGAGCTTGGCGACGATGCGGAGCTGTTCTTTTTCAGGGGGAACGCGAATGGGTAACTGAGAGAGCTGCGAGAGATTGATGGAGGCGAGGTTCGTCGATTGCTTTCCATTGGCAGTGAAGTACCGTTGTGCCTCATCCGCGTTCCCGTATTGGGATAGAAATTCTGAGCTGATCGCCGAGTGAGGCCGGGCTCGGAAGACGTGGTTCTGGTGAATACAAAGAGGGACCTGACCTTCCCAGATCCATCCACGACCCAGCTTGTCCCGGTCCCCACCCTCGTTGAAGAGTACATCACCCGGAAGAAGGGCGAGCGCGGACACTTCGGCCTCGGTGGCATCAATGCTTCGGAGGTCCGACAGGTCCAGGCGCCCTCTCTGGACATTCGCGACTCGGAGATAGGGGACCTGTATGATTTTGTCGGAGGCGTTGCGGAGCTTTCCTTTCGTTAATCCGCCCTTCAGCTCTGCGACTTCTCCCAATGGCGCCCAGGCCCACCCCGGCGGAAGCTCCCCACCGGTCACTTTGCCGCCCCGTTGGCGCCCATGCCGAGGGCGGCTTTCAGGGCAGTGATCTCTGACATCGCCGTCGAGAGGCGTTCAAGGATGGTGTCCGCAAGCTCATCGGGCTCAGGCAGGTCCTCCACCCGGTCTGCGTTCTCATCGCGGAGCCAGGAGATGTCGAGGTTGTCACCACGCGCCTTGATCTGCTCCCGCGTCCACCGACGAAAACGACCCTCCTCCCCCTCGTCTTTACGAGGCGAGGACCCCCGAGGGTCTGTGCCGTAGGCAAGGATAAAAGGCGAAAAGTGGGCGGTGGTCAGCGGGGTGCGCTTGCCGAAGGAGGGCATATTCGCCCGAAGATCGTAGACCCAGGTGGCCTTTGTGTTGCCCTTGTCGGTGGCGCCCCGCGTGAAGAACAGCACGTTTGTCTTCACGCCCTGGGCGTAGAAGATGCCGGTGGGGAGCCGCAGGATGGTGTGCAGGTCGCACTTCTCCATCAAGTCCCGGCGGATGTCGACGCCGGTGTTCTCCTCGAAGAGCACGTTGTCCGGCAGCACCACCGCGGCCCGGCCGCCGGGCTTCAGGGCCCGGTAGATGTGCTGGAGGAAGGCGAGCTGCTTGTTGGAGGTGATGTAGGTGAAGTCGGTACGGGTGGGGGTGCCGCCGCCCTTCTTCGTGCCGAAGGGCGGGTTCGTGAGCACGAGATCGGCCCTCGGCAGCCGCTCGCCGTCGGGGGAGAGCGTGTCGCCGAGCACCACGTCGCAGTCGATGTCGTGGAGCATCATGTTCATCAGCGCCAGGCGGTGCGCGTCCTGCACCAGCTCCACGCCGACGAAGGCCTTGCCCTTCTGGAACACCTGCAGCTGCTCGGGCAGGTCGAAGAGGCCGTGGGTCTGGGCCTTCACGAAGCGGTCGGCGGTGATGAGGAAGCCACCGGTCCCGCTGGCGGGGTCTTGCACGACCTCACCCGCGCGCGGCTGGGTGACCCGAACCATCGTCTCGATGAGCGGGCGCGGCGTGAAGTATTGGCCCGCGCCTGACTTCTTCTCGGCCGCGTTCTTCTCCAGCAAGCCCTCGTAAAGGTCGCCGAGCTGCTCTCGCTCGATGGAGTACCAGTCGAGCTCATGGATGCTCTTGACCAGGGTGCCCAGGTTCTTCGGCTGCTTGATCACCGTGTTGGCGTTGGCGAAGATGGCCTTCACCCGGGTCGATCCGTGGGAGCCGAGGTGAACGAGGAGCGCCCGGTAGAAGTTGAGCTGCGCGATGCCCTCCCGGCCCTCGATGTCGGCCCAGCGATAGCCCTCGGGGATCTGGCTCTCGGTCCCGGTCTCCGCCGTCATCTTGAGGAAGAGGAGGTAGGTCAGCTCTGTGACGTACTGGTGGTAGGTCACTCCGTCGTCGCGGAGGACGTTGCAGAGGTTCCAGAGCTTGCTGACGATGTCGTTGGTGTTCACGGACTTCCTTCGGGATCGGTCTGGAGGATCTTCTCAGCTCGCCTCGGCCCACACCGCTTCGTGGAGCTCGCCCAGCACCTCATCGAGCTTGCCGTCGAAGACCCGGTCGAGCCGCTGGTAACCGCCGTGGGACTTGAAGGCCCCGCTGTCCAGCGCCTCCCGGTCCACCACGAGCTCGATCCGGAGCTGCGCCCCGATGCGCTCCAGCCACTCCCGTTGTGGGCGGGACCATGGGCGGGAGCCGAGGATGCGCGCGAGCGCCCGGTCTACCCGCTGGCCATAGGGGACGAGGGCGTCGCCCAGCGCCTGCTGGCGAATGAAGCCGATGATCGAGGCCGCCACTTCGCGGTTGGTCTTCTTCGCCCAGGCCGTGCTGAGCGCCTTCTCCCCGTAGCCGGCGGCGTCGAGGGCGAGCTTCAGGTCGCGGAGCTGCTTGCGGGTGAGCTCTCGGGGGCGGGTCATCACGACGGTCAACGCGGGCAGGTCATTGCCGTGGGCGGCGAGGAAGGCCTTGAAGCCTTCGAGGTAGTCCTCGGGGGACTTGCCCTCGAAGTCCTGCTCGATGTCGAAGGCCTTGTCCTCTTGCTCCGAGATGAGCACCCAGCGGTCGCGGAAGACCTTCTCGTCCAACCAGGCAGGCAGCCCGGGCCGCTCGGTGAACCAGCGCGCGGCTTCTGCGGGGGTCGCGGATTTCAGCTTCTCCAGCACTTCGGCGGGGGAGGCACCGGCGAAGTGGGTGAAGGCGTCGAGCCGCGCGCCCTCGATCGTTCCCTTCTTGCGTTGGAGCCTGGCGATGAGCTGCTCCAGCACGAGCTTTCGACCCTCTTCCGTCGGGGCGGTTCCGAGCTCTTCCACCAGCCTGGCGAACGGAAAGCGGGGGTTCTCCACCACCGGCTTCATGTCGGTGAAGTCCTGCAGCGCGGCGAACAGACCGACGGCGTCGTAGATGCGAAAGGCCTCCTTGCGGATCTCGGGGCAAAGGCGTGTCGCCCGCCCCCGCATCTGGTCGAAGAGGATGCGGGAATTCACTCGGCGCAGGAAGATGAGGTTCACGATCTTCGGGATGTCGATGCCCGTGGTGAGCAGGTCGACTGTGACGGCGATGTTCGGGCTCCGTTCGTTTCGGTACTCGCGGATCACCTGCAGGGGCCGGTCCACACTCGCGGTGATCTTGCGGACGAGGTCTTCGGTGAAGCTGTCGGGGAGGCGCTCGCGGTAGGCCTCGCGGAGCAGCTTCACAACGGTGTCGGCGTGGGCGTTGTCCACGGCGAAGATGAGGGTCTTTCCGGGCGAGAACGGGTCGATCTCCTCGACCAGCTTCGCGACGACCGCCCGGTTCCACCCCTCCGTGATGACCTTCTTGTTGAACTCCTCGACCTCGAAGGTCACTGCGTCGGGCACGCGGAACAGTGCCAACTGCTGGGTGCGGGTGTTGTAGGCGGGGGTCTGCGAGTCGGCCGTAAAGGTGATGCCGTCGCGGGAGAGGCGAGTCTCGATGCGGTAGGGCGGCTCGTGGTCTACGAGGAAGCCGTCCACGACGGCTTCCCGGTAGGAGTATACATAGACGGGGTCGCCGAAGATCTGGACGGTGTGAAGCGCCGGAGTGGCGGTGAGGCCGACCTTGATCGCGTCGAAGTGGTCGAGCACGCGTCGGTACTTGCTGATGTAGTCCTCCTCCGATCGGAACCCGAGCTCGATCTCCGACATCTCCCGGTCGAGGTGGTAGCCCCGGTGGCTCTCGTCCACGACGATGCAGTCGTAGGTGTCCACGGGGAGGGCGTGCTCACCGGCCTCGGCGGCGAGCAAACGGCGCACCATCCCCTGTACGGTCGAAAAGTGCAGCTTCGTCTCGGCGTCGGGCTCCACATCGCCGAGCTTCTTCACGTTGTAGATCTCGGAGAAGCTCTGAAAGCCCTCCAGCTTCGCGTCCTCGAAGGCCTCCGCGGCCTGCTCTCCGAGGCTGGTGCGGTCCACCAGGAAGAGCACCCGGCGGAAGCGGCTGGTCTTGATGAGCCGGTAGACGAGGCCGATGCAGGTGCGGGTCTTGCCGGTCCCCGTCGCCATCGCGACGAGCATCTCCCGGTCACCCTGCTCGATGGCCGCCTCCACCGCCCGGATGGCCTTGATCTGGTAATCCCGCAACCCGAGATAGTCCGTGGGCTCGGCCTTGAGGGCCGCCTCGGCATCGTCCACCTGGATCTTGAGGGCCTCCACGAGCCCGTCGGGGGTCTTCCATCCGACGAGCGGCAGGGACGGGTTCTGGGGCCGTCGAGTGTCGCGGAACCAGACCCCCGAGCGGGTACGGAGCTGCTGTAGGAAGGGGCGGCCGTTTGTGGCGAAGATGAAGGGGACGCGGTCCTCGTCCCAGGGGCTTTCGGGGTGGAGGGCGTCGGCCTCGACCTTCACTCCCCGAGAGTACCGTCGGGCCTGGTCGAGAGTGGACATCACATCGACGGACCGCTTCTTGGCCTCCACGATCCCCACCAGGGTAGGTCCGACAAAGAGTGCGTAGTCGGCGGGACCCGACGTGGTGGGCCACTCCGCGATGGCGAGATTTCGGCCCTTGACCGGTCGGGCGCCCCGGGCATATCGAAGCGCCTGCGAGTCCGCCTCCCATCCGGCTTCTCGGAGCTGGGTGTCAATGAGGCCGCGCGTCGCGGCCTCGTCCAGGTCGACGGAAGCGGCGGCTACCTGCGCGGCCTGGACGACGGCTGCAGCGGCCTCGGGCGGCGCGGCGGCGGCGGCGGCTTGGACGGCCGCGAGCTTTGCCTCGAAGGAGGCGGTCTCCGTGGCGAGGCGGGTCGAGACCTCCTCGGCCAGGGCCATCGCGGCTTCAACATCGGCGTAGGCGGCGATCGCCTTGGCCTCGGCCTCCGCCCGGAGTCGGGCCTGCTCGGTCGCCGTGGCGTGGACCTCGGCGAGGCGGGTGACCTCCGCGCGGAGCCGCTCCAGCTCATCCAGAACCGTAGTGTCTACGGCACCCGGATCGGGAGGAGGAACAAAAGGGCCAGCCTTGAACAACGCACTCTTGAAGGACTTGTGGAACCAGACCGCCAGCTCTCGGGCGAGGCGGAGGAGCTTGAGCGCGTCCCCGTGGGTGAACGCTCGGGCTGGTCGGTCGGGGGTCCCCGCGTGGACGGCCTCGTTTCCGGCCTCTCGGAGCGCGCGGAACATGGCTCCGATCTGCCCGTCGATGACACCGCGGTCTCGCAGCCGGCCAAGCAGGAGCCCGAGCTCCTCCCGCTCAGCGACGTACACGGCCGAGTAGGCGGCGGCGTGTTTGGCGAGGGCTTCGGCGAGGGTGCGGAGGGTCGAGATGCACAGCCGCGGATGCTCGCGGAACAGGCCCTCTGCCTCGGCTGCATACTCGACCAGGATGGCGTCGTGGGCAGCCAGGAAGGCGAAGTTGACGGACGGTGCTGGGTTCATGACAGGCCCAAGCCCGCGGCTGCGAAACGGTGAGGACGGGAGGGTATCGGAGAGTTGGGCGACATGGCGAACCTGCGGTCGGGCGCGACGGTCGCCGCGATGCACGACGGTAGTGCGTCGAGGGCACGAATACAATGAGCGGAGGAGCCGGAGGCGCAGTGAGCTTGCCCTGAATTGACAGACTCATCCTTGTCCCGTCGTCGTCGATCGCGATCCGGAGTGCCGCACCGGGGCGGCATGTGCCGGTCCATCGCCCACCGGCTGACCCTAGGCTCCACTGCGGTGATCAACCGGTCAGCGCCGACTAGATTTCTCAATGAGCATCTATAAAAGGCTGTAATCCGCGTTCTCTTGTCAGAAGATGCTGGCGTAATATCCTACAGGAGGAGGTGGTGCCGTGGGGGTCGCCGACGACATGCTTCACCGGGTTCGCGGCAAGGGCCGAGGCTTCGTGTTCACTGTGCGTGACTTCGATGACCTGGGAACCCGTGCGGCTCTCGATCAGGCGCTCGCCCGCCTCACCCATGCGGGCACGATCCGTCGCCTGGACCGCGGTGTCTACGACTTCCCTCGCATTCACCCTGTAGTCGGCCCGATGTGGCCCTCGACGGACGCCGTCGCTCAAGCGGTGGCACGGCGAACCGGGTGTCACCTGAAGGGCTCCGGGCCATTGGCCGCGAACCTGCTTGGCTTGACCACCCAGGTCCCCGCGCAGACGACCTACCTGACCGACGGGCCCTCCCGCAGCGTTCACGTCGGGAAGCTCGTCGTGGACATCCGGCACGCAGGTCGGGTGGACATGCTCTTGTCCGATACCCTCGCGGGGCTTGTGATCACCGCGTTGCGCTACCTGGGCCGGGACGCGGTCGACGCGGGCACGTTGAAGCGGCTGTCCGGCACGCTCGACTCGAAGAACAAGAGAAAGCTCCGTTCGGTGAAACCGCAGCTCCCCGCTTGGCTCGCGGCAGCGGTCGACCAGATCGCGGCGGCCTGACCATGGCCGACCTCTTTGGCGACGCGGATGAACGCACGGTCCTGGTGGACGACGTGGCTGCCCGGATGGGTGCCGCGTCCCGGTCCAGGTAGAAGTCGAGGTTGCGCTCCAGGTCCGCGAGGCGGGCGGCGAGCACGGCGCGCCCCACGGAGGAGCTGGCAGAGGGTGTAGGTGGTGGACACGGCGGCTCCAGAGCTGCCGGATGGGTCTGGTCACTCGCGAGGGGCTATGCCCCGCGCTTCTCCACTTTCATCGAAGGGTTATGGTCAGCCCGTGCTGGACGCGCAGACCGTGGCGACCGCGTTCCGGCCGCCTCGCTTGGCCAGATACAGGCCCTCATCGGCTAGGCGCATCATGCCGTCCACACCATCGGTGTCCGGCGCGCGGGCGGCCACGCCCACGCTGACGCTCCCCTTCCATTGCCCCGCGCCGGTGGGGACCACCATCGCGGCGACCTTCTGGCGCACGGTCTCTGCCAGTTGGAGGGCGCCCGCGAGCGACGTGTGGGGGCAGATGATCAGGAATTCGTCGCCGCCCAGGCGACAGACATAGTCGTCTGTGCGCACTGCGCCGCGCAGGCAGCGAGAGAGCGCTCGCAAGACGTCGTCGCCAGCGTCGTGGCCGAAGGTGTCGTTCACCGTCTTGAACCCATCGGCGTCGATCATCATGCACGACAGCCCGCGGACGGACAGCGCTCGCCACTCCTCGTCGAAGCAGCGGAGGGCCTTCCGCCGGTTCGGGAGGCCGGTGAGCGCGTCGGTCATCGCCATGTCCTCGAGGCGCTGGTTGGCCACGAGCAGCTCGTGGGTGCGCTCCGCGACGCGGGCCTCCAGGTTCCGGTTGAGCTGGTACAGCTCCCGGTCTCGCTCGGAGACCTGTCGGAACAGCCCGTCGAGCGCCGTCAGCAGTGACGCTGTGGCGGGATCGCGCTGGGTCGCGACGGTACGCCACGCAGACTCCGCGGACTCGCCAGCGGCGATCGCGGCGACTTGCCGGGCCATGCCATGGTCAGAGCCGAGGATGTGGTAGGCCAGCCAGTGGGAGAGGAACTGCAGCAGGAAGCTCGACGGGTCCTTCGTGGCCTTGTCCGCCCGCATCCGGAGCACCTCGTCCAGGAAGCCCTGGTGTTCCCGATGATGCTGCTGGACGTAGCGCGGATCTACGCCGGCGAGCCCCATGATCGCCTCCTCCTCTCGGAAGTGCTGCTCCGCGTACACCTTTAGCTCCTCGAACACCGCGGAGACCTCCTCTTCGGTGGCCTCCGTACCGCGGGTGAGCACCTCTCCGAAACGGTTGATGACCTCGACGAGGTGGCGATGTTGCCGGTCTACCTCGGGGATGCCCGTGACGTACACGTCATTCCAGATGAAGGCGTCCACGGCGGTCGGTCCTGGGTGCTCGGGTTTCGGTCGTGGGGGGCTCGCCCTCCCGGGCGACTCGGGGGGGCCAGTGTGGACTCCTAACCCTCGGCGCCTCTGACTCCTCCGAAAGTTCTGCCGATCCCGTCCCTGCGACCCGGGCCGGCGGGCCCAAGCCGCGGAGATCCGCGCCGGATGCGGGTCTCCCGCGCCGGCACGGGGCCTCGTCTTTGTCGGTCCGCTCTCTGTGTCCGGCAGTTTGTGGTGCAAGCTCAGTCACCCGCCGCCGCCCCGCAGCCCCGCCCATCGAACGAGGCCCACGCCCTCGGGGTCGGGCTGGCAGGTGGCGCAGAAGAAGGCGTCGTGGCCGAGCACACCGGCGACGCGCACGGGGGCGCCGCAGCGGGGGCAGGGCTCACCCTTGCGGTTTCGCACAGAGAGGAAGTCGCGCACCTTCTCGTCGAGGGCCGGGCGGCGCGCCTCGAGCTCTGTCCGGGCAGCCGTGAGCGTCGAGACGATGGCCGTGTGCAGGCGACCGATCGCCGCAGCGTCGAGGGTGTTCATCCGAGTCTTCGGGTGGAGGCCGGCGGCCCACATCACCTCGTCGGCGTAGGCGTTGCCCATCGAGTCGAGGGCGTCTTTGTCCATCAGGAAGACCTTGAGCTGGTCGCGACGTTTCTTCACGAGGCCGGCGAGGAGCGCGGGGGTGAAGGAGGGGGCGAGCACGTCGTGGCCGCGGGCGAGGAGGCCCGGCGCCTGCTCGGCGTCGGCGGGACGGAGGAGGTAGACCTTGCCCATCTCGCGGTCGTCGCGGAAGCGGAGCGAGCGGCCGTCGTCGAGGTCCAGCGTGAAGGCCGTGTCCTTGGTGACCTTCGCGCCGGCCCGGGTGATGGTGAAGCGGCCGGCCAGCATGCAGTGGATCGCCAGCCAGAGCTCGGGCTCGGCCTCAGGCTCGGCCTCAGGCTCGGCCTCAGATTCGGCGAGGGGGCCGAGGGTGAGGACGACGAAGGCCGACCGGCGCTCGACGGCGCGGAGCGCTCGGCCGGGGAGGAGGCGCCGGGGATCGCCTGCGAGGAGGTTGCGGAGGACGACGGGATCGTCGAGGCGGGCCGCCGTCACCCGACGGCCGACCAGGGCCGCGCGGAGGAGGGGGACCTGGTAGTCGAGGTCGGGGCGCTCGGGCATCGGCTCCTCTCCGGTCGGGCTTACCCCGCCGTGGCCGCCTCCGAGGAGGCGAAGGGCCCGAGGCGGCGGCGCTCCAGCTCCTGCCGCAGGCGGCGGCGGGCCACGGAGTCTGCGAAGAGGGTGACCACGACAGTGCCAAAGTAGCCCCAGGGCAGCTTCGGGCTCTCCTCGAAGTGGCGGAGCTCCGGGTAGGGGCGGGCGGGGTTGGCGTGGTGGTCCGCGTGCCGGGAGAGGCCGATGAGGGAGTAGTAGGTGAACCAGGAGTCGGCGTCCCAGGAGTCGACGGTGGTGACCCGCCGCCCGGCCCGCTGCAGGCCCCAGTGCTCGATGTAGTTCACCGCCTCGAGGAGGAGGATGCCGATCGCCGCCTGCGCGAGCCAGAGGCCGAGGCCGACCGGGCCGGTGAGGAGGCCGACCGCGGCGGCGAGGGTGAGGGCGGCGAGGAGGCCGTGCAGCACCCGGCTCTGCCACCACCGGGCGCCCACGCGGCGCCGCTCGAGGGCCCAGGCGCTGCCGAATTGGCCGGGGACCGTGCGGAGCAGGAAGGGGTGGAAGGCCTCGTCGAAGCGTGCGGTGGCGGGGTCGTCCGCGGTGGCCACCCGGACGTGGTGGCCCCGCAGGTGCTCGGTGTAGAAGTGCTCATAGTGGACCGTCACCAGCAGCAGGCGGCCGAGCAGCCGATGCAGCGGCGCCGGGCGGTGGATGAGCTCGTGGGCGGCGACGATGGCGGTGTAACCGGAAGAAGCGCCCATCAGGACGGCGGCGATCACGAGGTCAAGCGGGCCGGCGCCGAGGCCGGGCATCCGGAGGATGATGCCGAGGTTGATAAGGTGTAACGCGCAGAGACCGTAGATTGTGATGTTGAAGGGCCAGGCCGGGAGGGCCGCGGGGGGGCTGGGATCGGGGCTGGCGACGGCGTCGAGGCCGACGCTGAGGGCGAGCAGCAGGATGAAGCCGAGCGCGACCGCCACGCTGTGCGGCGCGGTGAGGCCGAAGGTGAGGACGGTGAGGGGCATGAACCAGGCGAGCTGGTGCTTGATCAGCCTCGACATCGAAGACCTCGCAGGTGAGTCGGCGGCAGCGGACGGATACCAAACCGTATCTGAATACGAAGTGGTATGTCAAGCGCAGCGAGCCCCTGCGCGGACTGGCGCGGCCCCGGCGCGGATCACGGGCCGGCTCCTGGATAGGGGGCCTGCCGTGAGGGTGGCTTGAACCGACGGACCCGCGAGCAGAGCAAGACCGAGACCCGGGAGGCCCTCCTGCAGGCGGCCCTGGGCCTGTTCATCGAGCGGGGCATCGAGGGGCCGAGCCTCGACCTCATCTGTCAGCGGGCCGGCTTCTCGCGGGGGGCCTTCTACGTCCACTTCAAGGACCGCGCCGAGCTCCGAATGGCGGTGATGGAGCGGGTGATCGCGGCCTGGACCACGGTGATCGTGGACACCGCCGACGAGGCGGGCGGCGATCTCGAGCGCACCATCGACCGCTTCGTGGAGACCTTCCTCTCCATGGTCGGCGACCCCGGGGCCGACCTCTTCTTGCGAGAGGGGACCGCCAACATTCACCTCATGCTCTCGGCCGCCCAACGAGATCCAGCGGTGGGCGAGCGGCTCTCGACCCTGCTCGAGCAGGAGTCCGACCGCCTCGCCGGAGTGGTGGCCCTCGGTCAGCGGGCGGGCTCGGTGCGGGCCGATCAGCCCCCCCGCGCCCTCGCCGACGCCCTGATCACGCTCGTGCTCGGCGTGCTCGCGATGTCGCCCGTGCGCTTCCCGCGTGACCTGCTCGGCCTTCGGGCGGTGGTGGTGGAGCTCTTGCGGACGCGGCCGGGCTAAGCTCCGCGGCGGAGAGGCCCCCCATGACCGAGCCTGGAGCCGCCTTGGATCCTGAACTGAACGCCGCCGCCCTCCACCGGCTGCGCGCCGCGGTGCGGGGGGCGGCCCAGGGGCTCGTCGGCCGGGAGGCCCTGGTCGAGCTGGTGCTGCTGGGCGCCGTCGCCGGGGAGCACCTGCTCGTCGTGGGGCCGCCGGGCACGGGCAAGAGCGAGGCCCTCCGGCGGGTGGGGGCCGCCTTCGGGGGGCGGCGCTTCGAGTACTTGCTCGGCCGCTTCACCGAGCCCGCTGAGCTCTACGGGCCGGTCGACCTCCGGCGGCTGCGGGAGGGCGCGCTCGAGGTGGACACGACCGGCATGCTGCCCGAGGCCGACTTCGTCTTCCTCGACGAGCTCTTCCTTGGTTCTACCGCCATCTTGAACACGTTGCTCACGGTGCTGAACGAGGGCCGCTTCCGGAAGGGGCGGACCGACCTCGCTGTGCCCCTCCGCCTCTGCGTCGCGGCCTGCAACGAGCTCCCCGACGACCCTGCCCTCGCGGCGCTGGCCGATCGGTTCCTGCTCCGCGCCTTCGTCCACCCGCTCCCCGACGCGCGCTTGGAGGAGCTCCTCGAGAGCGCCGACACCCCGGTGCCCGTCGGCGGGGCCTCGCTCGCCGATCTCGACCGGCTGCGAGCGGCGGCGCGGGGGGTCGATTTGCGGTCTTGCCGCCCGACGATGGCCCTCATCCTCCGGGCGCTGCGGTCGGGGGGACTGACCCTCTCCGATCGCCGCGTCGTGCGGGCCCAGCGCCTCGTCGCCGCCGCTGCCGCGCTCGCCGGGCGTCAGGTGGCCTGTGGGTCCGATCTCTGGCCCCTTGTTGCGGTCGTTCCGACCGAGGCGGAGCAGCTCCGGGCGCGCAGCCTCCTCCGCGGTCTCCTCGCAGAAGCGGAGCACCCCGTGTTGAGCGCCGCCGTGCTGGAGGCCTCGGACGGGCCCCTCGCCTGGGCGGGGCGGCTGATCGCGGAGCTTGACCCGCTGCTGGCCGGTGAGCCCGGGGGAGCGCGGGTCTCCGATCCGGCCCGGCGGGCGCGCCTCTTCGGCTGGCTCCGTGACGTCGACGTCGCCTTCGCGGCCGGGAGCAGGCCCGCGCGCCTCAGCGAGGCCCGGGCCCGTGCGGTGGCCGCCCTCGGGGAGACGCCCGGCCCGGCCCCCCAACCATGAACTTGCGCGCTTCGGCGGGCTGGGTGCCCGCGCTCCCGCCCCGGGAGCCGGAGCTGGTGCTGGGGGAGGGTGCCGCTGCCCTCGCGCTCGGCTGGGCGGCGGTCGCCGCGCTCGAGCAGGGGGCGCGCTTCGCGGTGTGGTGCGAGCCCGCCGCTCTCTTGTTGAAGGCGCTGCCGCTCGCGAAGGACGCCCCCTCCAGCGCGCTCCCCTGGGTGGAGGGGGCGCGCTACTTCGGGAGGGCCGAGGAGGGGCTCCACCTCCCCACCCACTCCACACCACGGCTCCCGATCGCCCTCCTCGCGGCGCGCTGCGCCGCGCTTGGCCTCGCCTCGCCGGTCCTCGTCCTGCCCGAGGGGCGCCTCCTGAGCCTCGCCGCGCCACGGGCTTGCGAGGCGGCCGAGCTGCGGGCCCTCCTCACGGGGGGGCGCCTTTGAGCGTCGTCGCGCGGATCCTGGAGCGCCACCTGCGGGCGCTCACTCCCCTCCAAGCGACGGTGCTGCGGCCGATCTGCCTGGCGCTGCTGGGCCCGCTCTGTCGTCTGGGCCGCGCGGCGGGGGCTGAGCGTGGCGCCCCGCAGGCCCTCGCCGGCCTCGGACGGCGTGGCTCGGTGGAGCGCCTCAGCCACGGTGAGTGGGCGTTACACGATGAGATCCCAGAGGAGTTTCTCCGCCGCTGGGGAGCCGACGAGCTGCTCTACCTCCGCTTGCTCGAAGAGGCGCCGCGCGCGCCGGGCCCGGTGGAGGTGTGGATCGACCAGGGCCCGGCCACGCTCGGAGGGGCACGGGTGGGGCTCGCCGCCGCCCTGCTCACCCTCGCTGCCGAAGCAGAGGCGACCGGCGCGGCCTTCGCCTGGGGCTCCCTCCAGGGGGGCCGGCTGCGCGTCGGGCTCTCCTGCGGCTGGTTGACCGAGCTCCTCGAGGAGCGCAGCTTGCGCGCTGCGCCGCACGAGGCTGGGGGTTCGGTGAGGGGGCACCCGTCCGTCGAGCGGGTCTGGCTCGGGGCGCCGCTCGCCCCGGGAGTGGGGGTGGCAAGCGGGGCCCGCCGGGTGGGCGCCACCTGCCTGACCGTCGGGGATGGGCGGGGACCCGACGCGGCGCTGCGCCTCGAGATCTCGAATGGCCAGCGGGGGAAGATAACCGTTACGGTTCCACTCTCGAGCGATACGGCACCCTTCCTGAGGGGGCACGCCAAGGGGCCGTCGGCGGTCGGCCCCGCTCGCGACACACGGTGGAAGATGACGGTGTTGCCGTTATTCTTCTTCAGTCCATCCGGAGCACGCCTCCTCCTCGTGGCGAGGGAGGGCGCTACGGCACAGGAGGCGGTGGCGTTGCCGGTGGGCGAGGAGCCCGGTGACGCCCGGAGGGTGCATCGCCGGAGCGTGGAGGGGGAGGTGCGGGCGCTCGGCTGGCTCCGCCAGCGGCTCGTGGTGCTCGTCGAGGGTGAGGACGGCATGCAGCACCTCGACGACGGTGGCAAGCTCCGCCTCGGGCTCGATCACCGGGCGCCGCGTCGTTCTCCCGTTGAGGCGCTCCACCGGGCGCCCGGGGAGGGTGGTGTCTTCTGCTCGCCGCCGCCGGGCGAGCTCCGCGACCTCACGCGCCCAGTCATGCCCACCTACACGCTGGCGATCGGGGGCCGGCCGGCGGTCGAGGTCGACCCAGGGGAGGTCCTCACGGCGACCGCCGATGGCCGGCGGATCACCCTCCGAGCCCAGGGAGACCGCCTGAGCCTCGGCCTGCCCGGCCTCAGCCCATCGCTCCGACCCGCTGCCCTCTCCCCCTCGGGCGATCCGCGGCCCATCCTGTTCTGCTGGCATGGGAGCGGTGAAGAGGGGCTGCGAGGGCGCTACGCGGTCGGCCCGGGCCGAGGTGCCGTGTCGTCCGGCAACCTGCCCTGGCCCGCTGGACCAGGTGTCCCGCGGGGCCTCGTCCGGATGGAGGGGGAGCCGCCGCGCGTCCTGGTCGACGGTCCGGACGGGCTCGTCTTGTGGGGGGAGGGGAGGGCGCCCATGCAGCTCAGCCACCGCGCCGTGCAGTCCTGCGCGGTCTCACCGCGGGGCGACTGTGTGGCGTGGCTCGAGGCCGATGGGGAGCTCATCCTCTACCATGTCCCCGAGCAGCGCATCATCGGTCGAACGGAGCGCGCCTGAGCCCGCCTCGGCCGCTTCGAGGCAGTCATCGCTGCGAGGGCCTCCTCGCCGAGCGGGGGGCGGCCGCGACGCTGGCCGAGGCGGTCCGGTCGGGAGACCTGCTCTACCGCTTGTCTGGCGATGATGGCGGTTGGATTTTGATCTTCGCTGAGCCGCGCCAGGCCCGCTCCGGGCGCGTCGGCCTCTGGCTGGTTCGGCGGTCCGGGGCGGGCTGGTCCTGCCTCGCGGAGGACCCCGAGGGTGGTGCAGCGGTCGCGGCGGGCGCGCTCGAGCGGGGCTGGGCGGGGCGGCGCTGGGTGGAGCCCTTGCCGGTCGAGCCGAGCCCGCTGTCGGCGCTGCTCGACTGGGAGGGCTGGAGCGTGGGCCGGCTCGAGGCCGTGGGGGAGATCGTCCCCGAGGCCCCGCTGCTCCCGGAGGGTGCGCTGCTCGGGCTGCGGGGGCGCCTCGGCCTGGCGGCGGGCGGCCCGGAGGTCGATGATGCGGCGGGGGAGAGTGACGCCCAGCGGGCTCGGCTCGGAGAGCTGCTCGCGGCCCTCGGCGGAGCGCTGCTCGGGGCCCTGCTGCGTTGGCGGTCGCCCACGTTCGCACGGCCAACGCTGGGACGGTCGGCAGAGAGGGTTCCGGCGCGGGTGGGGCCTCGCCTGCCGGCCTGGCTGTCGGCCGCCCTCTCCGCCCTGGCGGCGCTCTCGGGCTCGATCCTCGCGCTGCTGCTCAGCCCGATCGCCCTCTTCGGGACCGCCCTCGCGACCCTCTGGCCGGGGCGCTGGTGGCCGTCGGGGGGCTGGCCCGCCACCCTCCTCACCCTCCTCTCCCTGCTGCGCGGCCTCGGTGTCGGCCCGGTGGCCGCCCTGGCCCTGCTGATGCGGCGCGTCGAGGGCAGCGCCCTCCTGCTGGCCCTCCAGAGGGCGGTGCCGCTCGGCGGGCCGGCGGGCGCGCCGCCGAAGGGATGGGTCTTTGGCCGACGGCCCCGGGATTCGGCCCGCAGAGCGGCGGAGCTGGGCCTCCTCGCTCGGGTCTACCTCGACACCCACCGCCGGCTTGATCAGCAGGGTGAGGTGCACCGTGCGGCCTGGGTGCTGGCGCACCTCCTCGAGCGGCCCGAGGAGGCGGTGGACTATCTGGCGCGGCGCGCCGGACCGGGGGAGGCGGCCCCGCTCGCTGAGCTGCTCGGCCGCCCGGGGCCCGAGCTCGTCCGCCGCTGGTCGGAGGCGGGAGACCCCGAGCGCGCCCTCCGGTTGGGGCTGCTGCGCGGCACCCTGACCGAGCTCCCACCGGCCGTCGCCCTCGGGTGGGCCGCCCACCGCATGGAGCTGGGGGACGGCGTGGGGGCCCTCGCGGTCGCCTGGCCTCACCGCGCCCTCTCTCCCGGCCTCCTCCTCGGCTGGTCCGAGGCGCTGGCGGCGAGTGAGGGGCCGGCGTCGGCGCATGGTTACTGCTGCGCCTTGTTGCTCGATCCCGAGGGTCCGCTTGCGGCGGAGGCCGAGCGGTCCGCGCGGCTGAAGGGTGGCCCCGTGGCGCGGCGCTCGCTGGCCGAGGCCGCGGTGGTGCGGCAGCCCCTGCCGATGCCGCTGGTCGAGCCGCTGCTGCGCGCCCTCCTCGTCGACCTCGGCGGAGGGGACCTGCTGGCGCGGCCGGCCCTTCAAGGCCTCCTCGCCGCGGCGCCTCCCGCGGCCTTCGACCTCCTGCGCCAGGATTTGCCCCCGCTCCGTCCGGAGCCAGGCGCAGCCCTCTTCCACCCGGCCGCGCAGAGGAGGCCGCTGGTGCGAGGTGCCCCCATCGCGGGGGCGGACGCGTGGGTCGCGCCGCCGGTGATGGGGCCGCTCGGCGTGCTGGACGCGGCGTGGACAGCGGGGGATGGCCTCTTCGAGGCGCTCGGCCACAGCCTCCGCGTCCGGCGACCCGGCGCGGGGCCGCGGCTCATCGTCGTCCCAGCCGACAAGCTGCTCACGGGCAGTGGGTTCTCCCTGCTGCTCGGGCCCGCGGGCCGAGGCGGGGGTGTCGCCGTGTCCACCTTCGGCGCCGACGGCCGCTTACGGCCCCGGGGGGCGCTGCCGTGGGCCACGCTGGGGGAAGGGCCCGTGGGGCTGATCCTGGCCGAGGGGCTCTGGCTCGCCGCGGCCCCGGACGGGCTGATGCTGCTCGTGCCCGAGGGCGATCGGCTCCGCAGCCTGTGGCGGAGCGGTCCGCTGCACGTGGGCGGCGCGCCGGCCTCCGTCCGCGCGCTCGAGGCCCGAGGCGCGCTCGTCCGCGCGCTCTTGGTAGACGGGCGGGGTCGGCAGAGCCGATGGACCTGGGACCGCGCCGCCGGGCTCCGCGTCCTCGAACGGCTCCGACTCGAACCTGCGCTCCCGCACAGCTTGGCGGGGCTCGACGGTGATGTGGTTTGGGAGTCCGCCCCCTCCGGAGAGCGGGTCAGTCACAGCGGGTTGGTCGAGCGGCTGCCGGCGCGGCCCGGTCGCCTCCTGCTCCGTCGGGGAGACCGACAACATCGCTGGGCGAGCGACGAGCAGGCGCTCCTGGTCTCCGACCGGAAGAAGACCCATCGCCTGCGCTTTCCGGGGGTGAGCGAGCCGCCGCGGCTCCGCGAGGCACCCGACGGCGCCGTGCTCCTGCTCGATGCCTTCGGGAGGAGCTTTCGCCTGCTGCCCGAGCGAGGCGCGGCCGAGCTGCTCTCCGGGGACGGCACCGTCTGACCCTCCGCCCAGCCCCGGTCGCCGTGGGCTACGCTCGCCCACGGGAGCGCCGATGACCCTGGAACAGCCCAAGAACCCGCTGCACGGACTGACCCTCGCCACCATCGTGGAGACCCTGGTGGCCCACTACGGATGGGAGGAGCTCGGCCGGCAGGTGCGGATCCAGTGCTTCACGAACGAGCCGAGCGTCACTTCCAGCTTGAAGTTCTTACGAAAGACCCCATGGGCGCGGGAGAAGGTGGAGAGCTTCTACCTCTGGCACACCCGTGAGCAGCGGCGGCTGGCGCGCGCGCAGCCGGCGGAGTGACCCGTGCTGGGTGATCCGCTCGCCGCCTCCCCGAGGGACGTGGAGGAGACCCTCCCCCCTCGCCTGATCCGCATGGCCGTGGCCTTCACGGTCACGATGAGCGCCTGTAACGCCATCGGCACGGCGCTCTCTCCCTGGCTGCTCGTCGAGCACCCCCTCGTGCTGGTGGCGCTGGCCCCCGAGATCCGCCACATGGTGCTCGCGGTGGGGACGGTCGACTTCTGGGTGCTCCTCGTCGTCGGCGCGGCGCGGCGCGTGCTGAGCATGTTGTCCTCCTACGGCATCGCCGCCGTCTATGGCGTCGTGGCGATCCGCTGGCTCGAGGGGCGGTGGCCGCGGGTGGGCCGCGTCGCGCGCTGGCTGGATCGGGCGATGCGGCGGCGCGGTCCGCTGCTCCTGCTGATCGTGCCCTCCTACACGATGTCGGTGATGGCCGGCTTCTCCCGCTACCCGCTCCGCAACTTCCTCGCGGTCACCGCGGTGGGCCAGCTCTGGATGGTGGCGGTCTACCTGCTCGTCGGCGAGTCGATCCTCGGCTGGACCGCGCCCCTCCTCGGCTGGCTCCGGGGCCACGTCTGGGAGTGCACCGCCGCCACCGTCACGGTGGTGGGCATCCAGCAGGGCGTGAGCCAGTGGCGCAAGCGCCGCCGGGCAGGCTGACCGCGGTCCGTCACTCCCCGGTGAGCCTCAGTCCCAGGAGAGGGTCAGGGTCTCGCCGGGCGCGGCGGCCTCCGCCTCGGCCACGCTCCCGTCGGGCCAGGTGACGGTGAAGCTGTCGATCTGTTGGGCGGCGCCCACGCCGAAGTAGAGCTCGGGGGCGTTGGAGCCGAAGGTCACCGAGGGCAGCATCCACTGGGTCACCCGCCGCTCGCCGATCTGGGCCTCGACCTTGGCGCCGATCGCCGTCCGGTTCAAGCCCTTCCCCTCGAGGAGCACGCGCACGCCGGCGCCGCAGCCGCCCCCGGTGCGCCACTGGCGCATGAAGTACTTGCCGGCGGTGAGGAGGTCGGGGGTGCCGTCTCGGTCAAAGTCGCCGACCGCGAGGCCGCGCTTACGCTCGCCGTCGTTCCAGCCCACTTCCGGCCGCTCGAAGGTGCCCGAGGCGGTGCCGGTGAGCAGGACGTCGTACTGGACCTCACCGTCCTCCATGCCCGCCGTGCCGTCCACTGAGCCGATGAGCTCGGGCTGGCCGAGCTGGCCGTAGACGGTGGCGATGTCCATGTAGCTGTCCTGGTTGATGTCGAGGAAGGTGGTCGACCAGGAGGTGAGGCTCGTGGGCTCCGGCGGGATGTCGGCGCCGAGCGCGAGGGTGGCGTCGGCGAAGGTGCCGTCACCGAGGTTGATCTGGAGCTTCGCGCCTCCGATGTTCGTGCTGTAGAGGTCTGGCAGGCCGTCTTCGTTGGCGTCGCCCACCGCGGCGCCCATCGCGTACTGCACGAGCTCACAGGCGCAGTCGGCGTCGCGGGTGAAGTGGGCGGTCCCGTCGTTGCGCAGCATGCGGTTGGGCTGGATGTACGGCCCCCAGTCATGGGCGAGGTAGATGTCGAGGTCGCCATCGAGATCGTAGTCGATGGGGGAGCCCTGGAAGGTCCAGCCGAACATGTCCTCGGGCGGAGCCTGGTCGGTGGCGTCGGCGTAGGCGCCGTCGGGCTGGCGGAGGAAGAGCTGGTCTCCCTCGCCGCTCGTGACCGTGCCGTCGGCCACCGCGGCGCCATCGGAGTCGGTGACCGTGGCGCCCACGAAGAGGTCGAGGTCGAGGTCACCGTCGAAGTCCGCGAAGGCGCCCGTCATGGTGGCCTTGGTCGCGTTCGGCAGGGTGACGCTCGTGAAGTGGCCGTCGCCGTCGTTCGTGAGGATCTCGGCCAACCACCCGCGGTCGCGGCCGAGGTAGAGGTCGAGGTCTCCGTCCGCGTCGAGGTCGGCCAAGGCGGCGCTCTGCGCGCTCGGCAGGGGGCCTCCGTTGTCGGTCATCGAGGGGTCGAGGATGAGGTCGCCGTCGCCGTCGTTGCGGAGGCCGATGGCGCCTCCGCCGTAGGCGAGGACGGCGTCGAGCCAGCCGTCGCCGTCCACGTCGCCCACCGCGATGCCCTGCTGCGTGTGGCGGTGGTCGTACAGGATCGGCAGCACCTCCTGCGGGAAGTCGTTCTGCAGGGTCATCGTGGTGGGGGTGCAGACGCGCGGTTCGCCTACGCTGGTGTCGCTGCCGCCGCCGTCTTCACCGCCGGAGTCTGGCGGGCCGTCGCCGCCATCGGCGCCCTTGCCGAGGTCGGAGGGGCCGGCGCAGGCGAGCAGCAGGAGGGTGACCGGGGTGAGGCGGGCCATGGGGGGGACAATACCCGAGTCGAGGGCGGGTTGGACCTCGTCCCGCTGGGTCAAGCCGATTGTCATGTGAAGGTCAAGTTCGGGTCAAGTCGAGGTACTATCCCCCGATGTGGACCGACCTCCGCGCCTCGCTTCGCCGTTATCCCCTCGGGCTGGGCTGGCTGTGCCTCGGATGTGCACCCGAGGCGGTGGGGGTGGCCCCTACGGCGGGGGACTCTGGGGGGCCTGACTCCGCCGTCGAGGCGACCTGTGGGGAGGTGCGCTTCTCCGTCGTACAGGCCTGGGAAGAGGCTGACTTGCCGACCTGGGACCCCGGTGATCGGATCTCTCCGGGCGTCGCCATCGCCGACCTGGACGGCGACGGGTGGCCCGACCTCCTCATGGCCTACGGTCGCGGGTCGATGATCCTCCTCAATGACGGGACGGGCCGCTTCGTCCCGGGCCCCACCGACGTGCTCTCGGGCGGCCCCTTGCCGGGGGCGGGCTCTGTGGCCACCGCCGACCTCGACGGCGACGGGGATGAGGACGCCTGGCTCGGCCGCCGAGACGGGCCTGACCTCCTCCTCTTCAACGAGGGCCCGAACAGCTGCGGCGGCGGCGAAAGTGGAAGAGACAGCAACAGCGGCCTCCGCTTCCGCGCGGTGGAGGTCGAGGAGAGCGATCACAAGCCTTGGACGGGCAGCTTCGGCGATCTCGACCTCGACGGCGATCTCGACCTCATCGTCGGCACCTTTGCCGCAGACTTTGATCCCGCCGCCATCATCACCACCGGTGCCACCGGCGCCGGCATGGCGGTCCACCTCCAGACCGAGCCGGGCGTGCTGCACAAGCTCCCCGGTGCCATCCCGGAGGAGGCCCTGGCCTCCCTCAACCTCCAGCCCACCCTGCTCGACGCCGACCAGGACGGCGACCTCGACGTCTACCTCGCCAATGACTTCGGCCCCTACGTGGTGCCCAACCGGCTGCTGCTCAACGACGGCACGGGGCGCTTTACCCGCGCGCCCGACTGTGCCTGTGAGCTCTCGATGTTCGCGATGGGCGCCGGCACGGGCGACGCGAACGGGGATGGCCTCCCCGACCTCTTCATCTCCAACGTCGGCATGCCCGCCCTGCTGCTCGGCCTCGGAGACGGCAGCTTCTACGACGCCACGCTGGCCTCCGGCGCCGCGATCCCGCCCACCGCGTCGAACATGACCTCCTGGGGCACCGCCTTCGCCGACATGACGCTCGACGGCTGCGAAGACCTGCTCATCGGCTACGGCAACCTCAGCGAGTCCTTTGACGTCTCGACCTTGGAGACCGCGGGGGCGGACTGGGAGGACGGGCCGGCCCAGAACGACGTGCTGCTCCGCGGCGACTGCGAGGGCGGCTTCGAGCGGTGGGATGAGGCCGGCTTCACCGAGCCGGGCCGCTCCCGGGCCCTCGCGGTGGGTGACCTCAACCGAGATGGGCGCCCCGACATCGTCACCGTGGGCAAACACTTCCTCCATGTCTGGATGGCCGAGGGGGGCTGCCCCGCCTTGCGCCTCCGCCTCGACGGGGGGCCCGGCAACCGCCCCGGCATCGGGGCGAGGGTGCAGGCCTGGTCGGAGGGGAGGCCACAGACCAAGTGGATGCTGCCCGCCACCACCGCCTCCTCCTCCCAGGCCGAGCTCTACTTCTCGAGCCGGAGCGTCTTCGAGCGAATCGAGGTGACCTGGCCGGGTGGCGCGGTGAGCGAGGTGTCGGATGTGCCGCCAGGCGACGAGCTGCGGATGGTTCGGTGAGCCCCTCCGCTGAGGACCGAGCCACGGCCCGGGGTCAGGGGTCAGGGGTCAGGGCTGAGCCCGGTCGAGCAGGACCTGGCCGCGGAGGCGTGACCAGTCGGGCGTGGGCCAGCGGTCCAGGAGGCCCAACAGCAGGAGCTGCCCGACGAAGAGGACGATCGCGGCGGTGAACAGCAAATCGGGGGCGCTCCAGTCGCTGCCGACCTCGCCGCTGGAGCGGGCGCTCTGGGCGCGGGGCGGGCGTGGGCGCTTGGCGCGGCTCATGGGGGTCCTCCAACGAGCGGTTATCCTACCCCCGATGGCGCTCCGTAGTCGCTCCGCCCCTGACCACGCCCGGACGCTGCTCCTGCTCTGCAGCGCCGTGTTGTTGGGCCTCACCGCGGCCCGGCTCCTCTACCGGCCCGCGGCGAGCGAGGGCGCAGAGGACCTCCTCCGCCTGCTCGACCAGGACGGTGACGGGGGCCTCAGCCCGGCCGAGTACGCGCGGGTGGCGGGGGATGAGCTGCCCTTCCAGATCCTCGACCTTGACCGCAGCGGCGCCCTCGAGGCGCAGGAGGTCGACGCCGCGGTCGAGTGGATCTCACCGCTCCGGGCCTCGCTCTCCTTCGTCGCCCGGGTGCGCTGATGGCCCTGTCCGCCTCGTCCTCCCGCTGGGCCCTGCCCCTGCTCCTGCTCGCCAACGCGCTCCTGTCGGGGATGCTCGTCGATCGGACGCTGCGCCTCCGAGATGGCTGGGCGGTCTATCGGATGCGCGTGCAGGCCGCCGAGGCCCTCCGCCGGCTGCCTCCCGCGCCCGGCGGCCCCGGAGCGGCGCCGCAAGGAGCGAGGCGGTGACCGGCGCCCTGCTGCTGCTCCTCGTGTCGGCGGCCTCGGCGAGCACAGTGGCCTCGGCGGCCCCCAACCTCGTGCTCATCAGCGTCGACGGCCTCCGCGCCGACCGGGTGGGGCCGCGGGGAGGCCGGCCGAGCGTCACCCCCGCGATCGACCGCCTCGCCGCGCAGGGCCTCGTCTGCGAGGTCGCCCTCAGCCAGTCGAACGAGAGCCTGTTCTCTCACGCCGCCCTGTTGACCGGGCGGCCGGTCTCCGAGCTCGGCCGCCCCGACTATCGGCGCTTCACCGTACCCCCGAGCGCGATGCTGCTGCCGGAGATCCTGGCCCTCTACGGATATTCGAGTGGCGCGTTCGTCGCCGGCGGGCACGTCAAGGGGGTGTATGGCTTCGACCAGGGCTTCTCGGTCTACGCCGATGAGGACGACTTCGGTAGCTTCTTTCACACCGTCCCGCCGGCCCTGGAGTGGCTCCGGCGTACGGCGCGGGCCCCCTTCTTCCTCTTCTTACACGGCTACGACACTCACCGGCCCTATCAGCACGCCGGCTTCTTCGATCATGTCTGGGACGCCGACTACACAGGCGACATCGACACCCTGTCGGGGCGCTCCGAGGTGGAGCGGATCTTCGACGGGGTTTATTACCCCGATTTCCCAGTCGAATATTTTTGGCATGGCGGCGCCGCTGAGCAGATCCTCGATCCCAGCGGCTACGCGCGCCTCGCCGCCTGGGCCGCCGAGCACCCCGGTAGGCCGCTCAGCGACGCCGATCAGGCCCACCTGCTCGCCCACTACGACACCGGCGCGCTTTCGGCCGACGTTCATGTCGGGCGCTTCGTCGAGGCCCTGAAGGCCCGGGGCCTCTGGCAGGACACGCTCCTCCTGCTCACGGCCGATCACGGCGAGGACCTCGGTGAGCACGGCTTCTTCAACCACCGCTCCGCCCTCCTCGACAGCACCACCCGGGTGCCCCTGATCCTCGCCGGCGGCGCCCTCCCGGCGGCCCTCCGCGGTCAGCGGCTCCCGGGACCCTGCTCGGCCCTCGACGTCGTCCCCACCTTGCTCGCCGCGGCCGGGGCCACGCCCCCCGCCGGTCTTGCAGGGCAGGACCTCCTTCACGATCCGGTGCCCACGGCGGTGATCGTGCAGGAGGGCGTGCTGCCGATGATGGCCGTCCGCACCCCCACCCACCGCCTTGTCGTGCAGGGGATCCCCCTCGACACCCCCCTGCTCGAGACCCTCGTGCGCGCCGCCCCGATCGAGGCGCCTACCTTCCGCCTCTATGACCTGCGGACCGACCCCGAGGAGCAGGTTGATCAGCTCTCCGCGCAGCGCCCCGTGGCCCTCGAGCTCCGAGCGGCGCTGCTCCGATGGCTGGCGGCCCGCGCGCGCTCGAGCCACGAGGGCGGCCAGCCGGTCGATGCGGCCTTCCAGGAGGTCCTCCGCTCGCGGGGCTACTGGTAGTTCGCGAGGGGGGGAGCGGCCGGCCTCGCGCGGGGTGTCCGGAAACGGTCACCGGGCCGCCGGAATTGACCATCGGCCCGGGCCTTCGCGACCGATAGGCTTGGAGGGACACCCGCTCCGTCGCCCTGTCTGGAGGCGCCCGTGACGTCCCTTCGAAGCTGGCGCCTCGTCGGTCGGGGACAGCCCCCGCTGCCCGGCGGGCTCGCCGCCCTCGCCCTCTCCGGGGCGCTGCTGGCCGTCTCGCGCCCGGCGGCCGCCGCCGAGGGGCCGCTCACCCGCTCTCTCGACCTCGCGGTCCGCACCGACGTGCCCGTGCTGGTGGGCGCCGCGGTCACCTGGGAGGGGCCGGCGCGCCTGCGGGGTAGGCTGACGGCGGGCACGATGCCGGGCCCCTATGTAGACCTCACCAACGCCGCGATGACCGGCTTCGACATCTACAGCGACACGGTGGCCGACATCATCGATCACGCGCTCCGGCGCTCGATCGTGCTCCGGGTCGAGGGTGGCTTTCGGCCGCTCCCCCGGCGAGGGCTCACCCTCGGCGTGGGCTATCAGCTCCTCACGCTCGGCGGCGACTCGGCCGATCTGAGCCTCTTTGGTGAGGCCTCGGACCCTGTGCTCGTCGAGCGGGCGCGCTCGCTCACCGGTGACCTCGAGGTGGGCATCACTGATCACATGCTCACCGGAGAGGTCGGCTACGAGTGGCCGATCCGCGAACACCTGCTCATCGGGACCTCCCTCGGCTTCGCCTACACCGTGTCGGCGGACAGCCGGGTGAGCCCGACGCGGGAGGCGGACGGGCCGCTCGAGCAGGAGGTCATCGACGCCGCCACGGCCTCCACCGCGGACTATCTCACCTATGTCTTTGAGGAGTGGGTCCACCTGCCGATGATCGGTGTGTCCGTGGGCTGGCGCTTCAAGCCCCATAGGTCTACGGATGAACAGTCTTTGTCTGAACAGAAGGGGGGCGGACGATGACTCGCGCACGGTTCTTCGACCGAGGTCGAACGGCCCCGCCTCAGCGGAGGAGCCTCGGGCTGGGGGGGGCGCTCTGGGCGCTCTCCGGCCTGTGGGCGGGCTGCGACAAGCCCGCTCCCGACGAGTTCGCCGAGGAGTTCCCCGCCCACCTCTGCGACTGGGTCGAGACCTGCGCCACCGGTGGGGAGGGCGACCTCGGCCCGGCCGAGGATGCCTATGACTGTGAGGGGGAGGCTCTGGACTTCGTTGAGCAGGCCGAGGGCGACACGCGCTGCGCCTACGACGCGGGGCAGGCGCGGCAGTGTCTCGAGGCCTTGGAGGGGGCCTGTGAGGAGCGGACGGCCATTTATTATGAGTGCAAGCGAGTGTATCGGGGCGACGAGTGCCCGAACGACCTCTCGACGCTCCTCTGAGCGGTGGGTGCCTGAATGACGGAGCGAATGACCGAGCCCGTCGGGACCGCCCCCGCGGCCCCGCTCTTGAAGGGCCCCGTGCCGGAGCTCCCACCGGGGCCGACGTCTCTCCCCGTCCCGACCCCAGCCCGGGTTGGCGCGGCGATCCTCGGCCGGCTGCTCGTCTTGCTGGTTCTGCTCGCCGTCACTGCGCCCTTATGGCCGATCTACCTGCTCTGTCGGCTTGTGCTCGCGCGACCCGCGCAGATCCCGCCGACCTCCTACTTCGCGCGCTGCCTCGGGTCGCTGCTCTTCACGCCGGTGGAGGCCCCCGCAGGGGCGCCGCAGCTCCGGCCTTGGCATCGCCTCGGCCTCGCCCTGACGCTGCTCCACCGCTGGACGGTCGTGCCGATCGGCGGGCTCGCGCACGCCCTCGATCGGCTGCTCTACGGGCGGGCCCTCGACGCGGTCCGGGTCGAGGCGCCCCTCTTCGAGCTCAGCGCAGCCCGGAGCGGGAGCACCCAGATCGCGCGGTATCTCGAGGACGATCCGAGCATCGTTGCGCCCACGGTCCTCCAGATGACCGTCCCCTTCCTGTGGTTCTGGCGGCTCTGGCCGCACACGGTTGGGCGCTTTGTCTCGATGGAGCGCCTGTCGGCTGTGGTGATGGGCACCTTCTCCGACGGATTTCGGGAGCGACACGAGCTCGACCCGCTCCGCACAGACACCTACGAGGTCGTCTTTGGCATGGGATACCACATGGATCTGCTCCGCTGCCTCGGCGTGCGGCCCTTCGTCGAGGGCTTCTCCCCGGCCCAGATCCACGCGGCGGGGCGATGTATGTGGCTGGAGGGGGCCTTGCCCTTCATCGACCAGGTCGGTCGGCTCGCCCTGCTCCAGGCCACCCTCGAGGGCCGAGCGGGCGGTGCGCCGCTCCAACTGATGGTGAAGGGGCACTTCCTGGCGATCGCCGACCCGCTCGAGGCCCGCTACCCGGACGCGCGCTTCCTCACCGTGCTCCGGGCGCCGGCGCCCCGCCTCCAGAGCCTGATCAACTTTCATTATTTTAATGCGACAGACTCCATCTTTCCTCGCCTCCCCTGGGCCTGGCTCGTGGGCGCCGCGCTCGAGACGGAGGTGGACTACTGCGACCGGGAGCTGGCCTGGTTCAGCCGGGCGGGCGGCGCTCGCCGCGTCGTGGTGCGCTTCGAGGACTATGTGCGGGACTTGCCGGGGACCCTCCGCAGGGTGCATCAGGAGTGCCTCGATCGGTCGGGTGCGCCCACCCACCTCGCGCAAGCGCACAGCGCGCGGCACCGGAGCGGGTATTCGGTCAACCGCTCGCTGGAGGAGCTTCACATCGACACCGACGCCCTCGCGCTCCGCCTCTCGGCCTATCGGGCGTGGTGTAAGGACCCGCACCCGGGCCGGGGGCGCGCTTCAGCCGCTGCGAGGGTCGAGGGCGGCGAGCACGCTCTCTTGAATGGCGCGGACCCTCGGGGAGCGCGCCAGGGCCTCCGGGATGACCACCCGGAGCGGACAGTCCCTGCCGATCAGCTCGGGTAGGACGGCGACGACGGCGTCGTCGGGGTGTCCGGGGTCAGGGAGCAGGGCGTCGGGGACGAAGGCCAGGCCCAGATCGGCGAGCACGAGCTGGCGCAGCATGTGCACGTCCGGCGAGACCGCGACCGGCCGCACCTCGACGCCGTGGCCGTCGAGGGTGGGCCAGCGATGCGGATCCACGCCGGGGCCGGACCAGGAGAAGAGCTCGTGTTGGTGCAGATCGGCGAGGGAGCTCGGGCAGCCCCGCGCTTGGAGATAGGCGGCGGAGCCGATGAGCCGCTCGCGCATCGGGAGGACCACCCGGGTCACGTAGGGGCCGAGCGGCGCCTTCGCTCCAAAAAGGAAGGCGATGTCACTGCCATCCTCGAGGGCCTCCGTGGGATCGGCGAAGGTGCGCGCCTCGATCTTCACCTCCGGGAAGCTGCTCCGCATGGCGATGAAGACCGGCAGCATGGCGTGCGGCGCCAGCCCCGCCGGCAGGGCCACCCGGAGCAGCCCGCCGCGCCCGCCGCCCACCTCGCGGGCGGTGGCGATCAGGGCCTGGCTCTCCTGGAGGATGCGCCGTCCGCGGGACTCGATGAGCTGGCCCGCCTCGGTGAGGGTGGCGCCCTGGGCACCTCGGACCAGCAGGGGCGCGCCGATTCGCCCCTCAAGGTCGTCCAACCGGCGGCGGAGCGTGCTGCGGGGGAGGCCGAGGGTGTCGGCGGCGGCGAGGAGCGAGCCGGTGTCGGCCACCGCCAGGAAGGCGCGGAGCTCATTCATGTCCATTCGGCGTCTCCGATTTTCCCTCACCGGGAGGTGGGGCTGGGGCGCTCTCTCCGTCCAGGGTCTCGCCCAGGACGGAGAGCGTGCGGGCATAGGCTTCGATCAATGCCTGGACCGCGGCGCCGTCGGGGCGGGGATCGGAGGAGGCGGCGCGGCGCAGGGCGTCGTCGGGGAGCTCGGGGGCGCGGCCGAGGCGCTCGGCGGCCCGTCGGACCCTTCGTTCGAGGAGGGTGTCCAGCGCGATGACCGCGCGGACATCGGCGTCATCGGGGGGAGGCTCCCCGGCCTGGAGCACCACGGCGGCGGGGCCGGGCAGGGGAGGCAGCGCCTCGGGCGGGCCCGGGAGGTGCCAAAGCCAGAGGAGCAGTCCGGTCTGCACGAGCAGCAGCGCGGCGGCGATGAGGCTGAGCCGGTGTTCCCGCTGGCGCGTCCGCATCCAGATTGGATACCATGGTCGTCCCCCCCTCGGGAGCCCCCCTTGTCCCAGCCCCTGCCGGAGTCGAGGCGGCGCGTCCTGGCCCTCCTCCTGGTCTGTGACGCCGTCCTCGCGCTGATGATCGCCGTTCGGTTCGTCGAGCTCCGGGCGGAGTGGACCGCCTGGAACACCGTGGTGACGGCCCAAGCCACCCTGATCCAGAGGGCGGACACCTCGGTCGACCCGACGAGCCGCCCGCCGCCCAGGGGGCTCGGCCGATGAGCCGCGCGGAGCTGCTCTTCGCCACCGCCCTGCTGGTGATCAACCTGATCGTGGTGGAGTGGGTCGTCTATGCGCTCGCCACCGGGCAGCTGGGCTCCCAGGTCGATGAGCGGGACCTCGATCCCGCCCGGGTTGTGGATCGCCAGCCTTAAACGGCGCCCCCTCGACGCCGCCCCTTCGTGCGCTCAGGCCGGTGGGGTCTCGACCCACTCGGGGTCGACGCGGGTGAGCAGCACCTCGAGCTCGAACGGGCTGAGGAGACCGTCCCGGTCGGCGTCAAAGAGCTCAAAGTCGCTGGGGTAACGCGCGCTCCGGGCGAACTCCGTGGGGGAGATCTGCCCGTCGCCGTCCTGGTCGAAGCGCTGCACCCAGGGAGCCACGAGCGCGGGCTCGCGGGGTTCGGGATCCCAGGCGAGGCGCGCGAGGGCCGACAGCAGCAGGGCGAGCGCGAGCCCGTAGAGGAGGCGGCTCAGCTTCATGGGGCGCGCTCTCGCGGCGGATGGGCGGGCCGGAGGGCCTCCCAGAGCCCCTCCCCGCGCGGGTCATCCCAGGCGATGGGCTGTCCGGCGGCGTCGAGGAGCTCCATCCCGGCACCGGCCTCGACTGGGCGAGGGCCGAGGAGGGCGACGTCTGGCGCGCGGAGGCGGGCCGACGGCGTGCGGACGCTCCGCTCACCCAGCATCGACTCCGAGCGGACACGCTCTCGCCCGAGGGCCTCGAGCCCCGGCCCCTGGGTGGCCCCGACCAGGGAGAGCAAGGCGGGGCTCAGATCGGCGAGGCTCACGAGCTCACTTCGCTGGACGGGGGCCGCGCCGGGCAGCCGGATGACCAGGGGGACGTGGACGTTCTCGTCGTGCAGCGAGACGCGGTGGTTCACCGCTCCGTGGGTGAGCAGGTCTTCTCCGTGGTCGGAGAGGAGCACGACGACCGTGTCCTCGTCGAGGTCGAGCCGATCGATCTCGCGGAGCACGCGGCCGACGTGGAAGTCGGCGTAGGCCACCGCGCTGTCGTACACCCCGCGGACGAAGGCCCGATCGGCGTCATCGATGGGGATGCGGGCCGAGCGGGGGTCCGCCGCGTGGAGCTCGAGGGCGTGAAACATCGCCGGGTTGAGGAAGTGGGCGTCGGTGGACTGGAGCGGGGGCGGGTTGAAGCCGGGGAACCAGGCGTCGTTCGTCAGGCGCTCCCAGAAGAGGGGGTTCTCGGCCTCCTCCTTTAAGGGGCCGCTGTAGTCCGGGGCGGCGAAGTGGCGGAGGGGCCCCGGCTTGGCGTAGGGAGAGTGGCAGTCGTAGCCGTGGATGAAGAGGAAGAAGGGGCGATCGTCGTCGGCGAGGTCTCTCAGGCGGTCGATGGCCGCAGGTGCGGTCTCTTGAAAGCTGGCGAAGGGGCGCTGGCTCGTCTGATAGCGCTGAAAGCCGGCGTCAATGCCAAAGACCGGCGAGAGGTGCCCGCCGGCGACCACCCCCTCGGTTCGCCAACCGGCGCGGGCGAGGCGGGCGGCGAGGGTCGGGGCGTCACGGCTCAGCCGGAAGGTGCGGTAGTCGAGGGGGCCCCAGGTGGAGGGCAAGGCGCCGAGGAAGAGGCCCGCGTGGCTGAACAGGGTCTCATTGGCGGCGCTGTAGGCCTGGGACCACATGATCGACTCGGCGGCGAAGGCGTCCATCTCCGGGGTGAGCGAGCGACCGTCGGGGCCCGCCTTGCCGAGGCGGTCCGCCCGCATCGTGTCGACCGAGATCATCACGAGGTTGAGCCCTGGCCCGCCGTCGCCGGCTCCGGGTTGGGCGCAGGCGGCCGCGAGTCCGGCGAGGAGGGCGGGCAGGAGGGGCGCCCCTCGAGGCGGGAGGCCGCGCACGCCGGGGGCGCCGCGCTCTACTTGGCGGCCATCGCTTGATCTTCAGCAGAGCCCTTGCTGAGCAGGTCCTTCAGCATCCACAAGGTCGGCTTCTTCTCGTTGAAGAAGAGGAAGCTGAACAGGCTGCCGGCCTGGACATACTTCGCGACGTCGCGCCAGGTCTTGATCTGCTCGGCGTGGCGGGCCAGCGTGACCGGCCGGAAGTAGAACTCGCGGTAGAACTGACGGTGGAGCTGGATGAGGTCGTCCGGCTCCAGGCCCCAGGGCACGAAGGTGGGCTCCCAGAAGCTCTTCTCGTTGTTCGTCTGGTTGACGAGCCGGCCCCACTTGCTGCCCTCGCGCAGCCAGGTCTCCATCTGCGGGGTCTCGGGCAGGATGGTGTTGATCTGCACGGTCACGTCATGCAGCGGCAGGGACTTGGCGAACTCCATCGTCTCGAGGATGGTCTCGCGGGTGTCGGGCATGTGGCCGACCATGAAGAAGGCCTTCGGGCGCAGGCCGACCTCGTGCGCCGCGGTGATGGCGGCGCGGATCTTCTCCTTGGTGATGCCCTTGGAGATGAAGTCGAGCACCTGATCGGAGCCGGACTCGACGCCGAAGCGGGTGCGCCAACAGCCGGCGTCCTTCATCCGCTGAAGGAGCTCGCGATCGACGACCTCGACGCGGGAGGAGCAGGTCCAGCTTATCTTGTTCTGGATGCCGCGACGGATGAACTCGTCGCAGATCGCCTGGACGCGCTTCTTGTTGGCGCAGAAGAGGGAGTCTACGAACGCGATGTCCTTGGCGCCGAAGTCGCGGATGAGGTGCTCGACCTCGTCAGCGATGTACTGCGGCGAGTGGCTGCGGTAGCCCGAGCGTGACTTCTGGCAGAAGGCGCAGGCGTGGGGGCAGCCACGGCTCGTGATCATCGCGAACTTGGGGAAGGCGTGCTCGTCGACCGGGACCGGCCGGTAGATGTTCGGCGGGAGGAGGTGCCGGGCGGGGAAGGGCAGCTCGTCGAGCTCGCGGAACTTCTTGCGCTTCTCGGTGTAGTGGAAGCCGCCCTCCGGCTTACGGAAGACGATCCCCGGTACGTCCTCGAGTGCCTGGCGGCCTGCGGCCCACTCGACGAGCTCGAGCATCGTGTGTTCGCCTTCACCGAGCACGCCGACATCGAAGGCCGGGTGGGCCATCGCCTCTTCGGGGACCAGCGTGACGTGGTAGCTCCCGAGCACGATCTGCACGTCGGGCAGCGCGGCCTTGAGGCCGGTCGCCAGCTTCTTGCAGGTCTCGAAGGTCACCGTGAAGGAGCCGAGGCCGATGAGGTCTGGCTTCCAGGCCTCCACCCGAGCGACGGTCTTCTGCACGTTGAGCTGCTCGGCTGCGGCGTCGATGACGGCGACCTCGTGGCCCTCCCGCTCGAGCATGGCGGCGATGTAGAGGATGCCGAGCGGCGCCGAGTTGTAGAAGAGGAAGGAGGTGACCGGGTTGGCGTGCCCCTCTTCGAGGACCTGGTCGATGGGGGGATTGATCAGGATGACGCGCATCGGGGCCGCTCCGGAGCTGATGGGGCAGAGGTTACCCCAGTCTCGGCGGTGTGCCCACGGATCGCCGCCGCCCCGGTGGAGGGGGTTAGCGGGGTCGCCCACCCCTCGACTGGAGCCCAGATGCCGCCCCGCACTCCGCCTTCAAGCGTCCTCCCGCCTCGTCAGCGCGGGAGGCACCACCTCATCACCGGTGCCGGCTCGGGCATCGGGCGCGCGGTCGCGCTCCGCCTTGCGGCCGAGGGGGCCAGCGTGAGCCTGCTCGGGCGCAACCGCGACAAGCTCGACGCTGTCGCCATCGAGGCCATCGACGCCGGGGCCGCCCTCGCGCACGTCGTCGTCGCCGATCTCACCGACGCCCGCGCGGTCGGCGAGGCCGTGGCAGAGGCCGCCGACGCCCTTGGTCCCTTGGACGGCCTCGTGGCCAACGCGGGCCAGGGTGGGCCGAATTTCCCGGGCGAGGGAGACCGCTTCTTCGAGATCGTGCAGACCAACCTCGTCGGCACCTACAACAGCCTTCGGGCGGCCCAGCGGCACTTCGCCCCGGGCCCGGAGGCCCGCCACATGGTCGTCGTGGCCAGCATCCTCGGGCGCTTCGGCGTGCCGTGGTACACCGGCTACTGCGCCTCCAAGGCGGCCCTGCTCGGCCTCGTGCGGGCGATGGCCCTCGAGCTCGCTCGCGAGAACGTGGCCGTCAACGCCATCTGCCCCGGCTGGGTGGAGACGGACATGGCGTGGGAGGGCATCGACGGTATGGCCGCCGCCATGAAGACCGACCGGGCGACCGCGCTGCAGGCGGCGATGAGCCAGGTGCCCCTGGGTCGGATGAGCCAGCCCGAAGACATCGGCGGCCTCGTGGCCTGGCTCCTCTCGAACGACGCCCGCGGCGTGACTGGCCAGGGCATCGACATGAACAACGGCGCGTGGATGGGCTGAGGGTCGGGGCTCGCCCACCCTCCGGCTCGGCGGCCGCGCCCGGGTCAGGCGGAGAAGTGGGCGGCCTCTTCTAGCTGCTTCGGATCGCGGATGACCAGCCCCTCACGCTGGGTCTCGACGAGGCCCTCGCGCTGCCAGCGGGTCATGACGCGGATGGTCGTCTCGACGCGGCAGCCGACCATCTCGGAGAGATCCGAGCGGGAGAGCCGCACGGGGACGAAGGTGCCGCGCGCGTCCTTGAGGCCGACCTCATCGCCGATGCGCAGGATGACGCGGGCCAGACGGTTCTCCACCGGGCCGTGGGACATCTCGTTGATGCGCTGGCTGAAGGTGTCGAAGCGGCGGCAAGCCTGCTCGAACAGCGTGGCGCATAGCTCAGGATGTTCTTGGATCAAGATCCGAAGCCGGTCTGCGGGGAGGCGGATGCCCTTGCCCGAAGAGAGCGCCGTGCAGGTCGCGAACCGGAACGCGTGGTCAGGGCTCCGGGCAGCCTCCTCTCCGGCGAGCCCGCCGCGGAAGACGATCTCCAAGATGGTGTCGCGGTTGTCCGCGCCCGCGCGGGAGAGCTTCACGACCCCGGTGCAGACGGTGATGAGCTCGGTCGCCGCCGCGCCCTCCGCCCACAAGACATCGCCGCGTGCGAAGCGGAAGGGTTCACCGTGGTGCATCAGGGCGCTGTTCACGGACGCCGACGAGCAGGGGCGGGAGCAGGCGCAGCCCACTTGCGTCGCCGCGGGGCCCGCCTGCACGGGACAGATGGTGGAGATGGTGCAGGTCTGGGAGGGGGATTGAAGGGTCATCGTGGCGTCCGGCTCCGAGCGGGGTGGAGTGTCCGTCACTGCAAACTGCGTGCCAGGATGACCAAGGTCAGGATGGCCCGATCGACCGGGGCCGGGAATTGCGTGCGGCTGGGTTCCCGGGGCGCCTGCGCCCAGCTTACGTGTGAGATGCCACAGGGCCGAGGAGCTGCAAGATGAAAGAGCGTGCCACCATTTTGGTTGTTGATGACGAGGAGCTCATCCGGTGGTCCCTGTGCGAGAAGCTGCGGGAGGAGGGGTATCGGGTGGTCGAGGCGGAGGACGGCATCGACGCGCTGGCCAAGATCGCTGCGCAGAGCCCCGATCTTGTCATCACCGACATCAAGATGCCGCGCATGGACGGCCTCACCGCGCTGCGCAAGCTCCGCGAGCAGGACCGAGATCTCCCCGTCATCGTCCTCACAGCGATGGGCGGCGCGGACTCCGTCATCGAGGCCACCCAGCTCGGCGCCAAGGCGTACCTGACCAAGCCCTTTGATCTGCGGGAGGTGGGCATCGCGGTGGCGCGGGTGCTCGAGCAGCACCGGCTGTCGCACGAGGTCCGTTACCTGCGCGAGCAGCAGGCCGTGCATCGGTACGGCAAGATCATCGGTACGAGCAAGGCCATGCAGCGCCTGTTCTCGACCCTCCGTCGGCTCGAGGACGTCGACGCCCCCACTGTGCTCGTCGTCGGGGAGTCGGGCACGGGCAAGGACCTCATCGCCCATGCCGTCCACGAGATGGGGCCGCGAAAGGCGGGGCCGATGATGGAGGTCGACTGTGCGAGCCTGCCCGAGCAGCTCATCGAGAGCGAGCTCTTCGGTCACGAGCGGGGCTCCTTCACCGACGCCAAGCAGACCAAGCGCGGCCTCTTCGAGGTCGCGCGCGGTGGCACCATCTTCCTCGACGAGATCGGGGAGATGAGCCCGACCACCCAGGCACGCCTCTTGCGCGCCTTGGAGAGCCGACGCTTCAAGCGGGTGGGCGGCGTGGCCGACATCACGATGGACGCGAGCGTGATCGCCGCGACCAACCGGGAGCTCGGCGAGGAGGTGAAGCGGGGCGGCTTCCGGGAGGACCTCTTCTTCCGCCTCAACGTGATCCGGGTCGAGGTGCCTGCGCTCCGCGAGCGGCGTGAGGATGTCCCTCTGCTGGTCGATCACTTCATCGAGCGCTTCGCCCGCGAGTTCCGCCGCCCGGTGAGGGGCGTCTCCTCCGAGGCGCTCCAGCTGATGATGGCGTACCCGTGGCCGGGCAACGTGCGGGAGCTTCGAAACATCATCGAGCGCATCGTCATCCTCGAGCCGAGCGAGGTGATCGAGGCCTCCCATTTGCCCTCGGAGGTGCGCTTCGGGAGGGCGGGCCGGACCTCGTCGGGGGCCAGCGTGCCCTTCCTTTTGCCCGAGGAGGGGGTCGACCTCGAGGCGGTCGAGCGGAGCCTCCTGCAGCAGGCGATGGAGCGCACGGCCTCCAATCAGTCGGCCGCGGCTCGGCTGCTCGGTATCACCCGCTATGCGCTTCGGTATCGTCTGGAGAAGTTTGGCTTGGGCTCTAAAAAGGCTGGAGCTGGAGACTGAAGACCGCGCCGCAGCCGCCCGGGTGGCCCTTCTGCTCGAGGGTGAGGCGGCCGCCCATCGACTCGGCCAGCTTGCGGCTGATCGCCAGCCCGAGGCCGGTGCCGCGGGTCTTCGTCGTGACAAAGGGCTCGAAGAGGCGCGCGACGACGTCGGGCGGCACACCTTCGCCGTCGTCGGCGACGATCACCCGGGGGCCCTGGCCGAGGATGACCCGGATGGGGCGCTCGCCGGCGGCGTCGCGGGCGTTCTGGAGGAGGTTGACCAGGATCTGATGGACATATTGGGTGTCAGCCAGCACAGCGAGGTCAGAGCGTCCGACGAGGGTCGCATGCACGCCGGACTGGGCCAGGGCCTCGACGGCGAGGTCCGACAGGCGGGCTGAGCTCAAGCGGGCCACGGCCGGCCGAGCGTAGCCGAGGAGATCGGTGACGAGGCGGTCGAGCCGGAAGACCTGGTCTTGCACCTTGGCGAGCACCGGCTTTCGTCTGTCGTCGGCCGCGAGCGAGCCGCCGATGACCTGAAGCGTGGCCGAGATGGCGGCGAGCGGGTTCCGGATCTCGTGGGCGATGTTGGCGGCCAGGCTGCCGATGCGGGCGAGGTGTTCGGACTGTTGGAGCCGGGCCTCCGTCTGGACCACATCCGTGAGCTCTTCGACGTGGATCAGCAGGCGGGCCAGCGGGTGCTCGAGGGGCACGAGCGTGATTCGGAAGTGTCGCTCCTCGGCGCCGGTGCCGAGCACGGCCCTCGGGACGCTCACCTCGTTGCCGACCGACAGGGCTTGGCCGACGTGCGTAGGGAGGTCAGCGGCCTCGATGAGCTCGGCGGGGAGGAAGGCCTGGTAGTGCCGGCCGAGCTGGGCCTGGCTGCCGAAGAGGCGAGCGCTCGGGCGGGTGGCGGCGGTGACGCGGCCGGCCTCATCGAGGCAGAGCACGGTGACCGGGAGGTTCTCGACGATGAGGTGCTGGAGCGAACGGAGGCGCTGCTCCTCGTGAGCGTCGAGGTAGGCCGCCGACATGATCGAGAGCTCGACGTCGGTGATGCGCACCAGGGCGGTGCAGGTCTCCCAAGCGGCGTCGGCGGGCAGCGAGCGGTGGGCGATCTCGCAGAGGTCCTGGCGAAGCAGGTTCATCGCCGCGAAGACGTAGCGTTCGGGCAGCTTCACGCGGACGTGGACCACGCCGATGCGCAGACGGCGTGCGTGATAGTCCCGGTCGTAGGGGCCGGTAAGCATCTCGACGATCCAGCGTTGGAGCGTCATCTTCAGGCGCTCCACCTGCGTGGGGTCGTGCAGGATGGCGGAGGCGCCTGGGGAGCGGAGCACCGCTGTGTAGAAGTTGTCGGTCAACCAGGCGAGGCGAGGCTGGACCGAGGGGAGGAGGGCGCGCAGGCGCGCGGCGTCAGCCTCTCCGAATCGCACATAGGCCAGGAGCTCGGAGAGGGGATCTCCCTCCTCGTGTCGCGGTGCGGACGCCGTGTTCATATTCACACAGTCATGGTGTACGATTTGGCCCGGTCAGGCGAGGCAACCGCAGAGGCTGGCAGACACCAGCACGACCGCCCGAGACTGCTCCTCTCGTAACACGCGCGCGCACCATCCCTGGTCAGCCGCGCAGCGGGGGTCAAAGGCCACCACCAGGGGGGCCGAGCGACGCTGGCGGGCGCCGACCGGCAGCGCTGAACCCTCACCATGGTGGGGCTTCCACCTGGATACGGGTCGGGAGACCGCGGCGGCAAGAACGGCGGCGATGGCGCTCGCAGGGCTGGAGTCCTCTGCGCTGACCAGGAGCACTTCATCGCTCACGGACATCAGCGGGCTCCCATCGGGCCCCGGGCGAATCGCGACCACCGGCTGCTTGGCGGCCTCCATGACGGCGCGGGCGACAGAGTCCATGGGGCTGGAGTCCGCCACGCCGCCGCGTGTCCCCATGATGATCCAGGAGGATGAACGCCGCTCAGCCTGGGCCGGGATCGCCACGCTCGGCGTGCCCTGGCTCGTGCGTAGGCGCGTCGTGATGGAGGCGGCGCGCAGCGGCTCGGCCAGCACGTGCAGCGCGGCGAGGCGGTCGAGCGAAGGGGGCGCCTCGGTGACGTGGAAGAGCTCCACGTCCAAGTTCAAGGTGCGGCCGATCAACACGGCGAGGGCGACCGCGCTGCGTGAGGGGGTCGTGAGGTCGATGGGGACCAGGATGCTCATGTTGGGGCCCAGAACCAGCAACAAGCGTGCCAATCCGCTGGGTCACTCGAGGGCGGCGAAGAGCGCCAGCGGCCTCCAGACCCGGTCGGCCCAGGCCAGCTCGTCGTGGGTCGCGCCGGGCTCCCACCAGTGCCAGAGGTCGACGTCGTAGGTGTAGCCGGCCTCGGCGAGGGTATCGCGGAGCTGCAGGTTCTCGCAGTAGTTGTCCGAGCTGTCGAGGTCGTCGTCGTCCGTGCCGTCTCCGTCCTCGTCGGCGCAGGTGCTGCCCCCGCCGCCGGAGTCGAGGTAGAGCGCGGTCGAGCGGTGCCCGGCGGCCGCGTAGAGGTCGATGATGGTGGGGTTCTCGGCGCCGATCGAGCCCCAGCCCATCGTGCCCGAGAGGCTGATCGCCATGTCGTAGCGGCCCTCGTACTCATGGGCGATGAAGAAGCTCACGAGCCCGCCGAGCGAGCTGCCCATCGTGCCCGTGACCGTGGCCGGACCGTAGGCCGCCTCCATCGTGGGGCGGACCACCTCTTCGACGAGCTGGGCGTAGGCCTCGGCGTCTCCGCCATACACATCGCCGTCGAGGAGGTCTTCGGTGTGAGTGTACTCCTCCATGCGGTCGGCGGTGTTGTCGAGGCCCACAACGAGGACATTCGGCGGGAGGCTGTCCGAGAGGCGCCAGCCGCCCCAGATGGCCCCAGGGTCGAAGAGGTTCTGCCCGTCGTGGGCGTAGAGGGCGTGGGTGAACCGTGCGTCTTGTGGGACCCAGACCTGGGCGTCGCGGGGGCGGAGGGCGTAGCCTTCGAGGCTGTACCAGCGCTCGAGGTGGGCGGAGGTGGCGGTCACGAGGGAGTGTTCGCCGTTGTCGTCCCAGCCGAAGCGGCGGCCGTGGGGGTCGCTCTTCCACGTGTCGCCGTCGGTGAATTTGTAGAGGCTGCCGTCCGGATCGGGGATGTCCACCTCGATCCAGGAGAGGTCCCCCGCCAGAGCCATCGGCGCCCCGGCCCAGTCGTCGTGGTCTCCCGCGAGGGACCAGGCCCCGGCTCCGCAGCGGCAAGCGAAGAGGTAGCCGCCGGTCGCGGTCTCGAGCGGGAGGCCGCTTCGCGAGGCGACGGTGCGGAGGGCCTCGGCGGAGTCGACCTCTCCGGCGATGGCGGCGCGCAGCAGGGCCTCATCCTCGCCGCGGGGGTCCCCGCTGACCTCCTCCCCGCCGCTGTCGGCGCCGCCCCCATGGCGGCGGGCGGACCCGTCTCCCTTGTCGCCCGCGCAGGCGGTCCACGCGGCGGGGAGCGTGAGCAGCAGCGCGACCTGGACGTGAGCGGCCCAGGCGCTGCGTGGGCTGCGATCACACCGTGACACCTTCGCCTCCGTCGACGCGGATGATGTTGCCGGTCATCCAGCGGGTGCCGGGGCGCACCAGGTCGACGAGGCAGGCCGCGACATCGTCGGGGCGCGTCAGGCGTCCGTGGGGGTTGCGGGCGCGGACCTTCTCGATGAGGGCGGCGTTGCCAGGGATCTTGGCCAGGGCCGGGGTCTCGGTCACGCCGGCCTCAATCGCGTTGACGGTGACCCCGCGCGGCGCGAGCTCGACGGCGAGCTGGCGGACATACGCCTCAAGCGCCGCCTTCGCTGCGCTGACCGGCCCGTAGGCCGGCAGCACGAGGCGGCCCCCCGAGCTCGTGAAGGCGAGGATGCGGCCCCCTTCACCGAGGAGCCCCCGCGACAGCAGACCCTGCGCCCAGTAGACGAAGCTGTGGGCCATGACGTCGAGGGTCATCTCGAGCTGGCGGCGGTTGGCCCCGGGCTCATCGGCCGGCGCGAGCGCCTTGAGGGTGCCGAAGGCCAGCGAGTGCAGGTAGACCTCGACGCGGCCGCCCTCGGCGTGGAGGAAGGCCTGGAGCTCGTCGAGGACGACCTCGCGGCGGGCGTCATCGGCGGCGTTCTCGTTCCAGAGCCGCACCGGCTGCCCGTGGGCGGACAGCTCAGCCACGAGGGCGTTGACCGCGGGCAGCGCGGCGCGCCGATCGAGGTGTACGCCAAGGATGCCGTAACCAGCCGCCGCCAAGGCCCGGGCGCTCGCGGCGCCCAAGCCCGACGACACGCCGAGGATGAGGGCCCAGCGCGGGCCCCCGCTCACTTGTGCTCGGCGGGCGCTGCGGCCGGGGCCGCGGGGGGCGCGCCTCCGGCCGGGGCGGCGCCCGGGGCGGCGCCCGGAGCGGCTCCGGGGGCGTTCGGCGTCACGGTGGCGCCGGTGGCGCCGGCCTCGACGATCTTGGCCTTCGCCTTGAGCTCGGTGATGTACTCCTGGGCGAGCTCGCTCTTGAGCTTCTCCTTGATGTCGTCCTTGACCTCGTCGAGCGGGGTGGCGTCGCGCTTGTCGTCCACCTTGAAGACGAGGAAGGCGCCGCCCTGGGGCGCGGCCATCGGGCCCACGATGTCGCCCTTGGCGGCCTCGGCGAGCTTCTCACCCATGGGGCCGAGGTCTTCCTTCTTCATCCAGGGGAGCTCCCCGCCGGAGCTGGCGCTGCGGGGGTCCTTGCTCTTCTCGCGGGCGAGCTGGGCGAAGTCGGCGCCGCCCTTGAGTGCGGTCACGAGCTCGTTGGCCACGGCCTCGCTCTCGGCCACGATCAGCCGGGGCTTGAGCTGCGGGCGGGCGTATTGCACCTTGTGGTCGTCATAGTACTTCTGGATGCGGGCGTCGTTGCTCCGCTCCTCGATGACCTTGTCGAGCAGCGCGTCGGCGAGGGCGTTGCGCTCGGCCAAGGCGAGCTGGAGCTTGATCTTCGGATCGTCCTGCATCTTCTGGGTGAGGGCCTGACGGTAGAGGACCTCGCCGACGATCAGCTGCTCCTTGAGCTGACCGACCTGACCCGACTGCTCGAGCTGCTTGCGCATCTGGGGCGGGATCTGGGTGAGGGTGACGTCGAGCATCTCCTGCGTGATCGCGTTGCCGTCGACCGTCACCACCGAGGTGCCAGCGGCGGTGATGGCCCCGGGGACCGGCGGAGGGGGCGGCTCGCAGGCGAGGGCGAAGACGAGGGAGAGGCTGAGCAGGCGGTTCATCGGAGTCCTCGAAAGGCAGGCGCGAAGAGGAGGCAGTGTGGTTGCGAGCGCGGCCCCTATCGCCGTGCGCCGTCCGATGGCAACACGGCGCGTTTACGGGGAGCCAAACGGGCCGGGGCGTGTGCGTGTGCGGACCACCGGGCCCGGGAGCCGTAGGCGGGGTTATGGCGGCGTCCATGCGCACCCTGGACTTCCGCGACCATCGGCGCGAGCTCGACCAGAACCGCTACGTCTATGCGGTGGTCTCCCGGCGGAGCCGCGGCCTCTCGATCGGGATCAACCTGAACCCGGACAAGGTCTGCAACTTCGACTGCCCGTATTGCCAGGTGGACCGCCGAACTGCGGGCGGGCCGCGCGAGGTCGAGCTGCCGCGCCTCGAGGCCGAGCTCAACCACCTGCTGCACCTCGTCGGAAGCGGCCAGCTCTGGGAGCTCTCGCCCTTCAACACCGCCGCGCCGGCCCTCCGTCGGGTCAATGACATCGCCTTCGCCGGCGACGGCGAGCCCACGAGCGCGACCGTGTTCCCCGAGGCGGTGTCTTTGGTCGGCGCCCTCCGGCGCGCCCACGGGCTCGAATCGGTGCGGGTGCACCTGCTCACCAACGCGACCCTGCTCCACCGTCCACGGGTGCGGGAGGGGCTGCGGGTGCTGGACGAGATCGGCGGTCAAATCTGGGCCAAGCTGGACGCCGGCACCGAGGCCTGGTTCCAGCGGGTGGATGGGACGAAGCTCCCCTTCTCCCGCGTGCTCCAGAACCTGCTCGAGGCCGGTCGGGCGCGTCCGATCGTCCTTCAATGCCTGTTCCCGACGTGGGAGGGGGAGGGGCCCGACGAGGCTGAGGTGGACGCCTGGCAGGCGCGCATCGCCGAGCTCTTGTCGGGCGGGGCGCGCGTCCTTGAGGTACAGGTTTACTCCGTCGCGCGAGCGCCCGCTGATGGGCGTATCGGTGTGCTCCCGGCCTCTCGCCTGGAAGCCATCGCCGCCCGCGCCCGCGCCCTCGGGCTTCACACGGTGGTCTACCCCGGTGTCGAGCCCGCTCAGGAGGCCCCTCCGTGAAGCCTTCCCTTCGACTGTTCGCGCTCACCCTCCTCACGCTCGGCGCCGTCGCCGCGGAGGCCGCCCCCGATGCGCCGCCCGGTGCGGGAGCTGGCTTCGATCCCGACGCGAAGGGGCCGCCCGAGGAGGACTTCGGCAACCTCGGCGCCCAGCCGCTCGGCACGGACGCGCTCCTCGCCCTGCAGGAGCGCTGGAAGGCCGCGGGCAAGCTCACCCTCTCCCAGCAGTCCTACTGGGCCGACGAGACCGTGATCGAGGACGGTGTGTGTCGGGCCAACCTGAAGAAGGGCATCCTGATCCCGATCCTCTCCGGAGGCCAAGGCGTCCCGGAGCGGAAGGTGGGGGTGGTCTTCGTCGGCAACGGGGAGATGGCGCTGCGCTTCCCCAAGCGGGCGAGCGCGCTCACCTTCGCCAACCACATGGTGCTCAAGGCCGGGAAGGACCGGCAGGAGCTCGCGCCCGTCGCTCATCAGGAGCGCCCCTTCACCGACTCCATCACCCGCGCGGTGATCTTCTCGGCGGACCCCGTCGTGGAGGGCCTGCTCGCCAAGCTCGACCCGGTCGGGGGCGGCATGGTCGAGCGTGCCCGCGCCGACGGGGTGGACGCCGAGTATGTCGTGACGAGCGATCGGGGCGAGCTTAAGGCCCGGGCGATCGCGCGGGATCTGCTCCCGGAGCGGCGGCTGGAGCTCTTCAAGGGCGGCCTCGACCCCATCGAGATCCTCCGCTTTGACCGGATGCTCCACGAGGAGCTCGGGACACCTGGCTCCAAGCTCCGGATGATCGCCGACTTCCGCACCGAGACCCGCTTCCACGTGGCCACGGGCGCCTATGACAGCCTGGGCTCGAAGGAGCACGACAAGTGGCTGACCTGCTACCGCGATGGCACGGACCACCGGGACACCGGGCTCGCGTCGGTCGCCTTCGCGCACGGCACGGACTCCCTCGACCAGCAGCACCTCGTGCAGTTCAGCGGGCTCGAGTTCCCGCCCGAGGCCCCTGGCCTGGCGCCGATGGCCCAGTCCCGCATCGAGGCCGTGCGGGCCGAGGTCACCGCGGAGGTCACCCCCACCCGCAGCATGGCGGAGGTGAAGGTCAAGGTCACCTCGAAGCTCGTGCTGCGCGCCCGCGAGGAGAACGTGCGCAGCGTGGTGATGCGCCTGCCGCGCCACGAGGCGGTGGAGAAGAGCTGGCAGCTCGACAAGCTGGCCGTGGTGAGCGGGGCCCCCCTCGGCTGGCTGGAGATCGACTCCGGGCTGCCCGCGGAGGTGGACGCGCGGCCGCCCAACAAGCCCGCCGCTCCTGCGGGCAGCGGCGGCGGCGCCGCGTCCGGCGGCTCCGAGGGGGCCTCTGCCGGAGCCACCTCGGTGGCGGGCAGCTCGGAGATCAGCGCCTCGAGCGGCGCCCTCGACCACATCATCAACCCGGAGGTCGCGCGGGTCACCAGCCGGCTCATCGAGCAGCGGATGGAGCGCCGCCAGGAGGTGCTGGTCGTCCTCCCCACCCCGCTCAAGTACGGCGAAGAGGTGGAGATCGAGCTCAACTGGCAGGCGCGCTGGCCCTTCGCGCGCTGGTCGACGGTGGAGAGCGCGCAGGGGGAGCGGTTCCAGTCCAACGGCGCCAGCACCGGCCTGCGCAGCCTGCTCCCCGAGCTCCTCCCCACGCTGGGCGGTACGCCCTGGGACGTCAAGGCCACCATCGGGGTGCCGCCGCGCCGCGTCGACGTCGCGATCACCGGCGAGACGATGAAGGAGTGGGTGGACGAGGGTGGCTGGAACTGGACCAGCACCCAGGCCGAGCACGTTCGGCGCCCGGCGGTGGCGCTGGGGCGCTGGCAGAGCAAGGCCGACCCGAGCGTCCCCTCGGCCGGGCTCCCTGCGGTGCGGGCGCACCTCTTCGGCAGCTCGGCCGCCTCCCTCGACCAGTTCGGCCCGGAGGTGCGCCGGGTCCTGACCTTCCTCCGACGCTTCCTCCCCTTGCCCTCGGGCGCGGAGATCGACGTCTTCCAGGGGCCGAGCAACTTCGTCGACGAGGCCTTCGCCGCTGCGCATGAGCAGACCGCGGCGGGCATGGTCGGCATCCAGACGATCACGGTCGCAGGGGTCGTCGACGCCGGGAACGCGCAGGCCGCCACCAAGCACATCACCCAGACCCAGATCGCCCGGCAGGTGGCGGGGCAGGTCTGGGGCCAGACGGTGGCGCCGGCGAGCGAGCGAGACGCCTGGTTCGTGGCCGCCCTCTCGGACGCCTACTCCGCCTTCTACGTGCGGGCCGCGCTCAAGGAGGAGGGCTTCAACGACTTCGAGGGGCGGGTCGAGCACGTTCGGAAGGAGCTCGAGAACCCGACCGATCGAAACGTGCTGATGAAGAACGACCAGCGGCAGTTCATCTCGCTCACCGACGGGGGCTCGCTCTTCGCCGACCAGCCCCGGCTCTTCGATGATTACGCCTTCTTTCTCTTCAGCCGCGTGCTGCGGGAGCGGCTCGGCGACTACGCCTACTTCCGCGCCCTCGACCGGTTCGCCCGTCAGTACACCGGGCAGCGGGTGACGACCGAGCAGCTCCTGGCCTCGCTCGAGGCCCACACCGGGGCCGATCTCCAGGACTTCTTCGACTTCTGGGTCTACGGCGGCTTCATCCCCGCGGTGACGGTCGAGTACCGGGTGGAGGACACCCAGAACGCGACCGGCCGGATCGTCTACGGCTGCGTGGTCGCCGACGTCCCCTTCGGTCGCTTCGACGTGCCGGTCGCGGTGCTCGACCAGGGTGGGGCGCGTCGTGTGGCGGCCCTCGTCGAGGTGGAAGACGGCCGGGGCGGCTTCAGCCTGATCGAGCGGTCGGGGGACATCGAGGTGCAGGTCGATCCGCAGCAGCAGATCCTGTCGTACTCCCGAAAGGTCGACCGGGTGAAGCAGACCACCTGTGAGCGGGAGGCCGCAGCGCAGAAGGCCCCCGGGCCGAAGTCGCCCTAAAGCGGAGCGGAGCGGGGCCCGTGGTATCTTCAGGGCAGGAGGTGCACATGCAGGGCCCAATCTTTCGCTTGTTGTCGCTCATGCTTTTTGCGGTGGGCTGCTCCGGGACCACGTTCCAGAGCGGAAAAGGGGGGGCCGACACCGGCTCGGCGAACGGTGAAGAGGAGTCGGACGCCGACGCCGACGCCGACGCCGACGCGGACAGTGACGCCGACGCCGATGCGGACAGTGACGCCGATAGCGACGCCGACGCGGACAGCGACGCCGACTCCGATGCGGACAGTGACGCCGATGCGGACAGTGACGCCGACAGTGACGCGGACAGCGACGCCGACAGCGACGCCGACAGTGACGCCGACGTCTTCGAGTACGACCACTGGGTCGGAGACGCGAACTATCAGAGCGGGTTCGACGCTGACCCTGCCTATCGGGGCTGCGACCTCTACTGGACCACGGAGGGGACCCCGATCCCGCCCTGCCCAGACTGTGAGTGGGCCTTCTCGGTCGCGCTCACCTATGACGCCGGCGGGTCCGTAGACCTCGAGAGCTGCGGCGGCGGAGACGCGGAGTACTGGTTCGGCTACGACGCCGACTACTACGGAAGCTACGAGGTTATTTGGTATTACGTCGCCTATTACGGATACTGGACCCCCCTTTGGTTCGCGACCTTCGATGGATCCTACCTGAGCACCAGCGGCGGTTATTACGAGTATCCGTACTCGTACGGCCGCGACACCTACTATTACACAAACTATTGGCGGTTTACGGCTGAGATCTACTGAGCAGCCCGCCCGTGGTGCCGGGTCGGGCGGCCGCGTGCGTGGGCGGCGAAGAGGGGCTCGGGTGTCTTCGTCTCCGGTGAGGCCCCGCCCGCTGAACCGCTGATGGAGACCCCTGGCGCCATGTCGGAACGCCCCCCGCTCCTCCTGATCCTCAAGCGCCTCTCCGAGCCGGTGGGCTCGATGTTGGCCTACTGGATCCTCTTCCTGCTGCTCACGAGCTGGCCCACGGAGGAGACCGAGGACTTCACCGCCTCCGAGGCGAGGGGCGGCTACCAGGAGGGGGGGCTCCCGGGCGGGGAGGCGAGCGAAGGGGAGGTCGTGATCGGCCTCGCGCCTGCCTTCGAGGAGCCCGCGCCGGAGGAGCCCGCGCCGGTGGAGCCGCCGGCCCTCCCCCCCGAGGTGGTGGTGGCGCCGCCGCCCGTGCCCGCCGCACCTGTGCCCCCGACCCCGCCCGCGGTCGAGGCCGCCGCCGAAGCGCCGCCTGAGCTGCCCCCGGTCGAGGCGCCCCCGGAGACGGCGCTGGAGCCTCCGGCCATGGCGGAGCTGGAGAACGGCCCGCCAGACCCCTTCGCCGAGCTGCCGGTGGTCTTCGATCCGGAGGCCGCGCCCCCCGCCGAGCAGGGCGAGCACGCGCTCAGCGAGGAGGAGGCGGCGGCCGCCGACGCCGCCCTCGAGGCCGAAGCGGCAGATGCGCTCGGCGAGCCCTCCGTCGAGACCGACGCCGCGCCGCTGCAGATCCGCTACGGGCGGCCCACCACGGCGAGCCGCACGGTGGGCGTGGTCCGAAAGCAGGCCGCCGCCGAGCGTATCGCCAAGCGGGCCTCGAAGAAGCCCCAGCAGGACTGCCTCCCCGACGACCCGCGCATCACCGAGGTGGGGAAGGACGACTACGAGCTCTCCCACGAGCTGGTCGAGTACTACACGAGCCACATGAACCAGGCGATGAAGCTCGCCGCCACCTACTGGCACAAGGACGCCGAGGGCAAGATCGACGGCTTCACCGTTCGGCGGATGCGCTGCGGCAGCACGCTGCACCAGCTCGGCTTCCGCAACGGCGACGTCATCCAGGCCATCAACGGCAAGAAGATCCAGTCGATCTCGAGCGCGCTGGCCGCCTTCCGCCGCACGAAGCGGAAGGAGGTCATTCGGGTGGACATCTCCCGTAAGGGGGAGCCGATCCGTCTCCGCTACCGCATCACCTGAGGGCTCCGCCGCTCACGCGCCCGCTCGGCGGAGGGATCGGCGAAGCCAGGCGTCCAAGGGCAGGACCAGCGCGGCGAGGGCGGCGAGCCAGGGCCACAGCGCGGTGGTGTCTCGGTGCGGCGGCGCGGTGCCCGGCCGGGGCAGGCGCGCCAGCAGCGCCTCGTTGCGCTCGTCGTGGAGCCCCTCCTCGGCGGGGGCCGTGGTGAGGGTGCGGGCGGCGAGCCGCAGCCCCGCGAGGTCCTGGATCTCGACTTCGACCGCCGTGTTGGGAGGGGCGGTGAGTCGCCCCGACCAGAGGCCCGGCTCGACCTGGGTGAGGCGCGCGGGCGCTCCGTCGGCCACGCGGGCCTGTGCGCCGTCGAGGGGCAGGCTGCGCCCCTCGTGGTCCCGCAGTTCGAGCTCGACCTCTAGCTGGTCCCCCGCCGGGCGGGCGCGGAGGAGCTCCGCGTGGGTGCTGCGGCGGGCGGCGAAGTGGCGGGCCATCTGCACCCAGAGCCGCGGGTAGCCCGACCAGCGCAGCCAGGGAGCCCCCCAGCGGGCGCCCGCGTCGGCGGAGAGGGCGACGACCTCCCCTTGGCCCACCGACCAGCTCGACAGGATCGGGGCCCCCGCCGGCGTGGCGAGCAGCAGGCGGGCCCGGGGGCGGGCCTTGACCTTGTTTCGACCGAGCAGAGCCGGCGCCGCGCCGAGCTCGAGCCCCCGCAAGGCCGGGTGCCAGCCGCGGGAGACCACGGGGAAGGGCGCCTCTTCGAGGTTGGCCTTCAGCAGGCGCTCGGTCTCGGTGATGAAGAGGGTGCGGATGCCGCCGATGTCGCGGGAGAGCTCGAAGCGACCGCCGCCGTCTCGGGCCAGCGAGCGGAGGAACTCGGCGTCCTTGTCCGCGGCGTCGCCGGCGCCGATCACGGAGAGCGAGATCCCCTCCTGGCCGAGCTGGAGGGCGATGTTGTTCGCGGTGAGCCGGCCCTCTGTGGTGCTGATGGTCGAGGTCTCGTCGCCGGCGTCGGCGGCGTCGGCGAAGAGGATGACGTGGCGGATGGGCGCGGCGGAGAGGCGGAGCGCGTCTCGGGCAGCCACGAGGGCCTGAACGGCGAAGATCCCGCCGCCGCCAGCCGTGATCGAGCGGATTCGTTTCAACAGAGGCCGCCGGGGCTCGGTGGACTGCATCGGCACCGCCCAATGGGCCTCGCTGTCCACCGCCACGAGGCCGACGGTGTCGAAGGGCCGCAGCTTCTCGACGGCGGCGGCGGCGGCCTCGAGCACGAGCTCCATCTTGGATCCCGCAGGGCGGCCGCCGACCATCATGTTCATGACCCCGGCGCTGACGTCGAGGGCGCCCTGGACGGCAGGGCGGGCCATCGAGCCCGACTTGTCGAGGATGAGGACCAGGGCGACGGCGGGCTCGCGCACCTTGCCCGCCGGCTCGGACTCCACCGGCAGCAGGCTGCTGAGGCGGGAGCTGCTGTAGTCGCCGTGATCGTAGGCGTGCTCCCCGCCGAGGACGACGAGGCCACCGCCGCTGCGCACGAATGCCTCGATCACGGGCAGGGCCGACGCAGGCAGGGCGGGGACCGTGGAGGCGCCGGTGGGGACGTCGGCGAGCGCGATGGCGTCGGTCTCTTGGAGGAGGGCCTCGAGATCACGGGGGAGCCGGTCGGGGCGGAGGACGGTCACCCGGATGCCGTCGGCCTCCCACGCGGCGGTGAGGGGGCGGGTGTCGCGGGCGTCGTGGCCGAGGAGCAGGATCGAGGGTGGGCGGCTGATCTCCACCCCGACCGCGACCGCGCGCTCCGGCCCGCCCGTGGCCTCGGGGCTCATCGAGGGGGTGCGCGGCCCGCCGAGGTGCACGTCCAGGCGCAGGAAGCCCGGGGCCAGCTCGGTGGGGAGCGAGACGTTGAGCGGCAGCGATCGGATCGTGTCGTCGAGCGTGACCGGCGTGTCGGAGAGCACGACGCCCCCGGCCTCCACGGTGAGCCTGCCCGAGTAGGGGCCGCGCAGGCTGATCTGGAGGGGGAGCGTGGCGCCGGGGGCGAAGGGGCCCTCGGTCGGCTCGACCCGGAGGACGCGGGGGCCGCTCGACCGAGGGGTGAGGGGCTCCACGGACAGGCCTACCCCGCGGGCGTCGAGGCCTGCGAGGGCGGCCTCGACGGCGCCTGAGGTGTCCTGACCGTCGGTCCAGAGGCGGATCTGCCCCGGCCGGTCGGCGGGGATCAGGCGGAGGGCATACTCCAGGGCGGCGCCGAGGTCGGTCGAGGCGGCGTCTCCGGCCGGGGCGTCGGGCGGCGCGTCCTCCACGCGGGCGGAAGCGGTGGGGGTGGCGCCGAAGGTGATCAGGCTGGCGCGTTGACCCTCGGGCAGGGCGGCGGCCTCGGCCCGGGCCGCGTCCAGGGCGGCGGCGACGCTGGCCTCGGGGATCGAGGCCGAGCGGTCGATGACGAAGATCGTGGCCTCTTCGGCGTCTTCGAGGCGGAGCCGGGGATCGGCCAGGGCGAGGCTGAGCAGGCCGAGGGCCGCGAGGCGGCTCCACACAGCGCCTCGGGGGCCGAGCCGACGCCGCTCGAGCCAAGCGAGGATCAAGGCGGGGGCGAGCAGTCCCAGCCAGAGGGGCGCCGAGAGCTGAAGCGGGAGGTTCACGGAGACCGCCTGCGGGCCAGACCGAGGCCACCCTCGAGGAGCATCAACCCGAAGCCGAGGGCGAGCAGGGGGCGACCCAGGCGGAGGGGAGGCGGGAGGGCGCTCCCCTCTGTGGGCGGGCGGCTCAGGGTCTGGGCGGCGCTCAGCAGGCCCTCCCCTCGCGCCGAGGGCGGCAGGGGCACGGCCTCCTCGACGAGGTTGGCGATCAGGTGCACGAAGCCGGCCCGGAGGCCGAGGTCGGACTGGCGGAGATCGAGGCCCCACCAGGTCCCCCGGTCGCCCGGGAGGCGGAGGGCCAGCGCCCCGGCGTGGGTCGTGAGGAGGGGGGCGCTGCCCGCGGGAGGGTCGATCACCCAGGCGCCGCCCGCCCGGATCCCCTCGAGCTCGACGAAGCGCAGCGAGGGATCGGCGTCGGCGCTGCCTTGCAGCTCGACGTCGCCCAGGCGCCGTGCCCCGTTGAGGCCGATCACCCGCGGGTCTAGGCCAAAGACCGCCACCCGCTGCGCCTGGGGGATCGTGCCGGCGGGGAGGGCCTCCAGTACGAGCAGATCGGGGGCCTCGGCGGGGAGCGGCTCGCCGGGCGCGAGTGGGCGGAGGTGGACCCTCGGATGGGCGCCAAGGGCGGCGGCGAGGAAGCCCGTGGGGCTCCCGGTGACCAGCACGACCTCGGCGGCCCGGCCGGCGGCGATGTGGAGCGTGGCGCGGTCGTCGGCGGGGAGCTCGTCGGCCACGCCGAGTCGCACCTCGAGGTCGGTGGCCGCGGTGGTGACGGTGTAGAGCCGCTGCAGCTCCCCGTCGATTGCCAGGACCTCGTCGATCAGGACGGCCTCGCCCGCCGAGACGCGGAGGCGCTCCTCGCCGGGATCGGTGGAGCGGAGGTCGACCGCGAGCTCGATCGAGCCGAGCTGATCCGAGGCTCGACCCACGAGGGCGGTGATGCCGGCGTTCGGCGCGGAGGAGCCGAGGGAGACCCGGCTCGTCGGGCAGCGGAGGCCCTCGGGGAGCGGGCTGTCGGTGGCGGCGGTGAGGTGGGGCGGCGGCTCGGCGGCGCAGAGCGCGAGGAGGGTGGCGGCCACCGGGCCGTCCTCGCCGCTCGGGCGGGCCTCGTCGAGGAGGTCGGTGAGGGCCTGCGGATCGTGGGAGTCGCGGAGGCGCAGGGTCGCCGGGGCGGTGGTGAGGACGCTGATGGGGTCGGCGGGGTGCGCGGCGATGAGCGCGCGGGCGGCTGCCTGGGCGGCGGTCCACCGGCCGCCGGCGCCCATGCTCGCCGAGGTGTCGAGGAGGAGGAGCTGGCCTCCCGCCGAGCGCGCGGGGCCGAAGGAGAGCGCGGCCACGACCAGGCCGAGGCTGAGCAGGAAGAGGGCCAAGGACAGCCGATCGCGGACCCGCGCGGGGGGCGCCGCGCGGAGCCCTGCTGGCAGGTGCCGGAGGAGGAAGAGGGAGCCCACGAGGCGGGCCACCGGCGGCGGCGGTCGACGGAAGGCGATGATGATCGGCCAGGCGAGCAGCAGGAGGGCGAGGGCGAGGGGGCTCGTCAGGCTCAAGGCGCGGCGCTCCCCTCGAGGATCCCGCTCCGGCGCAAGGAGCGAAAGAGGAGCTCGGAGATGGAGGTCGTGGTGGGGCAGAAGATGTAGAGCAGGCCGAGGTCTCGGCAGCGGACCATCAGCCGCTCTCGGAAGAGCTGCTCCGCCTCGGCCAGCGCCGCCTGGAGGCTCGGGCCGCCGCTCCAGCGGAGGCGCTCGCCGGACTCGGCGTCGATGAGCTCCTGCTCTCCCTCCCCGGCGATGTGCCGGTCTGCCTCGCCGAGCACGTGGAGGAGCACGCCGGAGCGCGCGCTGCTGGCCAGGGCGCGGAGCGTGCGCTGCTGGGCCTCCTCGTCGAAGAGCATGTCGCTGATGAGGAAGGCGCGGTCAGCCCGCCCCTTCCCGGCGAGGGTCAACAGGGTGGAGCGGGGCTCGCTCGGCCCCTCGGGCTGGGTGCGGCCGAGGAGGTCGAGCAGCAGGCCGAGCGTGCGCAGATCGGCGCCGTCGAAGCGACCGCCCGCCGGCAGGCCGCCCGCTACGGCGAAGGAGACGCGGTCTCGATGGTGGAGGCCGACGAAGGCGAGGCAAGCGGCGAGCGAGCCGGCGTGGTCAAGCTTCTTGGGCTCCGCGCCGCCCATCGAGGCCGAGCCGTCGAGGGTGATCAACACGCGGCTGTTCCGCTCCTCGTGGAACAGGCGCACGAGGAGGGTCTCCAGGCGGGCGTAGGCGTTCCAGTCGACGAGGCGGAGGTCGTCGCCGGGGTGGTAGGCCCGGTGATCGGCGAACTCCACGCCGGCCCCGAGCGTGTTCGAGCGCCGACCCCCCTGGCCCGTCCCCTCCGTGGGGCGGGGGACTCGGTTGCGCAGGCGACCGAGGAGCGGGAACAGGCTGCGATCGACCTCCACTCAGCCCTCGCGCAGGCTTTCGAGCACGGCGTCGACCACCGCCTCGCTCTTGACCCCCTCGAGCTCCGCCTCGAGCCCGAGGAAGACACGGTGGCGGAGGACGGGGCGGGCGACGGCGCGGAGATCGCCCGGGCCGACGAAGGCGCGCCCCTCGAGCAGGGCGTGGGCGCGGCCGGCGAGGAGCAGGGCTTGGGTGGCGCGGGGGCTCGCCCCGTATCGGAGGAAGCGGCGCACCGAGGCGGGGCAGGTGGGGCTCTCGGGGTGGGTCGCCAGGGTGAGCCGCGCGGCGAGGTTGCCCATCGCCTCGCTGACGACGATGCCTCGGGTGAGGGCCTGGAGGTCGAGGACGCCGTCGCGATCGAGCACCGCGGAGAGGGTGGGCGTGGCGGTGCCCGTGGTCTCCATGCCGATGCGCTGGAGTACGGCGAGGGAGGGGTAGGGCACGACGAGCTTGAAGAGGAAGCGGTCGAGCTGGGCCTCCGGCAGCGGGTAGGTGCCTTCCATCTCGATCGGGTTCTGGGTGCCGATGACGAAGAAGGGGGCCTCGAGGGGCCGCTGCTCGCCGGCCACGGTGACGGAGCGCTCGGCCATCGCCTCCAGCATCGCCGACTGGGTCTTGGGCGTGCCGCGGTTGATCTCGTCGGCCAGCACGATGTTCGAGAAGACGGGGCCGGGGCGGAAGCGGAGGTCGGCTCGACCGGCTTCGTCGCGCACCATCACCGTGGCGCCCGTGATGTCGGCGGGCATCAGGTCGGGGGTGAACTGGATGCGCGAGAAGCGGAGGTGGAGGGCCTGGGAGAGGGCCTTGACGATCAGCGTCTTGCCGAGGCCGGGCGTGCCCTCCAGCAGGACATGGCCGCCGGCGAGCAGGCCGAGCAGCACGAAGCGCACCAGCTCATCCTGGCCGATGATCACCTTTCGAAGCTCCGCTTCGAGGCGTTTGAGGGCGGCTGCGGACCCCCCCAGGCGGTCTTCTGCGCTCATGCGGGCTCGGGGGCTGGACGGTTGCGAGGGGAGGGGCGGCGGGGCGGGTGCGCGCTCAGGGCCGGAGACTCTACCTCGCCGATCGGTGCGATGATGGGCCCGCTTGTTCAGGTCGACCCCGCCCGTGCCTCCCTCGTCGCCGCCCCCGCCGCCGCCCCCGCCACAGCTCTCTGCCGCACGCAAGCTCATCTACGGGGTGGTGCTGCTGGTGGGCGTCTTTGGCCTGCCCGAGCTCGGCCTCCGCCTGCTGCTGCCCGCCGATGTCTGGCTCTACTCGTGGGAGCGCGCGGGGGGGCTGCTCCAGAGCCACGGAAACCGGCTCCTGCCGCGGCCGGGGCCAGCCGGGCCCTTCATGGATGGGCCCTATCGGTGGACGGCGACGGTCAACGCGCAGGGCCTGCGAGAGGACCTCCCGGTCTCGGCCCTCCCCGCGGCGGGGGAGCGGCGCCTGCTCGGCCTTGGTGACTCCTGGATGTTCGGCACGAGCGTCACGCAGGGGGCCACGCTGGCCGATCAGGTCGAGGACCGACTCGAGGCGGCGGGCTGGGCGGCGCGCGTGGACGTGATCAACGCCGGCGTACCGAGCTTCTCCGCCTTCGACGTGCTCTGGCGCTGGCATGAGCTCGAGGACGACCTCACCGTCGACGGCGTGCTCCTGAGCGTGCCGCACAACACCGCCAAGCAGGCCGAGGCCGCCGCCGAGCGGGAGGCCTGGTACCGGGCCGCCGCCGCCGCGCCGCCGCTGGACCTGCGCCTCTACCGCCTCCTCCGATTGGGCCTCGACCGCTACCGCCGCCCCCGCTACGCCGTTCCGCCGAGGGGCGAGGCCGCCGCCGCCGCCGAGGCAGACCTGATGGCCCTCATCGACGATGTGCGCGCCCGCGGCCTGCCGATCTATGTGCTGCTGTCGGCCACGGAGCTCGAGCGGGCCCTCGCCGGCGCGCCGCCGCCGGTCGCCGAGGCCGGACGTTATGCGGCGCGGGGGGGCATCACGGGCTGGGCGGTGCTGCCGCAGCGGGAGTGCTGGGGCTACCGCGACCTCGGCCACCCGAGCGAGCGGGGCGTGGGCGCGCTGTCGGCGGTGGTGGCCAGCCTGGTGACCACGGGTCGCTCGATGGAGCCCTCCGCCGTCGAGCCGGCCTGCTCGGTCGCGCCGCGCCCGCCGGGCTGAGCGGGGCTGTGGGTCTCAGGGGCCGTCGGCCGAGACCGGGGTGGGCGCCCCGCTGAGCGAGGTGTCCGTCCAGCGTCGCGGGAGGAGGCGGAGCTCCCGGCGCTCCTCGCCCCAGCGCAGCGTGGCCGAACCCTCGTGCCAGGCCTCGAAGGTGGCCGCCCCGGCGGGGTCGGCGACGGCCCCCAGGGTAGGCTGTCCCGGGAGCTCGAGCCATGCGATCTGGCCGGCGGGGAGGCCGTTGACCTCCACCCGCGCGCTCGCGCGGCGCTCCCCTCGCGGCCAGGGGGCGACGCCCGCCGCCTCCAACATCGGGGCGAAGGCGGCGCGCCAAGACGGGATGTGGTCGGACGGCGGTCGTGGGATGACCCCGCCCCAGACGCCGGCCTCGAGCGCGCTCTGCCAGCCCCGCGCGACGGAGGCCCAGCTCACGCCGACGTCGGGGTGGACCTCGATCACGTAGAGCCCCGCGCACGCGCGCCCCGCGCAGGGGAGCTCATCGCGCTTCGCGTCGTAGGCGAGCTCTTCGCGGTCGCGGGGGACATAGGCCCGCGGCTGCGGATCGGCGAAGAGGGTGTCGCTGGCGAGCCGGTGGGCGGCCGCCCCGGGCCCGCCCGGGCCGTGTTCGTCCACCCACATCACGAGGCTCGGGTGGTGGAGGTTGGCCTCGATGAAGCGGAGGTCGGAGGCGTGGAGCTCCCCCTGCAAGGTCGCGGGGAGGGGCCCTGCCTGGCCGGCGAGGCCCGCGCAGCGGGGGACGCGGGAGACGAGCAGCCCGAGCTCGTCGGCCTGCTCCATCCACGCCGCGGGGACCATGTCGCCGTGCATCTCTACGCCGTTCCAGCCGCCGCCGAGGAAGGGGCTGAGCTGCTCGGCGAGCGAGGGGGGGGCGGGCGTGTAGTCCACCCGCAGGGCGTGGAGGCGGAGGGGGGCGCCGTCGAAGACCAGCCCGGCCTCGCTGGAGGTGAGGTGGCGGACGCCGGTGCGGTCGGCGCGCTGGTCGAGGAGCGACCCCTCGGCGTCGAGCAGGCTGGCCTCGAGGAGGATGAGCGCGGGATCGGCCGGGCTCCAGCGCGGGCCCGTCCAAGGCCGGGGATCGCCCACCGCCTCCCCGTTGGCGGCGAGCCTGGCGGCGCCGAGCTCCTGGACGAGGGCGCCGTCGAGGGTGGCGCGGAAGCGGATCTCCTGGCCGACGTAGCCGCCCTCCACCCAGGCCATCGGCGTCACCCGGCCGTCCGCCTCGGCCCGCAGCGTGGTCGAGCGGAGCTGCCGGCGCGGGTGGAGCTCCAGCACCGGGGCCGAGGCCAACCATGGCCAGCCTCGGTTCTTCCCCTGGGAGCGGATGAGCTCTCCGCCGCTGAGCACGGTGCTGTCGGCCGCCTCGGGGGCGGTGATGTGGATGGAGATCGTCGCCTCGCCGTCGGCGAGGTGGGCGCCGAGGGGGACGCGGAGCGGCGCGGCGCCGCCGGTGACCGGGGGGAGGCGCTCGCCGTCGACGGTGATCGTCGCCCGCCACCACAGGCCCTCGAGCAGGAGATCGGCGACCTCGGACCTCCGCTCGAGGGGGATGCGCACGGTGGTCTCGAGGTCGAGCGCGGTCGCTGGCCTCGGATCTCGGAGCCAGGGGCGGTCGTTCCATCCGTGGTCGAGGCGGAGCCGGGCGCGCGCGGTCATGGGCTCGGGCGGGTCACAGGCCGGGAGCGCCAGCAGCAGGACGGCACCCCAGGCCGCCCGGGGGCCTGTCCGGTGGCGGGGCGGCCTGCCCGGAGCCCGGCGAAAGCGCTCAGGGGCCATGGGGCCCAACGGCCGCGGCGACCGCCTCTCCGATGAGCTGGTGCCCCAGCGGCGTCGGGTGGACCTGATCGGCGAAGTGTCCGATGGTGCCTTGGTGATCGTGGAGCCAGCCCGGGCCGTCGATGTAGGGAGCGCCGCTCTCCTCGGCGACCGTGCGCATGGCCTCCCTGTACTCGAGGATGTCGGCGGGCGGGCCGGCAGGGTCGAGGTCGATCGGCGCCGGGAGGGCGAGGAAGGCCGGCCGGGCGCCGATCCGCTTCGTCTCCTGGGCCATCGCCCTCAGGTTCTCGATGTAGTCGCGGAGCAGAACCCGAGCCCGGTCTTGGGTGTTGGCGCTCGCGCCGGAGGCTCCGACGGGCGCCTGTCCGCCCACGTCGTCCTTCATCGAGGCGATCCAGCCCACCTTTCGGTGGAGGAGCCAGGGGGCGAGGAGGTGCCGCAGCAGCCGATAGGTGGCGAGGTGGCGGAGCGGCCCGCGCAGCTCCTCGACCGCGCTTGGGGGCCGCGTGAAGCCGTGGTCCTTGTAGACGTCGCTCCACAGGTTGCCGATGATCACCCACGTGGGGGCGGCGGCAGCCCCCTTCTCGCGGAGTCGAGCGAGGGACTGCGAGGAGTCGTGGCCGGGGACGCCGCCGATCACCCCTTGCACCGGCCGCCCCCAGACGTCGGTGAGGCGCGCCGCGGCGACCGAGCTGAAGACCTGGCTCTCGGGCACCCCGTCGCCGAAGATGGTGGAGTCGCCGAGGGAGAGCAGCCGGGACTCACCCTCGGCGCGGGGGCCGAGCTCGGGCCCGCGGAGGCCGAGCGAGTTGATGCGGCAGGGGACGCTCCCCGACATCACGATGCGGTCTGGGGGCAGGCCCCAGCCGCTGGCGTCATCCTGGATCATCGGCAAACCACCAAGCTGATCCCGGACCTTCTGGGCTTGTTTCAGGAATTCTGGCTCGCTCCCCGGGCGGGGCAGCGGGAGGCTGCGATCGGGCGGGGTCAGCCCAGGCTCGGCGAGTCGCGCGCTGAGCTCGAGCAGACCGGCCATGCCGAGTGCGCCGAGGAGGGCGAAGGCGACGCGTCGGGGCAGCGAGGCGGTCGAGCGGAGCGGCACGGACGGGACCCGAGGAGGGTGAGGGGAGCGGGTAAGGGGACTTTCCATCCTACCGGCTCTTGCGTCCCGGCGACGAGCGCGGGCGGAATTGGTGCCCCCGCCGTTCGGTAGACTGTTCGCCGGCCGTCGCCCTGGGGAGCGCCGCATCTTGACTGAAACGCCCGACGGTCCGCCGGCCAGCGCGCCTCCGCCCCCGCCCTCGGTTCGGCGGCCCGAGGCGGGGGACTGGCGCGTCGGCCTCGCGTTTGCCTTGCTCTCCGGCCTCGTGACGGTGGGATGGCACGCTCGCGCCCTCTCCGCCGACGCCAGCCTGCCGGTGGGGGACGCGGGCGGCCACCTCATGAACGTCGTGCGGGCGCTCCACTGGCTTCAGGGCGGCCCCTTCGTCGCCCAGGCCTTCCCCCCCGCGGTCTATGTGCTCGGGGCCGCGCTCGCCGCGCTCGGCGGCCCCTCCTTGGATCACGTCACGCTCGCGGTGGCCCTCTTCGGGGGCCTGCTCGGCGCCACCCTCTCGTGGATCGGCTGGCGCGCCTCGGGGTGGGCGGCGGCCGGGCTCCTCCCCCTGCTCGCTCTCTCCGCCCCCTTTCTCTCCGGGATGTCGCGGCTCATCCTGCTCGATCTGCCCGCGACCGCCTGCATCACGCTGATCTGGGCGCTCGTGTGGGAGGGGCAACTCTTTCGTCGCCGGCTGCCCACCCTCCTGCTCGGCCTCCTGATCGGGCTGGCGACGCTCGTGAAGTACACGTTCTTCCTGTGGGTGCTGCCGCTGCTCCTGCTGGCGGGCCTCGGGATGGCGCTGCGGGCGCCCGCCTCCCTGCTGCCGCTGGCGCTCCTGGCACCGCCCCTCCGACAGGTGGCCGAGGCCCTCCTGCGCCGAGCGGAGCAGCCCTCGGCCTCCGCTCCTCGCCCGGGAGAGCTGGAGGGCCTGTGCGGCGTGCTCGGGGCCGCGGCCCTCGTCGAGCTCGGCCTGCTCGGCCTCTCCGTCTGGCGGCTCCGGCGTGGGCGATCGCTCCGATGGCGGGACCTCGGGGACGGCGCCGTGCTCGGCCTCTCCGCCCTGCTCGCCGTCGCGGTGGCCCTGCCCTGGCTCCACCTCGCGCTGCCCGAGGTGTGGATCAAGGTGCACCACGAGGCGATCGCCGAGGTGCGCAGCGCGGGCCGCGAGGAGGGCGCCCGGTACGCGGCGACGCTCTTGATGGCGAGCTGGCCGGGCGGGTGGTGGGCCCTCGTGGTGGCAATTTGGATCGAGCTCCTCGTGCCGGTCGGTCTCCTCGCGTGGGCTCTGTGGCCGCGGCTCCGCCTGCTCGGGCCGCTTCGCCGCCGGTGGCCCCCGCTCGAAACTCCGGCCGGTCGGAGGGCGGTGCCGCCCTGGCTGCGCGTCGGACCGGCGCTGCCCGTCGCGCTCTCCGGTGTGGCCGGCGCCGCGCTGACCATGGAGACGCTGCCGGTCGACCCTCGCTACTTCCTGCCGATCCTCGTCGGAGCGTCGGTGTTGATCGGGCTCGGCGCCTGCCGCCTCCGTGCGCTGCGCTGGACCTTCGGCTTCGCCGTCGCCTTGGGCTGCCTCGCCTCGCTCGCCGCAGGGGAGGGACTCGGCCCTGCCTCCGCAGAGCGCCTGTCGATGGAGGCCTTCCGGCCGAGCGACGCTCGGCGGGCCGGCCCCTGGGCCCTCTTTGCCCCCCCGGCCCCGCGGACCCTGCCTTGGCTCCCGCCGATCGAGGCGCTGTTGGCCGAGGTGGCGGCCCGGAGCCCGGTCGGCGCGGATCGGCGGGTCCTGCTCGTGGTGCCGGCCTTCGGGGAGGGGCGCAGCGCGGGGCTTGAGGATCGCTCGCTTGTCGCCCTCCTGATGCTCCACGGCCTCGACGAGCGGGCCATTGAGACCTGGTCGCCCCCCGAGCAGCCCGGCGGCCTCAGCCGCGGCAGCCTCCCAGCGCTCGCGCGGCCCGCGGCCTGGCTGGCCATCGCCGGGCTCCGTCCCGCGGCGGCCAGCGCGGCGACGGCGGCCCTCGGCGAGCGGGCGGGAGAGCCCGTGTTCGTAGGGGACGCGGGCGGGCGGGCGGTTCGCCTGATCTCCCTCGCGAAAGAGGCCGCTCCCCCGCCCTCGCCGCCTGGCCCCGCCGCTTCACCGTAGAATTGACGTCAAGCCGGCCCGGCCCGGCGCCTCCGTGGAGTACAACCTTGCTCCATTCGTATCTGGAGCGCGCGCCGTGTCCGAGCCCGAACCCGCCCTCGGGGCCCCGCCCGCCGCCGCGCCCGGGGAGGCCCCCCCGCCCACCCCGCCGTCCCCGCGCCGGCGCCTGAGCTTCGGGAAGCGGCTCCTGTTCTCCATCCTGGTGACGCTGGCGGTCTTTGTCGGGGCGGAGGGGATCCTGCGGCTGACCATCCCCGTGGCCCGACACGCCTCCTTACCGAATGAGATGATCGAGGCACACCTCAAAGGCGCCGCCTTTCGATACGACCCCGACCTCTATTGGTATTGGCCCGAGGGCTTCGGCGGGCCGGTCAATGAGTTTGGCTTCGTGCGCACGAAGAAGATGACGATGCAGAAGCCGGAGGGCGTCACGCGCGTGGTCACCTTCGGCGACAGCCAGACCTTCGGGGCCGGCATGACCCCCGACAAGACCTACTCCGCCTTCGCCGAAGGCGCGATGGGGCCGGGGTGGGAGGTGCTCAACGCCGGCATCAGCGGCTATCGGACCCTCAACGTCTATCGGCTGCTGCAGCTCCGCATCGAGGCCTTCGATCCGGACGCGATCATCATCGACTGCATGCCCTTCGACAGCCCGCGGGACGACGGCCCGATCGTCGGCCGCAAGCTCAGTCGAAATCCGGCCGCAGAATTCTTGAGACAGACCCTGTGGACCAGCCGGATCTATTACCTGCTCCGCTTGGGGCTCGAGAAGCTGAACCCCGAGCGGCCGCGCTGGCTCGATCAAGCCACCGAGCGGCGGCATGTGCCGGAGGGGCTCGGCAACCACGATCGCATCGCCGAGTGGGGGAAGGAGCACGGCGTGGAGGTGATCTTCATGCAGTATGCGATCATGGATGAGATGAACAATTACGGCTGCATGACGAACCCGGGGGAGCTCCCCCCCGACCACTACATCGTCCCCACCTGTGAACGGCTGAAGGCCAGCGGCTACCCTGCGATCAAGCTCTATCAGGACCGCAACCACCTGACGGAGCTCGGCAACCGGCTCGTGGGCGACGTTGTGGCGGAGACGTTGAAGTCCTGGGTCGCCGGAGCGCCCCGGCCGGGCTTCGTGGAGGCGAAGCAGACGCAGGCGCCCTACCGCCCGCCGGACCCCAACCACGCGCCGGGCCCGCCGAGCCCGAGTGGGCTGGTCGTCCCGCCCGGCCCGGCGGCGACGCCCTGATGCGCCCCCTCGAGGGGGCCGGCCGAGGCGGGCGGGGAACATGAGCCTGCTCCCCCACACGCGAGGCCGCCTCTTTCGGCTCACCCTGGGTGGGGCCTTGATGGCGCCGGCCTCGGTCTCGGCCATACGGAACGCGCCCTTCTTGAGAGAGGCGCTCAAGTGGGAGCCCTTGCTCTATGGGGTCTGGTCGATCGGGCTGCTGGGGCTGCTCCTCGCTGCTGGTGAGCTCCTCGGTGGGCTGCTGCCCGGCGCCGCGCCGCCGGTGCGACCGCGCCCGGTCGTGCGCCGCTGGCCGGTGGACGCTCTCTTGTCCTCGCTGCTCGTCGGGCTGGGGCTCGCGGTCATGGGCGCCTGGGGGACCATCGCCAACCCGGAGCAGATCCTCTCCGGCTACGACTACAACACCTACGCGCTCAACGCGATGGCCGCGACCACCGGGGAGTGGCGGCTCTACAACCCTGACAAGCACGTCTTTCACGCCCGGGTGGTCGCCTGGCTGTTCGGGCGGGGCGATCAGCAGGCCGGGATGGTGGACCTCTCGGTGACCTGCACCGCCCTGCTCCCCGCGCTGACCTACCTCCTCGCGCGGCGGGCGGGGGGCCGCACTGCCGCCCTGCTGGCCGCCCTGCTGGTGCTCGCCTGTCCCCTGATCTGGCCCTTCACCACCCAGACGACGACCTATCCCCTCTTCTATGCCCTGATCACGGCCGCTTCGGCGGCGCTGCTCTGGCTGTTGCAGCGGCCGAGCCTTGGGGCCGCCCTGCTCTTCGGCCTCCTCGGCGGGGCCGCCGCGGCGACCCAGGAGAAGGCCGTGATCCACCTCGCGCCGCTGCTCGGGCTGGTCAGCCTCTTGGGGCTCCCGTCTTTCATCCGAGCGCTCCGGGCTCGTCCGTGGCGGACGATCGGTCGCCTCTCGATCGTCGTGGCCCTCGCCCTCGGGCTGGTGGTGGGCGTCCTCCGCGGGACGGCGCCACCAATGGAGTACACGCCCTTCGTGTCCCTGCTCACCAACCAGCGGGAGGAGGTCCACCTCCATGTGCCGTACACTTGGGCGGAGGTGAAGACCCCCGACGTGAACGATCCGGCGGGCCTCCGCGCCTATCTGCCGGTCTGGCTCTGGGACGGCGAGATCGAGAGCTGGGTGGCCGCGGTGCGCACGCCGGCGGACTCCCTCTCGCTCCGTAAGCGCCGCTCGCGAGACGGGCGGGAGCCGCCGTGGTGGGTGGTGCCGAACACCTCGATCGCGCCCGTGGAGCTCCGACTGCAATCGAACCTCCGCGAGGTGCGACAGATCTACGGCCCGCTGCCCGAGGCGGGGGCGGCGCTCGTCATCTTCGGGGCGCTGGGCCTCCTCACCCTCGGCGCCGGGCGCGCCCGCTGGGCGGCGGGGCTCACCGGTGTCTTGCTCTCGGGGCTCGCGCCCCTCACGCTTCGCTTCGGGATCCACTACTACCCACAGCTGGTGCCGATCGTCGGCACTCTGGCGATGGCGGGCCTCGACGCCATCGTGTGTTGGCTCCTGCCCGGCGGGTGGCGGTGGCTCGGTCGAGCGCCGCTGGTCTGGATAGGGCTCGCTTATGCCCTGGCCTGGTGGAGCGGCGACGCTGCGGCCTGGGAGCGGCCGGCGCTGGCCTTTCCACCGCCCACGGCGATCCCCCACGAGGACCCGGGTGGCTATGCCTTGAACTTGAAGCGCGTCGGCGAGTGGATCGCGGCCGCGCCGAACCCGGGGCCGATCATCGACTGTGTTCCCGGGAGCATGCTGCTCGTGCTGCCCTTTGATCCTCGTCTCTCCCACTCCCTCGGCGATGGCGCCTGCCTCGAGGGCCTCCGCGTCGCTGTGCCTGGCCAGTGGCTCGTGGCCTCTGGCCACCTCGAGTATCGAGGGCCCAACACACCCGATCCGCGCGCGCTCGTCAAGGGCGGAGGCTGGCGGGCGGTCGGCGGCTGGGACGGGCGCTTCGGCGCGGTCTCTACCGAGCAGACTCGCTTCTCTCGGACCGCGGTGGTGGTCCTCGAGCGGACGGCGGAGGCCGCAACGGCGCCTTGAGCGGCCCGCCTGCGCGGGGGCGACCGTAGGGCGCTCAGCCCGGACCGGCGCCCGCTCGAGCCTGGAGCCGCCCCATCGCGTGGCGCGCCATCTGCCGGGCGTAGTGCTCGGCGTACTGGCGGTGGCTGGGGTGGCGGTTCGCGAAGCCGAGCGCGACGTCGCCGGCCATCGACAGGGAGCGGAGGAGCGGCAGGGGGAGGGGGGCGAACCACTCGGCGCGAGCCCGCTCCCGGAGGGCGCCGGGCAGGCCGGGGAGCACCCGGAAGAGCGCCTCGTAGTTGGCGAAGCGGCGGAGCTCGGCGGGGTCGTGGATGGCGCCCTGGTCGTGGAAGGTCGAGGACAGGCCGCGCTCCAGGCGCGCGTGCTCCTCGGGGGAGAGGAGGCCGTCGGCGAGGGCCTTCTCCGTCATCTCCACCCCGGGGAGCCAGGTCATCCAGTAGGTGCTGATGCGCTTCGGCGGGTGAGCCACGTAGAAGCGCCGCGCCACCTCCTGGGCGTCCGCCGGCTCGCCGGCGCCGCCGAAGATGTGGTCGCCCCGCACGCCGATGCCCGCCGCCCGGAAGGCGTCGAGGGCCCAGGCGACGTCTCCCACCTTCTCGTATCGGCGCATCGTGCGGTGCTTGTACTGTTCGTCGAGGCTCTGGATGCCGATCTGGACCCAGGTGCAGCCCGCCTCCTTCATCCAGTCGACGATGTCCTGATCGACATACTTGGGGTGGGACAGGCACATCCAGGGGAGCTTGATCTCGCGCTTGTAGGCGTCGAGGAAGCGCTTCAGCCACGGCTTGTCGACCGTGAAGATGTCGTCTTCGAAGTCGATGAAGCGGAGCGACCAGCGCCTCCGGGCCGCCTGGAGCTCGCCGATGACATGCTCGACCGAGCGCTGCCGCACGTACCGACCGCCCTTCACACCGGAGCGCGCCGGGAGCTTCGCCCAGAAATTGTTGAAGCAGAAGGTGCAGCGATAGGGGCAGCCCCGGCCGGTGATGGTCATGTAAGGGTCACCGACGGCGAATTCGTCGGCGTAGAGGTCTTTGTCGGGGAAGGGCAGGGCGTCGAGGTCTTGGATGAAGCCCGTGGCGGGGCCCCGGATGACCGCCCCGTCGGCGGCCTTGAACCAGACGTTGGGGACGGCCTCGCCCATCCCTTCCGCCCACCGCTCGAGGAGGGCCGGGAAGGCCTCGTCGCCCTCGCCGATGCAGACGGCGTCGACCGCGTCCTCGGCGATGACCACCTCGGGGACCGCGGAGGGGTGCACCCCGCCGAAGAGCACGCGGGCGCCGGTGGCGGCGCGAATGGCCGCGGCCATGCGCAGCCCGGCCTGGTAGGTGCTCGTGAGCACCGACATCGCCACCACGTCGGGGCGGAGCGCGATCGCGCGCGAGATGAGCTCGGCCTCGCGGTCAAACAGGCGGGCGAGGGCGGGGACGCTGAGCTGGAACCGATCGTCGAAGAGGGAAGGGTTGAAGACGAGCTCGACCTCGTGGCCGGCGCGCTTGAGCACCGCGGAGAGCAGCTCCACGCCGATCTGCTCCGAGCCGATGCCAAGGAAGACGATCCGCATCGGCCGGTCCTAACCCGCGCCAGCGGCCCGCCGAGGGGATATCCCGGCTGCCGCCCCCAGCGCTGGCCGGGCGGGCGCGAGGAGGCGGGGTGAACCTCAAGCTGCTGCTGCCGACCCTCCGCGCGCGCCGCCGCTTCGTGCTCGAGGCCGTGGGCCGCCACGCGCCCGCCGGGGCCGCCCTGCTCGATGTGGGCTGCGGGGAGGCCGATCTCCACGCCCCCCTCCTCCCGATCCTGCGCCCGCGCGGCGCCACCCTGATCGGCTGCGACCGCGACCCGGGTGACGTCGCCTTCGCCGCCGCGCGCGCGACGCCCGAGCCCTCGCTCCGGTACCGCGTCGCGGACGCGCTCGACCTCCCCTTCTCGGATGCCTCCTTCGATTTGGTGCTCTGCGTCGACGTCATCGAGCATGTGGGCGCGCCCACCGCCCTGCTCGGGGAGCTCCACCGGGTGCTGCGGCCGGGGGGCCACCTCGTCCTCACCTGCCCCTCGGCCGACTTCCCCTTCACCTATGACCCGATCCACCGCATCATCGGCCTCGGTCGCGGGCCCGGCTTCGGGGCGCGGGCCTATGGCCACGACTGGCTGCCCACCCCGGCCGAGCTCGAGCGCTGGCTGCCCGCGGCCGGCCTCGACGTGATCCTGCGGGCTCGGCTCACGGGCCCCCTCGCCGCGCTGACCGAGCTCTATTGGGCGGGGCTCCTCCAGCGGGCCCTGAAGGTGAACGCCGACAACCGCGGCCAGGGTGGCGGGCGCGGGCTCCGGCCGGGAGAGGGTGAGGGCCGCCTGCACCGGGCCGTGGACGCCCTCGACGCCCTCGATCGGGCCCTCCAGGGGGAGGGTGGGCGCTCGGTGGGCCTCGGCTTCGTCAGCCGCCGTCGCCCGCCGGGGGCGGTGCCGCACCCTCGATGATGCCGCGCCGACGCAGCTCATCGAGGATGGCTGCGGTGATGGCGACTTGCCCCTTGGCGTTGAAATGCACGTCGTCGATGTAGCCCTCAGGCGGCGGCGGCGGGTGGATGTACTCCGCGCCGAGGCGGTCGAGGCGGGCCTCGAGGCGCCGCACGATCTCGGGATCGCCCGCCGGCTCGTGGGCGAGGGCCGGGTTGCGCGGGAGCTCCACGAAGATGGCCGGCGTGCCGCGCTCGCGGGTGAGCTCGAGGATGCGTTGGACGAAGTGCCAGGAGCCCTCGTCCTTCGCGTTTTGCGGCGCGGCGTGGCGGCGGCGCCGGGGCGGGCTCGCCTTCGCGCGGGCGCCGATGCCGGTCCAGAGCAGGTTCGCGAGGTAGGCCCGGTTCCGATAGAGGAGCGAGCTCGCCCGCAGATAGAGCTCCTCCCGACAGGCGAGGGTGGTGCAGGACCAGTCGGCCACCTCTTGCATCGAGACCCAGTCCATGAGGTCGTAGGTCTGGGTCTGCCAGGTGAGCGCCGGCGTCGACAGGTCTCCAGTGGTGAAGATCAGCACCACGGCGTCCACCTGGGCGGGATCGAGCACGCCCCGCATGGTCAGATACCAGTCCATCGGGAAGGCGCCGGGCGCGGTCAGTCGGTGCACCTTACCGCCTCGCCCCACCTCCTGCTCCATCCACTCGTGGTTGATCGCCTCGGTGCCGATGCAGGTCCCGAAGATGAGGATGTCGGGCCGGTCGGGGGCGAGGTTGGCCACGGCGGTCGCCGCCTTCTGCGACAGCTCGCCGGGGGGGGTGTAGCCGGCCCGCACCGCCCACTCCGAGCCCAGCACCGTCAGGAAGATCACGAAGAAGGCGATCCAGCCGGGCAGGGCCCTGGGCGCAGAGGCGAGGGGGACGAGGGGGACGAGGGAATGGGGGTCGGTCGTCATCGTGGAGCCCCGGTTCCGTCAGAACTGGAAGTAGATGAACTCGGTCGCGTAGGTCGAGCCGAGGAAGAGGATCGCGACGGTGACCGTGGCGTAGAGCGCGGTCTGCGCCGGACGGGGCCAGGTGAGCTGGGCGAAGGTGCCACCCCCCCGCTCCTGGATGAGCTCGAGCAGCAGCACCGGGGAGACCAGCGCGGCGAAGAGGCGCAGGTGCGCGAGGTCGCTCCCTCGGGGCTGCAGGCCGTGCCCGAGCTCGGAGAGCAGGGAGCCGAGGGTGCGGAGATCGGTGGCCCGGAAGAACATGAAGCCGACCATCGTGACGTGGAACGTGAGGATGGCGAGCACCCAGCCGGGCACGCGCGGGCGGGGGAGGAGCCGCCCGAGCACGAGGGCGAGGCCATGCCAGGCCCCCCAGAGGAGGTAGGTCCAATTGGCGCCGTGCCAGAGGCCGCCGAGCAGCATGGTGAGCATCAGGTTGCGATAGGGCGCGCGCTGGCTCCCGCCGAGAGGGATGTAGAGATAATCGCGGAGCCACTGGGACAGAGAGATGTGCCAGCGGCGCCACAGCTCGGAGGGGGTCTCGGCGAAGAAGGGGCGGCGGAAGTTCTCCAGCAGCTCGACGCCGAACAGCTTGGCGAGGCCGCGGGCGATGTCGGAGTAGCCCGAGAAGTCGCAGTAGATCTGCCAGGTGAAGGCGTAGCTCGCCAGCAGCACGCCAAAGCCGCCGGGGGACTGGCCGTCAAAGCCCTGCGCCACGAGGGGGGCGAGGTTGTCGGCGACGACATCCTTCTTGAAGAAGCCCCAGCAGAGCAGCCAGGCCGCGGTGGCTACCTGATCCGCGCTGGGGCGGCTCATCGGCTTGAGCTGGGGGAGCAGCAGGGCGGAGCGCTGGATCGGCCCCGCGACCATGTGGGGGAAGAAGGTGATGAAGAGGAGGAAGTCAAAGTAGCCGCGGACCGGGGGGAGCTCGCTCCGATAGACGTCGACAGAATACCCGATGGCCTGGAAGGTGTAGAAGCTGATGCCCACCGGCAACACCAGGGTCAGGCTCGGGCCGAGCGATCCGAGCCCGAGCGTCTCGAGGAGGATCGTGAGCTGCTCGCTGAAGAAGCCGAGATATTTGAAGGTCGCCAGCGTGGCGAGGTTGCTCACGACAGAGGCGACGAGCAAGGCCTTTCGGCGGCCGGGCGATGCGCCGTCCATCGCGCGGGTGAGCAGCCAGTCGAGGCTCGTGGTCGCGAGGAGGAGCCCGAGGAAGCGGACGCTCCACCAGCCATAAAACAGGAGGGAGCCGGCCAGCAACAGCCAACGGCCGAGGCGGAGCGGAGCGGCCCGCCACAGAGGGTAGAGGGTCAGGAAGAACAGGAAGAAGATGGGGGAGTCGAACAGCATGCCGACCGCCAGCCTATCACGGCTGCGCAGCGGCCCCCTCGGCGGCGGGCGCAGGGCCGATGGTGTCGAAGTAGCGGCCGAGCAGGGCCCGGCGACCCTCGGGCAGGTCGCCTTCGGCGGCCTCTCCCTCGGCGATGGCGCTGTACTGGTCGAAGAGCGCGCTGTATCCCTGGCTCGCGGCGCCGCCCGTCTGCCCCGCCTCGAGCTCGCGCAGCAGCCCCTCGGGGGACCGCCTCCACTGGCTGCGGAGCTGCTCTTCGACGAAGCGGCGCCGGGCGCGGGTGTCCTCCTGGCCGAGGGGGTCGGTGGTGCCGGACTGGTCATTCACGCCGCCCGCCCCTGGGGGGCCCTCCCCCCCAGCCTCGTTGGCGTCGCTGGGGGTACCCGCGGTGACCGGCGCTTTGGACGTGAGGCCCGTCTTGGTCTCTCCGCCCGGCGGCGCCATCGCCTCTCCACCGTCCTTGGCGGTGGCGGCCTCGTCGGCCTCGCCGGCCCGCGTCTCCTCGGAGGCCTTCTCGGCCTCCGGCGGGAGCTCGCCCGGGGTGGTGGTGGCGCCCTTGGGGTCTGCGGCGCCGATCTCGGGGGCCTTGGCGGTGGGGGCGCTCGGCTCGCGCGCCACGGTCTCGCTCGAGGGGGGCGCGGAGGCGGCGAGGCCGGGGCCGGCGCCCTTCGGGCCCTCCTCCCCGTGGGCGCCGCGGCGGGCGTTCACGCCCTGCCCAAATTGGGGCTGCTCGGCTTCGGCCGCGGGGGCCTCGGCTGCGGCCAGTCGATCGGGGCTGGGGCTCCCGCTGCGCGCGGCCTCCCCGCCGTTGAGGCCCGCCCCGAGGGCCTCCCAGAGCTGGTTGAGCGCGGCCGCGAGGGGGCCGCTCGCCGCATCGGTCGGCTCGGCCTCCGCCGGCCGCTCGGTGGACCTCCGAGGCGCGTCGGCGACGGGGGCGGCCGGCTCCTCCCGAGGCTCCGCAGGGTCGAGGGGCGCGGCGGGGGCGCCGTCGGACAGGGCCGAGCTTTGGTCCGGCGGGGGCTCTCCGTGTCCGCGGAGGGTGAGCAGGGTGAGCAGGGCGAGGCCGACCAAGAGCGCCCCGCCGTAGGCGCGGGGGAAGGTGACCGGGTGCAGGGAGGCGCCGATGGTCTGCGGGGCCCGGCGGAGCGCGGAGGCGGCGACGTAGGCCTGCAGACCGGGGTCTCCGACGGCCTCCGCTCGCGCCACGGCGAGCGCGGTGGTGAAGAGCCCCTCGCCGCCGTCGGCGCGATCGACCTCGCGGGCGAGGGTGTCGAGGGAGATCCGCCGACGGTGGGCGAGGGTGAGCTCCACCGCGAGGGCCCCGAAGATCAGCCCCGAGGCGACGACCCCGGGCGCCTGCAGCGCGAGGGCGAGGGGGAGGAGGAGGCCGATCAGGGCCCCGGACCGGCCGGCGAGCTCGACGAGGCGCCGCCGATCGTGGCCGGCCTTCCAGCTGTGGAGCGTGTTCAGGAGCGGGCTCAGGGGACCTCCGACCCGCCGGCCACCGCCAGCGGGGCGGGTGCGTCCAGGGGCGGGCAGGGGGGGCAGGCAGGGGGGGGCAGGCGGAGGAGGGCGGGACCTAACGGACAGTGTACGCTGGCGCCCGAAGGGCAACGCCCCGGCCTCGGAACGGGTGCCCAAGCTCCGCCGTCTGTGGCATACCTGCCTGCGATGAAGCCGAAGCCCTCGAAGACCGCGCGCGCGCCGAAGCCCTCGCCGCCGCCCTCGCCGCCGCCCCCCCAGCCGCCTCTCCGCCGCCCTTGGCTCGAGGCGGTGGGGGCCGCCGCGTTGGCCGCCGCGCTCACCTGGCCGATGGTGCTCGATCCCGCTGGGCCCGCCCTCGGGCACGTGCGGGCCGACGGCATGAAGCACCTGTGGACGCTCTGGTGGATGCGGGCGAGCGTCTGGCAGGAGGGGGCCTTCCCCTTTCACACCCACCTCATCAACTTTCCCGTGGGGATGGACCTCTATCCCATCGAGCCCCTCAACGGCCTGCTGGCGGTGCTGCTCCCCTCGCTCGGCGTCACGCTGCTCAGCAACGCGCTCGTCTTCCTCAACCTGACCCTCACCGGCCTCGCGGGGGCCTGGTTCGGGCGGATCGTGTCCGGCTCCCGCCTCGGCGGCCTCGTGGCGGGCGCCCTGCTCGAGGGCTCAGCGGTGATGGCCTTCTTCGTGCATGTGGGCGTGGGGGAGCTGAGCCACCTCTGGTGGTTGCCGCTCGGCCTCGGCTGCCTGCTGCGCGCCCGTGAGAGCCTGGAGCTCCGCTGGTTCTTCGCGCTGTCGGCCTGCCTCGCGGGCGCGGTGCTCTCCTGCTTCTACATCGGCTTCTTCCTGGCGATCGGGGTCTCGGTCTACGCGCTGGTCACCCTCGGCGGGGGGCCCTCCCTCGGCCGCCTGCTCCCCCGCTATGCGCTCGCCGCCGGCCTCTCGCTCGGCGTGGTGCTCCCGGTGACCCGCACCTTCGCGGACAGCTATCGCTCGAAGGAGGTGCCCGCCGTCGGCCTCTGGGCCTGGATCAGCGGGGAGCACGGTCAGTCCGTGACCGACCCCGTGAGCGCCCGCCTCGAGCCCCTCCAGCTCGTCCATTCGAATCGGTGGGCCGCGGCCTGGGAGGATGAGGCCTACCGGGGCGGGCGGTACATCGGCGTCGCGGCGCTGGCCTTGGCGCTCGTGGGCCTCGCTCGCTCGCCCCGGAAGGCGGCGCCGTGGCTGCTCGCCGGGCTGCTCTGCGCGGTCCTGGCCATGGGCTCGTACCTCTGTCGGGACGGGCAGCCGGTCTTGGTGGGCGGGGCGCGCATCCGCCTGCCGCTGCTCTACCTGAACCGGCTCCTCGGCTACGTGGCCGAGCCGCTCAACTTCCCGGTGCGCTTCCTGGCGATGACCACGACGGCGCTGTCGGCCCTCGCGGCGCTGGCGGTGGCGCCGGGCGGGCGCCGCTGGACCCCCTACCTCGCGCTGCTGGTGCCGATCTCCATCTTCGAGGTCGCGGGGGCCGAGCTCAACCCCTGGCCCTGGGCCCGCTTTGACCTGCCGGACAGCGCGCCCATCACCCGGCTCCAGGCCGAGCCCCCGGGGGCGGTGGTCGACCTCGCCCTCCTCCTGCGGCCCGACGCCCAGAACCGGCTCCTCTCCCTGTCCAATCAGATCGCCCACGGACAGGCCACACAGGCCGTGCCGATCGAGCGCATCGAATTCTTCGCGCGGGAGGGGCACTGGTTCGTGCGCGCGCTGCCCTTGTTTGAAGACCTCTATCCCCTCTATGAGCGCGGACAGGGGAGCCTGCGGGGCGGCCCCGAGGGAGGCGCGCTGCCCGGAGATTATCGGAGAGACATCGCGCTCCTCCGCGACGCCGGCTTCCGGTGGGTGCTGCTGTCCTATCCCGGTGAGATCGCCCACATGCCAGAGGCGATGGTCGCGGCGCTCGACGGGGTCTTCGGGCCCCCGGCGGGGGTGTCGGCGGGGCAGGGGCTCTGGGAGATCCCGGTGGTGGAGGCGACCGAGGTGGAGCTCACCGCGTGGCGGGCCGAGCACGCCGCCTCCCTCGCGGCGCGGTCCCGGAGCCCCGAGGTGATGGGGCCTGCGCTGCGCTGAACCCGGGAGCGGGCCGGTGCTTCAACCTTGCGGGCGGCGCGGCGGGCTGAGCTGACCGAGCCGCACGGCGTCGTAGCCGAAGCGGGCCCGCACGGCGTCGAGGGCCTGGGCGATTGGCTCACGGGGCCGCGCAAAGGGGAGGGGGAGCTGGGGCCCGGGCAGGACCAGGCCGGAGGCGGTGACGCCCACGAGGCGGACGGCGGCGCGGCGGGTCCAGAGGGCGCGGAGCAGCGAGAGTGCGAGGGGGCGGAGCAGCGCTTCGTCGGCGGTGGGGCTCACCGAGCGGGCGTGGGTGTGGGTGTCAAAGTCGGCGTAGCGCACCTTCACGCTCAGGGTGCCGAGCAAGGCGCCGCGCTGCCGGACCCGCCAGGCCACCCGCTCCACCAGGGCCAGAACCTGATCCTCCACGGCGGTGCGATCGGAGAGGTCGGCGTGAAAGGTGCGCTCGTTGGAGATTGAGCCGTCCACGCCGCCCTCGGGGTCGTGCTCATGGAAGGCGGGGCGGTCGGCGCCGAGGGGGGAGCGGCGGGCCGGATCGATCCCCGCCTCGACCCGGGCCCGCTCGCCGGCGCAGGGGTGGTGGAGGGGGGTCTCGAGGATCTGCCCGAGGGTCAGGAGGCCAGCGGCGTGGAGCCGCGCCTCCGCCACCGGGCCGATGCCGGGGAAGCGGCGCACGGGCAGCGGGCTCACGAAGGCGCGCTCCCCGCCGACAGGCACGAAGACGAGGCCGTTCGGCTTGGCTCGGCCGCTCGCCATCTTGGCGATGGCGCGGGTGCTGCCGAGGCCGGCGCTGGCCGGCAAGCCCGTCTCCTCGAAGATGGCGGCCCGCAGAGACTCGATGGAGCGGCAGATCGTGGCGTCGGGGGAGGAGTCGCCGGGGCGGGCGAAGAGGCGCTCACAGCCCGTGTAGTCGAGGAAGAACTCGTCGATGCTCGCGACCTGAACAGCCGGGCAGTGGTCCTGGACCACCCGGCGCACCCGACGGGAGTAGTCGCAGTAGGCGGAGTGACGGATGGGGAGGTAGACGGCGTCGGGCGCGAGCCGCCGCGCCTCGGAGATGGACATGCCGGCGTGAACACCGAAGGCACGCACCTCATAGGAGCAGGCCGTGACGACACCACGGTGGCCGGGCGCGGCCCCCACCACCACGGGACGGCCGTGGAGGGAGGGGTCAAACAGGCGCTCCACCGACACGAAGAAGGTGTCGAGGTCGAGGCAGCAGACACGCGCGGCAGAGGCGGGGCTCACTGCTCATCTGTACAGCGCTGCGGCCGGGCTGTCCAGCGGGGCCGGCGGGGGCCCGATCAGGGGCAGCGGTACAGGCCGACCCGGCGACTCGAGAGGTGGAGATCGAGATCGAGCCGCCCGTCGAGCAGGGCGCCGCGCCAGAGCTGGCAGCCCTCGACCGAACAGCCGCCGTCGGCGAGGCAGCTGAGGCCAACGTAGCGGAGGTCCCCCTCTGAGAGGGACCAGCGGGCCGGGCCGAGGGCGCCCATGACGTCGGTGAAGGCGCTGGCGCGGTGCGGGCGGGGATCGACCTGGACGACCGACTCGGCGGGGAGAGCTCGGGCCGCGGCCCGAAGGAACTGCCACTCCTGCGTCTGCACCCAGGGTGAGATCCGGAGCGAGGGCAGCAGGGTGAGCAGGCTGGCGGGGAGGGCCCAGGCGGGCAGCGCGGTGAGGCCGATCCCTGCGAGGGCGAGCCACGGCGCTTGGGCGGAGAGCTGCAGGCGAAGGGCATCGACCAGCGGCGAGACCTTGGTCGCGACCGGCAGGGTCGTGAGCGCCGCCCAGAGCAGCCAAGGTGTCAGCTCCGATCGCTGGTGTCGGGCGAGGCGCGCGAGCCCGAAGAGGGTGAGGCCGCCCAGCACTGGCGGGGTGAGGCCGGCGTGCCAGAAGAGCTGAAAGGACGACGCTGGCCCGGCCGCACCGAGGCGCGGGAGCAGCAGCTCCCAGCCGGGCGCCCGAAGCAGCCCACCACCGCCGGGATCGGCCCCGAGCGTGAGCACCCGCCAGACGAAGAGCCCGCCGAGCAGCGCGCCGCCGAGGAGCATGCCTCGCCAGGGCAGGGGAGCGGGCTCTGCCGCAGACCGACGGCGGAGGGCGAACCAGAGCGGAGGCAGGATCGCGAAGGGCAGGGCGTCAGGCCGGATGTGCAGGGCCATCCCCGCGGCGAGGGCGGCGAGCGCGGCCTCCCGCGCCCGACCCTCGCGGGCGAAGGCGTCGGCGGCCAGGAGCGCGATGAGCTCGAAGGTGACCACGCTCACGTGCAGGGTCTCCGAGCGGGCCACGCCGATGTGGCTCGGTAGCAGCGCGAAGAAGAGACCCGCCGCGAGGCCGGCCCGCCCGCCGGCCGAACGCCGCACCAGGGCGGCGAGCAGCGGGGGCGCGAGCGAGGAGAGGAGCAGGTTCATCCCGAAGACGCTGTCGGGCCAGCGAGGCAGGCCGCCCATCAGCGCGGGCCAGCCGGCCCCGTTGGGGCTGTCGGTGTCGAAGCGCGCCGCGGCGAGCTTCTCGTAGCCGGCGAGGGCGCCGTTCACGAGGCCCTCGGGGGAGAGCGCGAGCCGGACCAAGAAGGCGGTGGCGCCGACGAGCAGGAGGGTGCGATCGAGCCGCGCGGCGCGGAGCCCGAGCAGGCCGATGAGCAGCAGCGCCAGGCGGAGCACCGCGGTTCCGGGGCGCAGGCGAGGCGGCTCGAGGGTGGGGCGGCCCTCTGCTCGTCCGGGCGCGGGGGCGCCCGGTCCGTCGGTGGGTGTCGCCGGGCCACCCTCGGCGGGGCGGGCTCGGAGCTGCGGCGGTCGCTCGGTGAGGCGCCGACAGAGCGGCTCCATGCCTGCGCGCCCGTCCTCTCCCGAGAGGTCTCCCCGGGGGAAGATCGTGAGCCCGGCGGCCTCGCAGAGCCCGCCCGCGCCGGTGGTCAGCTCTGCTACCGCCTCGCCGCCGCCCGGCTGTCGGAGCCAGTAACGCTGGTACTCGGGGTGAAGCTCGACGCGGGTGACCACCGCCCCATCCAGCACCTCTCCGGCCTCGGCCAAGGTGTCCGCGGGGGTCGCTGGGGTCGCTGCGGGCGCGGCGACCGCCACGGTCGAGAGGTGGGCCGCCAGCAGCAGCCCGGGGCAGAGCAGCGCGCCGGGACGGAGGCCCCCCCGGGCGGTCGGAGCGCCGCGCGAGGGCCGGTCCCTCAGAGGCCGCCGCCGTAGAAGAGCACGATCTCGCCGCCGCCGTAGCTCCCGATCGCGATGTCTGGGTAGCCGTCCTTGTCGTAGTCGCCGCCGGTGTGGGTGTCGATCGAGAGGTACTCCCCATCGGTGGTGCCCGCCATGACGGCGTCCGCGGCGGTGATGTCCTGTGCGCCGATCGCGGGCCCGTACCAGAGCAGCGAGGCCCCGGCCTGGGCGGCGGTGGTGGAGTCGGCGAGCGGCATCCCGATGACGAGGTCGCTGTAGCCGTCGAGGTCGAGGTCAGCGTCGATCGAGGCCTCGAAGCCGAGGTAGTAGCCGTACGTGTCGGGGCTGCCGACGTAGAAGATGGCGTCGATGTCTCGGACGCCGAGGTCTCCCGTGAGCGGGCCGAGGAAGAGGCGGGCCGAGCCGCCCTTCCACGTCGAGGACTCGTAGTCGCCCACCAGCACGTCATCGTAGCCGTCTGCGTTCACGTCACCGGCGGCGCCGATGGAGTAGCCGAAGGCCGAGCCGCTCTCCCCGCTGATCGTGGCGTCGGCGTCGAGGTCTTCGTAGACGCCCGAGAGCTTGCCCTGGAAGAGGTAGACCTTCGGCGTGGAGGTGCCGTAGGAGCCATAGGTGTCCGAGACCCAGAGGTCTTCCACGCCGTCGGCGTCCATGTCGCCGCCGCGGGTCACGATGGAGCCGAAGTACCCGGTGCTGGAGCTGCCGATGATCGCGAGGTCAGCGAGGCTGGCGATGTCGGCCACCGCGGAGTTGAGGGGGCCCGAGACGCCCCAGACGGTCGGGGTGCCCGAGGCGCTGCCAGCGCTGTCCCCGAGGAGGAGATCGACGTCGCCGTCGTTGTTGTAGTCGAACGAGGTGTGAGAGTGGGTGAAGTCGGCGTAAGCGAGGGCGTCGTCGATCCGCGCGTAGGCCGAGCTCGTGGTGCTCGTGCCGGAGAGGGGGCCGTCGAAGATGAAGACGCGCGACTGGGTGTCGGCCACGACGAGATCGTCGTAGCCGTCCCCGGTGAGGTCGCGGCTTCCGAAGACCTGGTTGCCGAAGGTCGTGGCGGTGGTCGTGCTGCTCGGCAAGGTCAGGCGAGCGCTGTAGTCGGTGGTGGCGTCGAGGCGGGCGCCCCGCGTGAGGCCCTCGTAGACGTACACGGCGCCGTGGGCGAGGGTGGAGGTGGCGAGGTTGACGTCAGACGTGATGAGATCGTCGCGACCATCGCTGTCGAGGTCGGCGTGGCTGATCCAGACGCCGAAGCCGCCGCTGTCGCCGCCGGTGATTGACGCGCCGGCGTCGGAGTCTGCGAGGAGACCCGTCAACGGCCGGCAGCCGTTCGCCGAGCCGTCGCAGTCATTGTCGAAGCCGTCGCCGCAGACCTCGGAGGCTCCCGGGTGGACGTCGGCCTCACTGTCGTCGCAGTCATCGCCGTTGGTGGCGGTGCCGGCGGGCGCGGTGCAGCCAGTGGCCTCGGTGTAGGGGTCGCCGAAGTCGTCGCCGTCGCGGTCTTCGAACCAGGTTGTGATGTCTACCGGCTCGTCGTCGTCGTTGATCTTGCCGTCACAGTCTTCGTCGACCTCGGCGGCGTCACACAGCTCGTCGGCGCCGGGGTGGACGTCGGGGTCGGTGTCGTCGCAGTCACCTTCAGCGACGCTGTAGCCGTCCTCGTCGGCGTCGTCGGGGCTGCCGTCTGCGCCGTCTGTACCGTCGGCGCCGTCCGAACCTCCGCTGTCTCCGGTGGGATCGCTGGTGTCGTCGCCGCCGGTGCCGTCACCGCCGCCCTGGCAGCCCGAGGGGAGGTCTTCGCAGGTCTCGTCGATCTTCGCCGTGGAGAACAGGTGGCAGCCCCCGAGGGCGACCAGCAGCAGGGGGATGGCGGACACGGTGCGGACCTCGGTTTGGGCGGAGCGCCGGACGGCGGCTGCGACCCAACTCGCACTATATAGCGGCCCGGGGGCCCGTCGATCTCGACCTGGGGTGGCCGGACGACGGGTTCGAACCGAAGCGGGGGATGCGATGGGCGACGAGAGCGGCGAGCGCCAGGGCGACAGGGGCGACAGGGGTGACAGGGGCGGCGGAGGGTCGGGGCTCGAAGGGGCGGAGGCGCCTCGACCGCCCGCTTGGCGGTGGAGGGACCTCCCGACCGGCTTCGTGATCGATGACTCTCCGGTGGCCCCGGCGCCGCCTGGGCTTGAGGCGGCCTTGGGCCGAGCGCTCGAGGCGATGGTCGCCCTGGAGGCCGGGGCGGTGGCGAACCCCGACGAGGGGCGGCAGGTCGGCCACTACTGGCTCCGCAGCCCGGAGCTCGCCCCCGACAACCTGGGAGCGGAGATCGAGGCGGTGTGGGCGCGGCTCGAGGACCTCGAGCGAGGACCCCACGAGGACCTGCTGCTCATCGGCATCGGGGGCTCGGCCTTGGGCCCGCAGCTCCTCGCCCACGCCCTCGCCCGTCGGGGCGACCCCATGCGCCTCCACTTCCTGGACAACACCGATCCCGAGGGAATCTCCACGGTCCTCGACGGCCTCGACCCTCGGCGCACGCTCGTGCTCGTGGTCTCCAAGAGCGGGGGTACTGTTGAGACACACAACGGGATGCTCGCCGCGATGGCGCGCTGGGCCGCCGCAGGGGAGCCCTTCGAGCCGCACGCCATCGCGATCACGATGGAGGGCTCCGTCCTCGACCGCCTCGCCTCCGGCGCCTCCGGGACCCCCCCGTGGCGAGATCGGCTCCCCCTCTGGGACTGGGTCGGCGGCCGGACGAGCCTCTGCTCGGCGGTAGGCCTGCTGCCGATGGCGCTCTGCGGCTGGGACTGGCGCGCCTTCATCGCCGGCGCCCGCGAGATGGACGCGCTCGGTCGGCAGGCTCTGGTGCAGAACCCGGCGGCTCGGCTGGCGGCGGCCTGGTACCGCGAGGGGCGAGGGCGCGGGGAGCGGAACCTCGTGATCGAGCCGTATCGCGACCGCTTCCTCCTCCTCGGCCGCTACCTGCAGCAGCTCGTGATGGAGTCGATCGGCAAGGAGCTCGATCGAGAGGGCCGAACGGTCCACCAGGGGCTCCTCGTGTACGGCAACAAGGGATCGACCGACCAGCACGCATTCATCCAACAGGTGCGCGACGGTCGCGACGACAGCCTCGTGATCTTCGTCGAGACCGACGAGTGCGGTCCGGAGCTGCGGGTCGGGCCGGACCTCCTCGCAGGAGACCACCTGCTCGGCTTCCTGTACGGCACGCGCGCCGCGCTGGAGGAGGCCGGTCGGCCGAGCCTCACCCTCCAGGTGCCGGACGTCAGCGCCCGGAGCCTCGGGATGCTCGTCGCGCTCTTTGAGCGGGCTGTGGGTATCTACGCCGAGCTCGTGGGCATAAACGCCTATCACCAACCCGGGGTGGAGGCCGGTAAGAAGGGCGCAAAGCGGATCGTCGCCGCCCTCGGACAGCTGCAGGAGCTCCTCGGTGAGGATCTGCGTGAGACGGACTTCTTCGCTCGGTCGACCGGGCTGGAGGTGGGCCTCGCGTGGCGGCTCCTCAGCCACCTCGTCGCCACCGGGCGGGCGCGGTCGCTCCGATCCGCCGAGTGGGCCGAGGATCGATTCTCTCGAGCTTGAACCGCGATCTGGCGAAGCTGTCGCCCATCCGTTGCTTGCCATCGACCGGGCGGAGGGGGTATCGGGCGGCGCCGGCGGGCGGGCCCGCTGGGACTTGATCGTTCGCGCCCATTCTCCCCCACTCGATCGCCGCCGTCCTCGCCCACTTCGTGGCGTTCGTCCTCGCTGGGCCGGCCCCAGCGACAGCCAGGAGTCTCCCATGTCGAACCCTCGCGTCCAGGCCCTCCGCACCGCCACCGAGCGCCCCGTGCGTGCCTTCCAGCGCCCCTCCGGCCCGGATGGTCAGCCGTTGCCCTTTCAGGCCTACTTCGGCCAGAACACCTTCCGGCTCGAAGACATGCAGGCCCACCTCCCTGCCAAGGTGGTGCGGCGCTTCCGCGAGACGATCGAGCACGGGCACAAGCTCGACGTCGAGCTCGCCAACCACATCGCGCGCGCCGTCCTCGACTGGGCCACGGCCCGTGGCGTGAGCCACTACTGTCATTGGTTCCAGCCGCTCACTGGCTCGACCGCTGAGAAGCACGACTCCTTCATCGCCTTTGACGATGGGCGTCCGATCGCCAAGTTCTCGGGCGCGATGCTCATCCAGTCGGAGCCGGACGCGAGCTCCTTCCCCTCCGGCGGGATGCGCAGCACCTTCGAAGCCCGCGGGTACACCGCCTGGGACCCCACCTCTCCCATGTTCATCATGGAGCGGACGAACGGAGCCACGCTCTGTATTCCGAGCGTGTTCATCAGTTATCATGGCGCGGCCCTCGACAACAAGACGCCGCTCCTGCGCTCGATGGAGGCCATCAACACGGCTGGCGTGCGCCTCGCCCACGCCCTGGGTGACGAAGACGTCACCCGGATCACCCCCACCGCGGGTCCCGAGCAGGAGTACTTCCTGGTCGACAAGGCCTGGGTGGCCCTGCGCCCCGATCTTCACATCTGCGGCCGCAGCCTGCACGGCGCCCCCGCTCCGAAGGGCCAGACCCTCGAAGACCACTACTTCGGCTCGATCCCGGGCCGAGTGCTCGCGTTCATGCAAGAGGTTGACACCGAGCTGTACAAGCTCGGGGTGCCGGCCAAGACCCGCCACAATGAGGTGGCGCCGTGTCAGTTCGAGATCGCCATCCTCTACGGAGAGGCGAACGTCGCTGCGGACCACAACCAGCTCGTGATGGAGATCCTCCGCCGGGTGGCCGACCGCCACGGCTTCGTCGCGCTCCTTCACGAGAAGCCCTTCGCCGGCGTCAACGGCTCCGGGAAGCACCTCAACTGGTCGATGTCGGACAACCTCGGGCGCAACCTGCTCGAGCCGGGCGACAACCCGCACCAGAACCTGCGCTTCCTCGCCTACCTTTCCGCTACGGTGCTGGGCGTGTGGCGCTACGGTGGCCTCCTTCGGGCCTCGATCGCCACGCACGGCAACGACTTTCGCCTCGGCGCGAACGAAGCCCCCCCCGCGATCATGAGCGCCTTCCTCGGCGACCAGCTCTCTCGTGTCGCCGACGCGCTGGCCAACGGCACTGTCCCCGAGGACGATCCGAACGCCGCCATGATCCAGCTCGGCGTCAGCCGTCTCCCGGAGGTGTCGCGGGACAACACCGACCGCAACCGCACGAGCCCCTTCGCCTTCACCGGCAACAAGTTCGAGTTCCGGGCGGTGGGCTCCAACATGTCGGTGTCGTTCCCCGCTGCGGTGTTGAACACGGTGGTCGCGGACGGGATGCGGGAGCTGGCGGAGCTCGTCGCGCACCATGGCGGAGGCAGCCAGGGCGCGCTGCGCGCGGTGGAGGAGGCCCTCCGGATGAGCGCAGCCATCCGCTTCGAGGGCAACAACTACAGCGCCGAGTGGGTGGTTGAGGCCGAGCGGCGCGGGCTGCCCAACCTCCGCACCGCCCCAGCCGCGCTCGAGGTGCTCAAGTCTGCCGAGATCGAGGCCCTCTTCGAGCGACAGGGTGTGCTTCGCCGAGATGAGCTCGAGAGCCGCTACCACATCCACCTCGAGCGGTACATCACCACCGTGGATATTGAGTGCGACCTGCTCTGCGAGGTGGTTGACCTCACCGTCATCCCCGCCGCGCTCGCGGAGCGTGGCGCCCTCGCCGCCGACGTGGCCGGACTCCGGGCGGCCGGAGTGGAGCCGAGCGCGGCCGATCTCGAGGCCCTCCGCGGCTTCGGGGCCCTCCTCGATGCGCTGCGGGAGGCCCGTAAGGAGCTCGACCGGGTCAACCTGGAGTCGGCCGAGCTCCACGGAGCGCCGCGCGCAGCCGCCTACGCCGCCGGTCGGGTGCCCGCGCTGGCCCGGCTCCGGGGTGTGGTGGATCAAGTCGAAGCGCGGGTCGCCGACCACCGTTGGCCGCTGCCCCGCTACCGCGAGATGCTGTTCCAGAACGGCTGAGCGGGGTGGCCCTCCGGGGCACGTCGCAGGATTCTCGACAAGTAGTCTGGATCCTGCCATTGCTCCGCCGCAGTCCGTGGGGTACCCTCGCCGCCTCTTTCGCTGGAGTCCCCCATGGCTGACGGTGGTAGCAACAAGGGCAAGTTCGTAGCGGGCTGCTCCTGTCTCTCGGTTGTCTTCTTTCTCTTCCTGATCATGTTCATTCAGTTCGGGTTGAGCATCGTCGTCGAGCAGGTGCCGGACATCGCGGTGGCCGCCTCGGTCATCTCTGGGGTGGGCGCTTACATCTCGTACTCGTGCTGCTGCTTGAGCGGCGTGGGCATGGTCATCGGCATCGTGATGCTGGCCATGGGCGGCAAGAAGGAAGCGGAGGCCTAGTCTGGATGCGGACGCCCGATGAGGCCCTCGCTGCCTGGGGAGACCCTGGCCCCGTGCTGGACTGTGCGGACGCGGGCCTCATCAACCGCACCTGGCTGGTCGGCGAGCCCACGCGCGCCGTCCTCCAGTGGTTGAACCCGATCTTCTCGCCGCTCGTGAACGGGGAGATCGGCGCGCTCACCCGGCGCCTCGCCGAGCGCGGCCTCCTCACCCCCCGGCTGATCCCGACGGCGTTGGGCTGGGAGTGGTTGACGGATGACGTAGGGTCCTGGCGCCTGTTGAGCTTCGTCCCTGGCCGAACGCTCCACCGCGCCACGGGGCTCGCGCAGCTCGAGAGCGCGGGGCGGTTGGTGGGGCGCTTCCATGCCGCCCTCGCCGACTGGGCGCATGTGCGCTCGGCCCCCCGGCGTGACATTCACGACACCCCTCGGCGCATGGCCGATCTCGAGGCCGCCTTCGGAGGGGCAGAGGCCCATCCGCTGTACGCGGAGGCGCGCGTCCTGGCCGAACAGGTCCTCGGCGACTGGGCGCGCTGGGACGGCCAGCTCGACGGCCCCGAGCGGATCTGTCATGGAGACCTCAAGCTCTCCAACTTGCGTTTTGACGAGGCCGGACATGAGGCCATCTGCCTGCTCGACCTCGACACTGTGGGCCCGATGGCGCTGTCTTGTGAGCTCGGTGACGCTTGGCGGAGCTGGTGCAACCCCGCGGGGGAGGACGATCCCGAAGCGGTGACCTTCTCGGTGGAGGTCTTCGCGGCCAGCGCACGCGGTTTTCTCTCGGCCGCTCCGCCGATGTCAGCCGGGGAGAAGGCGAGCCTGATCCCCGGGATCGAGCGGATCTGCCTTGAGCTCGCCGGTCGCTTCTGCGCCGACGCGGTGCGGAACACGTACTTCCGCGAGGATCGCGGGCGCTTCCCGGCCCCGGGCGCCCACAACTTGCGCCGCGCCCAGAGTCAGCTCGCGCTGGCCCGCCGCGCCCGCGCCGCCCGGTCGGCCTGCGAGGACGTCTTCGCGACCCTCCCCTGAGGGTCGCGGGGCCGTGCGACGGCGGGTCAGCCCGGCGCCGTTGACTTCAGCGCCGGGGGCCCTACGACTCTCCACCACCCCGATGCGTTCGCGCCGCCTACGGAGCGCCCATGTCCCTTCCCCGCCCAGACGGTCCCCCGGGTGCTTGGTTCGAGGGGCTGGGCGTGAGCCCGGAGCTCCTCCGGCGAGTGATGGCCGCGGCCCTGGGCCAGGGGGCGGAGGACGCCGACCTCTACTTTCAGCACGCCGCCTCGACGAGCCTGAGCCTCGCCGATCACAAGGTCAGCCGGGTTGACACCCAGGTCGACCTGGGGATGGGGGTGCGGGTGCGGGTGGGTGATCAGGTCGGCTACGCCTACTCCGAGGATCTTCGCCCCGAGGCCCTGCTCGCCGCCGCGCGCACCGCCGCCGCCTCCGCGGCCCACAGCCGCAGCCCGAGGGTCGCCCAAGAGGCCCGAGCCGTGAAGATCGGTGACCACTACCCGGTCGAGAGACCCTTCTCTTCGGTCGAGGTCTCCGAACGAGTTGCGCTGCTTCGCGCCTGGGATGAGGCTGCCTTCGCCCGCGACCACCGGGTGGAGCGAGTCGAGGCCACCCTCGTCGATGGGGCGAGCGTGGTCATGATTGTGCGGCCGGACGGTCGCCTGGTCGAGGACTGGCGGCCTTCGACGGTGGCGATGTTGCGCTGCACCGCCTCTTCCGCGGGCCAGAGAGAGTCCGCGAACTTCAGCGTGTCGGCGCGTCGCGGGATGGAGTTCTACAGCGCCGAACGCCAAGAGCGCCTCGTCGCGGAGGCCGTGGAGCGCACCATCTTCCTGCTCGGCGCCACGAAGCCCCCCGCTGGGGAGATGCCGGTGGTGCTCGCAGCCGGGCCCTCCGCCATCCTGCTGCACGAGGCCATCGGACACGGGTTGGAGGCTGACTTCAACCGAAAGCGCACGAGCATCTACGCCGACCGCATCGGGGAGCGCATCGCCGGCCCCGAGGTGACCATCGTCGATGACGGGACCCTCCCGGGTACCCGTGGCGCGCTCAACGTCGATGACGAGGGCAACGCCACGGAGCGAACCGTGCTCGTCGAGGGCGGCGTTCTCCGCTCCTACCTGCAGGATGAGCTCAGCGCCGCGCATGACGGGGTCGCCTCCACGGGCTCTGGGAGGCGGCAAGACTTCCGGCACGAGCCCCTGCCACGGATGCGCGCGACCCTGATGGTCGAGGGTCCCCACGCGCCCGAGGACATCATCCGCTCGGTCGATCGCGGCCTCTACTGCGTCTCCTTCTCCAACGGATCGGTGAACATCGGGGGAGGGGACTTCTCCTTCTATATGCGCCACGGCTACCTGATCGAGGGGGGGAAGCTCACGAGACCGGTCAAGGACGTCAACATCATCGGCAACGGACCCCGGGCCCTCGAACGCATGGACATGGTGGGCAATGACCTCGTCGTCGACGAAGGGGGCTGGACCTGCGGCAAACAAGGGCAGAGCGTGCCGGTGAGCCAGGGCATGCCCACGGTGCGGGTGTCCAGCTTGACCGTCGGGGGTGTGAATTGAGCGCCACCGCCGATCTCCTCGAGCTCGGGGAGCGGATCGTGCGGTTGGGGCGCGACCTCGGGGCGGACGAGGTGGCGGCGCGGACCGGAACGGGGACCTGGACGGAGCTGGTTTGCCGGGACGGCGCGGTTGAGAAGGCGCACGAGTCGCGCTCGCTCTCCGCCACGATCTCGCTGTTGGTCGATGACCGCTACTCTTCCCATCATACGAGCGATCTTCGGCCGGAGGCCCTCCGGACCTTCCTCCGGCGCGCGGTCGAGGCCACGCGCTACCTCGAGCCCGATCCCGACCGACGGTTGCCAGAGCTCAGCAGCCAGGGTGTCTCAGGGGCGGCCCTTGACCTCCTCGACCCCCAACCTTTGGGGGAGGCCGAGACCCGACGGCGTGTGACGGCGCAGGTGGAGGCGGCGATCCGCGCGGCGGTGAGCGACCTGCCGATCCGCTCGGTGAGCGCCTCGGCGTCATCGGGGAGATCGGCTGGGGCGATGGTCCACTCCCAAGGCTTCTCCGCAGCTTGGGAGGGCACCCGCAGCTCCTTCTATGGGGGGCTGAGCGTGGAGGACGTCGGGGGGCGGCTCCCCGATTCACATGCCTCTTTCTCGGCGGTGCACCAGTCCGATCTGCCGCCGATATCGCGCGTGGGGGAAGAGGTGGGGGCGCGCATCCGCCGTCGGCTCGGCAGCGGCCCCGCTCCCAGCGGGCGTTACCCCCTGCTCCTCGAGGGTCGGGTGGCGTCCCGCCTGTTGAGCGTCCTCACCGGTCCGCTCGACGGCACGGCCCTGTTCGAGAAGCGGAGCTGCATGTCGGGGCGCCTCGGCCAGCGGGTCGCGTCGGCGGGCTTCAGCCTCTACGATGACCCGCTGCTCCCTCGCGCGATCGGCAGCCGAGCGTGCGACGGGGAGGGGCGCCCCTCCGCCCGCAGGGCCATCGTCGAGGACGGCGTGCTCCAGAGCTACCTCCTTGGGGTGTACAACGCACGGCGGCTCGGCCTCGCCCCCTCGGTCGCCTCGCTGTCCAACGTCGTGGTCCCGGCGGGCCGCCGCAGCCCCGCGGCCATCCTGGCCGAGCTTGGCCCCAGCGTGCGGGTGGACGGCTTCCTCGGTGGGAACACAAACCCCACCTCGGGGGACTTCTCCTTCGGCATCACCGGCCTGCTCGTCGATCGGGGCGAGGAGACCCGGCGTCTCTCGGAGATGAACGTCTCCGGCAACGTCTTCGAGCTCTTCGATCGCTTCTTGGAGGCGGCTGAGGATACGTGGGTCTATGGCACCTGGCAGAGCCCCTCCCTCCTGTTTGACGATGTCCAGCTCTCGGGGACCTGAGCTGGCCCCGGCCGCCGTGGAGCCTCGCCGAGGCTCGCTGCGGTGGGCTTGGGTTGTGCTCTGCCTCGGCGGGGCGGCGCTCTGCCCGGGGGCCCTCGCCGCAGACGCCCCCAGGGCCACGGTGCCCGCGCCCGCCGCCGGCGCCGCAGGTGGGCCCGCCCCAGATGTGCCCGCCGCAGGTGGGCCCGCCGCAGGTGAGCCCGAGCTGGGCCCGGCCGGGGCGGCGGCCGACCAGGAGATCGTGGTCTTCGGTGAGCTGGAGCTGGCCAAGCAGCGAGCCCTGCTCGAGCGGGACCTCCGGGCCCTCGGCTATCGACCCGGCAAGCGAAAGGAGGGTGAGACGGTCTTTCGCCCCGAGGTCGCCTGGAAGCCGACGGTGGTGATCCACGACGAAGGCTTCGTCATCATCAAGCGCACGCCGCCTCGCTTTGAGTCTTACGTAAAGAGCGAGTCGAAGCTACGTTATTTGGCTTGTGTGCCGCCCTTCACGCCGATGTGTGTGCGTATCGGCGGGATCATCGTCACGAAGCGCAAGCTCGCGCACCAGAAGTCCAAGGTGGCCGCCGCCATCGATCCCGACCTGCGGGACTGGCAAGGCGCCATCTCTGGCCTCGCGATGGACCGTCGGCTCGGGGTCGAGGTCCCCGACCAGCTCGACCGCCTGTGGTTGCAGGGGGTCCCCTTCGACGGTGACCAACCCACCCTCCCCACGCCGCTCGAGCGTCGGGCGGCGATGCTCACCTTCTGGGCTGAGCGTGCGTGTAATCCGGAGGGAGCGCAGGTCTCGGAGCTGGTCGCCCTGTACCTCGACGAGGTGGTGCAGAGCTCCACGGACCCGGTCACGCTCGCGGAGCAGGGGGCCGCCAATCAGCGAACGATCTGCCCGCGGAGCCTTCAATTGTCCGGTCTTGCGCCCGCGACACCGCCACCCCTCGGAGGCAGGCCCGCCCCTTGACGAGTCCGGAGCCGCCGCTTAGGGCAGAAGGAACCAATCCGATCCCCAACCAGGAGCGGCCCTCGGGCCCTCCTTTTTTTTCGCCCGCGCGGCACCCTCACCGCGCTCCTCCGCTCGGAAACGCCCCTCGATGGACTTCGCAGCTCGCCAAATGCTCCGCCAGCGCATCCGCGCTATCGCTGAGCCCGTCGTGCTCCGGGCCGGCTGCGAGCTGGTCGCCGTCGAGCTGGGTGGCGGAAAGGGCGCGACGGTCCTTCGGTTGTACATCGACAAGCCGGAGGGCGTGGCCGCAGAGGACTGCACGCGCGTCAGCCGCAGCCTGTCCCCGGAGCTCGACGTCGAGGATCCCATCCCCGTGGCCTACACCCTCGAGGTGTCGAGCCCTGGCATGGAGCGCCCGCTGGAGAGGCCGGCCGATTTTGAACGGTTCAAGGGCTCCCGAGTTCGGGTGAAGATGCCAGGCGAGTTTGGTCGCCGGCAATTCACCGGTGTGCTCGGGGGTCTCGAAGAAGGCTCTCTCATCCTGGAGGTCGCCGGCGGGCGTCTCGAGCGGATCCTGCTGGATCAGATCGAGCGTGTTCGTCTGGACCTCACCTTTGACGAGTTCATGCGGCTGGCGGAGAGACCGCTGGCCGAGCGAGGAGAACTGCCATGATCAGCGATCTCGCCCGCTTGATCGACACGGTCCACCGTGAGAAGAACATCCCGCGGGACTCCCTCATCGAGGTGCTCGAGCAGGCGATGGTCGCCGCTGCTCGCAAGCGCTACGGCCAAACCCGAGACATCGAGGCTCAATACAACGATGACCTCGGCGAGGTGGAGCTCTTCGAGTTCCGCACCGTGGTTGAGGAGTTTGGGGAGAACCCGGACACGGAGATCTCTGTCGAGGATGCCCGCACGGATGACTCCGGCTGTGAGGTCGGCGACTCGCTCGGCATCAAGATGCTGGTCGAGGATCTCGGGCGCATCGCGGCGCAGACCGCCAAGCAGGTCATCATCCAGAAGATCCGCGACGCCGAGCGGGAGATGACCTTCAACGAGTTCAAGGACCGGAAGGGCGAGCTCATCACCGGCATCGTCCGACGCTTTGAGAAGGGCAACATCGTGGTCGACCTCGGTCGAGCCGAGTCCGTCCTGCCCAAGCGCGAGCAGGTCCCGACCGAGACCTACCGTCAGGGCGACCGGATCCAGGCCTATGTCCTCGACATCACCCGGGCCTCGAAGTCGCCGCAGGTGGTGCTGAGCCGCACTCACCCCGGCCTGCTGATGAAGCTCTTTGAGCTTGAGGTCCCTGAGATCTACGAGGGCATCGTGCGGATCGAGGCTTGCGCTCGCGAGCCGGGGCATCGCGCCAAGATCGCCGTCTCTTCGCAAGACCGTGATGTCGATCCCGTGGGCGCCTGCGTCGGGCTCAAGGGCTCTCGCGTCCAGGCCGTCGTGCAGGAGCTCCGTGGAGAGGCGATCGACATCATCCCCTTCCACGGCGATCCGGCGCGCTTCATCGTGCACGCCATCGCGCCGGCACAGGTGAGCAAGGTCTACATCGACGAGCACACCCACTCGATGGAGCTCATCGTCCCGGACGACCAGCTCTCGAAGGCCATCGGTCGCCGCGGTCAGAACGTGCGCCTCGCCGCCCAGCTCACCGGCTGGCGGATCGACATCTTCTCCGAGACCCGCCACGCCGAGATGGTCGCCCAGGCCCGCGACGAGCTGAGCCGCGTCCCTCGCCTGGACCACGATCAGGTCGAGACGCTCATCCGCCACGGCTTCCGCAGCGCCCAGGAGCTGTACGACGCCGAAGCCTACGAGGTCGCGGGAATCCTCGGCCTTGAGGATGAAGACGCTGAGGCCATCATCGCGGAGGCCGAGCGGGTGCTCGACGCGCTCATCATGGACGAAGCCGACCGGCGTAAGGCCCGTCAGTCGGGGGATGAAGATCTCCCGGCGGAGGCCTGAACCGCGATGGGGCAGCCGCGCCCGCGGCGGTCGGGCGCGGGGCCACGGCCGGAGCGCCCAGATGGGCAGGGCGTGCGGACCTGTGTGGTCTGTCGAGATCGCTCATCCTCCCGCCTCATGGTGCGGTTCGTGCTGGCCGAGGCGGGGAGGGCCACGCTGGATGGTTCACCCCACCATCCCGGTCGGGGGGCTTGGTGCTGCCTGCGTGGCGCCTGCCTGAGGGCGATCAAGCCAGGGAACATCTCCCGGGGCGTCAAGGCGGAGGTTCGCCGCTTGGACGATCCGCTGCCTGCCCTTCGAATGAAGGTGGTGCTGCGTGTTCGGCAGGCCCTCTTGAGGGCTTGGCGGAGCGGCCTGCTGGTAGACGTCTTGCGTCTTGGCGCCGCCGGCCCGCCGCCAGTGGCGGTCTGCGGGCTCCAGGGCGACGATCCGCCCTCGGAGGCCCACCCCGCGTGTGTGGGGCTCCCGATCCACATGCTCCCCCTCTCTCGAGGCGAGCTTCAGGCGCTATTTGGGCTCCACCCCTCCGGAGGGTTCTCCGGAGGGGTGGTGATCCGAGCTGGTCGTCCGAGCCGCGCCCTGCGAGACGAGTTGCGGTGTCTGCACGATCTGGGTTAGTACCCGTGCCGCTGCCGCTGGTACCTCTCGATCCTCGAACCGAGGCCCCCGAGTGGGGCCAGCGCCATCCTCCCCGCAAGCACGTGCTGGCTCGTGGGATTCACGACAGGAAAGCCTGTCGGCTTCTCCTCTCACGAGACAGTTCACGGAGTGCTTGCGGGCATTCGAAGGGCCCTGATGTCCACTAAGGATCTGATTGAGCGTCTCTCCCGAACCTCCTCGAGCCGGCCGACAAGGCCCGCTGGGGAGCCTGTGGGTACGGACCGCGGTGAAACCCAGACACGCGTCAACAACGCGGTCATCCGCCGCCGAAAGGCCGAGCCGGAGCCCGCTCCGCCTCCGCCCCCGCCGGTAGACGTTCGTCGGAAGGTCGTGGTCCGGAAGCGGATCAATGAGCCCGAAGAGGCGGTGAGCGCGGCTCCCGCCGGCCCGCCGGCGCGCCTCGGCTCGCCGGTGTCGCTGCGGTCTCCCGATCCGTCTCGGCCCGTGGCCCCACGGGGCGCCGTCGGCCCTGTCACGGAGTCGCCACCTGTGGTGGAGGCTGCGTCGGCAGGTGAGCAGGCCCCGGAGCCGGTCGGCGAGCCCGTGGTGCAGTCCGCACCGGCTGTGGTGGCCGCGGCGGTCGAAGAGGCTTCGGCTTCTGTCTCGGCCCCGGTCGAAGTGTCGGCGACGGTCGTTGAGGCTGCCCCTGCGGTCGAGGCCGCGCCGGAGCGTCTAGCGGTCGAGCCGGAGCGTCCAGCAGCCGCGCCCGTGGCGGTCGAGGCGTCGGCATCTCCGGTGGTCGAGTCCGTTGCCGCGCCGGTGGTGGACGTCGAGCCTGAGCGACCTGTGGTGCAGGCGGCCCCCGCCGCCAAGGTCTCCGAGTCGGTCCGTCCGGCCGCCCCCGCCCAAGGGGCCCCCCGTAACGATGGGCGTGTCCCCACTTCGCGCCCTGGTGACGGTCGTGCGGAGCCCGGTCGCCCTGCCGCCGGCGCCGCTCCGGCTCGTCCGGGTGCTGCTCCCGTCGGCGCCCGTCCACCCCGTCCGGGTGATATTCGCGACCCGCGGCCCGCCGAGTCCGCCGTGGGTCCCTCCGGCCCCCGCGCCGAGGCGCCTCGACCAAACCTCCCCCGCCTCGCGGCGCGCGGCGAAGGGTCGAACTTCCCCGGCCTCGGCTCCGCGGTCGTACGCCCTCCGCCTGGCTACGATCCGAACGATCCGTCGGGCAACCGGCGCCGTGCCCAGGCTGCCGCAGAGCAGGCCAAGACGTCCCAGCCTTCCGGCCAGCAGGCTCGCCCCGGCGGTGCCAACTTCCGTGATGAGCGCCGCCCTGGCGGTCCTCCGGGCCCGGGTGCCGGGCAGGTCGGTCCCGGTCCCGCCGGTCCGGGTGCTACGGTCATCGGTGGAGGCCCCCCCAAGGAGGGCGATCGCCGGGACAAGCCCGCAGCCCGGAAGGGCGCCAAGCCCGACGGCCGCCGAGGACGCATCGAGATGGACGCCGAGGACCTCGGGGGACCGTCGCGCCGTCGCCGGCCGAAGGCCAAGGTTGCCGTCCGGAGCACGAGCCCGCAGGCCAAGCAGATCAAGCGCCGCGTCGAGGTCGACGAGACGATCACGGTCGCTCAGCTCGCGCACGGAATGTCGGTCAAGTCGACCCAGGTGATCAAGGCCCTGCTCAGCATGGGCCAAATGGTCACCGTCAACGACTCTCTCGACTTCGACACCGCCCAGCTGGTGGCGCAGGAGTTCGAGTTCGAGGTGGTGAACTCTTCCTTCCAGGAAGATGAGCACCTCATCGACGTCGAGGACGAGGACACCGACCTCGAGCCGCGCCCCCCCGTGGTCACCATCATGGGCCACGTGGACCACGGCAAGACGACCCTCCTCGACGTCATCCGCGACGCCAACGTGGCCGGCGGGGAGGCGGGCGGCATCACCCAGCATGTCGGCGCCTACCAGGTGGAGCGTAATGGGCAGCTGATCACCTTCATCGACACGCCGGGGCACGAGGCCTTCACGGCGATGCGCGCCCGCGGCGCTCAGGTCACCGACATCGTGGTGTTGGTGGTGGCCGCCGATGACGGCGTGATGCCGCAGACGATCGAGTCAATCAACCACGCCAAGGCGGCGGGGGTCGACATTGTCGTCGCGATCAACAAGTGCGACAAGGCGGACTCCCGCCCCGAGCGCGTCACGCAGCAGCTGATGGAGCACGGGCTCGTCCCCGAGGCTTACGGCGGTGAGACGATGTTCGTGCAGGTGTCCGCGCTCAAGAAGCGGGGCATCGACGATCTCCTCGACGCGCTGCTCCTGGTCGCCGAGCTCGGCGACTACCGGGCCAACCCGAAGCGGCACGGCGAGGGCTCTGTCCTCGAAGCGCGGCTGGAGCGCGGCAAGGGCCCCGTGGCCACGATCATCGTGCAGCACGGTACGGTCGAGCAGGGGCAGTGTGTGGTGATCGGCAACACCTGGGGCCGCATCCGGGCGCTGAACGACACCAAGGGCAAGCGCATCAAGGTGGCTGGCCCCTCTACGCCGGTCGAGATCATGGGCATCGAAGATGTCCCGCAGGCCGGTGACAACTTCGTGATCGTGGCCTCGGAGAAGGACGCAAAGGCCCTCGCCGAGCACCGCGCCGAAGCCACACGACAGTCGGGCCTCAACGTCACCACCCGCGTGACGCTCGAAGACTTGATGGCCCGCGGGCAAGGCGAGGCGGCGAAGCTCAGCCTCAACCTCATCGTCAAGGCCGACGTGGGTGGCAGCCTCGAGGCCATCCGGCACGCCTTCTCGAAGATCTCGGTCGAGGGCACCGAGCTCAAGATCCTGCACTCCGCGGTCGGCGCGGTGACGGAGAGCGACGTGATGCTCGCGCACACCAACGGTGGCGTGATCATCGGCTTCAACGTCAGGCCGGATCCCAAGGCTCGTGAGGCCGCCGACTCCTACGGGGTCGAGGTCCGCACCTACAAGATCGTCTACGAGGCCATCGACGACGTGCAGAAGGGCCTCCGCGGCCTCCTGGGTCCCACGATCACCGAGAAGGTGCAGGGCTCCATCGAGATTCGCCAGCTCTTCAACATCCCGAAGATCGGCACCATCGCTGGTTGTTTTGTCATCGAGGGGAAGGTGGCGCGAAATCACGGCGTCCGCCTGCTCCGCGACAGCAAGATCGTCTGGGAAGGTCGCCTCGGCTCCCTCAAGCGCTTCAAGGACGACGTCCGCGAAGTGGAGAAGGGCTACGAGTGCGGTCTCAGCCTGGACGGCTTCAACGACATCAAGGTGGGTGACATCGTCGAGGCCTATACCAAGGAGTCGGTCAAGGCCTTCTGATGTTCCTCCCGGCGCCCGATGAGTCGATCTGGCTCGGCGTCCTGCGCATCAGCTTCCTGGTGCCGGGGTCGCGGAGCCTCAAAGACAAGCGGCGGGTGGTGGCTCAGGTGCGAGACCGCATTCGAGCCCGGCACCAGCTGATGGCGGCGGAGGTCGGTCACCTCGATGATCACCAGTGGGCTGTGATGTCGGTGGCCTCCACCTCAAACGACGCGCGCACGCTCCGCGCGGCGCTTGAGGGCATCGCCCGCGACATCGAGGCTTGGGGTGAGGCCCGCGTCCAGACCGTGGACGTGGAGGTCTTTCGCCCCTTCTCGACGGGAGGCCCACATGTCGGCCCGCTACGGGGCGAATGAGGTCTGTGGGTGTGGCTCGGGCCTGAAGTACAAGCGGTGCTGCCAGCCCGCTCACCTCGGGCGGCCGGCCTCGGAGCCGGTCGCGCTCATGCGGTCCCGGTACTGCGCCTATCGCTTCGGTCTGGTCGACTATCTGATCGACACGACAGACCCGAGGGGACCAGCGGTGCGTGGCGACCGATCGGCCTGGCGAGCGGAGATCGGGGAGTTCGTGCGGACGACCGCGCTGCTCGGCCTGACGGTTGAGGCCTCTGGATGCGGTGAGGAGGATGGCTGGGTGCGGTTCGCGGTGCGCATCCGCCAAGGTGACGGAGAGGCCACCTACGCTGAAGAGAGTCAGTTTCGCCGGATCGATGGGCGCTGGCTCTACCACAGCGGCGCGCTGACCGAACGACGCGGCGACGGCTCAGTCGGGACAGGAGATGTCCCCGAGCGGGTCGGCCAGGACCCGTTGGGCCAGCGGCGGCAGGGCGAAGGCGCCACAGGGCCCGCCCGAGGCGGACGAGAGCGCCCGGGCTGAGGCGTACAAGGCCCCCACCTTGACCTCCGGCGTCGGCTGGATCATGCAGACCGGCGCGGCACGCTCCGGTGCCGGGCCAGGGAGGGCGACCGCGACAGCGCCCGGTGGGGGGAGGTCGATGTTCAGGCGCACCGCCGGCCAGCGCAGCGCGGGGCTCAGAGGGCCCCAGATGGAGGGGGCCCGACCGACGAGCGCCACGCGGCGGACCCGGTGGGTGAGGAGGAGCTCGAGCACAGGCTCGAGGGAGGCGAAGGGGGCGGACTCGTCCCAGGCCAGGGCGACGGTGGCGCGGGCGACGTGTGCCCAGCGGGCGTGTGCCTTCGGGACGCACTGGGCCACCTCCTTGCGGGGCGAGGCAGGGTGGCCCAGAGCGACGAGCTGCTCCGCGAGGGGCCCTCGGTGTGGATCGAGCAGGTCGGCCGAGACCCCGGTCCCCGGCGCCGTAAGGCTCAGCGGGGTTCCGGTGTCCGGCAGGTCAAGGTCCATCGTCCGGAGGAGAGGCCCGAGGGGCGACGCGGCGCACCAGGCCTGGCCCGCGCAGAGCGAGAGCAGCAGCAAGGCCTCGCGGCGGCTCGGGCCGGCGCCCCCCCTCCACCGACCGATCAGGAGGCCGAGCCCCGCGCCGATGAAGGGCAGGAGCGCCAGCGGGGGCAGGGCGAGGCTGAGGTTGACGCCACGCTGCGTGTCGCCGACGAACAGCGCCCGATCGATCGCCTCGAGCAGGGGCGGCGCGAGGCCGAGGGCGGCGAGCCCGCCGACGGCGGCGCCCCCTGCGGACAGGGCGCGGCGACCACCGAGGCAGATCGTGGTGAGGGCGGCGCCGAGGAGGAGCCAGGCCGGCCCGAGCGTCGCCGTTTGGGCGAGCGAGAGCAGCCCGCTGACGGGAAAGGCCGTGTCTAGCCATGTCGCGTCCAGCAGCGCGATCCGGTCACTCCAGAGGCGCGCCCCGGCCGCCGGCGCGAGCCAGCAGAGCGACATCAGGGCGATGCGGGCGCCGGGGGAGGGATCGCGATCGGTGATGTGATCGCAGAGCCAGGTGGAGGAGAGGGCCAGGATCGGCGCTCCCCAAGCGAAGCTCGCAGATGGACCGCCGCGTTGAACGGCCGGAATTGCGACGAGGGCGAAGATCACCGTGGCGAGCAGGGGTCGGAGTCGGCGTGACATCGCAATATCATCCCGCTTCCCATGACCGCTCCGCCGCCCGTCCTGTCTTTGCCTCCTCGTTGGCCTCGCCGCGTCGGCTTCGCGCTGTTGGCGGCCATCGCGGTGCTCCTCGGAATTCGTTTCGGCGCTGTCGCGCAGGATGACGCGTTTATATCCTTTCGATACGCCGATAACCTCTTGAGGGGGCTCGGCTTCGTCTACAACCCGGGTGAAGCGGTCGAGGGCTATTCGAACCTGCTCTGGACCTTGCTCGTCGCCGCGGCGATGGCCTGCGGGGCGGATCCCGTGATGGCGACGGTCGTGATGGGGCTCTCGAGCCTCGTCGCCGGGGTCTTCCTGACGGGAGCGCTGACCAGCGCCGGTCGCCGCCGGTGGATCTCCTCACCGCTGTGGTTGGCTCTCTTGCCACCGGCGCTGCTGGCCTTGGACGCCACGGTGGCGCTCGAGGCTGTTGAGGGCTTGGAGACGGTCTTCTACATGGCTCTGGTCACCGCCGCGACCTGGCTCTCCCTCGAGGAGCGCTGGGTGAGCGCCGGTGACGGGTGGGGTGGGCATCGCGGCTCGGCGGTGCTCTTCGGGGTCGCGACGCTGACCCGCCCGGAGGCGCCCTACCTCTTTGCCCTCGTCCAGGGGGGGCTCTTGATCGACGCTGCCCTGCGCGGAGACCTCCGTCGGCGATGGCGCCCGAGCGTCGGCGCCGGGGCGGTGGTCGCCGTGTGGGTCGTCGCGCTCACCGCGTGGCGGCTCTGGGTCTACGGGGATCCGCTCCCCAACACCTTTTACGCCAAGACGGGCGGCCTCGCGATTGGGAGGGGGCTGGCCTACCTCGGGGCCCACATGGCCACTCACCCGCTGCTGTGGCTGCTCCTTGTGCTCCGGCCGCTCCTCGGGCGGCCCAGCCGCCGCACCCTGCCTTTGGCCTCGCTCGTGCTCGGGGTGCTCGCCTACATCCTCGCGGTGGGAGGCGACTTCAAGCCGACCGGGAGATTCATCCTCCCCATCTTGCCGGCGATGGCCGCGCTCGGCGCCGAGAGCGCGGCGCTGCTCGCGCTCGGTGAGCGGCGGCTCCAACGCCTCGTGCCGCTGGGCCTGTTGCTCCTCTTGAGCCCCTACCTGCTGGTGCTCCAGCAGGCCGACCGATGGGGAGCGGAGCGTCACGCGAACCTCGAGGCTCGCCGCACGGTGGGCCGCTTCCTCTCCGAGAACCTGCCCCCGAACACGGTCCTCGCGATCCACTCGGCGGGGGTGATCCCCTACTACGCCCGCCTCACCACCATCGACATGTGGGGCCTGACCAACCGAACCATCGCCCGGGCGCCCGCCCTCCGCTTCGGGGAGGGGCTGGCGGGACATGAGAAGAGCGACCCCGCCTACGTCTTCTCGCTTGAGCCCGATCTGTACCTGCCGGAAGACCGCGTCTTCACGCTCCAGCCCTGGAACTTGGAGGAGCTCCCGCGGGAGGCCGGCTTCCCGGCTGACTTCACCGAGCGCTACAAGGCCGTGAGCGTACCGGTGGACGGGCGATGGCTGAACATGTGGGTGAAGCGAGGCTTCCTCAAGCAGGTCGCGGGCCGACCGTAATGGAGAGGGAGGCTGCGCGGGCGCGGGCCTCGACCGACTCCACATCCCCGCGGCGGAGGCGATCGAGGGGGCGCTCGCCGAGGTTCAGATCGTGGTTAAGAAAAAAGGCAAGGGCCGACCAGTCTTGTTGACCGCCCTCTCGGAGCCGGGCCAGCACTTGGGGCAGGCCGGGGAGGGCGCCGGCCGCCTCGAACTGCCAAGAGGGGTACATCCACGCTCGCCGGCCAGGGTGGTGCACAGAGAGCAGGTGGTGGTGGCTGCGCCTCCAGTCCACGCCTTGTCTCGTGATCCCGAGGGCCGCAGCGACCTGCGCCGCGGTCCAGAGCCCGCCCTCGGCTTCGGCTAACGCTCGCCTTGCTTGGAGGGCACGGCCGCGCTCTCGAGCGGCGGGATCGGCGGGATTGGTCTGCGCAGCGGACAACGTAAAGAGCGCGGCCTCGACGTCGGACCGCTGGGAGAGCGCCTGAAGGAGCCCCTCGCGGGGCAGTCCATCCACCGCCTCCAGGCAGGCTCGGACGGTGCGCATCAGCAAGGGGAGGCGGTCCGGGCTGCGCTCGGCGACACGACAGAGCTCGGCCTGCAGGTAGCTGATGGCGCCAGCTCGCGGATCTTCGGACACTGGCCCCTCCGTTCGGCCAAGCGCTGTCGTGTCGCTCTTGCTGCTTCAGCCCGGCGGCCGCGCCCCAGAGGCCGAGGACATCCCGGAGGAGTATACGCGATGGAGTGGAGAAAAGATAGGCATTCTTGTGCTACGCGCGTCTGGGAGCTTGTCGACGAGGCTCCGCCGGTGCACAATGAGGTATGTCGCGATCCACCCGCCCCCCCCCATTGGCTGAGACCGCGCTCCCGAGCGGTCCGAAGTCGAAGTTTGAGTTCGACCCCATGATCGGCACCGTCGTAGCGGGCCGGTATACGGTGTTGAAGGTGATCTCCCGGGGTGGTCTGTCGCGGGTCTACCTTGCTCTGCCGGCTGGCTCCAAGGAGCCCGTGGCGATCAAGATCCTGCTCGAAGACGACGACATCGATAACCACGCTGAGCTCATCTCGCGGTTCCACCGGGAGGCTGCGACCCTCTCTCGGCTCTCGCATCCCAACACCGTGCGGGTGCTCGATCACGGCAAGGACCCTGGCTTTCATTGGCTGGTGATGGAGTTCGTGGCCGACACCACCCTCCAACAGCGCCTGAGGGAGGGCGCCCTCTCCCCGGCTCAGGCCGTCGAGGTGATCGAGCAAGTCTGTTGTTCTCTCGAGGAGGCACATCAGCTGGGGCTCATCCACCGTGACCTCAAGCCCACCAACATCTTCGTGAGCACGCGGGCGCAGGAGGGGGTTCGGGTCAAGCTGATGGACTTCGGCATCGCCAAGGACATCGAGGACTGTACGGGCGTCACTCGCCAGGGCGCCCTCGTCGGCACGCCCGGCTACATGGCGCCTGAGCAGGTCATGGGCGACACCGTGGACGCCCGCACCGACGTCTACGCGCTCGGCGTGTTGCTGTATCGGATGCTGCTCGGGCGGACGCCCTTCAGCCACCTCACGGGCCCGGCCGTGCTGGTGGCCCCGCTTCGGGCCGATCCGCCTCCGTTCAACACCATCGAGCCGAACCACGGACTCCCGGACACCCTCGAGTGGACGGTGATGCGCTGCCTGGAGCGAGCCCCGAGCGCTCGCTTCGCCGACGTGACGGAGCTCCGGCGCGCCCTGCGGGTCTGCCGATACTCCCTGGCCCACCCGACCGCCTCGCTGCCCGTCTCCCTGGTTCGGGGGAGGGTCGAGGCGCCCGATCATGTGCTTGAGGGCTTCTCCACCCAGTCCACGATCCAGCGGGCCCCGATCTTGGGGGGCGCGGGTTCGCTCTCCAGCCGCGCGTCGGCGCCGTGGCGGGATCGACGGGTCCTCGCCGCGGCGGGGCTCGCTCTGCTCGTCGTTTTGGTCGGCGCGGGATGGGCGGCGCTGCACCGGGGGCGCGCCACGCCGTCGCGAGTGGATGAGACCCCCGTCGTCGCCTCACCGGCGCCGGTCGGTGTCCCCGCGTCCGCCCCAGCGGTGAAGGCCGAGTCCAGCGCCCCAGACGCTGGCCCCGTCACCCTGGCGGGCCTCACGGTCCGCGTGGTGGACGCCGGACTCCTCGTCTCCGGCCGCACGAGCGGGCCCACGGCGCCCCCCATCGGCTACGTCCTGGACGGCGCGAACGGTCGCCCCCGCTACGTCGTCAAGTTCGCGGGGGTCAAGAGCGACGGCACCCTTGCCCGAACTCCGGTGAACTCCCCGCTCGTGACCGGAGTGACTGTGACCGAGCTGGGTGAGCAGCTGATCGTCACCGTGGTGGCCGGCCCGGAGGCGCGGTGGGCGCCGCCCTCCTTCCACCCCAAGGAGGCTGGCTTCGAGGTTCTGATTACGCCCCGGGCTCCTTGAGCGAGGGCCTCGGCGCGCCGCGACGCCGGCGGAGCGGGTAGAGACCCAACAAGCTGGCGAGCAGGGCCGTCGGGGCGCTCGTCTCCAGCGTGAGCTTCCCGCTCTCGCAGCCGCAGCCGGCCTTGCCGTCGTTGGCGCCCGGGCCGGTCGGATCGTCGTCCGCGGTGGGCGGGCGGTTGTCGGGCTGGGCGCTGTCGTCGGGCTGGGCGCTGTCCGTGCCGCTGTCTTCGGGCTCGGGTGCGTTGAGGTGGAGCGTGTAGGCGGCGCCGTCCTCGAGACCGGTCACGGCGATCCGCTCGCCCGCCGAGACGACCACCGCGCTGCCCTGCTCTGCGGCCCCGCCCAGCACCACGGGACCCTCCGCGGTCACCGTGGCGGCGGCCGTGGCCCGGTAGTAGTGGCTCCCGAGCAGGGGGAGCTCGCCGGGCTGGCCGTCGACGAGGTCCACCACGGGGCTGACCGGCGTATACTCCGACCACTCCTCGAGGCTGGCGTTGCCGTATGCGCCAGTGAAGCCTCCCCACAGCTCGGCGAGGGTCGAGCCGGTGCTGAGCGGCAGCAGCGTGTCCCAGTGGGCGGCGGGGTCAGTGGAGCTGGCGGTCCAGACCGAGAGCATTCCGCCCGGGCCGGTCTTCTGTTGCTCCAACCAAGCGTTGAACACGAACATGCCGTATTCGTGTGTGGAGTCGTGGGTGTCGTAGCGTTCGTCGGCGGCCTCTGCGTACCAGGCGCTGGCGTACTGGAAGCCGTCACGATCGGGATCGGAGAGCTCGCTCGCCCAGGTCGCTGAGGCCTCCCAGTACCAGGCCTCATTGGGGTCGGAGCCGTCCCAGGCGCGCATCGCATACTGGATGGTGTGCATGAACTCGTGGGCGGACAGGGCCCCCCAGAAATCCACCTCGGATGCCCAGTCAGGGTTTAGGTAGATCACAGGGTATCCCGAGGGGAATTCGTCTGTGTAGTAGATCGTGGTGTAGCCGGTGCCGCTGAGGCTCGGATCGAGGAGCACCCAGAGGTAATAGGTGTCGGAGGAGACTGGCGCCGTCCAGCCTCCCTCGTCGACGAAGGCCGTCCACGCTCCCTCCAAGGCCTCGCCCGCGCGCGTGGCCTGATCTTCGGTGATGCCCGCCTCCCACCAGTTGATCGAGAAGTGCTCCGTCTCGATGTGGTGTTCGTAGGGGGAGCCGTAGATCACCCGCCCCTCGGCCGCGGCGCGGCTGCGGCCGTCGAGCTGAGGCGGCGGGAGGAGCATCCCCGGGTGCCTGGGCGCGAGATCGCCTCGGAGGGCGGAGAGGGCCTCGGGGGTCTCACAGGTGGCCGCGAAGGCGCCGTGCAGCATGGACAGAGTGAGCAAAGGCAGAGAAGACGTGGACAGAGCGAGCAGAGCTGGAGCGATCACGGGGCCTCCTCCGGGTAGGGTAGCCGACCGTGCCCGGTTCGGCCGCACGCCGGTTGACCTCGGAAGCGGCTACGCTCTGGCGCGGCCGACCGCTCCGATCGGCGGTCGGCGCGAGGCCGACCCCGGCTTGAGATCGGGGTGCGGATCGGCGACGGATCGCGCCCGAGCGGCGCCAGTGAGCAGCGGAGCGGTCGTGTCGGAAACCTCGGAATTGGAAGTCCCTGAGACGCTGGACGGCGGTCGGTACCGCATCGAGCGGGTCATCGGCGCCGGTGGCGCGGCGAGGGTGCTGCTCGCCTTCGATACACGGATGGGGGTGCGTCGGGCGATCAAGCTCCTGCACCCGCACGTCGCCCGGTCGGAGGCCAACCGGAGCCGCTTCAAGGCCGAGGCCCACGCCCAGGCCGATCTCAAGCACGGCAACGTGTTGATGGTGCACGACGCCATCGAGGACGCGCAGGGCGTCTACCTCGTGATGGAGCTCGCAGAGAGCGACAGCCTGGGCCAGCGCGTCCAGGCCCAGGGGGCGATGCCGCTGCGCGACGTCGTGGAGGTGGGCCTGGCGATCGGCGGGGCCCTCTCGGTGGCCCACGCCTCCGGGCTCGTTCACCGAGACATCAAACCGGCCAACATCCTCGTGGACCGGCATGGGGTCTACAAGCTCGCAGACTTCGGGATCGCCCGCGCTGAGGGGCGGGAGCAGGAGCTCACCCAGGCCGGCATGGTCATGGGCACGTGGGCCTTCATGCCGCCCGAGCAGCGCGAAGACAGCCACCAGGTGGATCCTCGCTCGGACGTCTACGCCTTCGGCGTGACCCTCTACGCCCTGCTGAAGGGCCGGCACGCTCAGAGCCTGCACAACCAGGAGGCTTGGGCGGTGGCCTTCGCGGGCGTGCCCCCTGCGTTCGCCGCGATCATCCAGCGGGCCACCCGCCTGTACCCAGAAGACCGGTACCCGGACATGTTGGCGATGGTGGCCGAGCTCCAGCGCTTCAAGGAGGCGATGGAGAGGGCCGGCGACGACCCCGGGGCCCTGCCCTCGCCCGCCCTGGCCGGGAGCGCAGGCGTTCACACGCTCGTCGGCACCACCGCGGTGCCGGCCCTCGATGACGGTAAGACCTTCCTGCCAGAGGCGATGTCGGCGCAGGGCCTCACCGGCCAGCGCCGTTCCCGCGGGCCGCTCCTGATTGGCGTCGCCGTCGGGGTGGGCCTGCTCTTCTTCCTGGGGGTCGTCGGGGCCGGGCTCGCCCTGTTGGGAGGGGAGCGAGGTGAGTCAACGGGGGCGCCCGAGGCGACGGAGGCTGCGCTCCCGGCGGCGCCCTCGGAGACCGCCGCCGCCCTGCCCGCTCCCGAGGTCGCGGGCCCCGGTGGCGCCGTCTCGGCGCCCCCACAGCCGGTCCCTGCCAGCGCTCCGACCGCGGCGGCGGCCCGGGGCGCGGCGCCGACCAGCGGGGCCGCCGCGCGCGCCGCCGCGCCGCCCGAGGCGAGCGCAGGAGCGTCGAAGGGCCCGCGGGTCATCGCGGTGATCTCGACCGATGAGGCGTCGAGCGGCGGCACGAGCCCGCCCCCGGTCGCCGACGGCGCGGCCACCACCGAGCCGATGGGGAAGGTGGTGCTGCGCACGGTGCCTAGCGGGGCGACGGTGCGGCTTCGGGGTCGCGCGCTCTCTCCGGGGGCCGGCGGAGCCTTGGAGCTGCCCGCGGGGGGGCACACCCTTGAGCTGACCAGCCCTTCGGGGGAGAGCATCCGCGTCGCCGTCTCGGTGAGCCCCTCCGAGACCGTGCAGCTCTGCTACAACTTCGACACGAACTCCGCCTGTGCGGGTGTCCCCTGAGCGCGCGCCGCCCCTCGGGGCTCCTCCTCCTCGGGCTGTCGCTGGCGGGCGGTGCGCTCTCCGGCCTCGCCCGCGCGGCGACGCCCGTGGTCCATGACGGGGGAGATCCCGCCGCTGTCCTGGCGGAGGTCGCCCACCGCACGGGCCTCCCGCTCAGCCAGTTCGAGGCCACCGCGCTCGACTCGCTCTTGCGGGCGACCCCGCGCGTGATGGGCGGGGCCACGTTGCGGCACTGCGCCGGCGCTCCCACTCGGGCCGCCGAGCTCCGCGCCAACGCGGTGCGGGCGGAGGCGGCCTGGCGCGACGGGCGGGCGGCCGAGGCCCTGGATCAGCTCGATCTCGGCATCGGAGGCCTTGGCTGCCTGGGAGAGCGGGTGGAGCCTCCGGTGGCGGCGCGGCTGTTTCAGCTCCGCGGAGGCATCCTCGCCCAACGGGGTGAGCTCGAGTCCGCTCAGGCCGAGCTCCGCACCGCGCTCAGCTTCGCGCCAGCGGCGATGTGGGATCAGGCGCTGCCGAGCGAGGGGCTCACGATCTTCCACGCGCTGCGCTCCGAGTCCCCGAGCGCGCGCCTCCGCCTCGCGCCGGCCGGCGCCTCGGTTGGGCCATCCGTCGACGGCCGCGGCGCCCCGGCGGGTGAGCCCATCCTCGAGCTCCGCCCGGGGCTGCACCTCGTGCAGATCCCGAGCACCGCTGGGCTTCGCTCGGCCTGGCTCACCGTCGAGGGGGACGCCACGCTGATCGTCCCCGGCTCCTACCGCCGACCGGTCTTGGAGCAGCTCGCCCTCCCGGAGGCCGCGCCCGACGTCGAGCGCCTCCTCCTCTCCACCCTCGGCGTCGAGGCGACCTACGCGGCCTCCGGCGGCGGGCTCTGGCTCATCTCCACCGACGAGTCCGGGCCGCACACCACGACCCTCATCTCGCTACCGCCGCCCGTCGAGGCCGCGCCCGAGAAGGGGCGGCGCCGAGATCGGTGAGCCGGTGAGCGGCCGGCCGCTTTAGAAGAAGGCGAAGCCACACGAGAAGGCGAGGGTGGCCTGGAGGAGCGGGAAGGTGCTCGTCTCGTCTTCGTCGAAGTCGTGGAGGTCGATGATGCCGTACTGGCCCATCCCCATCTCGACCCGTGTGTAGAAGAACTTGCTCTCGCTGTACATGCCCAAGCGCGCGCTCAGCCCGGTGCGGGTCAGCGGCGAGCTGAGCTGGCCACCGCTCGCCTGGAGCTGGTGGACGCCGGCCATCCCGTAGAGGCCGCGGGCCTTGTTGTTGGGGTAGAGGCGGAGCCCGGCGTCCATGTAGGTGAAGTCCGGCGGGTCGTCGGGGTAGCTGCCCCCCTCGATTTGGACCATCACGCCGCCCGCTCCGGGGATGTAGGAGTAGGAGCCCGTGAGGGCGATGGCCGGACCGACGGGGATCGGCACCACCAGCTCACCCTCGCCGCCGGCGATGGAGGGGAAGCCGAGGTGGAGGCCGAGGCGGACGTGACGCCGGTCGGCGTTGACGCTGTAGCGCTGCGCCAACTCTTTGGCCTTGGTGCGGTCTTTCTCGACGCCCTTGCCCTTCTGGTACATCGCGCCGAGCTGCTTGCAGCTCTCAAAGTGCCCGTTGTCACAGGCACTCTGGAGGTGTGCGGCGGCGATCTCATCGTCGAAGCTGGTCTCTCTCTGGAGGTGGACGTCCGCGAGGGCGGCGCAGGCGGTGCCGAAGTCGCCTTCGCAGGAGCGCTCGAGGAGGAGGTAGGCGGCCTCGGGCGGGTCCCCCTTACGCGGGAGGTCGGCCTCGGCCTGCCAATAGCAGCCCTCGGCGTCGCCGTGCTCACAGCCGCGCGCGAGGTAGGCGGCAGGCGGCTGCTCACTCGGCCAGGGCGGATCGTGCTTGTTCGTGACGAAGCGGCCCAGCGCAGTGCAGGCGCTGGCCTCCCCGGTGTCGCAGGCCTTCGTCCAAGCGCTGTAGGCCTCTGCCCAGCTCTTCTTCGAGCGCGACCAGCGCTCACCGAGGCCTGCACAGCCCACCGGGCTGCCGAGCTCGCAGGCCCGATCCCACATCTCTTCGGGGCCAGGGGCCTCGATCTTGCGGGCGGCGCCGATGCGACGCTGCTCGGCGCCGGCGATGCAGGCGCTCGGGAGGCCGCTCGAGCAGGCGGTGGAGAAGAGGGTCAGAGCTTGGCCGTACGCGAGGTCGCGGGGCTCGTGGCGGACGAGGAGGTGGGCGGTGCCCACACAGGCGCGCTGCTCCCCCTGGTCACAGGAGGCTTGGAGGGCCGCCTCGGCCTTGACCACGCGAGGGTGGGCGATGCCCCAGCGATCGACATAGTCGCCGAGTCGCACGCAGCCCTCTTCGTCACCGAGCTGGCAGGCGCGGAGGAAGGCAGAGAAGTCGTCGAGCTTCGTGGCGGAGATCGGGCCGGACTGCAGCAGCTTGCCGAGCTGGACGCAGGAGGTGGCCAGCGGGAGGGTCTCGTCTTCGCACTCGCGCACCGCCTTCAAGGCGAAGGCCTCCTGGCGGCGGCGGGCGGCGCTGTCGCAGGCCTCGGCCCGGCCGAGCACGCAGGCCTGGTCGAGGCTCAGCAGCGCCCGGTCGGGGATGTTCAGCTTGTCGAAGGCCGAGCTCAACAGCATGCAGCCTTCGCCGACGTCTTCGAGGCGGCGCAGGCGCTCCCCGAGCGAGCCGCTGGCGTCGACGGTGCAGGAGTACTCGAGGACCCCGACGAGGGTGTCGGAGGGGCGATCGGCGGCGGTCCGCATCCGGTCTCGGGCCACCTCATGGCAGGCGTTGACGTCGCGCTCGCCGCAGGCGTTGGCCCGGGCGGCGAGGGCGGGCACGTCGAGGGCTACGGCCTCCAAGCAGGCGCGGTAGGTGCCGCCCTCACAGGCGAGCCCGAAGACGCGGAGGGCCTCGTCTTTACCGCCCTCCTTGTCGAGGAGCTGCGCCGCGATCTGTCGGCCGGCGACGAGGCAGGTCTCGGGGACCTCTGGGACGCACACCGGCAGCTCGGGCGCGCCGGCCGGCCAGGCGACGGTGTAGACGTGCAGGCCGTCCGCCTCTGGGATGGCGAGGTGGTCTCCGGCCTGCCCTTGGAAGCGGCTGAGGCGGGCGGCGCCATTGAGCTCGGCGCGGACCCAAGCGCGGTCTCCACCCTCGACGGTGGCGGCGGTGAGCACCGCCCAGGGGGCGTCCGACAGCGACCACCAGACCTCGGGGATGCGGAGCTCCTGGCCCTTGGCGGCGCTCGCGGCGGCGCGGGTGATCGCACCTGTGGCGGGGTCGAACACCCATGGTTGTCCCTTGTCCTTTCCCGATCCTGTGCCTTGGAGGCGGGGGCGCCCGTCTCCGGCGGCGGTCCAGCCGGCGGCGCCCTCGAGGCCCTCTGGCCAGGGCAAGCGGCCGACCTCCTCGACGACCACGAGGGGGCCCCGGGGGACGACGAGGATGGTCTCGCCCTCGGGGGTGTCGAAGTGCAGGCGCACCGACCGGGCGGGGCCGGCGGCGACGATCCGCTGCGCTGCGAGCGGATCTCCCGCGATCTTGAGGCCATCGACGGCCGTGAGGGTCCAGCCGGCTTGCACGCCGGCAGAGGCGAAGGCGGCGGGGAGCTCGGAGGGTAGCACCCAAGCGCCGGTGGGGGCGACCTCGAAGGGCAGGGCCACGCCGGGGAGGCTGGCGGCCTCGGCGCCGAGGGAGAGGGCGAGCAGGGCCTGGATCATGGTCCGGGTTCCGGGGCGATCGGGACTTTGTCGGCGGCGGGCGGGGCGGCTCCCTATCCTGCCCTCGCCTCGCCGCGGCTGTCCACCCTGTGGCGGTCCGGTGTCAGGTCGGCGTAAGGTCGGTGACCCGGGGGGAGAGCCGTCAGGGTGGGGGCGGGCCACCTCTGGGCTCCAGGCGGCGGAGGACGAGGCCCTCGGACAGGGGGAGGAGGAGCAGCAGCGAGCCGTCTGGCGCCGCCGAGACCCCCGCGATCGGGAGGTACTTGAGGCGGTGCAGCTCGACTGACAGCGGCTGCTCGGCGCCCGGCGCCCAGATCTCCCGCGTCGCGCGCAGCACCGGCAGGCCGCGCCGAGGCACGGTCGTCGCGCGGTCTACCACCAGCCAGGGGGGGGAGGATCCATAGACGGAGAGCGCGACCTCGGGCTCGTCCGGGATGTCCCACTGGGCGGCGCCCACCGCGACGTGCAAGGAAGCGCCGCGGTCTTCGACGGAGATCCGAGCCTGGACGGCGCTCAGGCGCGTCGACGTGGGTGGCAGGAGCCGACCTCCGCGGGCGGTGGCGACGGGGTGGCGGTTGCCGAAGACGTCCTCCAAGAAGACGCTGTCCCCGTCCAGCTCCAGTCGGCCCCCGGTGGGCACGAGCTCGGGCACGGGGCGCCGATCGAGGAGCGTGCCCCGATCGGCGTCGTGGAGGGTGAGCTCCCGTCGCATGTCGTCCAAGACGAGCAGCGCACCCTCCGGGTTGAAGGCGAGGCCGTCGAGGCGGGGGAGTCGGAAGGTGCCGATGATCCTGCCGTCGCGGACGAGGCAGACCCGCCCGTCGGTCGACTCGAAGAAAGCCGCTCTGCCGTTCGGCCCGGCCCCGACGAGATCGCCGCCCGTGACGGCCTGGGGGCCTCGCCAGGGGAAGGTGAGGTCGGGAGCCGCAGCGGCCGGCTGAGGGGCGAGCGCCCCCCACGCGGCGGCACAGCCGACCAGCGCGCATACGAGGCCCCGGTGGGCCCGCGCGGGTGGCGACCGCGTCACGGCCCGAGCACCCGCGGCGGTCGTCCCTCTCGGATCAGGAGCACGGCCTCGTGGGCGCGCTGGGCGAGGCGCCGCTCAACCATCGGCGAGGCGAACCACCGGAGCACGGCCAGGAGCGGGGTCGCCGAGCCCGTGAGCCGCCGCTCCGCGAGCGCGACCACGGCGGTCTTGATCTGGTGCGCCACGAAGATGGGCTCGGTGGCAGGGGCGGCGAGGAGGTAGTCCCGGAGCGAACCCTCGAGGTCCAGCCCCGCGTGGAGCATGGCCTCGCCCACCACCACCGCGCGGGCCGGCTCGCGGTGGCGGATCGCCGCGTGGAGGTCGGCGAGGCTGGGCGACACGGCGGACGTCGCAGCCTCAGCGGCAGGTCCGGCCCCATCGAGCGGGTGGGCCGCGTGGATGAAGCGCGCCGCGAAGAACAGCAGGCGCAGCCCCTCCTCCCCGGAGAGCCGCGGGAGGGCCGTCCGCAGGGCGTGGGCGTGCGTGAGGGGGTGCGAGACGCTCAGCCAGGAGTCCTGCACGGTGGGGTCGAGATCCCAGGCCGGGTCAAAGCGGAGCAGCCGGCGAGCAGCGGCCTCCACGAGGGCGTCGATGAGGCGCTGCGGGGCTGTGCCGGCGTCGATCGCGCCGCGGAGGGCGTCGATGACGGTGGTTTGGTCCTCGGCGAGCAGGGCGTCCACGAGGCCAACCGCGGCGGGGCCCTCGCCTCGGGCGAGCGAGGCGCCGAGGGCGGGGAGGTCGAGCGCGGCCACCTTGCGGCTCCAGCCGATCCAGGGAGGGAGCTGCTCCTCCCGGGTCGCGTAGACGAAGCGGTAGATGAGGGTGCCGGTCAACGCGCCCAGGGCCTCCCGCCCCTCGGGCAGCGAGGCGGCGGCGCGGGCGAGGCGGTTGAGCTTCTCGACGAAGATGAGCTCGTGGCCGAAGTCGAGGAAGTGATCTGCGGCCAGGCGGAGCAGCCAATCGCGGACGACCGACCAACCGATCCCGGCGCCCCAGGCACCGAAGAAGATCCCTTCGGCCTCGGCGGCGCGCTCGGCCTCGACGGCGGAGCGGAGGGCGGCGAAGACACGCTCGGGATCGGCGTCGACGGGGAGCGGGGCCGGTCGAGGCCGGGGGAGCCGGCGGACGCTCCCGCGGGCGGCGAGCTCCATCGCCGGCAGGATCACGGCCGTCGCGTCGAGGCCGGGCCGGCGGGGCAGCCAGTCGAGGAGATCGGCGGCCACGGGCAGGGCGTGGGTGGTGCCCCACTCGGCGTGGTCGGCGTCCCAGCGGGCGGCGTGGAGCAGCAGGGCCTCGGGGGAGACGCCGAGGTCGAGGAGGCGGGCGGTGTCCCGCGCGACGCGGCCGAGCTCGTTCTCGAAGAGGCCAAGGTCGAGGCTCTTCTTCGCGCGCTCGATCGCGGCCTGGGGCGCGGGCTCGCGGAGGTCGACCTCGACCCAGCCATCGACGACGCGGACGGGGAGCACACGCAGGTCCTCCTCACCCACGAGACAGGCGCCATCCTCCAGGTTGAACTTGAAGTTGTGCCACTTGCAGGTGAGGACGCAGCCAGAGACATCCCCCTGGGTGAGGGGGTAACCCTCGTGCGGGCAGCGGTTGTCGCTTGCGAAGAGGTGGCCGCCTTCGGTGTGGAAGAGCGCGACCGGCAGGCGAGGCGTCTTGAAGAGGCGGCTCCGGCCCACGGGGAGGTCGGCGAGCGCGCAGAGCGGGGACCAGGCGGAGGGCGGTGCTGTGTCCATATGGGGCCTCTGCGGGGTGGTTCACCCCTCTTTACCTCACCCACGGCCTCAGACCGCTCACGAACGGTCCGCCGAAGGGTCCGCGAGCGGGCTCGCCGCCCTGACCGGTTCGCCGCGTTAGTCCGGGCCCCGACGCCTTGGCCTTCGCACCGCCCCTGCCGATTGGAACTGCCGTGAGCACCCCCGAGATCGCCGCCCGAATCGTCGAAGAGTCCGCTCGCCGGCGCACCTTCGCCATCATCTCCCACCCGGACGCCGGCAAGACCACGATGACGGAGAAGCTCCTGCTGTACAGCGGAGCCATCCACCTCGCCGGCTCGGTGCGCTCCCGGAAGGCGAGCCGGCACGCGGTCTCGGACTGGATGAAGATGGAGCAGGAGCGCGGGATCTCCATCACCTCTTCCGTGCTCCAATTCGCGTATTTGGGCCGCGCTCTGAACTTGCTCGACACGCCCGGGCACGCCGACTTCTCCGAGGACACCTTCCGCACCCTGGCGGCGGTCGACTCGGCGGTGATGCTCATCGACCACACGAAGGGCGTCGAGGCCCGCACTCGGCGTCTCTTCGAGGTCTGCCGCATGCGCAAGCTGCCGGTCGTGACCTTCATGAACAAGCTCGATCGCGATGGCATCAACCCGCTCTCGCTGCTCGACGAGGTCTCCTCCACCCTCAACCTCAAGGTGGCGCCGCTCAACTGGCCCATCGGCAGCGGGCGTGACTTTCGCGGCGTGGTCGATGTCTTCACCCGAGAGGTCACCTTCTTCAGCGGCGGCAATCACGGGCAGGAGATGGTGGCGGCCCGCCGGCTGCCCTTCGACGAGGCCATGGCCGAGCTCTCCGCGGACTCCCCCGCCCTCGTGGCCGAGGTCCGAGACCAGCTGGATCTGCTCTCCATTGCCGGCGATCCCTGGACGGTCGAGGCCTTCCTCAAGGGAGATCTCAGCCCCGTCTTCTGGGGCTCGGCGATGACCAACTTCGGCGTGGAGCCGCTGCTCGCCTTCCTGGCCGAGCACGCCGCCCCGCCCGCGCCCCGCGCCGCCCGAGACGCCAAGGACGAGCTCGTTTCGGTCGATCCGGCCGAGGATCGGTTCACGGCCTTCGTGTTCAAGATCCAGGCCAACATGAACCCCAAGCACCGCGACCGCGTGGCCTTCATGCGGGTGGTGAGCGGGCGCTTCGTGCAGGACATGGACGCCACCATCGGCCACACCGGCGCCGTGCTCCGCCTCGCCAAGCCCCACAGCTTCCTCGCTCAGGAGCGCTCGATCGTGGAGGAGGCGTGGCCGGGCGACATCATCGGCCTCTACGATCCGGGCAAGCTGCGCATCGGCGACACCCTCTCCGAGCGCGACGTGCTGCGCTTCGAGGGCATCCCACGCTTCGCCCCGGAGCACTTCTCGCGCATCGTCCTCAAGGACCCGCTCAAGCGGAAGGCGCTCGACACCGGCCTCGCCCAGCTCAGCCAGGAGGGCGTCATCCAGCTCTTCTATCGGCCCGAGCTCGGTCGGCAGGACCCCTGGCTCGGGGCGGTCGGGCAGCTCCAGTTTGAGGTGCTCAAGGAGCGGCTGGCCACCGAGTACAACACCAAGGCCGAGCTGCAGGGCCTGAATTTCCGCGTGGCGCGCTGGATCGCCGGCAAGCCCGAGGCGCTCACCTGGCTCCAGGCCCGGCGCGAGTACCAGATCGTCGAGGATCGGCACGGCCGCCCCGTGGTGCTCGCCGAGAGCGACTGGCCGCTCACCTATGCCCTCCGAAACGCGCCCGGCCTCGAGCTCAAAGATGTCGAGCCGCTCTGAGCGGCCGCCGCCGCGGGCCGCCCGGACGCTCGATCGGGCCTACATTGGCAACGAGCTCTTCCTCTTCGGGCTCTGCCTGCTCGTCGTGCTCGCCTCGATGCTGCTCCAGCCCTCCGATGATGCGGTCTTCCTCTTCGGTTGGAAGGTGCCGCCCCTCTGCGTGTGGCAGAACCTCTTCGACCGGCAGTGTTTGGGCTGCGGCATGACCCGCGCCTTCACCTACATGGGCCACGGCGACATCGTGGGCGCCTTCCGCGTCCACAAGGCGGGGCCCGCCGTCTTCTTGCTCGTCGCCGCGCAGGTGCCGCTTCGGGCCTGGAACGCCTGGAAGCTGTGGCGTGCCTGAACGCGGGCCGGCAGGTGCGCCCCTCGACCGGCCCGCCCCCGGGGTTATCGTCTGAGCACCCCGCTCGCTCCGCACCACGATGAGAGATGACCCATGGAATCCACCTCCACCGATCAAGCCCCCACCCCCGTGATCGACGTCGGGGCCGACGCCGCCGCAGACGCCGCCGCAGACGCCGGCCCTGGCTACGGCCCCGAGGACACCATCACCGTCACCGCCGACGCCGTGGAGAACATCCGCGACCTCCGGAAGGACTACGGCGACGAGGGCTGGGGCCTCCGCTACGGGCTGACCGGCGGCGGCTGCTCTGGCTACAAATACCTGCTTGAATTCGAGGAGCGCCCCGCGGAGGGGGACCTCGTCTTCCACTACGATGACGTCAAGGTCTTCGTGCGCCCCGAGCACATGGTCAAGCTCAAGAACTCGGTGATCGGCTGGAAGGACTCGCTCATGGAGGCGGGCTTCAACATCGAGAACCCTCAGGCCAAGCGTCCCTGTGGCTGCGGCGCCAGCGTCGATTTTTAGGCGGGCCCCGCGTCCCGATCCGCTCCACGCCTGCGCTCGCAGGTGGGGCGGCTTATGCTGGCCGACAGGAGGTGTTGATGCTCCAGAACCGCCCGCGGCTCTTGTCGGTGGGCACGGCGAACCCGCCGGAGCGTTACACGCAAGACGAGATCCTCGATCGCTTCCGTGCCGCGAATCCTGACGTTCGTGCATTGTTTCGGGCGAGTCACATCGCGCACCGCTACCTCTTTCTCCCGCCCGCCGACGCCGAGGGGCGCCCGGTGGAGAGCCAGAGCGAGCTGCTGGCTAAGCACCGGCGGGGCGCGCTCTACATGGCGAGCCGGGCGATCCCCGCCGCGCTGGAGCCGCTCGGCCTCCGGGCGTCGGACGTGGACTACCTCTGCGTCATCTCGTCGACGGGCTTCATGTTGCCCGGGCTCACGGCGATGTTCATCCGCCACCTCGGCTTCCGGGTGGACTGCCACCGCGCCGACATCGTGGGCATGGGCTGTAACGCCGGCTTGAACGGGCTCAACCCCGTGGCATCTTGGGCCAGCGCCAACCCCGGCCGGGTGGCGCTGATGGTGTGCTGTGAGGTCAACTCCGCGCTCTACGTCTACGACGACACCGTCGAGACCGGCGTGGTGAACAGCCTCTTCGGCGATGGCTGCGCGGCCGTGGTCGTGCGCGCCGACGCCGCAGACGAGGGCCGCTTCGCCCCCACGGTGCTCGGCTTTCAGTCGCACATCATCCCCGAGACGTGGGAGGCGATGAGCTACCACTGGCTGGAGGAGCACGGGAAGTTCGGCTTCCACCTCGATCGAGACGTGCCCTACGTGCTCGGCACCCACGCCGCTGTGCCGGTGGGGGCGCTGCTCGACCGCTTCGGCCTCAAGCGACGACACATCTCCCACTGGCTCGTACACTCGGGCGGGAAGAAGGTGATCGACGCCATCAAGTACACCGTGGGCATCACCGAGCATGACGTCCGCCACACCGCGGGCGTTCTGCACGACTACGGCAACCTCGGCTCCGGCAGCTTCTTGTTCAGCTTCAAGCGCCTCCTCGAAGAGGGGAAGGTGCGCCGCGGCGACCATGGGATCATGATGACCATGGGCCCCGGCTCTACGATCGAGACCGCGTTGATTCGCTGGTAGGAGTCCCCATGCGCGTCCCCGAGACCCTCCGTTACGAAGAGCGCGGCGAGGTCGCCACCGTCACGCTGCTGCGCGAACGAACGAACATGGCGATGGTGCGCGAGCTCACCGCGGTCTGTGACCACCTCGAAGACCAGAGCGCCTGTAAGATCGTGGTCTTTCGCGGAGAGGGTGGCCGCTTCAACCGCGGGATTGACCTCGCGGACTTCCGCCCCGATCAGGCCATGGACATCCACGGCTTCAACAAGTGGGAGAAGCTCTGCTCTCGCATCGAGCGGCTCGGTAAGGTCACCGTGGCCTTGCTCGAGGGGGACGTCGTGGGCGGCGGCTTCCAGCTCGCCCTCGTCTGTGACGCGCGCATCGCCTCCCCGTCGGCCCGCTTTCAGCTCGATGAGCTGCACAAGGGCTTCCTCCCCGGCATGGCCACGTTCCGGCTCGCCAAGTACGTCGGCCTCGGGAGGGCCAAGCGTCTGGTGATGCAGTCGATCGTGCTCAGCGCCGAGGAGGCCCGTGACCAGGGCATCATCGACGAGGTCTACGAAGACCTCGAGATCGGGCTCGCGGCGACCCTGGCCTCCTTCGGCCCGACCCACGGGGTGGCGATCGAGCTCGCCCGCCGGTTGATGAACGAGTCCTTCAGCACGAACTTGGAGGATGCCCTGGGTAACTTCCTCGCCGCGCAGCACCGGGCGATCACCCAGCCCGCCTTCCAGGACACCCTCAAGAAGTCGCAGCGCGCCCCCAAGATCGCATGACGCGCGCAGCGCCGAGCGCGGAGGGGGCCAGCGCGGTCAAGCCCTTCCCGGTGGACGCCTCCGTGATGGCGTCGATCCGACCGATGCAATTCCGCGACGCGGATCGGGTGGGGGAGCTGCACCACGCCGCGATGGGCCAGAGCCTTTGGGCGAAGCTTGGGCTGCGCTTCTTGCAGGAGCTCTATCGGGCGCTCGTGAACGATCCGCGCTTCTTCGCCTTCGTCTATGTAGAGGATGGGCGGGTGCGCGGCTTCATCGCCGGCTCCTCCGATCCCGACGTGATGATGTCGGCCACCTTCCGGAGGGCGTGGTTCCTGCTCGGTCCCCCGGCCTTCCCGGGCGTGCTCCGGCCGAGCGTGATCAAGAAGCTGGTGGAGACGCCGCTCTATTCACGGCGCAGCAACGCGGTGAAGCTGCCCTTCGGCGTGAAGGCTGAGAGCCTGTTCTGCTCCTTCGAGCCCGATCTGCGCGGCAAGCGCGTGAGCGGGCACATCAACAAGGTGCTCTTCGACGAGCTGCTCGCGCGCGGACACGGCGCGGTGAAGATCACCACCGAGACGGACAACGAGGGCGCCAATCGGCAACTGCAGAGCTGGGGCTTCGTGGACTGCGGGCGCTTCACCTTTTACGGTAAGGAGATGGTGACGTACGTGCTCGATCTCGAGGCGTCCCCGCGGGTCGAGCCAGTGAGCCGTCACCCCACGATTTAGGGCGCCCCGGGAGGTTCACGGTGTCGGAGATCTGGAACACGCTCGTCCCCGAGCAGACGGTCCACCTCGCCCCTTGGGCCTGGATCCTGGTCGAGAGCTCCACACCGCTTGGCTCCTTCGCGCATGTCACCGGCGTGACCGGCGACGTGATGGCGGCGCTGAACACGGTGCGGGACCAGCTCCGCGCCTGCATCGAGTCCACCATCGGCGACGTGGCGTCCGGGCGCCTCCGCTTTGACGACCCTCGCCTGCCCGGTCTCATGGAGGACGCGTACGCCGAGGTGGTGGCCAGCCATCCGCACCTGGCCCTGCTGATCCAGGCGCGTCGGCGACGAGACGGCGGCTTCGACTGGTCCTTCCCGCGGGACCCTGACTACCTCCCCGACCACCGCCTCGATCGTCTGCGGCTGATCAACGTGGTGCAGCGCGAGGTCTCCGGCGGAGAGCTCCGCGCCCTCTCCTCCGAGGCGGTGGGCTGGCTGTCGGGGGAGCTCCAGGGGCGACATACGGCGCGCAGCCTGCAGCGGGCTGTCACGGCGCGTCCGGAGGCCGAGCGGCTGCCGATGGAGAAGCTGCTCGGCAACCTGCATCGAGTGGGCTCTTTGCTCCAGACCCCCGGGGCCGGGCTGCGCCGCTGGTGGCTCGACCACACCCGCGACGGCGACGTGGTGCACCTCGGCCACGCCGCGCTGATGGCCCGGATCGGGGAGGAGTTCATCTACTTCGATCCCTGGCTCGTTCCCTGGCTGTCGGAGGTGCCGGCGGCTTCGCTTTGGCCCTCGCTGCTGCCGGCGCCTGCGGCCATCTTCTTCACGCACGAGCATGACGATCACCTCGATCGGCGCGCCATGATGGCCTTCCCCAAGGACACCCCGATCATTGTGCCGGCGCCGCGGGACGGGGCGTCCTTCCACTTCGACTACGAGGGGTTCTTGAGGCGCCTCGGCTTCACCCGGGTGGTGCCGCTCGAGCACGGCGAGCGCTGGACGGTGGGGCCGGCGGAGGTGGAGGCGGTGCCCTTCTACGGGGAAGACCCCTGTGACGTCGACCTCCCGCGCAACTGCTACTTGCTCGCCGATCGCGGCCGCAACACGCTCATGTGGGCCGACAGCGGGCCGAACAACGCTGGCCGCTCGGCCCTCGTGGATGGAGTGGTGGATGACCTCGTGCGGCGGTGGGGCAAGGTGCACCTCCTGCTGAGCTCGCAGCAGCAGATCAAGGAGCTGCGCGCGCTCTCGGTCTACGTCGCCCTCTGCCCGCCCGGGACCTGGTTTCAGGCCGGGGAGAACGGCTACCTCACCGACGAGTACCTCACCGAGGTCGTGGCGCGCTCGGGGGCACGGCAGTTTGTGTCCTATGCCACCGGCGGAGCCGACTGGCGCCCGGGCAACACGAGCTTCGCCTTCGGCTGGCACAACCCCGCTCGCGCCGCGTTGATCACGGCGGCGTGGCGGCCTTTGGAGACGCTCCGCGCGCCACTTCAGCCCCTCGGCTGCGCCTGGCACTACGCGCGGGCCACCGACATCTACCGGCCCCGCGCCGATGGCGGCACCGACATCCTCTCCGAGGTCGCGGAGCTCTCTCCGGCGGCGCTCTTCGAGGTGGATCATCCGCGCCCGACCTTCTTGGATCGGCTCCCCCGCCTCGGTCGATGAGCGGCTGGCCCTGAGGCGACCTCGGCCGGGGCCCCCTCGAACGGCGGCGGGCGCCGGAGGTCTCCCTCCGACGCCCGCGCCTCGACTCGGGCCGCGCGAGCGGCCTCGGCCTACTCGCCCTTCTTCTTGTCGCCCTTCGAGCTTCCGCCGGCCTTGGCGGGGGTCGCGTCGACGAAGGCGTACCCGAGCCCCTTGAGCTCGCTGAACACGTCGACGTTGAGCTCGGTGCCGTTGGCGTCCTTTCCGGTCACGGTGCGCGGGCCCACCACGACGATGATCTGGTGCGCGGGATCGAGCCACTTCTTCGCGGCGGCGTGGGCCTCCTCCGCGGTGACGGCGTTGACCTTGGCGCCCCAGGTCTGCCAGGTGTCGGTGGGCAGGCCATCGGCGACGAGGCGGCTGAGCGAGCCGGCGGCGCGGGCGTTGGTCTCGAAGCCGCCGGGCAGCGACTTGACCATGCCGTCCTTGGTCACCTGCAGGAGCTCCGCCGACGGCGGGTTGGCCATCGCGCGGGAGTAGACGCCGACGAACTCAGCCACGGCGGGGGCCGTCTTGTCGGCCTGGACGGAGGCGTAGGACTGGAACCAGCCGAGGTCCTTCGTGGCGTCGAAGCCTCCGTAGGCGCCGTAGCTCCAGCCCTTCTCCTCGCGGAGCACCATGTTGAGGGGGGAGGAGAAGTTCCCAGCGGCCAGCGTGCCCGCCATGTCCGCGGCGTACCAGCCGGCGTCCGTCTTCTGGAGGCCGGCGGCGCCCGTCAGGATGAAGGACTGCACGGAGCCCGGGCTCTCAACGAAGACGAGCTTCGTGGAGGGGACCGCGAGCGCCGCCGCCACCACGGGGGGCTTGTCCTTGCCGACCTTCCACTTGCCGAAGCGGGCGTCGAGCTCGCGCGTGAACGCGGCGGGATCGACCGCCCCGGTGACGACGAAGGAGGCGTTACCCGCGTGCCACCACTTCGTGTACCAGCCCTTCACGTCCGCCAGCTTGAGCTTCGGCAGCGTGGTGAGCGAGCCCCGGCGGGGGAGGCTGTAGGGGTGACCGTTGCCGTAGAGCTGGACGTCCATCGTCTCGCGGGCGATCGTGCGCGGGTCGCTGCGGTCGGCCTCGACGTCGGAGATGATCTCGGCTTGAACGCGCTTGAAGTCGGTCTCCTTGAAGGCGGGGTTGAGCGCGACCTCGGCGAGGAGGTCAAGGCTCGGACCCTCGGCGGCCCCGCCGAGCGCGTTGAGCGAGACGCCCACGCTGCGGGAAGACGCGGTGGTCGAGAGCTCCGCGCCAAGGCCCTGGGCTGCGGCGGCGAGGCCGAGCGTGTCGTACTTCTTGGTGCCCTCGTCGAGCAGGGCCCCCATGAGGTTGCCGATCCCCGCCTTCCCGGGCGCGCCGGTGGGCATCTCCACCGAGAGCTGCACCGTCACGAGCGGCAGGCCCGTGTTGGGCACGAAGTAGACGGGGATGCCGTTGCTCAGCTTGGTGGTCTGCACAGCGGGGGCGGTCCAGGCCTTCTCGGGGCCGGGGCCGGGCTGGGTGGCCCGCCAGGCCTCCGGATCGACGACCGGGGGCGGGGCCGCCGCCACTTCGGGGGCCTTCTTGGGGCCGCAGGCGAGCGCCAGGAGGAGGAGGAGGGGACGCTTCACTTGGCACCTCCGGCCACGGGCACGACCGTGACGATCACGCGGTTGTCGGCCCGGACGGTCTCGGCGTAGGTCTTCTGGATGGACTCCGGGGTGACGGCGTCGTAGCGGGCGAAGTCCTTCGGGAGGAAGCCCGCGTCCCCGGCGATCGTGTGGTAGTAGTTGAGCAGGTCGGCCTTTCCGCCGAAGCCGCCGATCTTCTCGAGGCCGCGAAGCGTGTCGGCCTGCCACTGGCGGCGGGCCCGCTCCACCTCGGCGGCCGTCGGTGCCTGCTTGGTGAGGGCTTCGATGACGGGCCAGGCGGCCTTCTCGAGGCTCTCGGGGGTCTGGCCCTTGTTGCCGGTGATGCCGATCTCGAGGATGGAGCCTTGCACCTGGGAGTACCAGGCGACGCTGACCTCTTGGGCGATCGGCTTGTCGAGGACGAGCGCCTTCTCGAGGCGCCCCGTCTTCTCCAGGCCGAGGATGGTGGCTGCGAGCGCCATCTCGGCGTCGCCGGCCTGCATCGCGCGGGGCCCGATCCACGCGAAGTAGACCTTCGGGAGCTCGACCTCATCCTCCACCGTGGCCCGCCGCTCGGCGGTGATCGGCTGGGTGGTGATGTTGAGGGGAGGGGGCTCGCCACCCTTCGGGATGGAGCCGAAGTACTTCTCGACGAGCGGCTTGAGCGTCGCCGGATCAAAGTCTCCGGCGATCACGAGGCTCGTATTGTTGGGCGTGTAGTACGACTTGAAGAAGCTCTTCACGTCGTCGAGGGAGGCGGCCTCGAGGTCGGCGTGCGAGCCGATCACGTAGCTGCCATAAGGGTGGCTGTTTGGGAAGAGGAGCTGGAACAGCTTCTCCTCACCGGGCACGTAGGGCACGTTCTCGACCGACTGCTGGCGCTCCTTGCGGACCACCGCCTTCTGGTTGTCGAGCCGCTCCTGAGTGAGCGTGTCGAGCAGGAAGCCCATCCGGTCGCTCTCCAACCACAGGGCCAGCTCGAGCTGGTTGCTCGGCACGGTCTCGAAGTAGTTGGTGCGGTCGAAGTCGGTCGTGCCGTTCACATCGGCGACACCGGCGGCCTCGAGCTTGGGAAAGAACTGGTCTTCCGGCACGTTCCTCGAGCCCTGGAACATGATGTGCTCGAAGAGGTGGGCGAAGCCGGACTTTCCGGGCGTCTCGTAGCCGGCCCCCGTCTTGTACCAGAGGTCGACCGCCACGAGGGGCAGCCGGTGGTCTTCGGTCGCGATGACGGTGAGGCCGTTGGGCAAGGTCCAGGTCTCGAAGCGGAGCTCCGGCGGCGCGGACTTCGGGGCTTCGGCCTGGGCGACGGACAGGTTCGCCGCCAAGAGTGCTGGGATGAGAGAGACCATCGCGGGCAAGAGCACCTCCGTGGGCCGGCCGGCTTAACGCCCTACGCGGTCCGGTGGAAGCAGGGGGTGTCCGCGGGACAGGAAAGGTTCACGATCGGGCGAAGCCGCTTCGGCGCTCCCGCCGAAGGCTCCGGGAACCGCTGGCGGGGAGCGATGTCAGGGAGTCGTGAACCCTGGAGGTCCCATGCCCATCTTCCTCGCCCTCGTCGCGCTGCTCCCGGTCGCCTTTGCCCAGGCTGAAGAGCCCGAAGGGCCCCACATCACCTACCGCCCCGTCACCGAGCTCGACCTCGAGGAGGTCACCGTCGAAGGTTCGGTGGTGCGGCCCCCCATGAGCTTCATCCAGGAGGCGAAGCACAAAGGGTTCCCGCCGATGATCGCGCTTCGACTGAATTTTGACGAGGACCTCCGCGCCTCGGTTGACGCCGTCCGCTGAGCGGAGGGGTCTGGAGGGAGTGGTCTGGAGGGCGGGGAGGGAGAGCGGCGCTAGTGTAGCGGGTCTCGGCATCCGGCGGTAAATTCAGGGAATGCCTGCTCACCGCACCTCTCGCTCGGCCCTCATGGGCGCCACCCTCCTCTCCACCCTCCTGTTCGGCGCCTGCGGCGATGACAAGGGTGGTTCGGGTAACCCCGAGAGCAGCGCCTTCGAGGGCGGAGGCGCGGAGGGTGTCACGTACTATCGAGACGTGAAGCCCCTGATGGACCGCTCCTGCGTGCGATGCCACGTGGACGGGGGGATCAGCACCCCGCTCACCGACCCCGCCGCGGTGGTGGGGCTCGCAGATCGAATCGGGGCCTATGTGGCCTCCGGCTACATGCCCCCTCCGGCTCCCGACCCCACCTGCCGCCCCTACGACGGCTCCGAGGTCTTCCACCTGACCGACGCCGAGCGGGCGGTCTTCTCGGCGTGGATCGAGGGTGGCGCCCCCCTCGGTGACCCCAGCGATGCCCCGGACACGTTCCCGGCCGAGGCCGCGAGCTCGGACCTCAGCTACGATCTCGTCCTCCGTCCGCCGGCGCCTACCTCGCCCGTCTTCGACGAGACCGGCAACGGCTACACTTGCTTCGTGGTCTCCACCGGGAGCGAGGAGGCGGTCAAGGCCTCCGCGTTCGTACCCTTGGTGGATAACGACCAGATCGTGCACCACATCGTGCTCTTCGGCTCTACGGACGGGCGCGGGATCCCCGACGACGAGACGGCCACCACCGGCTTCACCTGCAACGGCCTCGGTGGTCCGGGCTGGCTGCCAGTCACCGCATGGGGCCCGGGGAACCAGACCACGCAGTTCCCGGACGGCGCGGCCTTCACGCTGGTGCCCACCACCCAGTACATCCTCCAGATGCACTACTACGAGAGCTACGAAGGCGCTGCGACCGCCACCGATCAGACTGGCTACGGCGTCATCCTCGACGATTCGGCTGATCGGGCCGTGATCACCGCTCCCTTTGGGCCCACCTCCTTCCGGATCCCGGCTGGCGCGGAGGCCTACTCCAAGGGGGACACCGTCACCTGGAGCTACGGAGACTACGAGATCCTCGGCTCCTGGCCGCACATGCACGTGCTCGGCAGCGGCTTTCAGCAGAAGATCCTCCGTGCGGACGGCTCCGAGGACTGTCTGCTCCAAATGGACGACTGGGACTTCCACAGTCAGGTCACCGCGATGTTCAACGAGGCGGCGCCCATCACCTCGGGCGACAAGATCGTGACCACTTGCACCTGGGACAACTCCGAGGACAACCCGGCTCAGGTCAACGACCCTGTCCAGGAGGTCACCTTCGGCGAGGGGACCGCGGACGAGATGTGCTTCGCCTTCACCTACATCACCGCCGCCCGCTGAGGCGCCCCCGAAGGTCCGGAGGGTGAGTTCACACAGGGGCCTGTGAGCACGCCCCCGGTGAGGTCGTGGGGCGCTCGGAGGGAGGCGCCCTATCGGCGGCCGGGCCTAGGCATGTTTCGTGCTGTGCGCTTCGTCGACCGAGGTGTGCATGAGCGATTGGAGCTTCAGGACGATCATCGAGCCCTTCCGCATCAAGGCGGTCGAGCCCATCCCGATCCTCGATCGGAAGACCCGCGCCGCGGCCCTTGAACGAGGGGGCTACAACCTGTTCAAGCTGCACGCCGATGAGGTCACCATCGACCTCCTCACCGACTCCGGCACCGGCGCGATGAGCGACGCCCAGTGGGCGGGCATGATGATGGGGGACGAGACCTACGCGGGCAGCCGCTCCTTCGCGCACTTCGAGGCGGTGCTCCAGCGGCTCACCGGTTTCCCGGTGATCTTCCCCGTGCACCAGGGGCGGGCCGCCGAGCGGATCTTGGCCACGACCCTGCTCGGGCCGGGCAAGGTCGTGCTCAACAACACCCACTTCGACACCACGCGAGCGAACATCGAGCATGCCGGCGCTGGCGCGGTCGACCTCCCGGTCGCCTCGGCCGCCGAGCCGGCGAACCCCGCCCCCTTCAAGGGGGACATGGACCTCGCCGCCCTCGACGCCGCCCTCCAGGAGCACGGCGACCGGGTGGCGATGGTCATGTTGACCATGACCAACAACGCCGCCGGAGGGCAGCCGGTGAGCATGGCCAACGTCGAGGCGGTGAGCGCGCGTTGCCGCCGGGCGGGGGTCCCCTTCTACATCGACGCCGCCCGGTTCGCGGAGAACGCCTGGTTCATCCGAGAGCGCGAGCCCGGCTACCGCGAATGGAACCTCGCCGACATCGCCCGCCGCTTCTTCGATCTGGCGGACGGCTGCACGCTCTCGGCTAAGAAGGACGGCATCGCAAACATCGGCGGGGTGCTCGCCACCCGTCTGCCCGACCACGCCGATCGCTTCCGCAATGAGCTCATCGTCGGTGAGGGCTTCCCCACCTATGGCGGCCTCGCCGGGCGCGATCTCGAGGCCATCGCCATCGGCCTCGAGGAGGCCCTGAACGTCGACTATCTTCGCTACCGGGTGCGGACGGTGTCCTACCTCGCGCAGGGCCTTGAGGCGGTGGGGATCCCCGTCGTTCACCCCTCGGGAGGCCACGCCGTCTATGTCGACGCGGCCCGCCTCCTCCCGCACATCCCCGCCTCGCGCTTCCCCGGGCAGGCCCTGGCGACCGCGCTGTACCTCGAAGGCGGAGTCCGGAGCTGCGAGATCGGCAGCTTGATGTTCCCGGCGGCCCGCCTGCAGCTTGTCCGCCTCGCGCTGCCGCGCCGCACCTATACGCAGGCCCACATCGACTATGTGATCGAGGTCGCGGAGCGGGTGGCCATGCACAAGGGCGAGCTGCAGGGCTACCGCATCGTGAAAGAGCCGCCCTTGCTCCGGCACTTCACGGCCGAGCTCGCCCCGATCTGAGCCTCAGCCCGGGAGGGTCACAGCGTCTGGGTTCGGCACGGCGAGGCGGGTGAGCTGCCGCTCCATCCAAGGGGCGCGCAGGCGGTGGTAGACCGCGCCCACCATCCGCCGCGCGCTCTGGCGCCCGGGCCGCTGGACCAGCGCTCGCAGCGCCAGATCGGCTCGGCTTCCGGAGTGGGTCGAGCGCAGGAGCTCCTTTGCGGCGTCGTAGAAGGGCTGCGGGTAGGGCGCCGGGAAGAGCGTGCGGTTCTCCATCGAGGCCTCCCAGCTCGTCCCGAGGAGGTGGTCCCGAACCCGCTCGTAGAACACGGTGTTCGGCAAGGGGTAGCTGACGCTGACCCCGATCTCGTCCGGGCGGAGGGTTCGCACGAGGTCAATGGTGGACCGTACGTCGGCGAGGGTCTCGCCCGGGTAGCCGAGCTGGAGGAAGAAGCCGACGGCGACGCCGCGCCGGTGCAGGTTCTCGGTGGCTCGTCGGATCTCGGCCACGGTCCCGTCCTTGTCCATCCGCCGCAGCACGGTGTCTGCCCCGCTCTCGGCGCCGATCCAGACCCGGTCGCAGCCGGAGGCGGCGAGATCGTCGACCACCGCGGGGTCCTGGAGGAGGTCGGCCCGGGAGAGGCAGCGGTAGGGGAGGGGAGGGGCGCCAGCGGCCTCGATCGCTACCCGGAAGGCGCGGAGCCAGGCGGGACGGAGGCCGAAGATGTCGTCGGTGAACCAGAGGCGATCGGGCTGATAACGGGCCCGCAAGAGCGAGATCTCGGCCGCCACGGCTTCGGCGGACCGGACGTGGTAGCTCCGTCCCCAGGTGGGCTTGGCGCACCAGTTGCAGCGGAAGGGGCAGCCGCGGGCCGTCCAGACGTTCATCTCCCAGTGCCCGTGGCGCGCCCTCCACCGTCGAGCGTACTGGGCGAGGTCCACCAGCTCCCAGGCCGGTAGGGGGAGGTTGTCGAGGTCGGTGATCACCGGCCGCCGGCCGCCCGGGCCGCCCTCGCCGTGCAGGCCGAGGAGGTCGCGGCGGCCTTCGGCCCACTCGACGAGGGCGAGGGTGGGGTCTCCCACGAAGGCGGCGCTGGCACCGGCGGCGAGGTGCTCGGCGGGGCGGTCCGAGACGTCGGGCCCCGCGACGAAGACGGGGAGGCCGCGTCGACGGCAGGCCGCGGCCATCGCCTGCTGCGCCCGGCGGATTCGACCGAGGCACTGCTTGATCTGGACAGAGTGGTCGTCTGCGAGGATCGCGACCCGCTCTGGGCGTTCGCGGTCGAGCACCGACTCGAAGCCCCCCTCGTCGACCTCGAACATGGGGTCCCAAAAGCGCACCACGTGGCCGCGCGCTCGTAGAGCCGCCCCCGCCACGAGCGTGGAGAGGGGGCTATACGGCCGCCCGAGCGCCGCCTCCCGGGGATCCAGCGCCAGAACGTATGGGTGGGTGAGGAGGAGCATGGGCAACTCTACCCCAGCCAGACCGCCGCGGCGGGGCGCCCGCGGTCGCGCTCAGGGGGTGAGCGTGCCCGCCCCGTTGATCGACCAGCGATGGTCGATCATGGTGTACTGATCGGCGTTGTCCGCGATGAGCCGGAGGTTCGGATCGGTCAAGGCGTCGACGCGGAGCTCGTACTCGGACAGGTCTCCGGCGCAGGCCCCTTGCGACATCACCACCACCTGCCAGGTGCCGCCCGTAGAGTCGAACTTCATCGACGGACAGTCGGCGCTGCCCGAATCATCCACCGGCCAGGTGCAGACGAAGCTGCTCCAGGCCTGGCCGACCGTGCAGCTCTCGCCGTCGTTGAGCCAGAAGGTGGGGTCAAAGGCGGTGGTGGGGTCGGAGGTGTCGATGGAGACCGCGACCGTCTCGCCGGCCACGGTGTCAATCTCCCACACGTCGAGGATCTCGCCGTCCGACCACCAGCCATAGGAGTAGGGCTCGGGGGGCACATCACCGCCGCCACCGCCGCCGTCATAGTATCCGTAGCCGGTGTAGTAGGTGCCGCAGTCGAGGTCAGAGAGGTCCGCGAAGTCCCCGCCGTAGTTCGTCGTACCTTCGCGGAAGGCGCCGTAGACGGCCTCAGGGCGTCCGTCTGCGCCGTAGTCTTCATAGCCGTAGTAGCTTCCGCAATAGTCTCGGTAGTTCGCCTGGTAGTCAGACCACCCGTAGGACATGCTCCACGCGATCTGATCACCGTCCCGGGTGAAGGACGACTCCCAGGGGACCCCTCCGCCCGCGACGGGGATCCACACGGTCTCGGCCGGGGGCGGCGCCGCGGTGTCCGGCTCTCCGCCATCGTCGTAGCCGGGCTCGTCGTAGCCGTAGTAGCCGGTGAAGCCCACGATCAGGACGTCGGAGAAGGTCTCGCCGTACCAGGTGAGCTCGTTCGAGTGCCCGATGCGCAGGTCGCGGTAGGCGCCGCCCTCCTCGACCAGGGAGAGCAGGGGCGAGAGCCCACAGTCGGCGGGCGCGTCCCCCGACGCCACCACCCCGTCGGTGGAGAAGGCGAAGTCGCAGTCCGGGCAGACGCCGGTGTATTCGGCGCCAGAGACCGCGACGGTGCCCGCGCAGGACTCGACGTCGTCTTCGGAGGAGGACCAAGTGATCGTCCCCTCGAAGGCGCCGAGGTCAGCGTCGGCGTCCGCGTCGCTGTCGGCGTCGGTGTCCGCGTCACTGTCGGCGTCGGCGTCTCCTTCCTGACGGCCGTCGTTGTCCGGTTCGGCCTTCGGATCACAGGCCGTGAGGCCGAGTGCGCCGAGGCTGAGGATCGAGAGTGCGGCCCACCACGAGCGGGGGAGGGGTGTGGCAGAGGTCGTGCGCATGTCTTCTCCGGGCAAGGCGACCCGAAACCCCGCCCCGTCGGCACCTCGCTCAATCGGCCGTAGGCCCGGCGGAGGCGGCGTTCGAAGCAGGGCGGCGCGTCCGTGCGGCCCGTGCAGAAGGTAACCGAAAAGAGGGCGATCGGCGGGGGAGCGGTCGGACTTCTTCTGGAGGATGTGCGTGGACCGCCCAGGCTCAGACGCCGATCAGTCCGGCCTGGCGCACCTTCGCCCAGCGCCGCTCGAAGCGCCTCCACTCGCCGGGGAAGGTGGCCAGGGCGGCGTCGAAGGTCAGGTGCTCGGCAGCCTTTGGGCTGGCGGCGTCGAGCAGCTCGGAGAGCCACTCGCGCTCCTCCGGGCTCCCCGCGATCTCGACCTCCTCGTCGATCCCGTGCAACACGAGGCCCGCTGCCGACTCCAACACGGCGCCGCCGAGCCAGATGAGGCGCTCCCCCGGCTGGATGGGCACGGGCTTGCCGCTGACGGCCTGGCGGACACGGTCGCGCGGCTCACGGCTCCGCGGCACCTTTCCGGAGAACCAGGCGTCGACCGGCTTTTCGAGGTCTTGGCCGCGCTTCCAGGCCTCCAGAGCGGCCACGAGCGGCTCGTCGAAGCGGTCGTGATCGGCGCCCGTGGGGTCCTCGTGGGGGATGTCGTTGGAGGCGAAGGTGCCCTCGGGCACGGTGAAGCGCACCTTGTAGCGGGAGGGGTCGCGGAAGACCGCGGAGTGTCGGGTGAGCACGAAGCGGTGCCAGAAGGCGCTGTTCAGCAGCCCCTCCTCGAAGAGCTGACGCACCACCTCCATGCTCGAGAGGGTCTCCTCGGCGGTCTCGGTGGGGAAGCCGTACATGAGGTAGGCGTGGACGAGGACCCCGGCCTCGCGGAAGGCCCGGCAGGCGCGCGCGGCCTGCTCGACGGTGATGCCCTTCTCCATGAGGAGGAGCAGGCGGTCGCTCGCCACCTCGAGCCCCCCGGTGACCGCGATGAGGCCGGCGGCGGCCAGGAGGCGGCAGAGATCGGGCGTGAAGGTTCGCTCGAAGCGGATGTTCCCCCAGAAGGAGACGGTGAGGTCGCGGCGGAGGAGCTCCAGGGCCAGCTCCCGAAGGAGCTTCGGCGGCGCCGCCTCATCGACGAGGTGGAAGCCGCTGCAGCCGGTCTCTTCGATGACCTGCTCCATCTGGTCGACCAAATCTGCGATGCGTGCAGGCTCGTATCGTGCGATATAGTCAAGGTTAATATCGCAGAATGCGCAACGTTTCCAGTAGCACCCGTGCGCCAGGGTCACCTTGTTCCAGCGCCCATCTGACCAGAGGCGGTGCGCGGGGTTCAGCGTGTCCAGCACGTTGATGTAGGTGTCGAGACGGAGGTCGGCGTACCAGGCGACCGAGGAGGCAGTGGCGGTGGCGGTGGCGGTGGCGGTGGCGGGCCGCGTGGGCGCCGTGTGGAGGCCAGACGCGCTGCGGGTGCGGAAGCGGTGGTCGGCGCCGCTGGCGAGCTGCTCGAGGATCGCGAGCAGCGGCCCCTCTCCGTCGTCGTAGGTGAGCGCGTCGATGTTCTCCCAGAGCCGGGGCTCCGAGACCGAGCGGAGCTCGGTGTTGACGTAGCCCCCGCCCATCACGACGGGCACTCCGGCCGCCTTGAGGCGGCGCCCGATCCGCAGGGCGCCGTACAGGGTGCCGGGGAAGGGCACCGAGAGGCCCACGAGGTCGGGGCGAGGTCCGTCCAGGAGGCTGTCCGCGAGCTCGTCGAGCCAGTCGTCGAGCAGGGTGTGGCCCTTGAGGCGCTCGTGCAGGGCGTCGAAGGAGACCGGCCCGACGCAGAGGTGGTGCTGGTAGGCCGCGAGGCTGAAGCCCTCGTCGAGGCAGCTCTGCACGAGATCGCAGAGGTCCTCGATGTAGAGGGAGGCGAGGTAACGGGCGGCGTCCTCCACCCCCATCGGGCCGAAGTCCTCCGTGCTGGCGGCGTCGAGGCGGGGCCCCGTCGGAAGGAAGGCCGTGTGGAGGATGCGGGTGGCGAGGGTGCGGTCCTTCCCTTGGAGGAAGCGGAGGACCGGGCCGATGGTCGCCTCGTGACGCTCGCGCAGGGCGAAAGATCGCCAGGCGGGCTCCGGGAGCTCGTCGGCCTCGGCGCGCTGCTCGATCTGGTCGAAGATCTCGCGGAGGCCCTCACGGGAGAGGACCCGGCAGACGAGCTCGATGCCGAGGTCGCGCAGGTGCACGCTGTGGCCGGCGTCCCGGAGCGCACGCGCGAGGTAGCCGATCGCCGGGTAGGGCGTGTTCAACTGCGTGAGCGGCGGGTTGACCAGCGTGACCCGCATGTCAGCCCTTCGCGGGGCGCATCGCGGCGAGGGCGGCCTTGATGTCTTCCCGAGGCCAGTCCGTGAGCAGGCTGAACTCCTGCCCGCCCTTGAGCCACTCCCCGCCGTCGATGGTCACGATCTCCCCGGTCACGTAGGCGGCGCCGGGGGCCATCAGGTAGCAGGCGAGGTTGGCGAGCTCGGGCAGCTCGCCGAAGCGGCCGGCGGGGATGCGCTTCAAGGTGGTCTCCTCCATCCCCGAGGCCATCAGCCGGCTGAAGGCCCCTTCGGTGGGGAAGGGCCCAGGCGCGATGCCGTTGCAGCGGATCCCGTAGTGGGCCCACTCCACGGCGAGAGAGCGGGTCATGGCGAGCACGCCGGCCTTGGCCATCGCGCTCGGCAGCACGAAGCCGGAGCCCATCCAGGCGTAGGTGGTGAGGATGGAGAGCACCGACCCCTTCGTGCCGCGGGCGATCCACCGCCGCCCGAGCTCGGTGGTGCAGTGGAAGCTCCCGTACATCACGATCTGCACGACGGAGTTGAAGCCACCGGCGCTGAGGTCTTCGGAGGGGCAAAGAAAATTGCCGGCCGCGTTGTTCACGAGGCCCGTGATCGGCCCGAGCTCGGCCTCGAGGGCATCCACCGCGGCCGTGACCGAGGCCGGGACCTTCACGTCGAGCGGCGCCCAGGCGGCGGTGCCTCCGGCGGCGCGGATGGCCTCGACGGTCTCCTGAAGCGGCTCTGGGCGGCGACCGCCGACCGCGATCCTCGCGCCGAGCTCGGCCATACGCTCGGCCATCGCCCGGCCGAGTCCGGTGCCCCCGCCCGTGATGAGGATCGTCTGGCCAGCTAGCAGATCGGTCGAAAACATGGGCGCTCCGGAGGGCGAGGAGAGTCGGCGACGAATTTCTGGGGAGGCTCGTTAACCGACCGCGCTACGTTGACACCTCTGAGTGGATGGCGGGGCGCTGCGCCCGCACCGTGGGAGCATCGGCATGAACTATGCGGCCCTCTACGAGCGGATCCTCCGCAAGGTGGACGATCAGTCCTACCTTCCCCTCGTGGACTCCGTGGCCGACGCCGCCCAGCGTCAGGCCCTGCAGCCCTTCCAGCAGATGATGCTCAGCCGCGACTTTGACGCCGCGCTCGTGCTGGAGATGCTCAGCGGGCTGGCCGCGGCGGGGCGAATCGATCGGGTGATCCACCTCTCTTGTCAGCACGCGGTCGCCACCAAGCAGCGCGACCACACGCTCGCCGCCCGTCTGGTCGGCGAGCAGGAGATGGCCGCCATCGAGCTCGGCGGTCCCAACCTACAGAGCAACCTCGCCAGCGTGGAGCGGCACCGTGGAGTGCTGGCCTTCCGTCTCGGCAGCTACGAGGTGGCCCTCGACTACTTCTCCCGCGCCTTCGAGCGGCAGCGCAGCGCGGGCAACCTCTCGAACGTGCTCGCGACGTTGATCCGCCTCGGGGACGAAGGCGAGGCCCGGGAGCTGCTCCAGCAGGTGCAGCGGTCCCTCCCGACTGCCCTCGTCACCGAGCTCAACCGATTGATCGCCCTCGATCCGGACCTCTCTCTCCTGCGTACGGAGCCTTAGCCATGAATTTCCTCGCCCTTTATTCGTGGCTCCTCCTCTCCCTCAGCCCGAGCTCCACCGCGCCCGTCGGCAGCGCCAGCGGGCATGCCGGCTGCGGCGCGCACGGCACCGCCGCGTACGCCCGGTGTGTGCGGGAGGGTGAAGAGGCGACCTCGGGCTCCACCAGCGGGGGGGGGGGCCAGGATGGGCGGGGCCAGTACTCGACCGATCCTCGCCCCATTTACGACGGGATCTGAGCCATGCGGTTGAACGACCGGGATGAGCTCTCCCTCCTGTTACGCGCGCTGCTCGCCGATCGGACGGCGCCCGAGACCCGGGCCCTCTGCCTCAGCCTCGCGCCCTCGATCCACCAACGGATCGCCAGTCACATCCAGCACCGGTACCCCGACCTGCTCGCCGCCCCCGACGAGGAGGAGCTGGTCGAAGAGGTGCTGATGGAGCTCCTCACCAACGGGCTGCGCAATTTCCGGGGGGGCACGGTGCCCGAGCTCGTGGCCTACGTCCGTCGGATCGCGGACTGCGCGGTCTGGAAGCGCGCCACCCGTCGCCGTCGCGAGCGAGACGCCCTGGCCGGCGAGGTGGGCGAGATCGTGAGGAGCTGGTCTTCGGCGGCGCCCGAGGTGGAGGAGAGCCTCCGCCATCTGCCGGCATGTCCGCTCAGCTCGACCGATGAGGCCTACCTCCTCGAGCTGCTCCGGGCCGGGAGCCGCGCCGACTTCGCCCGTCGCCAGGGTGTGAGTCGCGCCGCGGTGACGCAGCGGGTCCAGCGAATCCGGGACCGGATCGAGGCCCTCTCGCCGCTCGACCGCGCCTCGGCGGAGGCCTGGCTCCTCCACGCCGCCGACGTCGCGATTCGTCAGCGTGCCGAACAGACCCCGATCGACGCCCGGGCCCGCTGATGGTCAGAGGGCGAAGCGCGCGCCCACATGCCCGCCGAAGCTTCGATCGAGGCCGGCGTTGAGCTGTCCATATAGGCGGAGGTAGGCGAGGTTGATCTGCAGGCCGCCGAAGAAGCGGGGGGTGAAGAGGTCGCCCTGGCCGACGCTGGAGATCGAGGCGGTGGCTGAGCCGATCTTCTGCGTCTCTCCGTCAGCCCGGACCGTGATGTCGCCGGTGAGGGCGATGTCGCTGACCGCGTTGCCCTGAGGGGTGATGTCGACGGCCGCCCCCAAAAAGGGCGACAAGATCCGGAGCTGCATCCCCGTCGAGAGCTCGACCGGGATGCTGTTGGACGTGGCGGTGATCTCGTAGGTTCCGTCGGCGTCCCAGGTGATCTTCCCCGACTCCACGGGAACCGACTCGGCGAGCCCCACGCGGTAGCGGGCGTGCTCAAAGCCGGTGGTGAGGTTGAAGCCACCCCACGCGGTCTTCTTCTGGGAGGTGGGCCCGCCGAGGTTGAATTGCATGTGGGCGCCCAGGTTGAGCAGGTCGCCGGTGAAGGGGGCGTGGTTGGCCTGCGAGGCCATCCCGTTCACGTAGAGCCGGAAGTGCCGTGCGGGGCTGCCGTCCTTTGCGCCAACGCCGAAATTAATTCCGGCCATCGCCGCCAACTGAAAGGCAAAGCCGCCGTTTGGGAGGTAGTTGTCTCCCCAGCCGAGGCGCACCCCGTTCGAGTTCACCGCGCTGCCAAACGCGACCCCCGCGACGAAGCGCTGCGGGTTGCTGGCATAGTCCACCCCCATCCCCTTGGTCGACATCGTGGTGGCGTTCGCCATCTTCACGAGGAAGTCTTGCTGATCGTCGAGGGAGAGCTGCTCGTTCATCGCCCCGCGCATTTGATCATCGTAGGTGTCGGCGTTCACGCCGGCGGCGGCAGAGAGCGTGGGGTCCAGGTTCACCGAGATCTGCTGGGCCAGCGCGGCGTCGGTGAGGGCAAGGAGGAGAAGGACCATCAGCGCGCTCCGTTGGGGGCCATTATGGCCCCTCGGTCTCGCTCACGCCATCGCCGAGGCCAAGCCGTGAGAGCTTGTTGAGCAGCCCTTGGCGAGAGAGCCCGAGGCGGAGGGCCGTTCGGCTGCGATTGCCCCCCTCTGTGGCCAAGGCCGCGGCGATGACCCGCCGCTCGAGGGCCTCGACTTGCCCGGAGAGGGTGCTCCCATCCGGGCCTGTGGTCGGGGCCTGTAAACCGAGATCTGCGGGTACCACGGCCGGGCGTGAGCCCGCCATGACGGCGGCCCGCTGCATGCAATGGCGGAGCTCGCGGAGGTTCCCGGGCCAGGGGTGGGCGAGCAAGGCCTGCTCGGCCGCTGGTGTGAGGGCGTGAGCGCCGCCGACGAGGGTCTCGGCCTGACAGAGGAAGTGTCGCGCCAGGATGATGATGTCCTCGCCCCGGTCTCGGAGGGGCGGGAGGCTGATCTCGATGCCGCGCAGGCGCCAGAAGAGGTCGTCGCGGAACGCGCCCTCGCGGGTGAGGCGGCTGAGATCGCGGTTGGTCGCCGAGACGATGCGCACGTCCACATGGACGGTCCGGTCCGCCCCCACAGGCAAGATCTCGCCGGCCTCGATCGCGCGCAGGAGGCGGACCTGGGTGGGCGGCTCGAGGTCGCCCACCTCGTCCAGGAAGAGCGTACCCCCATGTGCCTCCGTGAAGAGGCCCTTCCGCGCGCGATCCGCGCCGGTGAAGGCGCCCTTCACGTGCCCGAAGAGCGTGCTCTCCAGCAGGGTGGGCGGCAGCGCGCCGCAGTTGACCGCCACCCAGGGCTGGCCGGCGCGGCGGGAGGCCTCGTGGACCCGGCGGGCGAGGAGCTCCTTTCCGGTGCCGTGCTCGCCGGTGATCAGCACGGCGAGATCGGTGGGGCCGACCCGATCCGCGAGATCGACCGCGGAGATGAGCTGAGGCGCTCGGCCAACCAGGCCCCCGCCCGGTTGACGCTCGACGAGCTGCTGCTTGAGGGCGGCGATCTCCCGCTCCATCTGGCCGAGCGCCGCCGCCCGCTTGAGCACCACGAGCAGCACGTCGGGATCGACCGGCTTCTGCAGGTGGTCGTGGGCCCCACGGCGCACGGAGGCGAGGGCCACGTCTCGGGCGCCAGAGCCCGTGACCACCACCACCTTGGCGGAGGGACAGCGCTGGAGGAGCTGGTCCAGCAGGTTCAGGCCCTCCTCGGCGCGCTGGGTGGGCGGCAGCATCAGGTCGAGCAGCACGAGATCGGGCGCAACCCGCGTCGCCGCACTCACGGCCGCCACCGCGTCGGCGGCCTCGGAGACGACGTAGCCCTCCGCCTCGAGGAGGGGCCGGTAGACGCGGCGCAGCGCGGCGTCGTCTTCGACCCAGAGCAGGTGTGTCATGGACCGGTAGATATGGTGCTCAATCCAGCGGCGCACGTGCCAGTTCGGCGGCGACAGGGCTACATTCGGAGCCCCGCTCAGGTGCCCCTCATGCGTCTACTCGCCCTCCTCTTCCTCGCTCCGACGGTCCACGCCGAGCTCCCGCTCCCCACCTACCCGCAGTGCGGCGAGCCCGATCGTCCTGACCTTTGTCCTGCCGACTACGAGGGTGAGTGGAGCTTCCAGAGCTGGATCCCGGCTGGCTCCCGCGGCTCTGTCCGCGCCGAGGAGCTCGCCCTCGGCAGTGGCATGTGGGCGGACCGCGCCTGGCGCATCAGCACCGGCCGGTGGGACGTCATGATCGCCATCGCAGACTCCGGTATCGACTGGGCTGAGGGCAGCATCGTCAACAAGCTGTGGTTGAACATGGAGGAGCTCCCGCTACCGCAAGACGCGAGCGGCGTGCCCTCGGCAGACCACGACCTTAACGGAGACGGGCTCGTCAACATCAATGACTACGCCGAAGATCCGCGGGTTGACGCCACCGCGGGCCGCGACGTGGCCGACCACATGCTCGACCCCTCTGACCTCATCTACACCTTCTCCGACGGCGTCGATGACGATGGCAACGGCTTCGTAGACGATATCTGCGGCTGGGACTTCTTCGGCCGCGACAACGACCCCTTCCACGAGTACTACGACGGCTTCGGGACCCACGGCTCCGGGGTGGCCGAGGAGGCCGCCGCCGAGGGCAATGACAGCCACGGCGACATCGGCGTCTGCCCGAACTGCTCGATCCTCCCCGTTCGGGTGGGCGACACCTTCGTCACCGACGGAAACCGCTCGGCCGAGGGCATCTCTTACGCCGTCGATATGGGCGCCGTCGCGGTGAGCCAGGCGGTGGGGGCGCTCACCAGCCCCGAGCTCGCTGCAGCCGCCGTACGCTACGCCACCGATATGGGCACGAGCATCATCGGCGCCACCGGCGACGAGAACGCCTACCACCACAACTTCCCGGCGATGCTGGACAATGTGGTCTATGTGCACTCGATCAAGAGCAACGGCGGAGACGAGAACGGCGCCGGAAACTACACCTACATGACCACGTGGAACTGTAACAACTACGGGCCGCGGGTCACCATGGTCGCCCCCTCCTCTGCGTGCGCGACGGGCGCCGTGGCGAACATCACCGGGGCGGTGGGCTTGCTGCACTCGGCGGCCCGTGACGCCGGGGTCACGCTCAGCGCCCTGGAGGTCTACCAGCTCCTCACCAGGACCACCGACGACATCGCCTTCTCCGAGGCCGATCTCGCCGAAGCGAAGCCCTACCCCAGCCACGAAGGCTGGGACCCCTACACCGGCTATGGGCGGTTGAACCTGGCCCATGCCGTGGAGGCGGTAGCGTCGGGTCAGATCCCGCCCACCGTAGACGTGACCGCCCCCGCCTGGTTCTCCACCTTCGATCCCGCCCAGCAGCCCTCGGTGGAGATCACGGGCACGGTCTCAGCGGAGCGCTCGGCGTCCTTTACCTACACCGTGGAGCTCGGCCACGGCTTCGATCCGGACAGCTGGAGCGCGGTGGGTGAGGGGAGCGGGTCGGGCTCCTTCACCGGTACCCTCGCCACGATCGACCTCAGCGCCATCCCGACCGCGCCGATGGCCGAGCCCACCTTCGACGAGGGCATCGTCCAGCGTCTCGAGCGGGTGGACGCCCCCTCCGCCACGGTTCGGATCACGGTCACCGACGCCGAGGGGCGCACCGCGGAGCTCCGAAAGACCTTCTACGTCTACCGCGACCCCGACCTCCTGCGGGGCTTCCCGTACGCGCTCGGGTCCTCGGGTGAGTCGAGCCCTATCCTCGCCGATCTGGACGGGGACAACATCTTCGAGATCGTCATCGCCAATTCGGGCGGTCGGGTCCTCGCGATGAAGGGCGACGGCAGCATGCTCCCGGGGTGGCCGACCTCGGCCGACCTCATCCCCGACCCTCACCCTGGGCAGGCCGGCTTCGCCTCCGGCGCCCTCCCCGAGAACCGGGAGAATTTCATCTCCACGGTCGCGGTTGGCGACATCGACGGCGACGGTGAGCCCGAGGTGGTGGCTGCCAGCTTTCAGGGTGGCGTCTACGCCTGGCACGCTGACGGCAGCGGGGTCGCCGGCTTCCCGGTCCGCGCGATCGGCCGCGGCCCCGAAGAATTTGATACCCAGCACCTCTACGATCAGGGCTTCATGGGTTCTCCTTCTCTCAACGACCTCGATGGAGACGGTGACCACGAGATCCTGCTGCTCGGGCTCGACAGCCGCCTCTACGCCTTCAACGGCGACGGGTCGAGCTGGGGGCCGTACCCGAAGGAGATCTGTGCGCCGGACCTCTGTGGCGTGAAGGGCTACCGCATCATCAACACGCCTGCGGTGGGGGACGTGGACGGTGACGGCGACCTCGACATCGGCTTCGGCACCAACGAGGCCGCCCAGGGCGATCGCTTCAGCGTGAGCTACCTCCTCGACGCCACCACGGGGGAGTCCCTGCCGGGCTGGCCCAAACAAGACCTCGGGTTGATCAACACCGCCGTGCTGCTGCCGCTGATCGGCGAGGGGCACCCCGCCTCGATGGCCTTCGCTGACCTCGACGGAGACGGCACCCTCGAGATCGCCAACCCAATCATGCTCGGCACCACGCCGCTGCTCGGCGCTGACGGGGAGACTCACACAGAGATCGGCTACTACGCCGAAGACTTCGGCGCCTCGACCAACGCCGGCAACGTCCCGGCGATGGTGCAGTTCGTGAGCCAGCCGGCCTTCGGAGATCTCGACCAGGACGGCGTCGTAGACTTCGTCATGGGCGGGGCCAGCACGACCTACCTCGTCAGCCTCGCCCTCACCGCCATGTATGACTTCCAGAACCCGGTTGGCGCCTGGAGCGGGGTCGACGGCAGCGCCTTCCCCGCCTGGCCCCGTCAGATCGAGGACGCCCAGTTCTTGATGTCCCCTGCGGTGGCCGATGTCTCGGGCGACGGCGCACCCGAGGTCATCTACGGCTCGGCGGGCTACCTGATGCACGCCTGGGACGTCGATGGGGTCGAAGCGCCGGGCTGGCCGAAGTTCACCGGTAACTGGCTCCTCGGCAGCCCTGCGGTCGGCGACATCGACGGGGACGGCTTCGTCGAGGTTGTGGTCTCCACCCGCGAGGGCTGGCTCTTCGCCTGGCACACCCGGGGCCGCGCCGATCAGGACGTCCAGTGGGCGATGGCCCGCCACGACGCTCGAAACACCGGCAACTACGAGACGCCCCTCGCCCTCCAGGCTGGGCCCGTCGGTGTGGTGGACGGCGAATTCCTCGGCGGCGGCGGATGTTGCGGTGGTGGGAGCTCAGCGGCGCTGGTGCTCCCCGTCGGGCTTGGTCTGCTCGCCGGTCTCCGCCGTCGCCGCGGGCCCGTCGAGGCGCCCAAGCGCGCCTGAGGGGGCGTCGGCGGACAGGCGAGGGCGCGCGCGCCCCCGCGCCCAGAGAGTCCGACGCCGCCGGATCGTTCAGGCGGCGAGGAGGGCCGGGTTCTCGATGTAACGACGCACCACCTGCAGGAAGCGGGCGCCGAGGGCTCCGTCCACGACGCGGTGATCGCAGGTGAGGGTGACCTTCATGCGCCAGCCGGTGGTGAGCGCGCCCGACGCGTCGACCACGGGCTCTCGCTGGAGCGACCCCGCGGCGAGGATCAGTGCCTCCGGCGGGTTCAAGATCGCCGTGAAGTGCTCGATCCCCATCATGCCGAGGTTGCTGATCGAGAAGGTGGAGCCCGTGTACTCGTCCGGCTGCAGCTTCCGCTCGCGGGCCCGTCCGGCGAGGTCGCGCATCTCGTCGGCGATTCGTGCGACGCCCTTCTGATCAGCGTTCCGGATCACGGGGGTGATGAGGCCGTCGGGTAGGGCGACCGCGACGCCGATGTGAACCGCGGCGTGTCGGGTGATCGCCTCTTCACCCCACGATGCGTTCACCTCGGGGACCTCGCGGAGGGCGCGGGCGCAGGCCTTGATGAGCAGATCGTTGTAGCTGACCTTGAGGCCTGCCCCGACGAGCTGCTCCCGGAAGGACACGAGGCGATCACAGTCCAGGCGGGCGGAGAGGAAGAAGGCTGGAGCCTCCTGCCAAGCCACACGGAGCCGCTTGGCGATGGTCTTGCGCATCTGACTGTTGCGGACGAGCTCAAAGGCTGGGGGAGCCGCCGGCGCGGTGGTCAGGGGAGGGGCGGTGGGGCGGGCCGCGGCTTCGACGTCTGCACGAACCACTCGACCGCGCGGGCCGGTGCCTTGCACGTTGGCGAGGTCGACCCCGAGCTCGTGGGCGGCCCTTCGGGCGGCGGGGGCGGCGCGGACACGGCCCTCAGCGCTCCCGCTCACGTCCGAGCCGGGCTCGAAGAGGTGCTGCTCCATGATCCCGTGGATCAGCGGCCTCCCGGCCCATGTGGGTGGGGAGGTCCGGCTCGGCGCCGAGGCGCCCTTTGGCGCGATCGGTGGCGCCGCGGGAGAGGACCCACCTGTGGCCGTGACGGTCACCGGTGCCGGTGCGACGACGGTCGCAGGGGCCGGGGCGACGACGGGCGCGGGCGCTGCGGCGGGCGGAGCTCCCGCGGACAGGGAGGCGAGGAGGGCGGAGTAGTCCTCCCCGATGGACTTCCCGATGATCGCGATCGGCTGGCCGGCCGGGGCGGACTCCCCCGCGGCCACGAGGATCTTCAACAAGACAGCCTTGTCGAAGATCTCGATCTCCATGGCAGCCTTGTCGGTCTCGACCTCGGCGAGGACGTCGGAGGGGGAGAGGACGGCGCCCTCCGCCTTCTTCCAGGAGAGGATGGTGCCGGCCTCCATCGTGGGGGAGGCCTGGGGCATGAGGAAGAATTCGGCCATGGCTCAGTACCTGTGCAGCTTCTGGATGGCTTCGACGACGCGCTCGGGGCTGATGCCCACGAGCTTCTCCAGGTTTGTGGCGTAGGGCGTGGGGATGTCGCGGTTGGTCACTCGCATCACCGGCGCCTCGAGCTGCTCGAAGCAGGCCTCTGTGATGCGAGTGCTGATCTCGGCGGCGACTCCCGCGAAGGGGAAGCCCTCCTGAACGACGAGGCAGCGCCCGGTCTTGGCCACGGAGCGGAAGATGGTCTCGTGATCGAGGGGGCGGAGCGAACGGAGGTCGATGATCTCGCAGTCGATGCCCTCGGCGGCGACCACCTTGGCCGCGGCCTCCGCGTTCTGGACCTGCTTGCCCCAGGTGACGATCGTGAGGTCGTTGCCAGCGCGGCGGACGTTTGCGAGGCCGAGCGGGATGATGAGCTCGGCCTCGGGCACCTCGCCCTCGACGCCGTAGGTGAGCTCACTCTCGAGGAAGCACACCGGGTTGTCGTCCCGGATCGCCGCCTTGAGGAGCCCGTAGGCATCATGGGCGTCACAGTAGGTGACCACCTTGAGCCCGGGGAAGTGCGCGTAGAGGGAGTCCACCGAGGTGGAGTGCTGGGAGCCCAGGTTCTCGGCGGAGCCGTTCGGCCCGCGGAAGACGATCGGAATGTTGAACTGACCGCCCGACATCTGGAAGATCTTGGCGGCGCTGTTGATGACCTGGTCATAGGCCACGAGGGAGAAGTTCCAGGTCATGAACTCGATGATCGGGCGCATCCCCGCCATCGCCGCTCCGACGCCGAGCCCGGCGAAGCCGTTCTCGCTGATCGGCGTGTCCACCACGCGCTCCGGGCCGAACTCGGCGAGCATTCCCTGGCTCACCTTGTAGGCGCCGTCGTATTGGGCGACCTCTTCGCCCATCAGGAAGATGCGGTCGTCCCGACGCATCTCCTCCACCATGGCGCGTCGTAGCGCCTCTCGGATCTTCATCCGGACTGTCCCGGGGGAGCTTGTACCGGCCATGCTTGCCTCGGTCTCAACTGGGGTCGGGCTCCCTACCACGTTCGGGCGGGTGACGGTCGTCCGTCCAGCTCCTGTCGGAGCGCACAGTTTTTTCCATCCTCCACCCTTGCCGGGCGGGGTGGGGTTGCATAAACGGCTGGGGTCAGCGCGGATGGCGGAATTGGTAGACGCGCCAGTTTGAGGTGCTGGTGGCAGCAATGCCTTGGGGGTTCAATTCCCCCTCCGCGCACCACCCCAAGAGGAGGCCGACAGGGAAACCTGTCGGCCTCTTCGCATTTCCCTCGGTCGTCAGGCGGAACCGGCCTGGTTGGCCGGATCTGTCCGAAGGGGGACAGGCCGACTGTGTCGAGCGCTTGCGCGCGGTCGGGCCTTGCGAGCTCGGCGCCGATCGAGTATGGGAGTTGAGTCAGCGCGGATGGCGGAATTGGTAGACGCGCCAGTTTGAGGTGCTGGTGGCAGCAATGCCTTGGGGGTTCAATTCCCCCTCCGCGCACCACCCCAAGAGAGGGCCGGTAGGGAGACCTACCGGCCCTCTCGCTCGTTCGGGGTGGGGAGGGAGCGACGATTCATCGGACTTGACCGGGCCCTCCGCTCACATCGGCGGGCGTTCAGCCCACCTCGAGGGAGGTGGTCTGCGGGGCGTAGACGAAGTCGTAGAGCCGAGCCTCGTCCGGGATCGGGCTCTCCTTGGCGAACCGGGTCGCGTCGTTGACCTCGTCTTCCACCGACTGGTCGGTGGCCTCGATCCGCGCCTCCGCCATGCCGAACTGGTTTAGCAGCCGGCTGCGCGTGATCTTGAGGGGGTCGGAGGTCTCCTTCTTCTCGTCGAGCTCCCCGTTCGGACGGTAGCGCGCCGGATCGGACATCGAGTGCCCACGGAATCGATACGTGATGGCCTCGAGCAGCACGGGGCCGTGACCGGACCGGGCAAAGGCCGCCGCGCGACCCACCCGCTCGCGTACGATCTCCACGTCGAAGGCCTCGAAGGAGTCTCGCTCCATCCCAACCCCGTCTGCTCGCAAGCTGAGGTCGGTGAGGGCCGACTGACGGTGAAGGGCCGTGCCCATCGCGTAGAAGTTGTTTTCGACGATGAAGACCACGGGCAGCTTGTAGAGCTGCGCCAAGCAGAGCGCCTCGAAGAACGCGCCCTGGTGACAGGCCCCATCTCCAAAGAAGCAGACCGCGACGCGCCCCTCGGCGCGGTGACGGATGGCCCAGGCCACGCCGGTCGCGAGGGGGAGGTGTGCGCCGACGATCCCGTAGCCTCCGAGGAAGCGGACGGACTTGTCGAAGATGTGCATCGATCCGCCCTGCCCCTGAGACGAGCCGGTCGACCTGCCGTACAGCTCTGCCATCAAGGCGCGTGCAGGGACGCCCTTCGCCAAGGCGTGGCCGTGTTCACGGTAGGCGGAGATCCACCAGTCATCGCGGGTCGCGGCCGCCGCGCCGACCGCGACGGACTCCTGCCCGATGTAGAGGTGGCAGAAGCCTCGGATGTCTCTGTTGGTATAGGCTTTGGCGGCCTGCTCTTCGAGCCGGCGAATGAGCTGCATCTCTCGGTACAAGAGAAGCAGCCCGTCCGCGTCGAGGGCGGCCAGACCGCTGTGGGCCGGCAGGACCTCGCGCTCGGGCTGGACTCGGTGATCGGGGGGATCGAGCGGTGCGGACAAGTACCCTCCACGGAGTGCGAGGGGGAGTCCTACCACGGCGGAAGCCGCTGGGGAGAGCTGGCGGGGGTGAAGTCCCCTCGCCAGCCCGTGGCCGCCTCAGATGCCGAGCCCCTGGATCAGGTAGGCGGCGCCGGTGGAGGCCCCGCTGCTGCTGTTCTGGGGGGCGCCGATTAGCAGGTCGGGCCAATCGTCGCCGTTGACGTCCCCAGCGCCCGCCACGCACGTGCCGGCGGCGTCGCCGGAGATGCCGGTGACCTCGCCGCGGAAGGAGATGGCCGCCCCGCCGAGGCTGAGGGTCCCGCGGGTGGTGCCGCTCACGAGATAGGCGCTCCCTGCTGCGCTCCCGGCGCTCTCATTGTACGGCGCGCCGACCATGAGGTCGATGAACCCATCGTGGTCGACGTCTCCGGCGCCGGTCACCGAGCGACCCGCGGAGTCGCCGACCGCCTCTCCCACCATTCGAAGCTCGGCCGCGGCGAGCCCGGCGCCGCTGGTGGCGGAGAGCAGCAGGTAGGCCGCGCCGGCGTTCGCGCCGCTCCCGTCATTCTCGGGCGCCCCGACGAGGATGTCGGCGAAGCCGTCGTTGTTGATGTCGCCGGCTCCTGCGACAGACGTTCCAGCGTGATCTTCACCCAGCTCGCCGAGCAGCTCGATGTCCGCGTCGTTCAACGAGATGGCGCCCGAGAGCGGCCCGTAGAGGAGGAAGGCGCCACCGCTCTTGTTGGAGGAGGTGCCGGCTTCGCGGGCACCGATGAGGAGGTCTTCCAGGCCGTCCCCGTTGACGTCGCCGGCGAGGGCGATGGACCAACCCGCGGTGTCACCGGACCGCCCGCCGACCACCTTGGCCGCGGCGGTGGTGAGGCTGAGGTTCGTGGTGCCCGAGCTGAGGGGGCCGGCCACGACGTACACGGCGCCCGAGTCGTTACCCGCGGCGTCGTGGTAGGGCGCTCCCACGATCAGGTCTGCTCCGCCGTCTCCAGTCACGTCGGCTCCCCCCGACACGGAAAATCCGGCGTTATCCGCAGTAGACTGGCCGTTGAATATAGCCTGGTCGCCGTCGCTCGGGCTGATGCCAGACCCGGGGTTCAGTACGACGCGGACGCCTCCTGCGTTGCCACCGCCCGGACCGTCCTGGTTCGGAACGCCGATCGCGATGTCGTCGGCGCCGTCTCCGTTGAGGTCGCCGGGGCCCGACACGGCCCAACCGAGCTGGTCCTCCTCCGCCTCGCCGTACCACGCCGCCGCGGCGTCCTCGGCCAGGGTCCAGGACGTGACCGTCCCGTACACCAGGTAGGTGGCCCCGCCGTTGTAGTCGGCGCGGTCGTTGTAGGGGGCCCCCACCAGGACGTCGTTGAGCCCGTCTGCGTTGATGTCACCCGCCGCCGAGACCGACCACCCAGCGAAGTCGCCGGAAGAGGAGCCCTGGAGCCCGGGGCGCTCGTCGGAGAGCTCGAACTGGGCGTCGAGCGCGCAGTCTCCCGGGTCGCCATCACAGTCGTCATCGAGGCCGTTGTTGCAGACCTCCGCTACGCCCGGGTTGACCTCCGGGATGGTGTCGTCGCAGTCCCCACCGTCCGCGACGTGTCCACTGGGGCTCACGCAGGAGACCACCGAGCCCTCATCGGTTCCGAACCCGTCGTTATCGCCGTCGGGGAACCAAGTGAGGGGGTCGGTGACGTTGTCGTCGGAGTCGTCGATGGCGCTGTCGCAGTCGTCATCGACGCCATTGCAGACCTCATCAGCGCCGGGGAAGATGGTGCTCGCTGCGTCGTTGCAGTCGTCGTTTTCGGCGGCGTAGCCGGTGGGGGAGTAGCAGGCCTCGACGGTGTCGGCGTCCGACCCGTGTCCATCTCCATCCTTGTCGACGAACCAGTCGGACTTCTCCTTGATGTTCGGATCGTCGTCGTCGCAGTCGTCGCGGGCCACGACCCCATCATTGTCGTTGTCTTGGAGGTCGGGGTCATTGTTGCCGCCCTCCCCGCCGTCTCCGCCGTTGGCCTTGGTCAGGCTGTCACAGCCCGCGAGCGCGAGGAGGAGCGTCCAACACAACAGCCCACCCCCGCGGGACGAGGAGCGCCCGAGGGAGACCGGCGCACACGCGCCGGTGGGTGTGTCGATGGTCTCCGTGTTCGCCCGTGGGGTCGTGGATGTGGGCATGTCTGATCTCCTGCTTCATCAGGATCATGGCACCCGCGGCGTGAGCTCACCGGGCGCCGAGTCCTATCGTGACACAAAATGGCAAATGTTCCACGGGCCCCAGCTCAGGGCTGGCGGGTCGACGAGGACCTTATGGCGGAGCGCCGGTGTCGGCCGTCGCCTCGTGGAACACAAAGGAGCCCTGCCACTTCATGCTGCAGGTGGCAGGGCGAGGCATGGCATCGCAGGCCGTGCCTGTGCCGACGTGCGTTCGAGCCACGTCCAAGGCAAACTCGACGGGGCTGGTGATTCGGCCGGCGACGACTGTGTGCTCGGTCACCACGCAGTCTGACCCATCCGGCGCCGAGAAGTCCTTCGTGGAGTCGCCTCGCATCCGCCCTCGGTTGGACGCCTCTAGGAGCACGTAGCCCCACAGCAGGGTGTTGGTGCCGTCCGAGGTCGCCGGCACCTGCGCGACCGTGCCGGGCTCCAGCGGTTCTTCGCAGGTGTTCTCGGGGATACTGTCCACCGTCATGTCATAAACCCCCGGGCGGATGGCCACGACCTCCCACTCCTCCGGGGGAGGCCCGCTGTCCTCCGTCGTGCCGGTGTCGTCGCCCTCGCCCTCGCCTGCGCGAGAGGGCAGATCCTTGTTGGTGTTCTTGTCCGTCGCTGTGCAAGCGGAGACCGTGGCACACAGGCAGACCGCCCAGAGAAAGCGGACCGAAGCAGGCTGTGGTCGAACGTGGCGCGGGCGCATGTGGCCTCCCAGTGGGGGCAGCCTGACCACAGCGTGGCCTGCCGTCAAGGGGGCGCTCCATCCCGACGGCTGGTGCTCCTCCTGCCAGGGGCGGTCATGCGTGCTAACGTCTCGATCAACCGCCCAGCTCAAGAGGCCTCCCCTGCCGGACCGACCGAACATCGCTGGTCTACCCACCGGAACCCGAGAGGCAAAAGACAGGGCATGAGCGAGGCGGCGGATGGAGCCGGCTTCCCGGACGGCACGCCGATGCGCCTGGGGCGGTATCGGCTGGTGCGGCCGATCTCCACGGGGGGGATGGCACATGTCTTCGAAGCGCGGAGGGACAGCATCGCCGGGGTGTCCCCCCGGGTGGCGATCAAGGTCATCCTTCCGCACTTTGCGGCTGACCTCGGCTTCCGGGAGCTCTTCGTCAACGAAGCGAGGGTGGGGTCGCTGCTGCACCATCAGAACTTGGTGCAGATTCAGGACTTCGACAGCGAGGGCGATCGCTACTTCATCGTGATGGAGTACGTCGAAGGCTTCACATTGCGGCGCGCGATCAGCCTTTACAAGCGAAGCGGGCTGCGGTTGAGCCTGTCCACGGTGGCCGAGATCGGTCGCCAGGTCTGCGATGGACTCCACCATGCCCACGCGGCCTGCTCGGAAGGTGGGCAGCACCTTCATCTGGTGCATCGGGACGTCAAGCCGAGCAACCTCATCCTCAACCCGCAGGGGGTCGTGAAGATCCTCGACTTCGGGATCAGCAAGGCGCGGATCCTCGCTGAAGAGAACGGCGCGGTCCGCGGGACCTGGGGCTACATGGGCCCGGAGCAGGCGGATGGTCTGGATGTTGGGCCTGGCGCGGACCTCTTCGGGCTCGCCTCCGTCATCTACGAGCTCGCCCAGTTCGAGCCGCTGTTCCCGGAGAAGGACCCCTTCGTCATCCGGCGGCTCCTGGATGAGGATCAGGCCGCTCGTCGTGCCAGTCAGCTCCCGTCCACTTTCTCGCCTCTCATCCGAGTCCTGGTTCGTGCGCTCCAGCGAGACCCCGCCGCGCGGTTCCCCACCGCGGCCGCGATGGGTCGGGCTTTCGGCGAGCTGGTCACCGATCCGGTGACAGCGAGGGAGGAGGTGGTCGCGCTCCACAGCTCCCTCGCGACCCTCTCCGGAGGGTCGGCGCCAGAGCGAGCGAAGGCGGCACCCCATGCCCTCCGAGCTCCGCAGACCCCGGCGCCGGTCTCGACGATGGCGCCTCGAGCTGGTCTGCCTGTGGTGGTCGGTGACGGGCATCGCCCCCATCCGTCGTCGCCGCCCGCTTCACGAGCAACGACCTTCTCTTGGTGGGCGCCGATGGCGGCGACGCTGTTCCTCGTGGTCGCATTTGCGGTGTTGCTGTTCACCGCTTCGCGCGTCCTGCTGCCCCGCTGGTCGGGGAGATCCGAGTCGCCGACCTCCCCGACCAGCCTTGTCACAGCTGCATCTACGCAGGACGACGCGGCCCTGACGGATCCGCCGCCGCCTGCGACCATCGCGGGCCCTCCTGTAGAGGGAGCGGTGGCCCAGAGCCCGGTGCCCGCGCCGGCGCGAGAGGCCGCTCAGTCCGAACAGCCGATGGCCGAGGCGGAGAATCCGCGGATCACGCCTCATCCGGGCGCACCTGCGGGGGTGTCGCTCGAACATACGGCGTCGCAGATGCCGGCGCCCCCCGGAGGTGACAGCGAGAGCACGGCCGCCGTCCCCGTCCCGAACCCGTCGGCGCCGGACGCCGATCTCCCGTCGAGCCCAGCGCCAGCGCCGTCCAGCCCGCCGGCGGCCACCGCCGGGGTTGGCGCCACCGCGGCTCAGGGGGCGACCTCTCTCACCATCTCCTCCGAGCCCCGTGCCCAGGTGTTGATCGACGGGGTCTTTGTCCGATACACGCCGCTCTACCGGTACCGCTGTGAGCCGGGCCCGCACACCGTGACCCTGGTGGTGGACGACGGGCGCCGCACAACCTTTCGGCTCGAGGTGGCGGAGGGCGAGCAGCTGCGGCGAGTGTGGTCCTTCGAACGAGGAGACTTCGTCAGCCCCTGACGTGCTGCACGCCACCCGTGTGCGGCAGAGTGTCAGAGCCGTGGCCCAGACGCGCCGGGCCCCCGATCTCGGCCTCCCTATACCTGTGCGGGGAGGCGATCCATGAACCGCTCGACGCACCTGCGGAGGTCGTCCCGGCAGGTTCGGAAGCGCCACCGCCAGCCGCCGTAGGGATCCTTGATCTCGGAGAGGCCCCCGAAGCTGGCGAGCTGAAGCACCTTGCCCTCCGAGCCTGGGTGATCCTTGTGCAGGACCATCTGGTGCGCGAGCTCCATTACCAGGATGTGATCCGCCCACAGGACCAGCTCGGGGGTGACCGCTCCGCTCTGGTGCTTGGAGATGTTGATGGACACCTCCTGCATGACCCGCACAGCGGTGGGGTCAGCGGCGCGTCCGATGAGCCCGAGCACACCCGCCGAGCGAACCTCCGTCGCCCAGCCTCGATCAGTCGCGTAGGCGCGGGCGAGGCCCTCAGCCATCGGCGAACGACAAATGTTCGCGGTGCACACAAAGACGAGGCGAGAAGGGCGGGAGGCGCTCGGCCGTTCCATCAGGTCGCTCGGAGCAGTAGGAGTCCAAGAAAAGCGGAAGTCCGTGCGGTGGCGCACCGCCGCCCGAACTGCCGGCGGTCAGCCGGGATCGGCGCTGCCGACCGACCGTCACCTCACGCGACGGCCAGGCTCGATTCAGCCCGCTCTTAACGGCAGCAAGGCGAGGGTGCCGATCGGGGACCTCCAGCGTGGGGGCCAAGCCCTCGGAGGCCGAGAGCACCCACGAGCGTTTGGGACTCGAAGCCTTGACACCCTGGCGGATCCGGATATCAGGGCGGGCGCCGGGGGTGACCCCGGAAGCTCTTTCTACCTCGGTACGGCACCCGCTCTTCAGTGTTTGAGTCCTGTCAGCCTTGACAAGACGAGGGACCCTGAGTAGACTGCTGGGCCACCCCGAAAAGGGTGGCCTGCTCGGGTGGCAAAAAACCTTCTGAAGTCGCTTGACGGATGTAGGCTGCCAGAGTAGATAAGCGAAACCAAGACGCTGCTGGGCGTTTGCGGTCTTTGAAAACCAGATAGCAACTCTCGTTTGAAACAAGTAAGAGTTTTTGTGGATTAAACTGGAGAGTTTGATCCTGGCTCAGAGCGAACGCTAGCGGCGGGCCTAACACATGCAAGTCGAGCG
>JBIJDH010000073.1:0-4380 GCA_044344255.1 Myxococcota bacterium
GAGGCCGCGATGCGCTTCTGGCGCCATCCTCGGCGGACCCACACCGCGCGCCCTGCCGTTCGTCAGCAGCGGTAGGGGGCGGCGCCGCCGTCCAGTCCCTCACGGGAAGGGTTTCTTCCCAGGGATCGCGATTAACATGTAGCCTTACACGGTTCGCGCAGTTCGGCGAGCATCCGCCGACTGCGGCCGCTCGCCGACGCCACGGCTCAACCCGGCGGTTAAGCGCCGAACAACGTCCGCGTCGCTCTCGGTCCCTCCCGGAACCCCATGCCCTCCTCCCTGCACGAGACCCTGATTGACCTCTTCCGCGCCGACCTGCGCCTGGTCGCCGACCTCACTGCGCGCTTCCTCCCGCCGCTGGCGGAGGGCCCGGGAGCCTGCGAGGCCCTCGACACCGCGCTCACCGATCCCAAACCCCTGGAGCGGCGCGCGGATCTTGGCGTGGTTCCAGAGCGCGGCCCCGTGTTCATCCTCGAGGTTCAGCTTCGGGTCGATCCGGACAAGCTGTGGACCTGGCCGAGCTACACCTCGCTCGCTCGGGATCGGCTGCGGCGGGACGTGGTCCTGGTCGTGCTCACCCTCAGCCCCGCGGTGGCCGTTTGGGCCAGGAAGCCCATCCCCCTCGACCCCGCGGGCTCGATGCTGGTGCCCGTCGTCATCGGGCCCACCGACATTCCGTTGCTCACGGATCCGGCCCTGGCCCTCGCCCATCCAGAGCGCCTCGTCCTGAGCGCGCTGGTTCACGGCAGAGGACCCGCGGGCGCTGCCATCGCGGAGACCGCCGCTGGGGTGGTGACGAAGCTTGACGACGATCGGGCTCGCCCCTACACTGATCTCATCCTGAACGCGCTCGGCGAAACCGCCCGCGCTGCCCTGGAGGCTGCCTTGCTGCAAAATTACGAGTACAAGAGCGACTTTGCCAAGAAGTACATCGCGATGGGCAAGGCTGAGGGTGAGGCTGAGGGTGAGGCCAAAGGTGAGGCCAAGGGGCAGGCCAAGGGGCTCGGGCAGGCCGTGATCAAGGTCCTCCGATCGCGGGGCCTCCATCCGGACGCCGCCGCGATGGCCCGCATCGAGTCCACCGAGGACACCGCTCTTCTCCTCGAATGGCTCGACCGTGCCATGACCGCCACCTCTGTGGAGGAGGCGCTCGCGGAATGACCTCTCCGGGGTGACCTTCGCCTGGAGCTCGTTCGGCGCCCCGCCCTCACCGTGAAAGTTGCGCTCCGTGTCGAACTGGACACGCGCTGGACCTCACCAAGCCCTACGGTGATCACCTGCGATCGGCCGCGCCGGCATGAGCCGAAAGCAAAGGCTACCCGACCGCCGATCCGGGCCCCATCGCGATCTCATAGGAGCTGTCCTGCTCCCAGGAGGCATAGGCCTGGTCGTCGGCCCTGCGGAAGGGGCGCCCGTAGGCGCGGGCGAAGTGTTCGGCCCATTGTGGCTGCGCGCCGTCGGCGTCGACGAGGTCATGCTCCCGCTCGACGTCCCAGGAGGCGAACACCCGGCCGTTCCGCCGGGCGACGTCTGGCTCTGCGGCGATCGCCGCCACGCAGCGGCCCAGGAAGAGCGGGGTCTCCGACGCGATGAAATCGGGGACGTCTCTCACGGCGTCGCGCCAGTTGGCCTCGCTGACGCCGAAGCCCTCGAGCATCTGCTCCGAGCGGAGGAAGCCGGGGGTGACGGCGATGGCCGTGCCGCCGTGGCGTGAGAGCTCCCGCCCGAGCGCGAAGGCCATCCGGATGATCGACATCTTGACGATGTCGTAGGCGAACATGCCGCGGTACCCGAAGGCGTCGCCGTCGGTGACCTCCACCCACAGGGCTCGCGGTCGCCCGTGGAGCAGCGCCGAGAGGTGGCGCACGGTGACGAAGTGGGTCCAGAGGGCGCCGTCGAGCATCGCGCGGACCTACCCCAGATCGAGCTCCCAAGGGCTCTTCAGGGCGACGGTTTACTCCGGCGGGTCCAGCGCCGAGGTCCACTCCGGGGCCCTGGCCGCCGCGCTCTGCGCGACGAGGTGCTCTGTCCACTCGTCGTGGCGGCGCCTCCAGCGCGGCGGGCCCGCGACCGACGCGCCGGCCTCGCTGCGCTACGCTGGTCGGCCATGACGCGCGCGGCGCCCTCCCCCTCCCCTCCCCTCCGGCCGGCTCGGGTCGCCGCGGTCGCCCTGGCCGTCGCCTCGGCGGGCGCGATCGGCTGTCGTCCGGCGGATCCGCCGCAGGTGGACTGGTGCGCGGTCCCGTTGAGCTCGCCGGTCGCCCCCCGCGCGGAGCCCGACGGCGGCCTGATCTACGAGATCTTCGTCCGCTCCTTCCAGGACTCAGACGGTGACGGGGTGGGCGACCTCGCCGGGGTCACCGCCCGCCTCGACCACCTCGAAAGCCTCGGCGTTACCTCGCTCTGGCTGATGCCCATCTTCGAGAGCCCAGACCGCTCGGGCTACGCCCCGGTGAGCTGGAGCGCGGTCGAGGCCGACTACGGCGGCGAGGCTGACTTCGATAGCCTGGTCGAGGCGGCGGACGCGCGCGGGATGCGCGTGCTGCTCGACGTCCCCTTCAACCACACATCGAGTCAGCACCCCTGGTTCGAGTCGGCCCTCGCCGACTCCGAGAGCCCCCACGTCACCGATTACCTCTTCAGCGAGCACCAGTGGGATGAGGTCCGCTGGTTCCCGACCGGTGATGGCCGTTACTACTACGGCTTCTTCGGCGAGGATTACCCCGACCTCGACCTCACCCGCGTCTCGGTGATGGACCGGCTCAGCCCGGCCCTCGGCGCCTGGCTCGACCGCGGCGCGGGCGGCTACCGGGTCGATGCGGTGCTCCAGCTCATCGAAGACGACGACCAGGTCAGCGACTCCCCGGCCAGCCACTGCCTGATGGCCTGGGTGACCCAAGAGATCCACCAGGCGGACCCCACCGCCCTCGTCTTGAGCGAGGCCTGGAGCCAGCTCCCCGCGCGGAACCTCTCCTGGCTGGGCGACGAGGCCGCGCCCGAGTCCGACCTCGTCCTCGACGTGCCGCGCTGGTGGGCGAACCTCGTGACCTGGCGCTTCGGCGACACCGCCGAGCTCCGCGCCGTGCTGCAGGCCGAGCTCGACGCAGGGCAGGAGGGCCGCGTCGCCCCCTACCTCGGCTCCCATGACGTCGATCGCAGCACGCTCACCATCGAGGACGCCCGGGCCCGTCGGGCGGCGATGGTGCTTCACCTGCTCGGCCCCGGTCAGCCGGTGCTCTACTACGGCGAGGAGATCGACCTCCCCTCCCCCGATCCCACGGGCCTGCCCGACCTGCCGCAGCGGGGGCCGATGCTCTGGGACGACACGCTCCACGCCGGCTTCACCGCTGGCGAGCCCTGGTTCCCCGTCGATCCCGACTACCTCGACGGCCGCACCGTCGCCGCGCAGGCCGAGGACGAGGGCAGCATGCTCTCCCTGGCCCGCGCCCTCGTCGCGCTGCGCGCGCGGAGCCCCGCAGCGCGCACGGGCGCGACCACCCTCCTCCCGAGCGAGGTCGGCGCGGTGCTGGCGCTCAGCCGGATGAGCGACGAGGACGGCGTCGTCGTCGTGATCAACAGCTCCGCGGACCCGCAGTTCGTGGTCGAGCTCGACCTGCCGGGCGGCCTCGGCCCCTGGACCGAGCTGGTGACCGGGGAGCCCGTGGCGCGCGACGACGGCGGCCACTTCGTCCACCTCCGCTACGACCGGCTCGACGGCTACGCCTACAAGGTCTACGGCACCCCGGCCCTCGCCCGCGAGCGGCTCCCCGGGCAGGCGCCCGCGGCCGAGCCGCCCGAGGGCTGAGGGGCTCGTCAAAACGAAGACCGGAGACGAAGAGGGGGCCCGCGCCGAAGCTCGGGCCCCCTCACCCACCGGCTGGTTCAGGCCTCGATGCGGGCCCGGCTGAGCTGCGGATAGGAAAGATGAACGCTCTCGGGGGGCGCCCGAGCAGGGGCTCCGGGGCGGCTCTGGGCCCCCCGACTCGCGGCTTTCGGGCTCGGTGGGGCATGAAATCCGAGGTTTTCCGGTCGAATTCTACCCATCGAACGAGGCTCCGCCCGCCGGCCCCGTGCGCTCCCCGCACCTCCCGGTCCTCCAGACCGGGTCGTCGAGCCCGTCGCCATCGCTACGGAGGCGCCGTCCCTTTCGCGAGGCTCCGCGGGATCTTCGTCGTCGCGAGGGGGGCCTGAACGATGCAGCGGAGGACCCGGTCTGGAGGACCATCGGGGCGCCGCAGCGCGGGCAACGGAAGCCATCTGAGCTCAGATCAGAGTACCAGCTTGCAGAGCGAGGTTGTTGAGAGGGTGATCATCACCTTGCCGATTCACCCGCTGGTAGGCCGATCGCTGCCATTCTTACGTGAAGTCCGGGATCGCGAG
>JBIJDH010000024.1:0-126811 GCA_044344255.1 Myxococcota bacterium
GGTCTGGCAGGTTGTCGAAGTGCTCCAGCAGCGTCGCCATAGCGACCTCCGAGGCCGCGGCAGATGCCCGGCGGTAAGAGATCAACCCATGCTAACCTCTTGCCCCGTCAAGATGCGATTGCCCTGCGGTCACACCCACCGCACACGTCGCGTCAACGCTCATGGTGAAGGGGAAACGGCATCATAATGATGGGAACGCCGCGGTGTGTTCTCCGTGCTCGGCCGCCCAGATAAGACACGCAGTCGTTTCAACCTGACGGGTGACAGCATCCTTCTGATTGGAAATTGGCAAGCTCTTCCCGTTCATGATACGGCTATGTCTGGTTGACCACCCAGGTTCGCTCTGTAGGCCTGTCGTCGGGCCTCTCCCCTTAGCGTCTCTGTAAAGGAGCGATTTGAACAAAGAGAACCTCAACCTCGCCGAGCTCCTGGAATTGAGCACGGAAGAGGGTGTGATTCGTTTCGCCGGGCAGCGCGCGCTCCTCATCGACGCCGTCGCGATGGGCGTCCTGCGCAAGTACCTCACCGAGAACTTCGGCCTCACCGCGGCGCGCGCCGTCCTCACCCAGTTCGGCTTCGCCCACGGCTGGCGCATGGCCGAGGCGATGCGCGCGGAGTTCAAGTGGGACACCCTCGAGGAGCTCGGCCGGGCGGGCACGCGGATCCACAGCCTCCAGGGCCTGTTCGGCCTCGCGCCGACCAGCACGAGTGTCCTCAGCCCCGAGGGGCTCACCATCCTCGCCTCCTACGAGGTGGAGCAGCACCTGCTGCACTTCGGGCGCTCCACCTCCCCGGTCTGTTGGACGATCTGCGGCCTCACGAGCGGCTTCATCAGCCGCGCCGAGGGGCGGGAGATCTACGTCCTCGAGGAGCGCTGTGTCGGGAGCGGCGACGCCGCCTGTCACCTGGTCGGGCGAACCCGCGAGGCCTGGGGAGAGGCGCGGGCCGACGAGCTCCGCTTCTTCGAGGCCGCGCGACTCCAGGAGAGCCTCGACGTCTCTCTCGAGCGGGTCACCACCAGCCTCAAGGCCGCCGAGACCAAGCTCCGCGCCCACCAGCGGGCCCTCGTGCGGGTCACCCGCGAGGTGGAGGAGCCGTCGGGCACGGTGGCCAAGAGCAAGCCCATGCGCCGCCTGCTCGACCTCGCGCGGCGGGTGGCGAAGGTCGACTCCACCGTGCTCATCACGGGCGAGAGCGGGGCCGGGAAGGAGCGTATCGCGCGCCTCGTCCACGACGAGTCGGCGCGGGCTCAGGGCCCCTTCATCGCGATCAACTGCGGCGCGATCACCGAGTCGCTGCTCGAGAGTGAGCTCTTCGGCCACGCCCGCGGCGCCTTCACCGGCGCCACCGGCGACCGCCCGGGCCTCTTCGAGGCGGCCAACGGGGGCACCTTGCTGCTCGACGAGGTGGGCGAGGTCTCCCCCGCGATGCAGGTCAAGCTGCTGCGCGTGCTCCAGGAGCGCGAGGTGCGCCGCGTGGGAGAGAACCGGAGCCGCAAGGTGGACGTCCGCGTCATCGCCGCCACCAACCGCGAGCTCGCCCACGGCGTGGTCGGCGGCGCCTTCCGGCAAGACCTCTACTACCGCCTCAAGGTGGTGGAGCTCCACGTCCCCCCCCTCCGCGACCGCCGCGACGACATCCTCCCCCTGGCGCGGGTGCTGCTCGCCAGCGCCGCCGACTGGGTCAAACGAAAATTCACCGGCATCTCCCCGAGCGCCGCCGATCAGCTCCTCCGTTACGACTGGCCAGGCAACGTGCGCGAGCTCGAGAACGCGATGGAGCGCGCCGTCGCCCTCGCCCCCGGCACCCGGGTGGAGCTCGAGGACCTCCCCGAGGAGATCCGACAGGCCTTCCCGCGGCCCGCCTCCACCATCGGCACGGTGCGCCCCCTCGAGGAGGTCGAGCGGGAGTACATCATCGCCGCCCTTGACCTCAACGGAGGCAACCAGACCCGCACCGCCGAGCAGCTCAAGATCGGCTCGGCGACGCTCTACCGGCGGCTGAAGGCCTACGGGATGATCAGCCGGGGCCGAGGTGGGACAGAGGAGGCGCAGGGCGACGGCTGAGGGCTCCCCGGAGGCTCACAGGGCTCCGTCGAGGCGGCGCCCCACCCGCGGCGGCGCGCGCCCCAGCAGCAGGTCGGCGACGGCGGCCGAGATCGGCAGCCCCGCGTGTCGCTCGACGTGGTCGAAGAAGGAGACGCTGTTCACCTCGAGGAAGACCCAGCGACCGTCCGGCGTGTGGATGAGGTCGACGGTGGCGAAGTTGAGCCCCATCTGATCGAGCAGGCGGAAGATGCGCACGAGGACGGCCTCCGGCAGGCCCTGAAAGGGGCGCACCGACGCCACGGCCTCTGGGCTGCCTCGCCAGTCGATGAGCTCCCCTGGCCGGAGCGCGGCCACGAAGGCCTGTCGCCCAACGACGGTGATGCGCAGCTCCTCCTCGTTGAGCACCCGCTCCTGGAAGCACATCGGGCTGAGGGAGAGGCCCTGGGGGTCTGCGATCTCCTCGGGGCTGAGCAGGCTCGTGAGCAGCGGCCGCCCGTCCGCTTGCGAGATCCCCGAATTCTCGACGAGCTTGCAGACGACGCCGGTGGGGCAGGTGGCGGCGAAACGCTGGAGCGCCGCGGGGTCGTTCGTGATCAGGGTGCGGGGCACGGTGAGGCCCAAGGCGTGGGCCATCGCCACCACCCGCGGCTTCTGGTAGACGCTCAGCAGGGCCTCGGGCGGATCGAGCTGGAACAGCGTCGAGCAGCCGATCAGCGACCAGAGCGCGGCGTCCGCCTGGGCGCGGCAGGTGGCCCGGTGGTCGTCCGGGAGGTCGTCGGGCAGGCTGCGGCCGGTCTCGACGTGGCGGATCCAGATCGAGCCCACCCCGTCGAGCAGCCCGTCGCCGAGCGCGGTGGGCGGGGGCGCCTCACCAATGCCCAGGCTGAGGGAGAGCTCCGCGGGGAGGCGCCCCGTGTCGAGCACCCGGAGCTCGGCCCCCCGCTCGGCGAGGCGCGCCGCCACGAGGGGGAAGCTGGGGTCATCCACCTTGGCGCTGAGCGCGAGCACCTTCATGACGGCGTCCTCGGGGCAGGCCCAGAGGCTAACGCCACCCCGCGGCGCAGGGCGGGGTAGGGCAAGCCCGTCGGCGGTCACCCCTGCGCCCGCCCCGAGGTCCGCCCGTGTGCGCCGCCCAGGACATCCTCCTCACCACGCTGAACGCGAAGTACGCCCACAGCGCCTTCGGCCTCCGCTGCCTGCTGGCCAACATGGGGGAGCTCCGGGAGCGCACGATCCTGCGCGAGTGGGAGGCCTCCGCCCGGACCATTGACCTCCTCGAGGCCATCCTCAACCTCGAGCCGCGCATCGTCGGCTTCGGCGTCTACATCTGGAACGTGGCCCCGCTCACCGCCCTCGTGGCCGACCTGAAGGCCCTCCGCCCCGGCATCATCGTGGTGCTCGGCGGGCCCGAGGTCAGCCACGAGGCGGACGGCCAGCCGATCGTCGCCCTGGCCGACCACGTGATCCAAGGGGAAGGAGACCTCGCCTTCGCCGCGCTCTGCCGGGCCCTGCTGCGAGAGCCGGGAGAGCTGGGAGAGGGGGAGCCCGTCGAGCGGCCGCCAAAGATCATCGCCGCCCCCCTGCCCGACCTCACCCGCCTCGCCTCGCCCTACGGCGAGTACACCGACGAGGACGTGGCCCAGCGCGTCATCTACGCCGAGGCCTCCCGCGGCTGCCCCTTCCTGTGTGAGTTCTGCCTCTCCTCCCTCGACCGCCTCGTGCGCGCCGCCCCGATCGAGGCCTTCCTCGCCGAGCTCGACCAGCTCTACTCGCGCGGCGCCCGGCAGATCAAGCTGGTAGACCGCACCTTCAACCTCCACATCGAGGCGAGCCGACAGATCCTCACCTTCCTGCTCGAGCGGGCCCAAGGGGGCCTCTTCAGCCACCTCGAGGTCGTGCCCGACCGCCTGCCCGAGCCCCTGCGCGAGCTCCTGCGCCGCTTCCCACCGGGCACCCTCCAGGTCGAGGTGGGCATCCAGACCCTCGACCCCGTCGTCTCCGCGCGCATCTCTCGCCGCCTCGATCGCGCGAAGATAGCCGAGAACCTCCGCTTCTTACGCGAGGAGACGAACGTTCACGTCCACGCTGACCTCATCATCGGCCTCCCCGGCGAGGGCCTGGACAGCTTCGGCGCGGGCTTTGACACGCTCTACGCGATGCGCCCCCAAGAGATCCAGGTCGGCCTCCTCAAGCGGCTCCGCGGCACCCCGATCATCCGCCACGACCGCGAATTCGGCATGGTCTACAGCCAGAGCCCGCCCTATGAGATCCTGGAGACCGCCGCCCTCCCCGCCCCCACCCTGTCCCGCCTCAAGCGCTTCGCCCGCTACTGGGAGCTCGTGGCCAACAGCGGGAACTTCGTCGGCACCCTCCCGCTCCTCCTCGGAGACCGCCCCTTTCAGAATTTCCTCGACTGGAGCGACTGGCTCTGGGCCCGCACCGGACAGACCCACCAGCTCAGCCTCCCCCGCCTCGGCCAGCTCCTCCACGCGCACCTCATCGATCGAGGCGACACCGCCGGGGCGAACACCACAGCGGGGGCGAGCGTCGCCGCGGCACTCTGGGACGACTGGCTGCGCCCGGGGCGCCATGACGTGCCGGGCTGGCTGCGGGAGCTGCTGCCGGACCGGCCGCTCCCCAGCCGCCGGGAGGCCTTGGGCGCGGGGCCCCGGCGGCAGGCTCGGCACCAGGCGGGAGGCGGGGTCAGTCCACCCGCGTCGCCGTGAACGTGGCCTCGATGCGCAGGGGGCCGTCGACCTGGAGGCCGCCCACCGTGCAGCCCTCCGTGTAGTCCCAGCCCACGTCGCCGTCCTCAATGCCGGCCTCGGTGAAGAGGCCGGTCACGCGCCCGAGGGCCGGCGGCTCGCCGCAGCGGGTGTCGGCGCCGGCGAAGGCCTCGAAGGCGCCGTCCTCCTGCACATAGCCGGGCAGGCGCTCGCCCTCGGTGCCCACCTCGGGGTCTCGGTTGACGATGTCGATGTACGCCTGCACCTCGGCGGTGGGCTGCTCGATCTCCACCGCCCCCCACAGGGCCTCCTCCGGGCAGAGGCGGTCGGCCTCCTCACAGAGCACGTCAAAGACCAGCACGCCCTCGGAGAGCTCCACCGCCTCGGCGCTCCCGGGCTCCACGCGGGCGACCACCGCGCCGTCTTCATAGATCGTCCAGGCGCTGTCGTAGTCGACTGAATATTGCCCGGTCACGTCCCCCGCGCCCTTCAAGGGCAAGCAGCCTGCCGTGAGGCCGAGCAGGAGCGCGGAGACGAAGCCGAGGGGGAGCCTGGGGGTGCAAGAGATGGACACAGGGCCTCCGAAGCCGAGGTTCGGCAGGCCCTCAATCGGTGGCGCTGCCGTCTCCGAGCGACGCCCGGGCCCTGCGGCCCATTCAACGCCGCCGCGGCCTCGGCGCCTCACCCTCGGGGCGCACGATGCCCCGGAGGTTCGTGTCCCGGGCCCGCTGGATCATCGTGCGCATCACCTTTCGGAGCTCCACCCGCACGGCGGGGGGCTCGCCCCAGGCCTGCAGCACCTCGGCCACGGCCTCCAGCGTCGAGAGGGCCTCGCGCCGGGGCTCCTTTCGCATCTGGCCGTAGATCGAGGGCTCACGCGGGTGCAGCACCACGCGCTGGAGCTTCAAGAACCAGGGGTTCCGCCACCAGATGGCCTTGCCCTGGCTCCAGGTGCCGTCGAGCACCACGATGCCGTCGAGCGGCTCGGTCACGGGCCCGCCAACCGGGTTCATCACGACCACTGGGGCCGCCTTGTCCGCCTCCGTGAGCTCGCGGGGCAGGCTGGCCGGGTAGAGCACCCCCCAGCGCCGAGGGTCCGCCTCCTCGCCGAGGGCCTGGCTGAGCGAGCCCCAGGAGAGGCCCACCACCACCTGCGCCGCGGGCAGCATCAGCTCGAGGAGCCGCGCCGTGCCGAGGTCGATGTCGGGCTCCTGGGGGTGCTGGAGCACGAGCACCCGCGCCCGCGTCTGCAGGGGCGGCGAGATGGCCGCGATGCGGTCACAGACGCAGATGGTCGCGGGCTTGAGGCAGGTCGGGCAGGCGGGGAGGGTGCTCATCGGGCGGTCGTAGCGCCCTTGGGCCGGGGGCGCACCTCTTGGGGGGGCCGGCTTCGGTGTCGAGCCTGCAGAGTCAGCGCTGGGGCCGGGGCGGCTCCGCCCGCCGGCGATGCGGTGGTACGATGGTGGTTCGATGCCTCGTCCTCGCCCCAACAGCCACCAGGAAGACCCTGCGGAGCCTCGCAGACGGAGCTGAAGATGGGCCCCACCTCTCGAACCCTGCTCCTCCTGTCCACTCCTCTCGTTGCCTGTCACCGCGACGACACCTGCCGATCGGTTGATGAGGGGAAGCGCCGCGCGCCAACCGATCATTTCGAGGTCGTCGGGTCCTGGGAAGGTGGAGCGCCCATCGAGAGCCTCGCTGCAGGCTCCGATGGCACGCTCTTCGCGAGCTGGGTGGAAGAGGATGTTGAGTCGGGGTGGGATGGCGACACCTATGGCCTCTTCGAATCCGGGTTGTACACTTGGAACTGCAGCGAATGGACCTCGGAAGCGTGGACGGATCAGGCCCTCTATCACCTGTGGATGGCAGAGGACGGCGTCCTCGTGGCGGCGGGGATGCGGAATGACGACGGGTGGGGGGGCGCGATGGGTCAGCGCTCCCCAATCGATCGCGTCTGGAGCTGGTCCGAGCGCCTCTCTTGGTGGCCGCCCGATGACGTCGGCGCGAGGCGCTCCAACGACGTAGTGGTCGTAGGGGCGCGTCTCCTCGTCCGTTTCCAGGACGGGGAAGTGACAGACCCGAGTGAGTGGGAGCGCTCTGGTTCCTACTTCGACTCCACCTGGGTGGGCTCGGATGGCATCGCCTGGGCCGCAGGGTACAGCGGCGGCTCGCGCATCAACATCGCCAGCCTCGCCCGTGTCGATGGGTTCGACGTGGAGTATGTCGACCTACCCACTCCGGCTGACGAGTGGGACGGGGACTGGAACGACTGGTGGGACGAGCGGTTCTTCTCCATTCGGGGCTCCTCGCCTGACAATATCTGGATTACTGGAAGGAGCTCGGGAGAGGAACACCCCGACGGCCTGCCCTTGCTCTTCTCTTATGACGGGGTGAGCTGGACCACGAGAGACCTGCCCATCGAGCTCTTGGAGTCCGAGCTGGGTGGCGGGGCATGGATGCCGGGCTCGTTGGCGGTGGCCGCTCCAGATGAGGTCTATCTCGAGATGCGAGGCGGTCAGTACAGTGACCGTGGCGGTTGGCTGAATTCGATCTCGGCAGTGATTCGCTGGAACGGAGAGGGTTGGACGCTGATGTCGGGAATTCCAACCGACGAGTCCATTCGAGAGCTCGTGATCGTGCCCGGCGGGGGCGTCGCCGTGGCGGTGGATCACTCGATCCTGCTCGCAGGTGGCGACGGGTAGGCCCGGGAGCACTTGGGAGAGCGGGACTTCATGGAGCCGCCCGCCACTCGGCGTTCTCGCCAATCTGGTGCCAAATTCCAGATGTGCCGAACGTGGGGGGCTCAAGTGAGCGGGCTCGTCGTGTGTCGCGGCCTCCGGGAGCTTACCCTTTCGACTGAGCTCGAGGTCAAGGAAGGCGAGGCGAGGAAGGCGAGGCTGCATGGCCGCGGAGTGTACACGGTGGAAGGGGTGGCACCCTCAGGGCGCGTCGCTCACCTGTCCATCGCTGTCGTTGCCCCAGCAGGTGACCGCGCCCTCTTCGTCGAGCGCACAGGTGTGATGGCCCATGCCGTGAATGGAGACGAAGGTGCCCGCGGGCGCATCGCTCACCTGCCCCATGTCGTCGCGGCCCCAACAGGTGACGCTGCCCGCGGTGGTGATGGCGCAGGAGTGATTGGAGCCCGCAGAGACGGCGGTGAACTGCCCCGGAGGGGCCTGAGTGACCTGCCCGTAATCCTGGAAGCTCGACCCATCGTCTACCCCCCAGCACGCGAGGTCGTCGGCGGTCGTGATCGTACAGAAGTGAGCGGCACCGGCGGCCACCGCTTGGACGCTGCTCGAGGGCATATCGCCGAGCAGATCGTAAGAGTCCGCTCCCCAGCAGGAGAGCGCCTTCGCGGTGGTGATGCCGCACGCGGTCTGGTTTCCAACCGCGATCTCCGCGAAATTTAGGTCCGGCGGGGTCTTGTCGAGGCCGTAGGCCGTGCCATATCCCCAACAGCTCGCCTCGCCGCCGCTGTCCAGGGCACAAGCGGCGTTGCTACCGGCCGCGACCCGAGTGTAGCTGCCAGCCGGGGTCTCCGAAACTACGCCGAGATCATCGTACCCCCAACAGGTCACCGTTCGAGAGCTGCTGAGCGCACAATTGAAGCTGGAGCCCGCGCTGACAGACGAGAATGTGCCGCTCGGCGCGTCGCTCACCTGGTGTTCGCTGTCGTCGCCCCAACACTCCACCTCGCCGCTGGCCTGGATGCCGCAGGTGTGCGAGTGGCCGCCCGATACGACCAGGTACGGGTGCAAGTCCTCCCCGTCGCAGTCCTGATCCCGGCCGTCGTCGGGCTCCTCGACCGCGCCGGGCCAGGTGTCTTCGTCTTCGTCGTCGCAGTCATCTCCCCCGTAGCGGTCGCTGTCGTAGCCGTCCTGATCGGCGTCGTAGTCACTCTCCCCATCACAGTTCTGGTCCTCACCGTCGTACCAGCGCTCCGAAGCGGAGGGGCGGACGTCCTCGTCCCGGTCATCGCAGTCGGCGCCACCGTAATGGTCGCTGTCGTAGCCGTCCTGGTCTGCGTCGTAGTCGCTCTCCCCGTCACAGTTCGTGTCTGCGCCGTCGTACCACTCATCATAAGCTCCGGGGTACACCGCGCTGTCCCCGTCGTCGCAGTCCGTACCCCCGCTGCCGGCGGAGGCGTACCCGTCGCCATCGCCGTCGATACCATCCTCGCCGTCACAGTTGTTGTCGACGTCATCGCCGACATCATCGCCGGCGCCGGGATGGACCGCCTCCGTGGAGTCGTCACAGTCGCCGTCCGTGGAGCGAAACCCGTCTCCGTCCACGTCACCAAGGCTGTCACCGCTGCCGTCGTCGCAGGCTCCCTGGACGACCTCTCCATCGTCGGTCAGCATGGCACAGGTGAAACACTCCTCTGTGATCACGGGCCAGGCCGGCTCGGGGCAGGACACGTAGGCGACACAGGTGAAGCGGCACTCGCCCTCCCCGAAGTTGGCGAAGGCCACGTCTCCCGACGCCTCCGACGCGGAGGCACCCCCAGAGACATCAAAGCCGTCGCGGGAGGAGCGGTACTCCTCCACCACCGTGCCCGCGGGGCAGGACTGGTCACCGCAAGAAGCAGCGACGCTGGCTGACTTTCCGCCGCACCCGGCGACCAGACCGAGGAGACCGAAGGCGAAGGCGCTCGAGGGCGAGGCGGGGGAGCGTGGTCGCATCGGGGGAGCACTCTCGAGAGGGTAGACGCATTGTGGGGCCGGGTCACTCCCGGCTGGAGCCGGCCTCCGAAGGGTACTCCTCTGCGGCGGTCCGGGGCAAGCGAGCGAGGACCACGGCGCGACCGGTCCCCGCTGCGCGCACGCGGCCCATCAGGGGTGCGCGATGACCACCAGCGTCCGGCCCCGCCGGAGGGCGCAGCGCAGCGCGAGGCCCATGTTCTCGGGGTCGAGCGCCCCGAAGCTCTCGTCGAGCACGATGAGGTCTGCCTTCTGGAGGAGGGCACGGGCGAGGTAGAGGCGGCTCTTCTCGCCGTGGCTGAGCTGCCAGCCGCTCTCCCCCACCATCTGCAACATGCCCGACGGCATCCGGTCGAGGAGGGGGCCGAGGCCCAGCTCGCGGCAGAGGACCTCGGCCTCGGCGATCTCCTCCTCGGCGGCCGGCCAGGAGCGGCCGAGCAGGAGGTTGAAGGCGAAGGTGCCGATGATGACGCGGTTCTCGTGAAACTGCGGCGCGGAGACGGCCCGCCGCCGCCACAGGGCCTCGCCGAGCGTGCGGCGGTCGAGGCCGCGGAGGAGGAGCAGCCCGCTGTCGGGCTGGCGGAGGCCCACGAGCAGCGAGGCGAGGGTGGACTTGCCGCCGCCCGAGGGCCCCTCGAGCAGCACCCGGTCGCCGTCGCGGAGCTCGAGCGTGGCCCCCTGCAGCACCGGCCGGCTGCGGCCCCCGTGCTGGAAGTGGAGCCCCACCATCTCGATGAGCTTGCGCCCGCGGGCGAGCTCGGCGGGGGGCGCCTCGGTGTGGGCGGCGAGGGCGGGGGCCCCCGGGGAGGGCGCGAGGCCCCCGGCGGTCCAGAGGGGCTGCACCTGCTCCCAGGCGACGAGGGCGTCGGTGAGGGCGCCGAGGCCCCCGGCGAAGCGGTGCAGGGCCCCGGTGGCCATCAGGATCGCGCCGGAGGCCACCGCCACCGCGACCGAGGTGCCCGCGGAGAGGGTGGCGCCGAGGCCGAGCACGAGCAGGGCCGCGACCACCCAGCCGCGGGGCAGGAGGCTGCGGATGGTGACCTCGAGGCGGTCGAGCGAGGCCGAGCGCGCGAGGTAGCCCTCCAGCGCTTCATCCTCGGCGAGGTGCCAGCGGCTGGGGTGCTCCTGGGCGATGCGGCTGCGGTGGCCGACCATGCGCTCGACGAGGGTGTTCGTGAGGTGGGCGCGGTCGCGGGTCCAGAGCTGGCGCCGCCGGTAGAGGCGCTGCCCCAGCCCGAAGCCGAGCAGCACCCAGGCCCCGAGGAGCAGCGCCAGGGCGGGCTCCGCCGCGGCCACCAGCGCCGCCGCGAGGAGCGAGAGCTCGATGAGCGCGATGATGAGGAAGAAGCCGCCGTTGAGGGCGAGCGACTCCACCACCTCGGCCTCCACCACCGTGCCGAGCAGGGCGCCCGCCCCCTTGTGGCGCACCGCCTCGGGCGGGGTGCGGAGGGCGCCCGCCATCATGCGCAGCTTGAGGAAGGCGCCGGCGCCGATAGCGAGCCGGCCCTGGGCCCAGGTGCCGAGCATCGTGAAGGGCACGGTGGTGAGCAGGACAAGCGCCCAGGCCTGCATCCAGCCGGCGTCGAGGCGCCCGCGCAGCGAGCCCTCGCCGAGCATCCACCAGGCCCCGAGGCCGAGGGCGTACTGGGCGAGGTGCGTGGTGAGCAGCAGGGCCAGCGGAGGGAGCAGGCCCGACTGCCGCAGCAGGACCGAGAGCGGGGCGTGCGGCGGGGCGCGGAGGAGCCAGGCCTGGTCAAAGACGACCCCGCCGTACCGCTCGCGGGTGAGCTCCTCCCGCAGCCGGCCGCGGCGGCTCGCCTCCACCTGGATGGTGTCGAGCATGGCCTCGATCGCGGGGCCCACGCGGGCGTCGAGGGCGCAGGACCAGCGCCGCCGCAGCGCGGCCACGGGCACGGTGAAGCGGTCGCCCGTGGGCCCGAGGAGGTGCAGCCGGTCGCGGCCCGCGGGCCCCAGCAGGCCGACATAGCCCGCAGGTTCCTCCACCCGCAGCAGGGCCGGCCCTGCGCGGCGGAAGAAGGTGTCGAGGTCCCGGAGCGGCGTCGAGACCTGCTCGACCTCGACCCGCAGCCAGCCCCCGGCTTCGTTCAGCCACGCGTGGACGTCTCCCAGGTCGGTCGGCGGGTGGCCGAGCGAGACCTCGGCGTGCGGCTCGAGCCCCGCCTCCCGCGCGAGGGCCTGGGTGAGATCGCCGAGGCGGTCGAGCGGCCAGCGCCACCGCTCCAGGGGGAGGCCGTCCGGCTCGCTCGAACGGGCGGGGGCGCGCGACGAGGCGCCGTCGGTGGGGCCAGGCTCGGCGCTCATGGGCGCTCCCCGAGCCGGCCGCCCTCGAGCCAGAGGTGGCGCCACTCTGCGCTCTCCCAGAGGCCGCGCCGCACCGCCTCCTCGGCCTGCTGGAGCGCCCGCCAGCGGCTGTCTTCGCGGGTACGGAGCAGCGCGGGGTCACCGTCCTCGGCCACCCGCCCACCCTCGATCACGAGCACCCGGTCAAAGGCCTCGGTGTCGCCCACGTCGTGGGTGATGCAGAGCAGCGTCACCCCCTTCCAGCGTTCGCGCGCCCGGGCGAGGAGCAGGCGGCGCTTGTCACGGTCGAGACCCCGGAAGGGCTCGTCGAGGATCACGAGCCCGACGTCCTTGCGGAGGAGCGCCCTCCCCAGCCGCACCCGCTGACCCTGCCCGCCGCTGAGCAGGCCGCCGCTCTCGCCGAGCGGGGTCTGCAGCCCCTCCGGGAGCTCCTCGAGGACGCTGCGCAGGTCGGCCTCTTCGAGGACGTCGCCGATCGAGGCCGCCGCGGCGCCGTCGTTGCCGTATAGCAGGTTGTCGAGGAGGGGCTGGTTCCAGAGGTGGACGTCGGGGTCGACCCAGGCGACACGCTGGCGGAGCGTGGCCTGGAGCGCGGAGTCGAGCGGCTGCCCGTCGATGAGCACCACCCCCTCGACGGGCTTGTGCCAGCCGAGCAGCAGGCCGACGAGGCTCGACTTGCCGGCCCCCGAGGGCCCGACGATGCCGACGTGGCTGCCGCGCGCGATGTCGAGGTCGATGCAGTCGAGGATGCGGTGGCCGCCCGCGACCACGCCCACCCCTTCGAGGCGGAGCGAGAGGGCGCCCGGGGGCAGCGCCGAGGGGAGGCCCGTCTGCTCGGCCTCCTCGGGGGCGCCGAGCGGCTCCATCAGGCGGTAGGCGACGTTGCGGAGGGCGGGGTACTGCCGCACCCCCTGCGCCACCGCGAGGCCTTGGGCGGGGAGCTGGAGCGCCCACCAGGCCACCAGCAGCGCGCCGCTCGCGCCCGCCAGCTCACCCTCTCCGCCGCCCTCGCCCGAGACGTGCCGGAAGAGGAGCAGGGCGGAGAGAGCGAGGCCGAGCAGCGCCTCGACGCCCTCGGCCAGCACGCTGATGTCTTGGAGGGAGAGGCCCGACCGCCGCCACTCTACGAGCAGGGATTCGTGCTCCCGCCGCATCGTGCGCTCGGCGCCGTGGGTGCGGATGGCCATCAGGCCGAGCAGGGCGTCGAGGTAGAGGCTCATGAGCGAGCCCGCCTGCGTGCGGAAGCGGAGGTCGCGCTCGTTCAAGAGCGGCTGGACGAGCAGGGGCACGGCGACCGAGATCGCGGCCACCAGCAGGGCGAGGGGGCCAAGGGCGGGGTCCATCCAGGTGATGGCGACGGTGGTGAGGCCGAGGCCCACGGCGCTGCGCACCACCCCGGCCCCCACGGCCGGGAGCCGCCGCAGCGCGGAGACCGAGTGGCTGCGCTGTGTCATGTCCGAGACCTGGCGGCTCTGGAAGTAGCGGTCTCCGAGCAGCGGGATCTTGCGGAAGAAGGCGAGGCGGAAGCGCCCCTCGAGATGCCGACCCATGCGGGCCACCGAGGCCTGCAGGCCCCCCTCGAGCGCCAGCATCACCACGGCGAAGACCACGATGACGAGCACGCCGCCGAGCTTCTGCTCCGCCGGGCCGAGCGTGCCGGCGACGCTGTAGAGGGCGCGGAAGAGCAGCGCCTCGACGAGCAGCCCCAGCGAGACGAGCAGCAGCGTCGCACCCACGCGCAGGGGGCCGGTGTGGCCGTCCTCTCGCAGCATCCCCCAGAGGGTCTGGAGCGGGCGGGTCGGCGCCTCGTCGAGGGCGGCGCGCAGCTCGGAGGGCAGCACGACCGGCGCGGCGTCGGCGGCCGGCTCCTTCAGCCCCCGAACCCGCAGGAGGACGGCGCCGCGCATGATGACCGAGGGCTCGGCCTCCTCGGCCCCCTCGGCCTCCTCAGCAGCGGGAGGGTCGGAGGAGGGCGCGACGGCGCTCCAGTAGACCGGCGGCACCGTCACCGGGGGCTCCTCCGAGGCGGCCTGGGCGACGATCGCCGCCACGGCGCGCCCGGCCTCCGGCCCGGCCCTCACCGCGCCAACGCGGCCGAGGGCCTCGACCATCCGCACGGTGGCGTCGAGGGCGGCGATCGACCGCCAGTCGGGGTCGGCGTAGGCGCGGTCGAGCAGGCCGCGGGTGCTCTCCGCGTCCACGCCGAGCGCGCCGAGGCGGGCCACGAGCGGCGCCCGGAACTCGTCCTCCGCGGCCCAGCTCCGCCATCCCTCGGCGGGGACCGGCATCTGGTGGACGTAGAGGAGCTCCTGGAGCGCCCGGAGGCGCATCCAGCGGCGGCCGCTCGCGGGGTCCATCACGAGCGCGAAGCCCCCCACCACGCGCCAGATGATCACGAAGTGGGTGAGGCCTTGCGGCAGGGTGATGACCGCGAGGGCCGGCAGGTAATCGCCCTCCGCCCGGAGCACGTGGTCGCGGGGCACCACGACCTGCTCGGCGTCGAGGCCGAGCATCACGGCGAGGTCCTCGAGCGTGTCGATCGAGGTCCCGTCCACGCTCGTCTGGCAGGCCTCGCGCAAGCGGCCGTAGCTCACGTTCACGCCGAAGCCGCCGAGCAGGGCCTTCAACGAGGCCGGCCCGCAGTCCATGTTCGAGGTCTGCACGACCTCGGGGACCCACCAGCTTCGCTCCACCATGGCCTACTGGCCCTTCCGAGCGAGGTTCCCGGCGGCTCGCAGCACGAGGGTGGCGGGCGAGACCGCCTCGATGGCCACCTCCACCTCGCCCTCGAGGCCGTGCTGCGCCGGGATGGCCGAGCCCTCGGTGGGGCCGATCGCCAGCTCCACCCGGATGCGCCCGTCCGTGGGCTCGGAGGCCACCCGATCGACCGCGGCGGGGAGGCTCCCGTACTCGATCCAGGGGAAACCATCGAGGCGGAGGTGGGCGGGCATGCCGGGGCGGATGCGCCCGACCGAGGCCCGGGGCTCGAACCAGGCGACGACACGGAGCGGGCCGTCGGGCACCACCGCCCCGACACGCGCCCCGCGAGGGAGGAAGTCGCCTGGTTGGAAGGTGGAGATCGCGCCGATGCGACCGGTGACGGGCGCGCGGAGCTGGTGCCGCTCCACCTCCCGATCGAGGCGAGCGATCGCGGCCTCGGCGGCCCCGAGCTCGCCCGTCAGCCGCGCCACCTCTTGCTCGAGCGCCTGGAGCACGGACTGCCGGTCGCCGCGGTCGAGCTCCCCCTCGAAGCCGACCCGCCGCACCCCCTGGAGCAGCGCCTCCGCCTCGGCCCGCTTCTGGTCGGCCTCGGCGATGGCGCGCTCGTGGTCGGCCGAAGAGAGGCTCCCGCTGGCGGCGAGCGCCTCGGCGCGGGCCCGATCGGCCTCGGCGAGGCGCGCGGCGGCGGCGGCCTCCTGCGCCCAGCTCCTCGCCTCGGCGATGGCCGCAGAGGAGGCGGTCTCCGAGCTGTCCAGGGCGCCCTGGATGGCGTCCCGGTGCGCGGTGGCGGCGCCGAGGGTGGCGAGCAGCGCGCTGTGGCGGGCCTCCACCTCCTGGAGCTGGAGCTCGAGGTCGGAGGCGTCGAGCTCGAGGATCACGTCCCCCTCCGCCACCTCGTCGTCGAGGCCCACAAAGACCGCCACCACTCGCCCATCGACGTCCGCCTCGAGCGGCCGCGCGGCCTCCAGGGACTCGAGGCGGGCGGCGACCGAGGTCTCGTAGACGGTCACCTCCGCCAGCGTGAACCAGAGGCTCCAGAGGCCGAAGAGCAGCCCGCCCACGACCGCTACGCCGAGGCGGCCGCCAGGGTCAGCCTCGAGGGCGCGCAGGGTCCGTGGGAAGGGGTTCGACAGCGGGGCCTCAGCAGCCGGAGTTGGTGGTGCCCGGGGTGCCGTGGTCCTGCAGGCTGATCGAGCCCGTGGTCTTGCACCAGTTGGCCGAGCTGTCGTTGCCGCTGCTCGTCATCGCCGAGCTCTTGAGCTCCATGCTGTAGCCAGAGGCGAAGGGCCAGCCCGAGGTGTAGCTCACCTGGTCGATGATCGAGAAGCCGACCGTGATGTAGAGGTCGTCCGCCGAGTTGCTCAGCGCGAGGCTGGAGCCGTAGGCCCAGTCCACGCTCACGCCGCCCATGATCGTCGAGCTGCCGGAGCGCCCCATCACCGCGTAGCCGTAGGCGGGGACCAGGAGCTGATCGGTGATCTGCGAGTAGATGCCGGTCAGGTAACCATTGTCGGCGATGACCCAGCCGCACATCCGAATGTCGGTGCTGCTCGTGTTGTAGACCTCGAACCACTCGCCATTGGGATCCACCACCCCGGCCGGGTTGGGCATGATCTCGGAGATGATGAGCTCACCCGCCGTGATGACCCCCTCGTCGCAGGTGTTGTCACAGTCGTTGTCGTAGCCGTCGCGGACCTCGGTGGCGCCGGAGTAGACGGTGTCTACCGTGTCGTCACAGTCGGTGCCGCCGTAGGCGGTGGCGTTCGCTCCGTCGTAGTCCTGATCGTAGTCGGAGAGGCCGTCGCAGTTGCTGTCGCGGCCGTCGTACCAGGTCTCGAGCGCCCCCGGGTAGACCGAGGAATTCGAGTCGTCACAGTCCGTCGCCGAGGTCACGTAGCCGGTGTCCTGGTCGCAGAGGGCCTGGGTGCTCGTCCCTCCGTAGGTGTCGCCGTCGGAGTCGAGGAAGTAGGTGGTCTTGGTGGCGGCCGAGGCGGTGCTGTCGTCGTTGTCGGAGAGGCCGTCGCAGTCCTCGTCGGTGTCGGCGGCGTCACAGACCTCGGTGGCGGCGGGGCTGATCGCGGGGTTGGCGTCGTCGCAGTCGGTCGAGGCGAGCGAGTAGCCGGACACGAGGTTGCAGGCCTTGACGCTGGTGGAGGATCCGTACGCGTCACCGTCCCCGTCGATATAGAACGTGTACTTCGTCGAGGACTTGGTGCTCGAGTCGAGGTCGTCCGACAGGCCGTCGCAGTCCTCATCGGCGTCCGAGCTGTCACAGATCTCGGTCGCGCCGGGGTTGATGGCGGCCTTGGTGTCGTCGCAGTCGGTGTCCAGCGCCGAGTAGCCGCTCGGCAGGTCGCAGTAGGCGCCGCTGGTGCTCCCGCCGTAGGTGTCACCGTCATAATCCAGATAGAACGAAGTCTTCGTGGCCGACGAGGCCGAGCTGTCGAGGTTGTCGGAGACACCGTCGCAGTCTTCGTCGGTGTTGAGGGCGTCGCAGAGCTCGGTGGCGCCGGGGTTCACGGCGGCCGCGCCGTCGTCACAGTCCTCATCGAGGGCGGCGTAGCCGACCGGCCGGTCACAGGCCTGAGAGGCGGCGCCGACCCCGTAGCCGTCGCTGTCTCCGTCGGCGTACCAGCTCGACATGCCACCCGCGGCGGCAGAGCCGTCGAGGTCGTCGGTGAGCCCGTCACAGTCCTCATCGGTGTTGGCGGCGTCGCAGATCTCCTGAGCGGCGGGGTTGATCGCCGCCTTCGTGTCATCACAGTCGAGGGGGAGGGCCGCGAAGCCGGTGGGCTGGTCACAGGTGGTGGCCGTGACGGTGGTGCCGTAGGTGTCGCCGTCGGCGTCCTGGTACCAGGTGGTCTTCGTGCTCGCCGTGACCGAGCTGTCGAGGTCGTCGGTGAGGCCGTCACAGTCCTCATCGAGGTTCAGGCTGTCACAGACCTCGGTGCCGGCCGGGTTCACGCTGGCCCGGGTGTCGTCACAGTCGGTGGTGTTCGTCGCGTAGGCGGTGGGCTGGTCGCAAAAGGCGACCGCTGCGGTGGTGCCATAGGTGTCGCGGTCGCTGTCCACATAGTAGAGGCTCATCGTGGTCGCGAGCGAGGTGGGGTCGTTGTTGTCGGCGACCCCGTCGCAGTCTTCGTCCGTGTTCGCGGCGTCACAGACCTCCTGGGCCGCCGGGTTCACCGCGGCCTTGCTGTCATCACAGTCGCTCGCCACGGTGGAGTAGCCGGTGGGGAGGTCGCAGTACTGAGCGGTGGTGGTGCTCCCGTAGGTGTCCCCGTCACTGTCCAGGTACCAGCTCGCCTTCGTGGAGGCGAGCGACGAGCTGTCGTCGTTGTCTGACTTGCCGTCGCAGTCCTCGTCGGTGTTCGCGGCGTCGCAGACCTCCTGGGCGCCGGGGTTGATGGCGGCGACGCCATCGTTACAGTCGGTCGAGGTGGAGAGGTAGCCCGACGGCATGTCACAGTAGCTCCCCGAGGTGGGCCCGCCGTAGCCGTCACTGTCGGCGTCCTGGTAGCCGGTCGACTTGCCGCTGGAGAGCGTGGTGCTGTCGGCGTCGTCCGACGTGCCGTCGCAGTCCTCGTCGGTGTTGGCGGCGTCGCAGATCTCCTGGGCGCCCGGGTTGATCGCGACCGCGCCGTCGTTACAGTCGCTGGAGCTGGTGACGTAGCCGGTGGGCTGGTCGCAGGCGGCGACGGCCATGGAGAGCAGTCCGTAGCCGTCGGAGTCGCCGTCCCGGTACCAGGGGGTGGTGGTGGCCGTCGAGACCGAGCTGTCGGCGTCGTCGGCGCGGCCGTCGCAGTCCTCATCGACGTTGACCGCGTCACAGACCTCGGTGGCGCCCGGGTTCACGCCGATGGCCGCGTCGTTACAGTCGCCGCCGGTGAGAACGTAGCCCACGGGCTTCGCACATTGGGCGACGGAGGTGGAGCTGTCGCCGTAGCCGTCACCGTCCACGTCGCGGTACCAGGTGACGGCGCCGGTTGCGGTGGCATCGTCGGTGAGGCCGTCGCAATTGTTGTCGATGCCGTCGCAGATCTCCGTGGCGCCGGGGTTGACGCCGATAGAAGCGTCATCGCAGTCGGTGCTGTCGGTGGAGTAGCCGCCGGGCAGATCGCAGGTGGCCAGCGCCGAGCTCGCAGTGCCATAGCCGTCGCCATCGGCGTCCTCGAAGTAGATCGAGCCCGTGCCGACATCGACGCTCGGATCGTCATCGTCGATGAGGGTGTCACAGTCGTTGTCGATGCTGTCGCAGACCTCACCGGCGGCGGGGCTGATGTGGCTGTCTCCGTCGTCGCAGTCGGTTCCGAGCGCGACGTAGTCGGCGGGCTGCTCGCAGGCCATCAGCCGGTCGGAGTTGTCGCCGTAGCCATCTACGTCGGCGTCGGCGTAGAAGACCTCACCGGTGCTGGTGTCGACGTCGGGATCGGCGTCGTCGGTGAGCGTGTCACAGTCGTCGTCGATGTCGTTACAGATCTCGAGCTCGTCGGGGTTGATGGCCGCGTCGGCGTCGTCACACTCCGCACAGGCCGCCCAGCCGTCGCCGTCGTAGTCTGTGTAGCCCGTGCTGCCGTCACAGTTGTAGTCGTTCGGATCGGTGCAGTCCGTCTCCGAGGCGTAGGGGTGGTACAGCGTGTCGGCGTCATCGCAGTCGCCGGCCTCGGCGGCGTAACCTTCGGGGAGCTCGCAGGCCTGCGTCGTCTGGTCATCCTGGCCCCAGCCGTCGCCGTCGTCGTCCTGATACCAGGTGGTGGTCACCTCTTCGTCGATGACCGCGTCGCAGTCATTGTCCACGAGGTCACAGATCTCGGGGTGACCGGGGTAGACGTCGGCGGCGGCGTCGTCACAGTCGCGATCATCCGAGACGTAGCCCTCGGGCTGCTCGCAGTCCTCGACGGTGTCGTCGGGGTCGCCCCAGGTGTCGACGTCCTTGTCGGCGTACCAGGTCTGGCGCCCGATCTCGTCGATCTCGCCGTCGCAGTTGTTGTCGATGTTGTCACAGGGCTCTTCGGCGCCGGGGTAGATCGTCGGATCGACGTCGTCGCAGTCCGTTGAGTTGTTGACCGCGCCGTCGGGGATGCTGCAGGCCTCGGTGGGGGCCTCGACGTCCCCGAAGCCGTCGCCGTCGTCATCGACGTAGAAGGTGGAGAGCACCCCCTCGTCCACCGTGCCGTCGCAGTTGTTGTCGAGGGCGTCGCAGAGCTCGGGCGCCCCGGGGTGCACGGCGGCGTCGGCGTCGTTGCAGTCGTCATCGGCGTAGCCGTCGCGGTCGAGGTCGTAGCCGTCGCCGCCCTCGTCGCCGCCCCCCGCGGTGTCATCCGACTTCCCATCGACGCAAGAGACGAGCTCAACGCAAGAGATGAGGAGGGCGAGCGTCACGATCAGGCGGTGCATGAGGGACTCCTTCGGCCGCCGGACGGTATCGCAGAACGTGGGCACCCGCGAGCGACGGTCTGATGACGTCGCGGGAGGCGGTCGCGGGTTGTCAGGCTATGGTGAGGTCACCCGAGGGACGAGACCACCGATGCGCCACCCCACCCCGACCCGCTCCATCGCCGAAGCCCGCCCCTTTACACGGGAGCCCGGCCCATCCGCCCTGCGGCTCGCGGCCTTCCTTCTCTCCTGCGGCCTCGTCTCCTGCGGCCTCGCCTCCTGCGGCGGGAGCGACAAGCAGCTCACGGTCAACCACCTGCCTCCTGCGGTCACCATCACCCAGCCGACCGACGGGGCCGCCCTGACCGGCGGCGAGGCGGTCACCTTCGCCGCGCAGGTCGACTCCGACCGCGACGCCGAAGAGAGCCTGCTCCTCGCCTGGTCGAGCGACCGCGACGGCGTGCTCAGCACGGAGGGCGCGGACGTCGACGGCAACGCCCGCTTCACCACGACGCTGCTGTCCTCGGGCACCCACGTCATCACCCTTCAGGTCACCGACTCTGCGGCCCGCTCGGCCGAAGACTTCATCACCGTCGAGGTCTCGGACGCGATCCAGGCCCCGGAGATCGACACCCGCAAGCCGAACGCCGCCGACTTCGGCGTGGCCGGGGTCCCTACGGTCTTCGAGGTGCTGGTCTCCGACCCCCAAGAGGAGCCCCCTGGCCTGGTGATCTGGTTCGAGTCTGACCTCGACGGCGTGTTCTGTGAGCCCACCGCCGACGCCGACGGCCTCGCCGCCTGCTCCTTCGCGCTGTCAGCGGGCGACCACACGCTCACCTTCGGCGTGTCGGACGCCGACGGCAACGAGGCCACCGCCACGCTGCCTTGGAGCGTGATCGCCGCCTCCGCCTCCGACGATGACCTCGATGGGTACACCGAAGACGAGGGCGACTGCGACGACGCCGATCCGAGCGTCGCCCCCGGCGCCACGGAGTATGCCAACGGCATCGACGACGACTGCGACGGCGAGATCGACGAGGGCACCACCAATTCGGACGACGACCTCGACGGCTTCACCGAGGGTGACGGCGACTGCGACGACGGCGACGAGAACACCTACCCGGGCGCGCTCGAGGTCTGTGACGGCGCCGACAACGACTGCGACACGGCCATCGACGAGGGCACGAGCTGCATCGACGACGACGGCGACGGCTACTCCGAGCTCGAGGGCGACTGCGATGACAGCAGCACCAGCGCCTACCCAGGCGCCAGCGAGCTGCCGGACGGCGTAGACAATGACTGCGACCTCACCATCGATGAGGGCACCACCCTCTACGACGACGACGGCGACTGCTTCTGCGAGTCCGGCACCTGTACGGGCTCCGCCGACGCCACCTGTACCACGCTGGCCGACGGCGACTGCAAAGACACCGACGACACCGTCAGCCCCGCCGCCGCGGAGGTCTGTGACTCCATCGACAACGACTGCGACGGCTCTGCGGACCCCTCCACCTCCACCGACGCCGCCACCTGGTACCGCGACGCCGACAGCGACAACTACGGCAACGCGAGCGTCACGACGAAGTCCTGCACCCTGCCCACCGGCTACGTCGCCAACGACGACGACTGCGATGACAGCAAGGCGGCGGTGAGCCCGGTCGGCGTCGAGGTGTGCGACAGCATCGACAACAACTGCGACGGCGCCACCGACGAGACCACCGCCACCGACGCCCTCACCTGGTACCGCGACGTCGACGCTGACACCTACGGCACCAGCGCCACCACGACGAAGGCCTGCACCAAGCCCACGGGCTACGTCGCCTCCTCGACGGACTGTAACGACGGCGCCGCGGCGATCAACCCGGCGGCCACCGAGCTCTGTGACCTCGTCGACAACGACTGCGACTCGACGATCGACGAGTCCTCGGCCGCCGACGCCGCCACCTGGTACCTCGACATCGACGGCGACAACTACGGCGTCTCGACGACCACCACCAAGGCCTGCACCCGCCCGAGCGGCTACGCCTCGGTGAGCACAGACTGTAACGACGCCTCGGCGGCCATCAGCCCCGCCGCCACCGAGGTCTGTGACAGCGTCGACAACGACTGCGACAGCAGCACCGACGAGGGGGTGACCACCACCTACTACCGGGACGCCGACGGCGACGGCTACGGGGTGTCCACCACCACCAAGGCCGACTGTTCACTCCCCTCCGGTTACTCGACGCTCTCCACCGACTGCGACGACACCAACGCCTCGCTCAACCCCACCACCGTGTGGTACCGGGACGTCGATGGGGACGGCTACGGCAACGCCACCACCACCAAGGCGCAGTGCCTCAAGCCAACGGGCTACGTCGCCGACTCGAGCGACTGCAACGACAGCAGCTCGTCGGCCAACCCCGGCAAGACCGAGACCTGCGACACCATCGACAACGACTGCGACGGCACCATCGACGAGCAGAACGCCACCGGCTGCACCGCCTACTACGTCGACGCCGACGCCGACGGGTACGGAAAGCAGGGCAGCAGCTCCAAGTGTTACTGCTCGGCCACGAGCACCTACACCGCGACCACCGCCACCGACTGTTATGACTCGAACTCGGCCGCGAACCCGGGAGCGACCGCCTACTCCTCCGTGGACCGGGGCGACGGGAGCTACGACTACAACTGTGACTCCTCTCAGGAGAAGCGTTACACCGACGTCTACGACTGTACGGGCGCCGTCTACGTCTGCGTCGACTACACGAACGGCTGGACGAGCTCCGCGCCTTCTTGCGGCTCCTCCGCGACCTGGCGCACCGGCTGCTCGGCGAGCCTGACGAGCTGCACCTACTCGGGCGGCACCTCCCGCACCCAGACCTGCCGCTGACCGGGCCGGCAGGGGCCCTCGGGGTGGCGCGCGGCCGCCCCGAGGACACGCCCCGACCCCTCAGGCGAGCTTCCAGCGCACCCCGTCCTTGGTGTCGTCGAGCAGCACGCCGCGGGCCTTGAGGGCGGCGCGCAGGCCGTCGGCGCGCGCGAAGTCGCGGGCCCTCTTGGCGGCCTGACGGGCGCCGATGTACCGCTCGGCGAGGGCCGGGTCATCGTCGGCGAGGGCGTCGAGCTCGGCGTCGGTGCGGGGGCTCCCCTCGCCCAGCTCGGCGGTGGTGACGATGCCCGAGCGGCGGCGCCGGTCGAGGAGGTCGAGCACGGCGTCCGTCTCGGTGAGGAAGGCCAGCGCGGCGGTGGCGCCCGCCCCGCGGGGATCGGCGGCGTTGATGGCCGAGACGGCCTCGGTGAGGGCGGAGATGGCGGCGGCGGTGTCCACGCAGTCGTCGAGGGCGGCGTCGAAGGCGAGGCGGCCGCGCTCGAGGGCCTGGAGCAGCGCAGGGCTGGCCTCGCCCGGCAGCGGCTCCTGCTCGCGGAGGCGGTCAAAGAGGCCTTGGTAGCGGCCCACGAAGACCCGCGCCTGATAGAGCAAGTCCATGCTGAAGTTCAGCGACTGCTGGAAGGGGGTCCAGACGAGGGCGGCCCGCAGCACGCTCGCGGAGACCTTGCCGTCGGCGAAGCCCGCCTCGTCGCGCAGCCGCGGACTGAGCTCAGGGCGCCCGGCGGCGACAGGGTCCAGCAGGTCTTTCAGGGTGAAGAAGGTGCCGTCCCGCTTCGACATCTTGCGGTTGTCCACCATCAGGTGGCGCCCATGCACCCAGTAGCGAGCGAAATTCGCGCGAACGCCCCCGTCGGGCCCCGGGACGTGGGTGTCAAACGCGCCCACGCTCTGCGCGATCTCACACTCGTGGTGCGGGAAGATGTTGTCCTCCCCGCCCGTGTGGATGTCGATGGCCTCGGCGAGGCAGCTCCGGGACATGGCCGAGCACTCGATGTGCCAGCCGGGGAAGCCGCGGCCGATGCCCGGGTTGACCCCCTGTGGGCGGAGCGCCCGGAAGCGCGCCCAGTCTTCGGCGGGCCAGCCTTCGGGAGCGTGAGGGTCCCACTGCATGAGGTGCTTCTGGTCGGTCTTCCAGAGGGCGAAGTCGCGGGGATCTCGCTTCCCTTCCCGCACGTCCACCCGGGCTCCGGCCTCGAGCTCGTCGAGGACCTTGCCGGAGAGCTGCCCGTAAGCTGGGAAGCGGCTGATCTCAAAGTAGACCTGCCCCTGGCCGTCGGTGTACGCGAGGCCCCGCTCGATGAGGCGCTCGATGACGTCGAGCATCTCGCCGATGTAGCGCGTGGCCTGCGGGTGGAGGCTGCGGTCCGCCCCCTCGGCGCCGAGCTGGTTCTTGAGGCGCAGGGCCCGCGCGTCTTCGACGAAGGCGGCCTCGAAGAAGCGCGCGACCTCGAAGGGGTCCTTGCCGATGCGGCGGGCGGCCACCGCGAGCTTGTCCTCCCCCTCGGCGTCGGCGAGGTGGTCTTCGGTCATGTGCCCGACGTCGGTGATGTTCATCACATGACGCACGGTGTAGCCTCGGCGCTCGAGCGTCCGGCGCAGCAGATCTCCCAGGAGGAAGGACCGGAAGTTTCCGATGTGCGCGTAGGAATAGACCGTAGGCCCACACGAGTAGATCAGCACCTCCCGCCCCTCGGGATCGAGAGGAAGGAAGGGCTCAGCTTGATTCGACCAGGTGTTCGGGAGGACGAGGGGCATGCAGATCCAGGAGGGCAAGCGCGCCAGAGCGGGCGCTGTGCGTATCCCGCGCCCCTCTCCGCCGCCGCGCCCTCCCCCGGGCCTCAGCGCCCCTGCGCGGCCGGTGGCTGCGGTTGGGGTGAGGGCGGGGCTTGCTTGGGCGGGATTGGCCGCTCGGGGCAGGTCCACTGATAGACAGCCCCGTTCTCCGGCCGCGCGAGCACCCGCGTCCAGCAGTCCCCGACGGTGGCCGGCGCCTGGGTGGCCTCGGCGAGGGAGGCGGCGTCTGGGGCGTCCTTCGGTGAGACAGACTCCCCCGGCCAGAGGATGGCGTAGAGCGTGCCCTCCTGGGCGAGGCGCGAGCGGCAGGTGTCGCGTGTGGCCGTGCAGCGCACATAGGGGCGGACGGCGGTGATCATCGTCCACGGTCGCGACTGTGCATAGTCGAGCACGAAGGCGTCGGCGGCGAGCAGCTTGTCCGCCTCGCGGGCCTTCCGCCCCCACTCATCCGGCTCGACCCCCGACCAGCCGTCTCCCTCGCGCGGGGCGGGGTTCAACACCCCCGGCGCCAGCGTCGCCCAGGGGGAGCCCGGCCACACCAGCGCGACCCCGAGCGCGCTCCACACCATCGGCGCGCCGCCGAGGCGGCTGAGGCCGGCCGCGGCGAGTGCCGGCAGCACGACCACGAAGGGCAGGGCATACCGATGCTGAAAGTGAAGGTGCAAGGTGCTGTAGGCCACCAGCGCCACCGGGAGCATGCCCACCCAGGCGAGGCGCGGGCGGCCCCGGCTTCGGGCGAGGAGCCCGACGAGCAGGACCAGCCAGAGGAGCGAGGTCTGCGGGAGCTGCATCTCCATGCCACGGGCCGCGTGGGGGTGGAAGAAGCCCCGGGAGGCGGGGGCCTTCACCAGCGCGGCGACGCGGTGGAGCGACCGGAGCAGCTGGGAGATCGGCTCACCGGGGCTCCAGCCCTCGACGCCCAGCTCGGGGGAGATGTCGAGGCCGAGCGGCACCCGGGCCGTGATCGCCTCCAGCGAGAGGATCGGCAGCTTCGCGGTCGAGAGCTCCTGGTTGAGCAGCGGGAGCGCGCCGACGAGCAGCGCGGCGGCGACCCACCCGCCCAAGCGCCCGCGCCACAGCAGGAGGGGAGCCCCGAGGGCGACGAAGGCCAGGGCCACCGGGAGCTGCTTCGGCTCCGAGGTGAAAGCGACGGCGCTCGCGAGCACCACGGCCGCGGTCGCGAGGGCGACGCGCCGCGCGCCGCCGCGGCTGAGCAGCGCGACCAGCGAGACGACGCCGAGCAGGTCGGCCGCCGCGACGAGGGCGTAGGGCGTGAACTGCCGCCCGAGGTCAGCCACCGCAGGGAGGTGCAGGGCGAGGCAGAGCCCGGCGAAGCCCGCCGCGCGCCCGCCGAGGCTCCGCCCCAGGGCATAGGCGAGCGGGCCGAGCAGCACGCCCGAGGCCATCGAGACGAAGACGCCCGCCTCGGCCACCCCCATCGCGTCCGGCGCCAGCGCCGCGGCGAGCCAGGCGAAGGCGGGGTACCGATCTTCACCGTACATCGTGAGGTCACCGCGAAAGAGCGCCATCGCGGCAAAGAAGTTCATGTCGGAGTCTGGCCCGTAGGGGGACCGAAAGGGCGAGAGGCGGTGCCAGGTGCCGAAGAGCGGCGGGAGGTTCACGAGGAGGCCGCCCAGCACGAGCGCCACGTCCCAGCCCCAAGGGTGCTCGAAGCGCCGGGCCCAGCCCACCCGCTCCGGCCAGCGCCGCGCGAACATCGCCGCCGCGCACCCGCCCAACAGCGCGCAGAAGAGAGCGACGAGCTCCCAGGAGTGGAGGGGGGCGGAGGATGCGACGTGCCCGGGCATGGCGCACGCTACCACGCCCGCTCGAGGCCGAGCTCAGGCGCGGGTCAACGCCCGCAGCGGCGCGCCCTCACCGCTCGCGGCGCCCGAGGTCGGGCGCCTCTCCGTGCACATAAGTGACGCCGAAGCGGCCCTTGATACAGAGGTTCCCCTCGGTGACCACCCCGTCGGCGGGGGACATCACCCGCACGATGCGGTTGTCCTGAACGGTGAGCTCCAGCGTACAGCCCACCCCACAATAGGGGCAGATGGTGCGGGTGGTGGTCTGGTCTGCCTCCCGCCAGTCTCCCGCGTCCCGAAGGTCAGCCTCTGACTTGAACATCAGCGCGCCGGTCGGGCAGACGTTGATGCAGTTCCCGCAATAGACGCATGCGGAGTCGGGGAGGCCCACGTCATACTCGGTGCTGATGCGGGCGTCGAAGCCGCGCCCCGCCACCGCGATGGCGAAGGTGTTCTGCGCGTCCTCTCCGCAGGCCTCTACACACTTGTAGCAGGTGATACACTTGCTGTAGTCACGGACATACAGCTCATTGTCCACCTTTCGAGCCTGGTGGACCGTCTCCGCCAAGGCGCCGTTCGTCGGGGCGTGGTGGCCGGTCTGCCGGTGGTCTCGCTCTCCGAGCGCCGCCGCGGGGGCCGGGGGCCCAAAACGACCGGGATCGGCCCCGTAGCGGCGGGCGTGGGCCTGCAGCTCGGGGGCGGTGGAGCTGTCGACCGAGGAGAGCAGCAGCTCCATCACCATCTTGCGGCTGCTGCGCACCCGCGGGCTGTCCGTCTCGATCTCCATCCCCGCCTCGGCCCTTCGGGCGCAGGCCGGGATGAGGGTGCGAGCGCCCTTGAGCTCGACCACGCAGATCCGACAGACGTTGACCGGCGTGAGGTTCTCGGCCCAGCAGAGGGTGGGGATATCGACGCCCACGGCCTCTGCGGCCTCCTTCACGGTGGAGCCGTCGGCCACCGTGACGGCGTGGCCGTCGATGGAGAGGGTGACAGACCTCATCGTCCCTCCCAGAGCGTCGGGAATTTATGGAGGGCCGACTCGATGGCCGAAGAGGCCGTCTGACCGAGGCCGCAGATGCTGGCGTCGCGCATACACTGGGAGAGCTCCGCGTAGGTGTCCCGCTCCTGGGCCAAGCCGCCGTGGGGCCGCCGCCCCGCGACCCGGGCGAGCAGCTCCTGTTGGCGCACCGAGCCCACCCGACAGGGCACACACTGGCCGCAGCTCTCGTCTCGAAAGAAGGCGGCGACCCGCTCGAGCACGGGGTGGAGCGCCGTGTCCTGGTCAAAGACCACCACCACGCCGCTCCCGAGCGTGGCGCCGACCCGCCGGGTGTCCTCGAAGGTGAGCGGCAGGTCGAGCTCATCGGGGCGGAGGAAGGTGCCAGCCGCGCCGCCGAGCAGCACGGCGGAGACCCCGTTCGGAGTCCCCCCGGCGAGCTCCAGCAGGGCCCGCAGCGAGGTGCCAAAGGCCACCTCATAGATGCCCGGCCGCGCCACATGGCCGGACAGGCAGAAGAGGCGGGTGCCGGTGGAGCCGGCCGTACCGATGCGGGCGAAGGCCGCGCCCCCCTCGAGCACGATGTCGGGGACATTACACAGCGTCTCGACGTTGTTGATGAGGGTGGGCTTGCCGAAGAGGCCCACCTCCACGGGGAAGGGCGGCTTCGAGCGGGGCTCGCCGCGGAGGCCCTCGATCGAATTGAAGAGCGCGGTCTCTTCGCCGCAGATGTAGGCGCCGGCGCCCTTTCGGAGCTCGAGCTCGAAGCGGTGGCCGCGGCCGAGGATGTCGGGGCCGAGGAGCCCGTGGCGGCGGGCCTCGGCGATGGCGTGTGCGACCCGCTCGATGGCCAGCGGGTACTCGCCGCGGATGTAGACGATGCCCTGCGCGCAGCCCGTGCTGAGGCCGGCGATGGTCATCGCCTCGACGAGGCGGAAGGGGTCGCCCTCCATCAGCACACGATCCTTGAAGGTCCCCGGCTCGGACTCATCGGCGTTGCAGACGAGCCAGCGGGGCTGCGCCGGCTGCGCGGCCACCGCGGCCCACTTGCGGCCCGTGGGAAAGGCCGCCCCCCCGCGGCCCATCAGGCCGGACTCTGCGACCTCGCGGATGACCGCGTTGCCGCCGATCTCGAGCGCCCTCCGCAGCGCCTGGTAGCCGCCAGTGGCCCGATAGGCGCCGAGGCTGGCGGGATCGACGGTGCCCACGCGGCGGAGCAGGCGGAGGCCCTCCCGCTGGTGGGGGACGACCCCGCTCCGCCGCGGGGCCTCGTGGCTGCGCAGCGCGGCCTCCACCTGATCGGCGGTGGCCCCGCCCCAGGCGAGCTCGACCGGCCGCTCCCCCGCCACCGTCAGCATCGCCGCGGTGGGGGACTCACAGAGGCCGAGGCAGGGGGAGCGGAGCCAGGTGGCCTCCGCGCTCGGCTTCTCGCCAGCCCCCCGGTAGTGCGCCGCGGGGACGGGGTCTCCGGGATCACCCTGGTGGGGCGGGAGGCGGAGCACGGCGCCGGGGGGCCCGCAACGGGCCTCGAGCTCGGCGCAGAGCCGATCGGCGCCGGAGGACTTGCAGGCGATGTCGTCGCAGACGTGCACCACCGTGCGCGGGCGCGGGCGCGTGGAGAAGAGCGAATAGAAGGTGACGACCCCATAGGCCTCAGCCGGCGGGACGAGCAGCCGCCGACAGGCCTCACCGAGGCCCCCGGGCGACACCCAGCCGACCCGCGATTGGAGCGCGTGCAGCACGGGGAGCAGGAGGTGGCGACGAGACTGAGCCGCGGCGAGGCCCACCGGAGCCTCCAGCTCGGGCCCTGACCCGAGGATCGCGGCGATGGCCGCACGCTCCTCAGGGCTGGGGGGCGTGGCGATCGGGTGAATGTCCATGGTGCCGGTCCCGCTCCACCCGGATGGCAGCGGCCTTGAATTCGGCCGTCCCTGCCTTCGGATCTGTCGCTTCGATGGTGAGGAGATTGGTGTCGACGTCGTCGGCGTCGTGGTAGGTCATGAAGGCGAGCCCGGGGGGCAGCCCGGGGTCGAGGCGGGCCTCCGCCAGCACCGAGGCGCGGCGGCTCGTCACCCGCACGAGCTCCCCTTCGCCGACGCGGAGGCGAGCGCAGTCCTGCGGCGAGAGGTCGATCGTCTCTCGCTTTCGGAGCGGGTTCTTGTATTGGCTCGTCTGTACGCCCGTGTTGTACTCATCGAGGCGCCGGCCGGTGGTGAGCCGGATCGGGAACTCGGGGGAGAGCTGGTCCACCGGCCCCTCCGGCTCTGTGCAGGAGAAGGGAGCCGCCCGACCGCCGCGCGGGACCTCCCAGAGCCGACCGTGAAGGTGGGTGGAGCCCGGGTGGTCCTCCGCGGGGCAGGGCCACTGGATGCCGTCCAGCGCTTCGAGCCGCGCGTAGCTCATGCCGCGGTGCATGGGAGAGAGGAGGCGGAGCTCATCCCAGAGCTGCTCCGGGCTGGGCTGACCGAGGTCGCGGCCCAGCCGTCGAGAGAGCTCGGCGAGGATCCAGATGTCGTCCTTCGCCTCTCCGGGGGGGTCGAGCGCCTTGCGGCAGCGCTGCACCCGCCGCTCGGAGTTGGTGACCGTGCCCTCGCTCTCCACCCAGGAGGCCGAGGAGGGCAGCACGACGTGGGCGAGCTCCGCCGTCTTCGTGAAGAAGATGTCTTGCACGATCAGGATCTCGCGCGAGGCCAGGAGCTGCTTGCAATGGCCGGCGTCGGCCTCCGACTGCGCAGGGTTCTCGCCGATGATCAGCAGGGCCCGCAGCGCCTCGCGGCCCATGGCCTCGAACATCTCGGTGAGGTGCCAGCCCTTCATCGGCGGGATGGTGACCCCCCACAGGGCCTCGTAGCGGGCGCGGACGACGTCGTCCTCTACGTCCTGGAAGCCCGGCAGCTTGTGGGGGAGCGCGCCCATGTCACCCCCCCCCTGGACGTTGTTCTGTCCGCGCAGGGGGTTGATGCCCGAGCCCGGCCGACCGACATGACCGGTGAGCAGGCCGAGGTTGATGAGGGAGAGCACGTTGTCCACGCCGTTGTGGTGCTCGGTGATGCCGAGGGTCCAGCAGAGCTGAGCGCGGTCGGCCTTGGCATACGCGTGGGCGAGGGCGCGGATGAGGGCGGCGGGGACGCCGGTCACGGCCTCACCGCGCTCGAGGGTCCAGGGCTCGACGTGGGCGCGGTAGGCCTCGAAGTGCTCGGTCGCGTTGCCGACGAAGGCCTCATTCAGGAGGCCCGCGTGGATGATCTCCCGGCCCACCGTGTGCGCGAGCTCGATGTCCGTGCCGACCCGGAGCTGGAGGTGGGCGTCGGCCCAGTCTGCCGTCGCCGTGCGCCGGGGGTCAATGACGAAGCAGCGGGCCCCCTTGCGGATGCCCTTGAGCACGTGATGAAAGAAGATCGGGTGCGCCTCGCGGGCGTTGCTGCCCCACAAGACGACCACATCGGTGTCCTCCACGTCTCGATACGAAGAGGTGCCACCACCCGCACCAAAGACCGTCGCCAGACCGACGACGCTAGGCGCGTGTCAAGTACGATTGCAGGAGTCGATGTTGTTCGACCCCACCGTGGCGCGGATGAACTTCTGGGCGAAGTAGTTCATCTCGTTGGTGGCCTTGCTGCAGCTGAAGACGCCGAAGGTGGAGGGGCCGTGCGCCGCCACCGAGCGCTCGATGCCCGCCGCGGCGACGTCCAGCGCCTCCTCCCAAGAGGCGCGGCGAAAGCCTGCGCCATCCCGGAGCAGCGGGTGAGTGAGGCGGGCGTGAGCGAGGCGAGCCATGGAGACCTCCGAGCCGGCCCATCCTAACCCATCGCCCCCCCCAGAGGACCAGCGGGCCCCAGCGGCGGCTCAGTACACGTAGCCGAACATCCCGATGCACATCTCGTCGAGGGTGCCCTCGCCGAGGTAGACATCGACCGGCTCCTCGAGCCCGACGTCCGCCAAGGCCCGCGCAGTGCCGGGGTTGTCGAGGGTGTTGTTGTAGTCGCAGCGGATGACCAGCCGGTCGCCGCTCGAGAAGGTGGGGGCGTCCTCCACCCCGCCCTCGTAGCGGTACTGCTGCTGCCAGTCGTAGTCGTAGCGGCTGGCGGGGAGCAGGCACTCGGAGTCAGGCTCGTCGGCGGCGGGCGTGGAGCGCTCGAGCCAGACCGACATGTTCGTCCCGATGAGGTGCATGTGGGCGCCCACCATCACGAGCGGGATCTCGGGGATACCCTCGGGGAGCTCGACCACCATCTCTTCGGAGTGGGCGGCGCTGCCGGCCGGGATGCGGAACTCCGCGGCCCCGCGGTCGCCCTCACCGGGGAGGAGGCCATCATCCTCGTGATCGAAGTTGCCGAGCAGGGCGCTGTAGAGCTGCCGCTCGGGGGCGCTCGCGAGTCGGCGCAGGCGGAGCGCGGGCTGGTCGACCTCACCCACCGCACCTGCCGGGTGGTAGTGCATCTGAAGGACGATGCGCGAGCCCGCGGGGACCAGCATGCCCACGCCCTCGGGGGCGTAGTTCGGGCCCTGGCCGGGCACCCAGGTGGCGAGCAGCGTGGGGTTGCCGAGCCCGCCGTCTCCCCCACAGTCATACCACCCGTCTTCGTTCACGAGGTCGTCGCTGAGGGCGTCCGGATCGAGCAACACGAGGGTGTGGTGGGCGATGCCGCGGTTCTCGGGCACCGTCTCGACACCGTCGATCCACATGTCTTCGGTGTTGCCGGGGTTCACGACCAGACAGACGAACTCGTCGGCGCCGCCGCGCGAGCTGTAGCTGCCGGTGGCGGGGAGCTCGAGCACGTCGCCGCTCAAGGTCTCGGGCTCGGTGAGCTCGGCGGGGGCGGCCTCATCTGGGTCTCCCACGGGGGCTCCGGCGGCGGCCCAGGCCTGGATGGTCTCGATCTCCGCCTCCGACAGCCGCCGATCGTCGGCCCAGGCGCGGGTGGGCGTGCACTCGTCGGTCTCGAAGGCCCCCCAGGGCGGCATGCGCCGAGCGGTGACCGCGTCCGACACCGAGGAGGCGAGGGAGGCGGCGATCGCGGGATCGGTGAGGTCAAAGGAGGCGCCGTCGGGCCGATGGCAGCCCGCGCAGCGCTCCGCGACGATCGGCGCCACCTCGCGGTGCCAGGTGGGGCCCGTGGCACCAGAGCCACCGCTGGCGGCCTTGTCCGCGGCGTCATCCGACGAGCAGGCGAGGAGGGCGAGGGCCAGCAGCATGAGAGATCCTCCGACCAAAGAGACCTCGCCCCCCTTACCCGCGGGGGACGCTCCCCGCCGCAGGGGCGCACAAAATTCACCCCACACGCTCTCAGTCCACGCGCACCGCCGTCGAGAGCCCCGACGCGGTGATCAGGGCCCAGTCCCCTGCGGGGACGCCCGTGATCCGATAGGCCACGTCGAGGGCGCAGATGCAGTCGCAAAAGTCATTGACGAGCTCATAGGAGAGGTACAGCTCACCAGCCCCCTCTGCGACGGAGGGCACCACGTCCTCGGGGCAGCACCCATCGGCGAAGGCGAAGTGGGTGACCTCGATGGTCCCGACAGTAGACGCCGCCGCCTCGAGCCGCTCCTCCCGGCCCTCTCCGCAGCCGAGGTTCTCCACGTCCTCGACCGCCAAGCTGGTGCCGTCGGTCCCGTCCGTCCCGTCGGTCCCGTCGGTCCCGTCCGTCCCGTCCGTCCCGTCGGTCCCGTCGGTCCCGCCGCTATCGACGGAGCCGTCCGGATCATCCTTGTCGGCGGCGCCTCCGTCACAGGCGAGGGCGCCGAGGGTCAAGAGCGAGGCGAAAGCGAGGAGGGGACTGCGCATGGTTTGGCCGAGGTGGGGGTGGGTAGCCAGGGCCCGGAGGGGCCTTCGCCCTCACCCCTAGGATAGTCACCGGCCGTGGGCTGGCCCATAGAGCAGATCTGCACGCCTGCGGGCCAAGATGACCCACGGCTTGTGCGGCCCCGCGGTGGACGCCGGCGACGAGGGGCCGCATAAGAGAACATCCACTTGGAGCCCTCCATGCGCCGCTCTCCGCTCAGCCTGCTCGTCCTCCTCCTCGCCGCCTGCGGCGACTCCACCCCGAAGGGCTCCACCTCCGAGACACCCGCCGACGGCGCGGATGGTGCGGACGGCGGCGACGGCACCGACGGCAGCGAGGGGGAGGGCGAGGGCGAAGGTGAGGGTGAGGGTGAGGGGGAGGGGGAGGGTGAAGGGGACGCCGACACCGACGCCGACAGCGACACCGACGTCGATGACGAGAGCCCCGCCGACACCGACCTCCCCGAGGACACCGGCGAGCCCGAGTGTGACGAGGCCACCCCGGTGACCCTCTACCTCTCCCCGGACGACTCCAACTCCATGTCTTCGCCCGTCCAGGTGCGCGAGAAGGTGCTCGCGGCCGGGTATCCCGGCAGCGCGCCCATCCGGGTCTGGGAGTTCTTCAACTACTACCGCTTCGCCTACGCCCCCGCGGAGCCCGGCGCCCTCCGCCTCGACGCCGCGCTGGTCCCCCGGGTGGGCGGATCCTGGACCCTCCAGCTCGGCTTGACGAGCCCGCCCGCCGACACGGACCGCGATCTCATGAACCTCACCTTCGTGCTCGACACCTCGGGCTCGATGGAGGGTCGATCGATGGACATGATGAAGGCCTCGATGTCCGTCATCGCCGGGCAGCTCCAGGCCGGCGACATCGTCTCGATGGTGACCTGGTCGAGCGACGATCGGCTGATCCTCGACAGCCACACCATCACTGGTCCGAGTGACACGGCGCTGAAGGGTGCCATCACGGACCTCTCCGCCGCCGGCGGCACCGACCTCTCCAACGGGCTCACCAAGGGTTACGCGCTGGCCGAGAAGAACTACTCGGTCGGGCGGATCAACCGGGTGGTGCTCATCAGCGACGGGGGCGCGAACATGGGCGTCACCGACGGTGCGCTCATCGGCGCTCACGCCGCCGACAGCGACGCCGAGGGGATCTACCTGGTCGGCGTCGGGGTCGGCACCCACAACTACGACGACACCTTGATGGACGACGTCACCGACCTCGGGAAGGGCGCCGCGGTCTTCATCCCCACCGAAGCGGAGGCGGAGCGGGTGTTCAGCGAGCGCTTCTCGAACACCTTCGGCGTCTCGGCCCGCGATGTGGGGCTCCAGCTCACCCTGCCGCCGGGCTTCGAGATCGTGCGCTTCTCCGGAGAGGAGTACAGCACCGACTTCACCGAGATCGAGCCCCAGCACCTCGCACCCGACGACAGCATGGTCTTCTTCCAGGAGATCGAGACCTGCGCGCCCGAGGGCATCAGCGACGAGAGCCCGGTGACCGTCACCGCCGTCTGGAAGGACCCCCTCACCTTTGTGTCCAACGAGCAGGTCCTGTCCACGACCTTTGGCGAGCTCGCGGCCGCCGACACCGTCGAGCTCACCCGCGGCGCGGCCCTCTTCGCTTATGTCGAGATGCTCAAGGCCTGTCGGTACGGCTGCAGCGACGCGGTCGGGCTGGCGGCCTGGGACACGAGCATGGACGCCCTCGACGCCGCCGACCTCCTCCTCCCCGGCGACGCCGATCTGGCCGAGCTGCGCCTCATCACCGAGGCCCTGGCGCCCTGATATCTCCCTGCTCCCCACTGCCTCCGGGCGCCAAGCACACTTTGTACTCTCGGACCGATCGGAGGCGCGGTGGAGTCTGAGCACCTGGACTATGAGAAGCTCGGCCGAGAGCTGCTCCTCGCCCTGCGAGGAAAACGCTCGCAGACCGCCTGGTCGCGGCGCCTTGGTTACAAGAGCAACGTCGCTTATGCCTGGGAGGCGGGCCGCCGCTGGCCGACCGCCGCCGAGACCCTCCGCGCCGCCGCCCGCACCCACATCGACGTCCGCGCGGCGCTGGAGCGCTTCTACGGCAAGCCTCCCCCCTGGCAGAGTGACCTCGACCCCACCACCCCCGCGGGCGTCGCCGCCCTCCTCGATGACCTGCGGGGGAGCACCTCCATCGCCGACCTCGCCCGACAGACCGGCCTCTCCCGATACGCGATCTCCCGCTGGCTCTCCGCCGCGACCGAGCCGCGCCTGCCGGACTTCCTCCGCCTGGTCGAGGTCGCCTCGGTGCGCCTCGTCGATCTCCTCGCCGCCTTCCTCGATCCCCGGCTCCTCCCCTCTATCGCCCCCCTCTGGGAGCGTATCGAGGCCCGCCGACGCGGCGCGGCGGAGCTGCCCTGGACCCAGGCCATCGTGCGGGTGCTCGAGCTCGACGCCTATCGGGCCCTCCCGGCCCACGAGCCCGGCTGGGTCGCCCAGCGACTGGGCATCGAAGAGGCCGAGGAGGCCCGCTGCCTCGCCTTCCTCCGCGACACCGGCCAGGTGAGCTGGACGGGCACTCACTACCACCCCGATCTGCAGGCCGTCGACACCCGCCGGCACCCCGAGATCGGCCGCAAGCTCAAGGCCCACTGGACCCGCGTGGGCGCCGAGCGGATCGAGGCGGGCGCCCCCGGCCAGTTCTCCTACAACGTGTTCACCGTCTCGGCGGCAGACTTTGAGCGCATCCGAGAGGCGCACCTCCAGTACTTTCACGCCCTCCGCTCGATCGTCGCCGCCTCGTCGCCCAATGAGGTGGTCGCGGTGGCCAACGTGCAGCTCTTCGCCCTCGGGCCACAGACGACAGGGCCCGTCGGGCCGCAGACGACAGGGCCCGTCGGGCCGCAGACGACAGGGCCCGTCGGGCGCTAATTTCCGCTCCGGGCCTCGCTCCCGCGCTTCGCCGCTCGGCGTCGGAGCTCGGCCGGCCCGAGAAAGAGGCCATAGGGCTCCTCCCCGCGCACGTGGTGGACCTCGTGGGCGGCGACGATCCGCCGAAAGAACCGGGAGCGCCCAAGGAAGGCCACCGGCAGCCTCCCGTGGATGAGCCCGTCGTGTACCACGGAGTAAGACAGTCCAAAGGCGGTCATGCCGAGGCCCACCGCGAAGAGCACCTCGCGGAGCAGCCCCGGCGCGCCGAGGCAGCCATAGAGGATCATCGCGATAGCCGGGGGCGCGTGGAGGACGGCGAAGACGTCGTTCTTCTCGAAGCGGCCGACCCTCGGCTCATGGTGAGAGCGGTGCCAGCCCCAGAGCGGGCCGTGCCAGACCCGCCCGTGCACGAAGGCCGACCAGGGCTCCATCATCGCGGCGACGGGGAGGCCGACGAGGAGCCAGACGAGCACCTTCTGCCCCGCCTCGGACAGGTCGCTCATTTTGCGGCCTCGCGGACGAGGAGGGAGGAGGCGCTGCCGACCCACTCCACGCCGCGCACGGGGGGCAGCAGCTCGGTGTCGATCCCGCGGCCGCCGATCACCACGCGGGTGGCCTCATCACAGCCCCCCCGGAGGGCCCGCGCATAGGCGACGAGCTCGCCCATGTGCTGGGTCAACATCACGCCGATGCAGACCATCTGCGGCCGCGCGTCGCGCAGCATCAGCAGGAGGTCCGGGAGGGGGACGTCCGCGCCGAGGTAGGTCACCCGCCAGCCCTGGAGGGCGAGGAGCACGGAGAGGCCGAGGAGGCCACCGTCATGCCGCTCCGCGGGGAACCCCGCCGCGACGACGCCCGGCCCGCCCACAGGCCCGCACTCGAGGCTGAGCAGCATCGCCACCATCTGCTCGCGGCAAAACTCGCTGGCGAAGTGCTCCTGAGCGACCGTGATCTCCCCCCTCGACCAGCGCTCACCGAGCTCGCGCAGGATGGGGAAGTAGACATCGAGGACGAGGCGGTTGTAGCCGAGCGTCGCCATCCTGGGCACCAACCGATCGGCCCGGGCCCGCTGGTAGGCCAGCAGCTCGACGACGAGCTGAGCGCGGAGTTGGTCGATGCCCTGGGGCTCCGGGAGCTCCGCCAGCGGCGGCGGCGGCGCCAGCTTGGCCCGATCTCCGAGCAGCGAGATGGCCTCGCTCACCTTGTGCCCGGCGTCTACGAGCCGCTTGATCTCCTTGAGAACCGCGACGTCCTGCTCCGAGAATTCCCGATAGCCGTTGTTCTGTCGCTCCGGCGTGAGCATTCCATAGCGCCGCTCCCACGCCAGGAGGGTGTTTCGAGGGATGCCCGTCAGCTCAGCTACAGTCTTGATGCGATAACCCATGATTTAAGAGCCTCGGGGAGCCGGAAGAGCCGCGGTGCCGGCGACCTGTCGCCATTTCAAGAAGTCCATCAGACCGGAGACGACCGCTCCCAGTCGGGAGAGGGGGGGCAAGATGGTTCGACCGTGGCTGGGGTCGGCGCCATGGACCGCCACGAGGCGGTGCCCAATGCCCTGGTAGAGGCGCGCCGCGACGAAGATCGCGACCCGGCTGCGGAGGGGGATGAAGCCCATGCCGGCGCGACCGAGATCGTAGAGGCCGTCCGCCCGGCGCAGCAGCGCGCGGACCACCCGGGACAGGGCCGCGCGGTCGGCGGTGCCTGCGAGCACCGCCTCCGGGGTGAGGCCCTCTGCCGACAGGCGGGACGCGGGGAGGTAGACCCTGCCCATTCGGGCGTCCTCGACCACGTCGCGACTGAGGTTCGTGAGCTGCATCGCCATCCCGAGGGCGATGGCGTGCCGCCGGGCGGTGGGGTCTGTCACCCCGAGCACCCCGCACATGAGGAGGCCCACCGTCCCCGCCACCCGATAGCAGTAGAGATCGAGGACGGCATCGTCGGAGATCCGGACGGGCTCCAGATCGGAGAGGGCGCCCTCGATGAGGTCGAGCGCGGCCTGGACCTCGATCTGCTTCTCCGCCGCCATCCGCAAGAAGTGGGAGACGAGGGGGCGAGGCACGGCCTCCTGACGCAGCTCGGCCTGCAGCTTCGAGAGCTCCAGGCGGGCGATCGCGGGGTCGGGGGACTCATCGGCGAGGTCATCGATGAGCCGACAGAGGGCATAGACCACCGCCGCGTCGTCGGTGGCCTGGGCGGGAAGGAAGAAGGCGGCCAATCGAAAGGAGCGGGCGTGCTTGGACAGGACCGCCCGGCTCTGGCTCACGAGCTCCTCGGCCCGCTCGACCTCCCCGGCGACGGCGGTGCTCACTTTGCCACGCTGGGAAGCACGCGGGGGAGGCGGGCGCTCACCAAACGCGCGGCCGAGGGCAGCGGGAGGGCGGCCACCGGCAGGGGCACCACCTTCTCCATCACCTTGGCGCCGCAGAGCACCCCCGGTACGCCGGCGCCCGGGTGGGTGCTGGCGCCGACGAAGTAGAGCCCGTCTACGTCCTCGGAGCGGTTGTGGTATCGGAACCAGGCCGACTGGGTGAGCACGGGCTCGATGCCGAAGGCCGCGCCCTGATAGGACCGCAGGTCTCCGGCGAAGTAGCGCGGATCGACCGAGTGGCAGGTGACGATGTGCTCGCGCAGGCCGGGCAGCACCCGGGCCTCGAGGTGAGAGAGGATGCGCTGCTCGTACTCTGGCGCCGCCTCTGCCCAGTCAATGCCCGAGAGCTGGTTGGGCACCGGCGAGAGCACATAGAAGGCCTCTCCCCCCGGCGGTGCGAGATCGGGATCGGAGCGAGTGGGGGCGTGGAGGTAGAGCGAGAAGTCGTCGGCCAGCACCTTCTTGTTGAAGATGTCGGTGAGCAGCCCCTCGTAGCGGGGCCCGAGCACGATCGAGTGGTGGGCCTGATCGGCATACGGGATGTCGGTGCCGAAGTAGGTCACGAACAAGCTCATCGACTGGCGCTTTCGGGCGACGGCGCGGTCGCTGTGCTTGCTCCGGTGCTCTGGCGCGATCATCTTCGTGTAGACCATCGAAGGATCGGCGTTGCTGACCACGAAGCGACAGGGGATCCGCTCGCCGCTCTCGAGCACCACCGCCACCGCGCGCCCGTCCTTCACCTCGATACGCTCGACCGGCGCCTCGGTGCGCACCTCGACGTCGAGCTCGGCGAGGAGGTCCGTCAGCGCGGTCACGAGGGCGCCCGTGCCGCCCTTCGGGAAGAAGACCCCCCATTTTCGCTCGAGCCAGTGGATGAGCATGTAGATGGAGGTGGTCTCCATCGGGTTGCCGCCCACCAGCAGGGGCTGAAAGGTGAAGACCTGCCGCAGGCGGGGGTCTTCGATGTACTTGCTCACGAGACCATAGACGGTGCGGTAGCTCTCGAGGCGCACCATGTCGGGCACGGCGCGCAGCATGTCCGAGAGGCGGTCGAAGGGCTGATCGGCCAGCTTCATGTAGCCGACGTCGAAGATGCGCTCGGCGTGGGCGGCGAGGCGGCGATAACCATCGACGTCGCGAGGGGAGAGGGCCTGGATCTGCGAGAGGATCCGCTCCTCCTCGCCCACGTAGTCGAAGGTGGCGCCGTCGGGGAACATCACCCGGTAGAAGGGATCGACCGGCAGCAGCTCGACATAATCTCGCCGGTCTCTCCCCACGAGGCTGAAGAGCTCGTCGATGAGGTAGGGAGCGGTGATGACGGTGGGGCCGGCGTCGAAGGTGAAGCCCTCTCGATGGAAGACCCGCGCGCGGCCGCCGGCCTGGGGCCCCGCCTCGAGGACACGCACGGGGTGACCCATGGCGCGGAGGCGGATGGCAGCAGCGAGGCCGCCGAAGCCGGCGCCGATGACGACGACGGGCGCGCCGTCCGCGGTGGGGCGGGCCCCGGTCTGTTCAGGATTGGGGGACATGGGAGGGGCTCCAGAGCTGGGCGATCGGGGCGAGGGAGGCGTCCACGAGCTCGGTGGCCACGCCCCGGAGGGCGGCGGTGAGCGCGGGATCGGAGAGGACCTGTTCACGGATCTGCATGATCTCGGTGAGCACGGCGTCGAGCGCGCCGCTCTTGCGGAAGCGCCGGATCGCGAGCTCGACGCTCGAGTCGGGGGTGGCCTCGCGGGGGGCCTGGAGCAGGGCGAGCAGCCAAGGCCGGTCGGAGGGGGCGCGCTCGAGGTGGGCGACGACGAGGCTGCTCACCTTGCCCTCGCGGAGGTCCGCGCCAGGGCGGCCGCGACCTTTGTCTCCGTAGAGGTCGACCACGTCGTCCTGGAGCTGGAAGAGCACGCCGAGCTCGGCGAAGGGGGCGGACATCCGGGCGGCGGCGGCGGCGTCGTAGCCGGCCACCAGCGCGGCGCCCTCGACCGGCAGCGAGAAGAGCCCGCCGGTCTTTCCCCGAGCGGCCCGCACCCAGGCGGCGCGGTGGAGGTGCTCGCCGGGCAGGAGGTCGATGTCTTCCACTTGACCGCGCACGGTGCGGACCGCAGCCTCAGCGAGCGAGCGGGAGAGGGCGGCGCGATGGTCCCCCGAGACCTGCAGGCTGGCGAGGGCCACGAAGGGGAGCATCAGGAGGAGGTCACCGGCGTTGATGGCCTGGTGGACCCCGTGGCGCACCCAGGTGGTGGGCTGGCCGCGGCGGACGGTGTCACCGTCCTGGATGTCATCGTGGATGAGCGTGGCATTATGAAGCAGCTCACAGGCCGCGGCCCAGGGCGCGGCGGCGGCGCGGTCGCCCCCGAGGGCGGCGGTGGCGGCGAGGGCGAGGCGGGCCCGCACCCGCTTGCCGCCGGTGGAGAGGTGCTCCTGCACCATCACGCCGGCCCGATCGAGCCGATCTCCAGACGCCAACCGCCCCATCATCGCCTCGACGAGGTCGAGCCCCTCATCGCAGAAGATGGAGTCTTCCCCCATCACGACGGGTGAAACGGGCGGGACCGGCAGCGGCAAGACCGGCAGCGGCAGGACCGGCAGCGGAAGGACAGACAGGGGCAGGACAGACAAGGGCAGGACAGACAAGGGTAGTGCGGACATCGGGCTCCCTTCGGGGGCGGGCGGCATCATGCGCTCACGAGGCGGAGGAGGAGGTCGACCCCGCGGGGGCTGGCCCCGGCGCGGGCGAGGGTCTGTCGCAGATCGTTGCGGGCCTCGAGGAAGAAGGCGGCCATCGTGCGGAGCAGCTCGGGGGAGGGCGAGCCGGCGTCGAGGAAGCCCTGCCAACGCTCCGCGGGAAGCGCGAAGAAGGCGTCGAAGAAGGCCTCGGTGCCGGCCCGGTCAAGGCCGCCGATCACGCCCATCCCAAATCGATAGACCGCCCACTGCCGCAGGCGGTCGAGGGGCCAGAGGGTGTCCCACGCCTGCCGAGAGACCTCCGCGGGGCTGCCTTCGGCCGTGGCGAGCAGGCGGGCGAGGGCGGGGGCCTCCCGGAGGGCTCGGGCGACCTGATAGCCCGTAGCGGGGTGCACCATCCCGGCGGCGGCGCCAAAGCCGAGCGTGCGCTGTCCGATCGCCGGCATCGTGCCCCCCATCGGGATGACACACCGCTCTTCGGAGAGGACCCGCGTGGGCCGGAGCCCCATCCGGCTGAGCCGGCGAGAGAGGCGCCCCGCCAAGACCTCGAAGGAGACAGGCTGATCGCGGACGAGCACCGTCTCCTCGACGAAGATCTGGTGCCGGCCGAGAGGCAGGGCATAGAGGAAGGTGGGGAGGGCCTCGACGGCCGCGTCGACGAGCTCCGGCCCAGGGCGAAGGGCAGAGAGGGGCCGCCAGTCCATCAGGACCATCTCACCCGGCTCGAAGGGGTGGCCCTCGACCTCGATGAGCTGCCCATAGGCCGACTGGAAGCCCGGAGAGCCGGAGCGCCCGGGGGTGAGCAAGGTCTGTCGGCCGGTGGCGTCCACCACGTGGCGGGCCTCGAAGACCCGCCCATCCGAGAGGGTGACGGCGCTGCCGCGCTCGCCGTGAGAGACCGCCACGGCCTGCCCGGGCTCGTGATCGACCCCTAAGCAGAGGCAGCGGTCTGCGAAGAGCTGCTGGAGCCGTGCCGTGTCGAGCCGGGCGTACCGACGCCCCAGGTTGAGCTCGGGGCGGGAGGAGGTGGAGACGCGCGGGCAGAGCCAGGTCGCCTCGACCACGCCCGGGTCTTCCGGGAAGAGGCCCTCGATCTCCGAAGACCAGGCACCGTAATTGTGCGTCCAGCCGGCCAGCGGCTCCGGGGAGATCAAGCGGACCCTCAGGCCCTCCGCCGCGCTCGCCGCGGCCAGCGAGACCGCGGCGGGGCCGCCGCCGACGACCAGAAGATCGACGGAGGGGGCGCCCAGGGTGCGGTCGGGGAGTGCGTTCATGGGGAGCCTCGAGGGAGGGCCGAAGGTGTGTGCGAACCACTTGCCAAGTGTATACACAGGTTGTATATGGATGGCAAGAGCCAAGTGCAAAGTCCATGCGCACCGCCCCTCCACCGGAGGATCCCCTGCTCCAGCTCAGCCCCACGCACAGCCAGCCCAGCGCAGACGCCCTGCAGCGCCCTGGCGCCTTCCTTTGGTGGTACCTGGACTTGATCGACGAGCGCGGCGACGGCCTCGTGCTCATCTTCTCGTGGGGCCTGCCCTTCCTCCCCGGCCTCGCCGCCGCCGCCCGTGACGGACAGGCGACCCCGCCGTCGGCCCGGCCGAGCGTCTGCTTCTCGCTCTATGAGGGTGGAAAGACCACCTTCTACCTCCTTCAAGAGCTCGATCCCGGCGCAGCCCACTGTGACGTCTCGGGGCGGCTCCGCATCGGCAGCTCGACGCTCGAGACCACCCTCGAGGCCGACGGCGGCCTCCTCGTCGAGGCCTCGCTCGACTGCCCGATCCCCGGCAGCGTCGAGCGCCTCGTGGGGCGCGTCGTGGCGCGGGGCCGCCCTCGCGTCGGCGGCGACGACGGCGACGGCGACGCCTACCCTGCACACACCTGGAGCCCCCGCCTCGCCGCCGCCGATGCCACCGCGCGCCTGCTCATCGGCGGCCGGCGCAGCGTCGAGCTCCACGGCCGCGGCTACCACGATCGTAACGACGGCACGGCCCCCCTCCACGCCCACGGCATCCGCGAGTGGTGGTGGGCTCGGCTCGCGCTGCCCGATCGGGAGCTGGTCTGGTACGCCCTCGCAGCGGAGGTCTCCGCGGGGGCCACAGCCTCCGGTGACCGGCAGATCCTGATGGAGATCGGCCGCGACGGCGCCGCCCGACGGCTGGACTCCCCCGAAGATCGCCACCCCGGCGCGCTCGGCCCCGCGGCCGACCTTCACCTCTTCGGCCCGCGTAGCCCCCGCCGCCTGCGCCTCCACGACAGCGCGGGAGCCCCCGTCGAGGCCCGCCTGCGCTGCATCGACGACAGCCCCTTCTACCAGCGCTTCACCCTCGAGGGGCGCTCGGCCCAGGGCCCCGTCCGCGGCTTCGCGGAGCGGGTGCGGCCGGCGGCGATCGACCCCGACTGGATGCGCCCCCTGGTGCGGATGCGGGTCCACGCCGTCGGCCGCCAGAGCTCCCGCTGGCTGCCCCTCTTCAACGGCCCGGTCGAGACCCGCCTCTCCCGGCTCATCCAGCATATGCTCCGCCCCTCCCTCCAGCTCGCCGCGGTGACCGGGTGAACGCTCCCCTTGACGAGCTCATGCCCTGGCTCCTCCTCACGCTGCCGGCGGCGGTGCCCTTCGGCCTGACCCTCTTGAACCTCGCCACCTGGGCCGACGCCCCGCGGGAGGGCGCCTTCCGATCGTCGGTCTCGGTGCTGATCCCCGCCCGCGACGAGGCCGCCACCATCGAGCGCTGCGTCCGCGCCGTGGTGGGATCCGGCCTACCGGTGCGGGAGATCGTGGTCTGCGACGACGGCTCCACCGACGGCACCGGCGACATCCTCCGCCGCCTGCAGGCCGAGCTCCCGCTCCTCCGCGTGATCCAGGGAGCCCCCCTGCCGCCGGGCTGGGTGGGCAAGGTGCACGCCACCCACCAGCTCGCGCAGGCCGCCCAGGGTGAGCTGCTGCTCTTCCTCGACGCCGACGTCGCCCTCTCTCCCGGCGGCCTCGCCCGCCTCGCCGCCCTCGCCGAGACGCCGGTGCCGGGCACGCTCTCCGGCCATGTGGGCCCGCCCGACGTGGTCACGGCCGTGCCGCTCCAGCGTATGGGCACCGCCGCCGAGCGGCTGCTGATGCCTCTGCTCTACCTCTCCTACACGGCCTGGCTGCCCGAGCTCCTGGTGCCCCGCCTCTCCGACCCTCGGCTGCTCGCGGCCAACGGCCAGCTCCTGCTCATCCGCCGCGCGGCGCTCGATCGTATCGGCGGCTTCGGCGCGGTGCAGGCCGAGGTGGTCGATGACATGGCGCTGTGCCGGAGGGTGAAGGCGTCGGGCGGCCAGGTGCTCTTCGCCGACGGCCGTCGCCTCGCCACCTGCCGCATGTATGACTCGGGGAGCGCGCTCTGGCGCGGCTTCTCGAAGAACCTCTACGAGGGGGTGGGCGGGCACCCGCTGGCGCTGGCCTTCGTGGTGGCCCTGCACCTCGCCTGCTTCGTGGTCCCCTACCTCGCCGTGCCCATCGCCCTCCTCGCCGACGCCCCCGCCTGGGCCCTGGCCGGGCTCGCGGGCGTGCTGCTGAACACGGCGATGCGGGGGGCGATGGCGCTCCGCTGGGGGCACCCCCTCTGGAGCGTGATCGCACACCCCGTGGGCGTCCTCGGCCTGCTGGGAATCGCCTTCACCTCGATGCGCTGGAGCCGCCAGGGCCAGATCCAGTGGCGGGGCCGCAGCTACGCCGCCCGACCGCTGCGGGGGGCTCCATGAGCGAGTCCCTGCGCCTGCCACGCCCGCCGCGAGACGCGCGCTCGCCTACGTTCCTGCGGCTCGTGCGCCCCTACGTGCGGCGGCGAATCTCGCGCGAGCTCGACGGGCTGTGGGTCTCCGGCCTGGAGCCGCTGCGCGCTCGGCTGGCCGAGGGGCCCCTGCTGCTCGCACCCACCCATGTCTCCTGGTGGGACGCCTTCCTGCTCGTCGCCCTCGACGAGGCCCTGGGCGCCGAGGGCTGGTGCCTGATGGACGCCGACAACCTCGCCCGGCTGCCCTTCTTCGGCTGGATCGGCGCCCTGCCCCTCGACCGCACCGGCGGCGCGCGCGCCCGACGGGGGCTCGAATTTGCCGCCGCCAAGCTGAGCGGCCCCGGCAAGGCCCTCTGGGTCTTCCCACAAGGTCGGCAGCGGCCGGCCCACCTCCGCCCGCTCGGCCTCGCGCCCGGGGTCCGCCTCTTGCAGCGGCTCACCCAGGCGCCGGTGGTGCCGATCAGCCTGAACTACCTCTTCCGCGAGGGCGAGCGGCCCGCCGCCTTCGCCGCGATCGGGCGCCCGGTGGAGGGGGACCTCCTCCCCGGCCTCGAGGCCTCCCTCGTCCAGGGCCTCGACGCCATCGATCGGTTCGTCGATCGGGGCCAGGGCGACTTCCGGCCCCTCGTCGCCCCGCACGGCGCCCGCAGCGAGGCGGGCCGCGGCGCGCGCCTGCTGCGGCAGCTCGGCGGCGCCACCCCCGAGCGCGACCCGGCCGGAGCGGGGCCATGAGCAAGGCTCGCGGCCCGCGGGTGATCGTGGTCGGCGCGGGCCTCGGGGGCCTCGCCGCGGCCATCGAGCTGGCTCACGCCGGCTGCCAGGTCCGCCTCCAAGAGGCGTTGGACCGCCCCGGCGGCAAGGCGGGGGTGGTGACCTGCGATGGGGTGGAGCTCGACAGCGGGCCGAGCCTGCTCACCTTACCCGACGTGGCCTTCGCCCTGCTCGACCGCCTCCCCGGCGGCCGCGACCGCCTCAAGCTCCGTCGGCCCTCTCCCGCCTTCCGCTACCTCTACGTGGATGGCGCCGTAGTCGACGTCTTCGTCGAGCCGGAGGCCACCCTCGCGAGCGTGCGCGCCGCGCTCGGCGCCGAGGCCGCCGACGACCTCCAGGGCTTCCTCGACTACTCCCGGCAGATCTGGGAGGCCGCCGCCCCGCCCTTCGTCTTCGGCCCGGCGCCGGAGTTGTCCAACCTCTTCGGCCTCGCCCAGGGCTGGTCGGCGCTCGGGGCGCTCCGCCACATCGACCCCCTCCGGACGATGAAGACGGCGATCCACGGGCGGATCCGCTCCCCGCACCTGCGGATGCTGCTCGAGCGTTACGCCACCTACAACGGCTCCGACGTGCGGGCCGCGCCCGCCACCCTCAACTGCATCGCCCACGTCGAGCTCGCCCTCGGCGGCTTCGGCGTGGAGGGCGGGATCGGCGCCCTGATCGAGGCCCTGACGGCGGTGGCCGTGGGCCTCGGGGTCGAGCTCCACCTCGGCGCGCCGGTCGCGGGCCTCCGCGTGGAGGGCGGCCGGGCGCGCGGGATCCGACTTCCGGACGGCGCGGAGATCGACGCCGACGCCGTCGTCGTCAACGCCGACGTGGCCTCGCTCTCCGAGGGTCCCGGGGGCCCCGAGGGCGGCCTCCTCCCCGCCGCCCATCGCGGGGCGGTGTCGGCCCCCGCCACCCCCTCGATGTCCGGCTGGACGGCCCTCTTCCGCGCCCGCCGCAGGCCCGACCGTGTCGCTCACACCGTCCTCTTCCCTGCTGACTATGGTCAGGAGATGGTCGACCTCTTCGACCGCGGCCGCCCGCCCGAGGCCCCGACCGTCTATGTCTGCGCCCAGGCGGTGGCCCACGGCCGGGCCGGCTGGGCCGAGGAGGAGCCCCTCTTCGTGATGATCAACGCCCCCGCCGAGCCGCGCCGGGGCCCCTCGCCCACCGACGGCGCGCGCCTCTGTGCACAGGCCCGCCAGCGCCTCGAGGCCGCGGGCCTGCTCCTCCCGAACGATCGGCTCCTCTGGGAGCGTGCCCCCGCCGGCCTCGCCGCCGCCTTCCCCGGCAGCCGCGGCGCCATCTACGGCGCCGCCTCCAACAGCCCCACCGCCGCCTTCGCCCGCCCGGCCAACCGCGTCCGCGCCCTGCCGGGCCTCTACCTCGCCTCCGGAGGCGCCCACCCCGGCGGCGGCATGCCCCTCGTGATGATGTCGGGTCGGCTCGCCGCCGCCGCCCTGCTCGAAGACCACCCCGCCGCCGCCTGGAGCCGCCCGTGATCACCCTCAGCCTGTGGGCGGCGCTCACCCCCTCCGCGGCCGCCCTCCCGCCCGGCGGCGACCTCCTGCCCGGGACCTATGGCCTCGAGCTCTCGCTCGCCTCCCTGGCCGACCTCCCCTTCCTCGGCTCGACGCCGGGGAGGAGCCTGTCCTGGAGCCTCACCACCGTCTCGGCCACCCCGGAGGGCCTCGTCCAGTCCCACAAGACCTGCGCCGTGCGCATGGAGGGCCGGACGGGGAATTCGAGCGTCCACGTGCCCGCCGCCTTCGTCGCCGCCCTGCCGGTCCGCACCTACCCGATAGACCTGAGCGCCGGCTATACCGCCGACCTCGGGCTCGACGCCGTCGGCTTCGACCCCGCCCGCGGCCCGCTGCCCACGCGGATCGACGAGCCCGCCGTGATCGACTGGGACCACGACGGACAGCCCGGCGCCACCGTCGAGCTCCGCATCCCCCTCCTCGGCACCTTTCAGCTCTATGTCGCCCAACAGGCCCACATCCGCCTGGAGGGAAAGACGAATGGGGCCGACGGGGCCAACGGAGGCGGCGGCGCGAGCGGCGGTGTCGCCTACGTGGCCTTCGACCAGCACACCCTCGGCGCCAGCAGCGCCTTCTTCGATCGCTCCCCCCGGGTCGCGCCGGTGCCGGAAGACAGCCGCTTCACGCTGATCCCCCTCCCCGCCGGCGCCCGCTGCGAGGCCGTGCGGACCGTCTTCTGTGACCGCGGCCTCTCCCGCAGCGCCTGCGCCGACCCCTCGAAGGAGTGAGCCCACCGGCGACGGCTCCCGGCCCTCCCCGGGGGCTTGAGTTACGCTGGAGGTCGCCGAGAGGTTTTGTATGCTTTCCCTGCTGCTGATGCTCCTCGCCTGCCGCTCCAACGCACACCGGGGGATAGAGGCCAAGGGCGGAAGCGGCGAAGACAGCGGCGAGCCGACGGACAGCGATGAGCCCGGCGACAGCGATGAGCCCGGCGACAGCGATGAGCCCAGCGACAGCGGAGAGGGGCTCCCAACCGGCTGGCCGGAGGAGCTGCCCGCCTGCGCCGATCTCGCGGACCCCTTCCCTCTCGCGGGGCTCGACGACATCGACGCGGCCTGGGCCGGTCGCCCCGAGTCGGCGGTGGTGGGCGCCGCGATGGCGCTCGTACGAGGCGCCTCCGAGGCCGGCGGCTGTCCGAGCCTGGTGGACGATCCCTGTGGCGCGGGCACCGTCTTTACGGGCGGCTGCGAGGCCGGGGATGTGACGGCCACGGGCTCTGGTTGGAGCGACGCCTGCGACGATGGCGGAACCTGGACCTGGTCCGACTTCTCCGTCGCCGATCCGGTGGCAGGTTGGTCCTTCGCGGCGGAGGGGATGGCCTCCTTCGTTATCTCGGGCGACCAGCTCGAGGACTGGGAGATGGAGGCGACCCTGCACGGTGTCTGCGCCGACGGTGGCTGCGACGGCGTCTATCATTGGAGCGGCACCCACTTCATCGGGGGAATGGTGGAGGAGCGACACCAGCGGGCCACCATCGAAGCAGAGGGAGACAGCCGCCAGGGGGAGCTCTGTATCGATGAGTCCCGGGTCCCCGAGCCCACCTGTGCGGAGGAGGATGTGGGCTGGACCATCCTCCAGGGAGACCGGGTCGTCGTCGCCCTCTGGGACGGAGACATCGCCTGCGATGGCTGCGCGCGGCTCTTCATCGAGGGGGAGGAGGTGGGCGGGTGGTGTCCCTGAGCGCGCAGGTGGGCGGCCGCCGAGAGGGAGCGCCCCTCGGAGGCCCGGGGTATGGCACCCGCAAAACCGAGGTCCTGATGCGCCGCCGCCGTGGAGTCCCGCCGCTCCTCCTCCTGGTCCTCTTGCAGGCCGCCTGCGGGGGGTCGGAGCCCCCGAGCGGCTCCCCCGACGCGGCCGACGGCTCGGCCATCGACACCGACACCCACGACCCGACAGACGCGGACACCGACGCGGACACCGACGCGGACAGCGACACCGACACAGACACGGACGCTGACGATTCGGGCGACACCGGCTCCGCCGCCTCCTGTGGCCAGCGCTTCGCGGGCTGGCCGGCCCCCGCACGGGCGCGTTTCGCCGGCTTCTCGGCGGCGACCGTGCTCGACCTCGACGGCGACGGCCTCCTTGACTTCGCCACCTGCTGGATCAACGTCAACTGGGCCCTGAACCAGGGAGGCCCCTGGGTGGTCGAGGGTGAGCTGGCCGTCACGCTCGAAGGGATAGACCTGGACGACTACTGCGAGGACATCGAGGGCCTCGACGTCGATGGGGATGGTGACCAGGACGTCCTCGTCTCCGCCTACTACACCGGTGGGCTCCGCTGGTTCGAGAACGACGGCGCGGGCGGGCTCACCGACGGTGGCCTGCTCGGGAGCGGGGTCACCTCTCTGGCCTACATGGCGGTGGGTGACTTCGACGGGGACGGCGCCGTTGACGTGGCGGCCCACCCCCTGGTCTTCTGGAATGACGGAGGCGGGACCTTCACCCCCGCGCCCTCACCTTGCACCGGGACACCACGGTACGGCGCGGCCGCCATCTTGCCCGGCGGGGCCTCTCTGCTCACCTGTACCTCGGCCGGCACCGCCTTTGTCGCCAGCGCCGCGCGTATTTGGACCGCCGCCTCTATCGATCCCGATTGCGGCGCCTGGCAGATAGACGGGGGACCTGTCAGCGCGGCTGACTTTGACGGGGACGGCGACCTGGACACGCTCGCGACCTGGAACGAGAGTGTCTATGTGTGTGAGGGAGACGGTTCGGGTGCGCTCAGCCTCGGGGCGACGCTGACCCCGGGCGGCGATGCCCGGGTCTCCAACCTCATGGATGTGGACGGGGACGGCTTCGTAGACTTCGCGGTCTACAGCGGGGGCAACCTCGCCGGCGCCGACCTCACGCTCTATCATGGGAGCGCCTCGGGCTTCGTGGCCACCGATCTGCTCCACCTGTCGGAGGAGACCGTGCAGAGCGGGGGCGCCATCTATCAGGACATGGACGGAGATGGCTCCGCAGATGTGTTGGTGTGGAACGGTCACAGCGACACCATCTCCTGGTTCGCCTCCGACGGGGCGGGTGGGTTCCCAGAGAGCTGGTCCGTCATCCCCGAGGTCAATCATGACCAGGCGGCCACCGCTGCCGACCTGGACGGCGACGGAGCGCCCGAGATCGTCGCCGCGACCTATGACTCGGCCCGTGTCTACTGGAACGACGGAGCGCGTATCTTGACTGAAGGCGGCGAGGCGACGGTCGACCTCAGCTCCTGGTTCAACGACACACGCATCTGGCCAGGCGGCGTCGAGCTCGACGGTACCCCGGGAGAGGAGGCCATAGCCACCACATCCGACGGCGCCACCTTCGCGGTCCTGGACGGCGATGGGCGTGGCTTTACCGCCACCGCCTACGCCGGGCCGGAGGTGGACGTAGACACCACCTTCCAACACGCGGCAGACCTCGACGGCGACGGAGATGACGAGCTCCTGATCGAGAACGCGGCCGTCAACAGAGGAGACATGGACGGCGATGGCGTCATCGACGACGAGGTGAAGATCCTCATCGGCGGCCTCGGCGAGGCGGGCTTCCCCACCGCCTGGACCGACCTCGTGTTCAGCCTCGGGCCCGACCCGGTGCTCGCCCTGACGATGGACGCCGACCTCGACGGCGACGGCCTCGTCGACCTCGCGATCGTAGACGCCGCGGGCGTCCGCCTGTGGGGCTGGGACGGCGCTGCGCTGGTCGAGCGCGTCTCCACCGACCTCATCTGGGGCGGAGGCTCCGCCGATTACACCGCCCGCGCCTGGCTCGCCTCCACCGACGCCGACGGAGACGGCGACATCGACCTCCTCATCGCGCTCCGCGGGCTGGCCTCTGTCCAGGTGCTCGAGAACGACGGCGCCGGAGCCTTCACGGCCGGGGCCATCGTGGCCGTGCCCGCGTCGCTGGAGGAGGCGGCCTACGCAGCGCTGGCCGACCTCTCCGGGGACGGCCACCTGGACGCCTGGACGCTCGACGGCGACGACGGCGTCGTCCGGAGCTGGCGAGAGACGGAGGCGGGCTGGGAGACGCTGTTGCTCCAGACGATCGGCATCCTCAACCACGGCACGGCCCGGGACATCGACGGTGACGGTGTCGCCGACCTCGTGGGCGCGGGTGGCCGCCAGTTGTGGGTCTATTGGGGCACGGGCAAGGAGGTGCCCTGCGAGTGAAGGGCAGCGTCGGATGTGCGGCCGAGGCGGCGCTCATCGGCCTCGGAGAGGTGGAGCCCCCGCGCCGCCAGATGGCCGCGCCGATGTGGGCCTGCATCACCGGTCTTTCGGGACCACCCGCACCGCCGAGCCCGCCTTCCCGATCTTCCTCAGGTTCTTCGCCGGCCCCTTCCCGATCGGATAGAGTGACGGCCCCACCGGCTCGACGACCACGAAGGTCTCTCCCTTGCCGCTCTTCTTCGTGGCCTGAAAGGTGGCGTCTCCCTTGGCGGGCTTGATGCCCACGCCGGCGAAGGCGTGGCCGGGCAGATAGACCACCGCGGCGGGGAGCTTCGGCAGCTCGGCCCGCAGGAGAGCCAGGAAGAGCACGACCTTGGAGTCACAGTCGGCGCGGTTGCGGGAGAGGAGGGCCAGCGGGCGGCGATAGCCGGGGTCGTCGCCGTTTCGTTTGGCGACCTCGTAGGGGATGCTCTGGATGAAAGAGAGGACCCGCTCGACATAACGTCGCTCGCCGTTGACCCCCTCTCGCAGGGCCTCGGCCAGCGGCCGCACGGCGTCGGTGTACTCGACGACGAGGCGGGCGTGGTCATAGGACAGCAGGGTGGGGGAGAGCCAGAAGAAGTCATTCTTCTCGATGAACCGATTGAGCGCCTCTCGCTGGACCTCCTGGGCCCCGGCCAGGGCGCGCTGGATCACCTTCTTGTTGGGGCCGGTGGCGCGGAGGGAGAGGCCGCCTTCCCCATCCTCGCTCACCTTGAGCACGACGCCGTCGTTGAGCGATCGTGCATAGTCACGGATCGCCTCCTCAACGGCGTTGTTGGCTCTCTTCTTCGGGAAGCCGGTGGTCTTCTTGAGGTCGGCCTCCACCTCGTCTGTGGGGAGGGAGAAGTCGACCTTGTGCGCCTTGTGGTCACCGTCCTTCCAGCCCACCTTGAATTCGGTCTTTCGCCCGCCCTCGTCCTTGTTGAATTGGGTCTGCTCCCCGTGGGCGGCGGCCGACAGGAAGAGCCAGAGCAGGAGGCCCGACGAGAGGCAAGCCCGCAGCAGGGGCCTCATGCGGCCGCCCAGGGCGCTTCGGCGAGCCCGTCGAGCCTCCAGGGCTCGGCGAAGAGGGCGCGCACGGTCTTGGCGAGCACGCCGCCCTGAGCGCCGTCGAGGTAGCGGTGGTCTATGGTCGCGGTGATGATGACCTCCGACCGCGCGACCACCGCCCCGTCCACGATGGCGGGCTGCTCGGTGACCGCGCCGATGAGCACGAGCAGGGGCACGTGGGCCCAGGGGGTGTGGGGCGCGAAGCCCTCGTCGAGGCCGAACATGCCCACGCTCGTGATGATGCAGCTCCCGAAGGGGAATTGTTCGAGGCCGAGGGCCGGCACCGACAAGCCCGCGCAGGCGGTGAGCCAGCCGCTCAGGCGCACGAGCGGGCGGATGAGCCAGGTCGGCAAGAGCTTGAGCGGGCCCTGGCTCTTCTGGAAGGCGGCGTCCTGGCCCTTTTGGAGGCGCTGGGCCCCCTCCCGGAGCTCGCGAGCGAGGGCGCCCGTGCCCTTCTTGTCCACGTCCTCCACCTTGAACTTGGCGAGGTTGCCGCCCTCCTCGATGCTGACGAGGAAGGCCACCGCCACACGATCGTGGGGGATGTACCGCCCAAGGAAGATGCGACCGTTGAGGCTCGGGGTCTGGGCGAGCGCGAGGCCCACCGCGCGGCCGACGATGTGGGTCATCGTCACCTTCTCGCCAGTGGTGGCCCGGAGGTGGTCGATGTACCGGAGCACGTTCGTGCAGTCGAGGCGCAGCTTCCCGTAGATGTTGCCCTCCGAGGGGGCCGTCCAGGAGGCGATAGCGAGCTTGCGGCGGGTGGTCATGGCGTTCATGCCGGACATCGTAGCACCCCCTCGGACGCGGGCGCGTTAGCCCCGGCGGACCCAGAGGAGCGCGCGTGGAGCCGACGAACGAACCGATCCCCCTCGCCCGTGTCGCCGCGGTGGCCGATCAGCTCCGCGCGGCGCTGCAGGCCGTGGTCATCGGGCAGGTCGATCCCATCGACGAGCTGCTCGTGGCCTGGCTCGCCGGCGGCCACGTGCTGCTCGAGGGGGTGCCCGGGGTGGCCAAGACCCTGCTCGCCAAGGCGATGGCGGCGGCCCTCGGCCTCCACTTCGGGCGCATCCAGTTCACGCCTGACCTCATGCCCGCCGACGTCACCGGCGGCAACCTCTTCGACTTCCAGCAGCGGAGCTTCACCCTCCAGAAGGGGCCGATCTTCTGTCAGGTGCTGCTCGGCGACGAGATCAACCGCGCCCCGCCGAAGACGCAGGCCGCCCTGCTCGAGGCCATGCAGGAGCGGCAGGTCACCATCGATGGCACGACCCACCCGCTCGACGCCGGCTTCTTCGTCATCGCCACGCAGAACCCCGTCGAGCACGAGGGCACCTACCCCCTCCCCGAGGCCCAGCTCGACCGCTTCCTCCTCAAGGTGCGGGTGGACTACCCCGAGGCGGCCAGCGAGCTCGAGGTCTATCGGCGCTCGCTCGGCGGTGGGTCGGGGCTCGGAGAGGCCTCCCTCCCGAGCGCGCCCGTCGTCGACGCCGCCACGCTGATGAGCTTGCGCGCCGCGCTCACCCAGGTGCACGTCGAGGACGCCGTGCTCCGCTACCTCCACGCCCTGGTGTCTGCGACCCGCCGCGCGCCCGCGCTCTCTTGCGGGGCCAGCCCGCGAGCCGGGATCGCGCTGCTCGCCGCCGCGCGGGCCTGGGCCGCGGTGGAGGGGCGCAATTTTGTCTTGCCGGACGACCTCAAGCGGATGGCCCGTCCCGTCCTCTCTCACCGCCTGCTCGTCACCGCCGAGGCCGAGCTCGACGGCCTCGACGCGGGCGCCGTGCTGAGCGGGATCTTGGACCAGGTGGAGGTCCCTCGTTGACACGTCCCTGGGCGGGGATCCCGACGGACCGCGCGATCTGGCTGTGGGCGGCGGTCAGCCTCGTCGCGGTCTTCGGCTTCGTGACCCCCGCCCTCGGCCTCGTCGCGCTCGGCCTCGATGTCATCGTGCTGATCGCGGTCCTCATCGATCTGCGACGCGCCGGACAGACGGCCCTGCAGCTCGAGCGCCTGCTCCCCCCCGTGGCCCACCAGGGCGAGCCGATGGAGGTGGTGCTGCTCATCGACAACCCGAATGACCACCCCCTCGGCCTGCGCATCCGGGAGGTGCTCTCCCCCGCCCTGTCGGCCGAGCCGGTGGCCCTCGAGCTCGAGCTTCCGGCCCGCTCTCGGGCCCGCCTGCCCTATTCGGTCCGCCCCCTCCGCCGCGGGCGCAGCGTCGCCGCCCCGCTGGCCCTGCGGGTGCGAGGCCCCCTCGGCCTCGCCTGGGCCGACCGCGCCCTCCTCCCCGACCAGTCCATTCGGGTCTATCCGCGTGCGCACCTCGAGGGACAGGCCGGCCTCGTCGTGCGACAGGCGCTGCGCCAGCGGGCCGGCGCCAACCCCCGAGAGCGGCGCGGCCTCTCGACCGAGCTCTATGCCCTCCGGGAGTACCAGAACGGCGACCCCATGCGCTCGATCCACTGGCGAGCGAGCGCCCGCCGCGGGATGCCGGTCACCCGAGAGACCTGCTGGGAGCAGCACCAGCACATCGTCATCCTGCTCGACTGCGGCCGGCCGATGTCCTCGCTCGCCGACGACCTCAACAAGCTCGACCACGCCCTCGCCGCCGTCCTCGCCCTGATGCGGGTGACGCTCTCCCAGAACGACCACGCCACCCTCGTGCTCTTCAGCCAGGACGTGCGCCGGGTGGTGACCGTCGACCGCCGCACGGCCTCCTTCCACACCGTCTTCGAGGCGGTCCACGACCTCGAGGCCGACCAGGACGAGCCCGACTACACCGCCGCCGTGGCCTGGTGCGCCCGCAAGGTGCCCCGCCGCTCCCTCGTGCTCGTCGTCACCTCGGTGCTCGACGCGCTCGGCGCCGAGCGGCTCCAGGGCGCCCTCAAGGGCCTCGCCGCCCGACACCGGCCCCTGCTCGTCAACCTCGAGGACCCCGGCCTGATGGCCCACGCCCGCTCCATCCCCGAGGAGCCCCTCGAGGCCTACGCCAAGACCTCGGCGATGGCGATGCTGGCCCGCATCAGCGGGCTGACCCGGGCCCTGCGCGAGCAGGGGGTAGACGTGGTCTCCATGCCCGCCTCGGAGCTGGCGATCGGGATGATTGACCGATACCTCGCTTTCAAGGCGCGGCGGGGGATGTAGGGTGCGAAATACCTCATGATTGAGTTAACTCGGACTTGAGTTAACTCGAACCTGAGTTAACTCAGCGTTGAGCCAACGCGGGGCATCGCATGGCCGCCCGTCGAGGTGCTGATTAGGTGCGGTCGATGAGCCCTGTCGAAAAGGACCATCTCCTCAAGACCTTCTACCAGGCCATGGAAGATCGCCCGCTCGAGCCGGACGACAAGATGCACGTCGACCTGTCCCGCGAGGAGCTGCGGGGGGCCGATCCGGTCGCCAGCTTGGAGACCACCATTCGTTGGGCCCTCCAGGGCAGCGCCCAGTTGATGAGCGGCTTTCGGGGCACGGGCAAGAGCACGGAGCTGCGGCGACTGAAGCGGCGCCTCCAGGACGGTGAAGGCGACTTCGTCGTGCTGCTCTGCGACATGGACGACTACGTCAACATGACCACCCCGCTCGACGTGAGCGACCTGCTGCTCACCATGGCGGGAGCGGTGGGCGAGGGGCTCGCAGCGGTCAACAAGAAGCTGGCCGGGGAGGGCTACTACGGCCGCTTCCTCGGCTTCCTCCAGTCCCTGCGCATCGATCCGGAGCTGAGGGCCAGCCTCCCCCTCTCGCCGGTCGAGCTCAAGCTCAGCCTCCGGCATGACCCGACCCTGCGGGAGCGCATCCAGAAGCAGCTCAGCGGCCACGTCGCCGCCCTTGTGCAAGACGTACGCGCCTGGTTCGCCGAGCGGCTCCTTGCCTTGCGGGCGGAGCGGGGCGAGGGCACCCAGCTCGTGGTGCTCTTTGACTCGATGGAGAAGATCCGGGGGACCTCGATCAACGAGGCCGAGGTCACCGCCTCGCTGGAGACGGTCTTCGCCGGCCATGCGGCGCGCATCGTCATCCCGGAGGTGCACCTCGTCTTCACGGTGCCCCCCTGGCTCAAGGTGAAGGTGCCCGCGCTGCGCAGCCTCTACCAGAACTTCGAGATGCTCCCCTGCGTCAAGGTGAAGACCCGCGACGGGGCGGTTCATCCCGCGGGGGTGCAGGCCCTCGTGGAGCTCGTGGAGAAGCGGGCCGCCTGGCGGCCCGTGATCTCCGATCGGGAGCTCCTGGAGCGGCTCATCCTCTGCTCGGGCGGCTACCTCCGCGACCTCCTCCACCTGCTGCAGTCCGTGGCCCGCCTGAGCGCCCAGCAGAGCCTGCCCGTCGCCCGGCCGGTGGTGGAGGCGGCCATCAGCAAGATTCAGAACGGCTACCTACCGCTGACCCACGAGGACGCGCGTTGGCTCGCCGCCATCCATGCGCACCGCTCGACGGAGCTCGAGGGCCTCGACGGCCTGGGCCTGCTCGCGCGGCTCTTCGACAACCTGCTCGTGCTCACCTATCGAAACGGGGCCGAGTGGTACGACGTTCACCCGTTGGTGCAAGAGCAGGCGATCGAGATGGCCGGGCGGAAGAGCGCGCCTGCCGCCGCCGGTTGATCGGCGCATTGACCTCTCTCTCTCCCAGCGGTGAGTCGGCCTGGCAGGAGCTGGAGGCGCACCTCGCCTGGTCGGATCGGCCCTGGATCGGCTGGATCTTCACCGGCCATACGGCCTCGGCCCTGGAGCTCCTGCGCCGAATGCAGGCGGCCTGGTCTGACCGCGACAACGAGGTGCGGACGCCCGACCAGCCCGGCGAGCTGCTCGCGGCCATCCCATGGCTCGTAGACGAGCGGGAAGGTCGGAGCGGCTTCGCCGCGCTGCACGTGCGCCACCTCGGCGCCGCCTGGGCCCAGGCCTGGGACGCGCTGCACCTTCGGCTGAACTCGCTTCGGGAGCGCGTTCGCCGCGAAGGGAGGGGCGGCGTCCTCCTCATCGCCCACCCCGACTGGAAGCCGCGGGTGCGCGACGCGGCGCCCGACCTCTACAGCGTCGCGAGCTTCGTCTTCGACGTCGAGCCGCCTCCCTCCGAGGAGGCCCCGGCGCTCATCGGGCTCGGCCCGCTCTCTGGCTGGGCCTTCGTGCCCTTCCCGCGGCCGGGCTCGGAGGACCAGATCCGACTGCTGGAGCAGGACATCGCCCGCCAACCCGAGCGCGCCGCGGAGCTGGCCCTCTCTCTCGGCCGGGCCCTCTTCGCCGCCGGCCGCTTCTCAGAGGCCCTGGCCCGGGTGGAGGCCATGGAAGAGCCGGCCGCCTTGGAGCTCCGCGGCCTCGCGCTGGCGCACCAGGGTCAGCGCGACCTGGCCTTGTCGGCATTGCGGGCTGCCTTCGCGGTGGAGCCTGGGGCTCTGTCTGACGAAGGGGCCTCGACCCTCCACAACCTCCTCTGCGCCGACGCCTCCCCCCTCGAGGCTGTGGAGATGGCGGAGCGGTGGGTCAAGGCCCTTCAAGCGCGCCTGCAGCGACCAGGGGCCCTCCTCGAGGATCAGGTGGCCCTCGCCCAGGCTCGCCTGGCCCTCTCACGGGCACAGCTCCTCCAGAACGCGCCTCAGCTCGCCGTCGACGCCGCCCGAGCCGCCGAGGCGGACCTCGAGGCGCTGCATCGCCTGAACCCCCACCTCCACACCCTGCGCGGGCACCTCGGCGCCGCCCGGCTCCGGCTCGCCGAAGCCTCGAACCACCTCGGGGACACCGTCCGGGCGCTGGCCACCGCGGAGCAGGGCCTGGAGGAGCTCCGCGAGGCCGGCGCGGACTGGACGGCCGTCGAGCTGGCCTGTGGTTGTCTGGTCATCCAGCTCCTCCTCGGGATGGGTGAGGCGCAGGCCGCGAGGGCACAGGGCGACAAGGTCCTCGCGCGGCTGCTGGCCCTCGACGGGGAGCCGGCGCCGCCTCGCGGGCTCAGCCCGGCCAGCATCGGCGCCCTGTTTGGACAGATCGCCGCAGCGCAGAGCGCCGCCGGCGATCTTCGACAGGCACTGAACTTGTACGCACATGCTCAGGCACAGTTTGTCACGCGGCCTCTCCAACGACCTGAACAGGCCTCCTACGCCGCCTTGCTGGCGTCCTTCGCCTCCGCGCTCTTCGACGCTGGCGATCGAGAGCAGGCCATGGCCCTGGCGGAGGAGTCCCTTCGACACTTCCAGGCTCTTCCGGCGGAGGAGGTGGATAAACGAGCGGCCCGACGTGCCCAAGGGCGCTGTCTCCTCCAGCTCTCGAGAATGAAGATTGAGTTGGGGGATGCGCCCCTGGGAAAAGAGCTGTCCAAGATAGGAGTTCGGCTCTTTGACCAGCTCCGTCGAGACGGCGCTTCGGTACAGACGGAGCTCCTCGTGGCGATGGCGAGGCTCGCCCATGCCGAGCGGGAGGTTGGGAACGCGCCTGCGGCGCTCCGCCTGGCCGACCAGATCCTCTCCGAGATGGGTCCGCTCGCCAGGGACAACCCCGCTGAGCTGGCGCTCCACGCCGACATCCTCACCACACGGGCGAACGCGCTGCTTGACCTGAGAGGGCCCTCCGCCGCGTTGCCGGCTCTCGAGGCGGCGAGAGCAGCCTGGGTTTCCGTGGTGGGAAGCGGGCGAGGCCGTGCGGAGTGGCTCTTCAGCCTGTCCCAGGTAGAGGTTCAGCTCTCCTCCGCCCAGTCATCCTCGGGGCGGTCGGAGGAAGCCATTCGGCTCGCAGAGATGGCCCTGCTGCATTCTCACGAGCTGAAGGCTCCCTACCCGTCCCGCGCTCACGGCCGTTCGTTGGCCATTACACGGTCGCACATTGCTCTGGGTGTCGTCCAGCTCGAGCTCGGGAGAGTTGCCGCGGCGCGAAAGGCCCTCGAAGACGCGCTCCTGCAGAATCGCGAGATGGAGCAAGCGGAGGGTGAGACACCGCACGGCCTCCACCAGCGCAGCAACATCCTCCGACTCCTGGGCCGAGCCGAGGCGAAGGGCGGAGACACCCTGCAGGCGCGGCGCCATCTGCAGGAGGCAGCCGACACTTCGAGGTACCTGATCCTTCGTTATCCCGGCTTCCTAGCGGGGCGACGGGAGCTCGATATGGCTCTCATGGAGCAAGCAGCCATTTTGCAAGGAGCAGGAGACACCGCTGGCGAGAGGACGATCCTCCGAGAGGCCACGGAGGTCCTGAGGGCGGACCCTACCCCAGAAGGCAAGCGCAGCCTCGCTCAGGTGCTGCACCGGCGAATCAGCCTCGAGGTCGCCGCCCAGGAGCCGGGCCTTCGTCAGGAGGCGCTCTCTCTGCTGAATGACCTGGAGCGCCAGGGACTCAGCCGACCCGAAGATCGAGACCTCCATCGCACGCTGTCGGAGCCGCCCGCCCCCGGCCCGGGGAGGGCCGCCCGACGGGCTCGTCGCAGCGGCTGAGATCTTCAGGGCCAGTCGAACGGTCAGGCGATATCGATAGGGCCCCGTGAGGGGGAGCTCGTCAGCCGCGAAGACCCGGCCCGGATGGCCCAGGCCGAGCCCCTCCAGCGGCTCAGCCCGACCCGGGCCCGGAGGGGCGCTCCGCACGAGGGCTCTCCGTCTCCGGGTTGTGCTTCCGCCAGGCCCAGGCGCCGGCGAGGGGCAGCTCGTACCACTCCCCGTCATTGGCGGCGACGCAGGCCCGGATCTCATAGAGCACGTAGACGATGAGGGCCGGGAAGGCGAGGATGCCGCAGGAGCAGAGGCTCACCGCCAGGATGATGGCGCCGAAGTAGAAGCTCTGGAGCGCGTGGAAGGCGACGAACTCGCTCTCATCGCGCTTGTAGAGGTAGAGCAGCAGGGGGGCGAGCACGCCGCCCTCGAGGAAGGTGACCCCGTGCGCGGCGAAGGCCCAGGTGGTCTCGTCTCGGGTGATGTTCAAGCCCTTGGCCACCCGGTGTTCCGACATGCTCTCCTCCAGAGATCCCGACCCCAGAGATCTTGACCCGCAGGGATCTTGACCCGCAGGGATCTTGACCCGCAGGGATCTTGACCCGCAGGGATCTTGACCCGCAGGGATCTTGACCACGGCCCGGGCTACGTTCCAAGAGGAACCCTATTTCGTCGCCGATGTCGGAGCGATGGATGAAAGCCGAATCTCGCCTCCCCGCCGCCCTCCTGCTGTCCGTGGTCAGCCTCATCTTCTTGAGCGGCTGCCTGTTCTTGCGGCTCCATCCCTCGGCCAGCGGGCCCGCGGCCGCTGACCCCCGCGCCCGCACGGAGGTGGAGGCGACGGTGCGCGCGCTGTCGGGGCCCCGCAACGTCGATCACCCCGCCGCCTACCGCCGGGCCGCCGACTGGATCGAGGCCGCCTGGGTGGACCAAGGCTACACGGTCACCCGCGAGGCGGTGATGGGCGACGTGCCCAACCTGATCGTCGAGCTCCCCGGAGTCGAGCCCCCCGGCGCGGACCTCCCCGGCGCCGAGGCCCCTGGAGGCCGAGGCGTGGTGCTCCTGGGCGCGCATTACGACTCCTGCATGGGCGCGCCGGGCGCTGACGACAACGCCTCGGGGGTGGCGGCGATGCTCGAGGTCTCCCGCCGCCTCGCCGGCCAGCGCCTGCCGCTCACGGTGCGCTTCGTCGCTTATGCCAACGAGGAGCCGCCGTGGTTTCAGGGGCCGGGCATGGGCAGCCCCGTCAACGCCGCCGCGGCAGCCCTCCGGGGCGACCGCCTCGAGGCGGTGATCGTGCTCGACGCCGTCGGCTACTTCGACGACCGCCCCGGCAGCCAGCGCTGGCCCCTCGGCCTCAGCCTGCTCCTGCACGACCGCGCCGACTTCATCGCCGTCGTCGCCGACACGGGCTCGGCCCGGATGATGCGCCGGGTGACGGCCGAGCTGCGCCGCCAGGGCGGCCTCCCCACCCTCGGCGCCGCGATCCCCGCCTTCGTGACCGGGGTGGACTGGTCTGACCACTGGTCCTACTGGCAAGAAGGCTACGAGGCGGTGCTTGTCACCGACATGCCCCCCTTCCGGAACCCGCACTACCACGAGCCCACCGACACCCCCGACAAGCTCGACTACGACCGCCTCGCCGCGCTCTCCCTCGCGCTGTCGGGCACCATCTCCAGCCTCGCCGGTGGTCCCGGCAACTTCTAGACAGGCGCGGCCGACCGCCCTGACTATGATGCGCGTATGCGCACCTGTCCCCCGCTGTGCTCCGCCCCCTCGACCACCGCCCGGGTCGGCGGCCCGGCGCCCTCCCTCACCGGCTCCCTTGTCCTCATCGGGCTGCTCGGGCTCAGCGCCTGCGGGAGCGGCAAGGCCTCCCTCGGCGGCGGGGACGACGGGGTAGACGGGGCCGACGGGACAGACGGGGCCGACGGGGCCGACGGGGCCGACGGCGGAGACGACACCGACCCCCTGCCGCCGCCGGCCTGCGGCCTCACCTGGACGGTCGCCGGCGGGGACGCGGCGCGCGGCGTCTACCTGCCGCTCGACACCGACGCCCTCGACGAGGCCGCCTGGGCCACCGAGCGCCTCCGCCTGCGGCCGATCACCCTCTCCGGCGCCGCCGACGAGGTCGGGCTCACGGTCACCGGCGAGGGCGCGCTCCTGCTCTTCGCCGCCGACGGCAGCGCCCGCTCGCTTGAGGCCCCGCTCACCGCGGCCGAGCTCCCCGCCACCCTGTATGTGCAGGGCGCGGTGGGCGGAGCGGTCGCGCTCACCGCCACGGGGAGCGCCGGCGGCCTGGACTGTGACCTCCCCGCCAGCCTCTCCCTCGACGTCGGCGCGCCCACCGGCCTCGGCGGCCGCAGCCTCAGCGTCGCCCCCGGCTTCGAATTCGTGCGCAGCGTGCAGGACGGCGACGCGCTCGAGGTGGCGCTCGACCCCAACCGCCACACCGACCGGGTCGGCCAGCCCTTTGACCTCTACCTCGTCCCGCACAAGAGCCCCGCCGACTGGGCCACAGACCCGAGCCTGACGGGCCTCGTCGGGACCGAGACCCTCGCCGAGGGGGCCCTCGGGATCTGGACCGTCGGGGAAGACCTCGCTGTCCCCTCGGGCGCGCTCTACGTCGCCTACGACCTCGTGCTCGACTTCGGCCAGGACGGGCAGCTCGACCCCGGCGACATCGCCGCTGGCCCTGGGCGTGAAGAGGCCGGCGCCTACGTCGTCGCCGACCTCACCACGAAGGGCCCCCACGCCGTCACCACCGTCGAGTACTCGGGCGGCCGCTGGCTCGGCCAGCGCACCTACTTTCCCACGGACATCGCGGCCTTCGAGGAGGCCCGCCCCCTCGTCGTGGTGAGCCACGGAAACGGGCACAGCTACACCTGGTACGACTACCTGGGGGAGCAGCTCGCCTCCTGGGGCTACGTCGTGATGTCGCACGAGAACAACACCGGTCCCGGCATCGAGAGCGCGTCCGAGACCACGCTCACCAACACCGACTACCTGCTCTCGCACCTCGACAGCATCGGCGATGGCGCGCTCGAGGGGCACATCGACAGCCACCGCATCGTCTGGATCGGCCACTCCCGGGGTGGAGAGGGCGTGGCGCGCGCGGCCGACAAGCTCTTCACCGGCAGCTTCGTCCCGGATGAATACACCTACGAAGACATCGTGCTCATCAGCTCGATCGCCCCCACGGTCTTCCTGGGCACGGGTCACTCGACCCCCCATGACCGGCCCTACCACCTCATCGCGGGCGCGTCGGACGGCGACGTGACCGGCGGCGCAGACTGTGAGATCTGCCAGTTCCTCCGCATCCCGGAGGCCGCCGAGGCCGAGGTCGCCGTGACCTACGTGGAGGGGGCCAGCCACAACGACTTCAACTGCTGCGGCTTCGACGACGGCACCGGCCCCGACCTCATCGGGCGCGCGGCCGCTCAGCAGGTGGCCAAGGCGGCCTGGATGGCGCTCCTCACCTGGCGGGTGGAGGGCGACCCCGCCACCCGCGACTTCGTCGAGCGCCCCTACGAGAGCTTCCACTCCATCGGCATCCCCGACACGGTGATCGTCGCCAGCCAGTGGAGCGACCCCGGCCTCGATCGGCTCGTGCTCGACGACTTCGAGTCGAGCCCGGAGCTCACCCTCTCCTCGAGCGGCGGCGCGGTCAGCGCCACGGTCACGAACCTCGTCGAGGGCCGCCTCGACGACGGCAACAGCAGCTTCGTCTGGGACGACTCCGATCCCATGAACGGGATGACCCTGTCCACCTCGGCCTCGGAGGCGACCTCGGGGGCCCTCTTCGACTGGACCGAGGAGGGCAGCTATACGATCGAGGTCCCGGCGGGCGAGGGCGACTGGCTGGCGAAGCGCTGGCTCTCCGTCCGGGCCTGTCAGCAGAGCCAGCACCCGAACACCGAAGACCTCGACGGTGGCCTGTCCTTCAGCGTCACGCTGGTGGACGGGGCCGGCGTCGAGGCCAGCCTGCCGATCGCCCCGCTCAGCCGCCTCCCTGCCCCTTACGCCCGCTCCAGCGGCTGGGGGGCCGGCTCGACCGGCTGGGCCAATGAGTGGCAGACCCTCCGCCTGCGCCTCGCCGACTTCGAGGCGGGCGGCACCGGCATCGACCTCCAAGACATCGCCCTGCTGCGCTTCGACTTCGGCGGGGAGGCGGGAGACGCCCCGGGCCGCATCGGCATCGACGACATCGAGGTCCTCTCCGAATGACCGCGCTCCTCACCGCCCTCGGGCTCCCTGTCGCGCTCTGGCTCCACACCGGCGCGGCCTCGGCCGGCGAGGGCGCCACGCCCGCCCCCGTCCGCGCCTCCGCCCCCGCAGCGCCGGTCGCCCTGACGCCGCTGGTCGTCCAGCCCTTTCGACTCCGCACGCCCTATCGGTACGACTGGAGCGCCGACCACCCGATGGTGTCCGAGGGGCTGCTCGTGGTGCTGCGCAGCCCCGCGGCGGCGCCCCGCGACGCCCTCGAGCCCCTGCTCTACGCCGGCGCCGTCCCGATGGAGCGCCTGTCCTGGAGCCCGACCGACACGGCCGTGGTGGCGATCATCCCCGGCCCGCTCGCCCACCGCCCCCTCTCGGAGACCCTGCTCTATTGGGGGGCCCCCGCGCTGGCCGAGCAGCTCGACGCCCCCTCCGGCGCCGCCGAGCTGCGCCGCGCCCTCGCCGCGGGGGTCCGCCCCGCCTCCCCGGCCGCCCTCTCGAAGGTGACGGCGCCCCAGGTGCAGGTCGAGAGCGCCGAGGCCCTGCTCTGCCTCGCCGCCGACCTCGTCTCCGCGTGGGCCCCCGCCGACGCCGCGCGGGCCGCCGGCTGGCGCGCCGCCCCCGCCTGTGCGCGCGCCGAAGCGCCTTGAGCCCCTCACCGCACCCTGCCTGGAGACCGCATGAACGCTCGCCTGTACCCCGCCCTCCTGCTGCTGCTCCCCCTCGGCCTCGGCTGCTCGGACAAGTCCGACGGTGACAAGAGCGGGGAGGAGTCCGACGCCGACACCGACGCCGACGCCGATGGGGACGCCGACGGTGACGCCGACTCCGACGCCGACTCCGACGCCGACTCCGACGCCGACCCCACCGGCGGCCTCTCCGGAAAGGTGGTGTGGGAGAACGGAGCCCCGGCCGCCGAGGGCATCCAGATGCGCCTCTGCCAGGTCTCCTGCATGTCGATCTTCCCTGAGTCCGATGGCAGCTACAGCTTCGAGGGGGCGCCGGCCGGCTGGAGCGCCTTCGAGGCCGCCCCGCTCGTGGAGCCGAAGGTCTACGCCACCCCGGTCGCCCCGGTGAACATCACCGACGAGGTCGTGCACCTCGACGCCCCGCTCGTGGTGGCCGCCTACACCGACTCCAAGAACCTGAGCGGCACCGGCGACTTCACCGTCACCGGCCCCGATGGTGTCCAGCTCACCGTGAGCTACGACGCCGCAGGCTTCACCCCCGGCCCGACCAGCCCCACCACCGACGCCTTCATCGCCGGCGTGCAGGTTGATCCCGCCACCGCCGGCCTGCCCATCGCCGGCATCGAGTACGGCTCAGTGGCGGGCATGTGGTACTTCGGCAACCCGGAGGCGGAGATCGATCCCGGCTGGTCGTTCACCGTCAACGACCCCCTCGGCCTGCCCGAGGGCACCGTGCTCAACGTCTGGGTGGCGGACTACACCCACATCGAGTGGAAGAGCGGCGGCACCGCCACCGTCACCGGCGGCCAGATCGTCTCCGAGGGCGGGCTGACCATCCTGTCCACCCTCATCCTGACCACGGCGGCCGAGTAGCCGGGGCCGCGCGGCCCCGGTTCACCCTCAGACCTTGGGGCCGTGGGTGACCATCACGGGGATCGGGCACTCGCGCACCACCCGCTCGGTGACCGAGCCGAGCAGGGCCCGCTTGAGGCCGGTGCGGCCGTGGGTGCCCATCACCAGGAGATCGTAGCTCCCGCTGCGGAGCTCCTCCAGCACCTCCTCCGGTGGCCAGCCCTCGCGGATGACCGTGGCGGTGGCCACCTCCGACGGGAGGTTGCCGAGGCGGATGCTCTCGAGCTTGGCCTTCTGCTCGGTGGCCAGCTCCTGGCTCATCTGCGTGAACAGCGGGCCCGAAGACTCCGACAAGCCAAACTCGGTGGCGTAGAAGTGGGGGATCACGCCGATGTGCAGCAAGGTCACCCGCCCCCCCGTCTTGGTGGCGAGGGCCCCGGCGAGCTTCACCGCGTGTAATGAAGCGTCGGAGAAGTCGATCGGCACGAGGATGTTCTTGAATTCCATGGCGGCCCCCTAAGAAGCGTGAGCGTGGCAGGGAGGTACCGTAGCGTCTGCGGAGTCGGGAGAGAAGGCCCCGCTTCGAAGGAGCAGGGCCCCCATCCCGAGAACGAAGACCGCCGCCGCCACCGAGCGGCGCAGCCGGGGGCCTCGGCCGGCCAGCCAGCCGAGGGCCGCGCGGGCGGAGGCCAGCGCCGGGACGGTGCCGAGGCCAAAGACCACCATGACGAGGGCCCCGGCGACCGGGCTCGGCGCGGCGACGGGGAGCGCCATCGCGGTGTAGACGAGCCCACAGGGTAAGAGCCCGCTCAGCAATCCGAACGTGAAGGCCGCCACCGGCCCGGACCGCGCGGCGAAGCGAGAGGCGACCCGAATGAAGCCGGCCGGGGCGAAGCCCGGCGCCGCGCCCACCACACCGGCGAGGCGGAGCGCGAACCAGGCGAGCAGCGCGCCCGCCACCGCCGTGCCGACAAAGCCCGGCCCCGGGAGGACGGAGCCGAAGCTGCCGGCGAGGGCACCGAGGGCGCCGTAGGTGGTGAGCCGACCCGCGTGCCAAAGCAGCCCGCCCCCCTTGGCGGTGGCCGCGCTGGCGAAGCCGCCACACATGCCGACGCAGTGGGGGCTGCCAGTGAGGCCGGCCAGAAAGGCGCCGCCGAGGAGAGGGATCATCGCTCGAGCTCCAAGCTCAACAGGGCGGGGCTCTCCCCACCCCGAATGACGTGAATTCGAGGCCACCCCAGCGCCAGATCGGCGAGCCGCTCCGCGAGCAGGGACCCGAAGTCGTCAAAGTCCGCACCCGATGGGATCCGGAGACCCAAACCCACGAGGCGCCGGCCTGGACGCGAGCGGACAAAGTCGTGCACGGCCCGCGCGAGCTCGGCGACCCAGGCATCGATGGTGGGGACGGGCAGACGCGACAACACGTGAACCTCCGCGCCCTTCGAAGGCAAGGGGCGTGCCAAGCCCCCCGCAGTGAGGCGCGACGCCCCTTTCCCGGCGCAGGGGCCCCCGAGCCTCGGCAGGTCTGTGCCGACTGCCCCATCTTCTCCGTGCGATTTCCCACAGCGTCCGTCGCGTGCCAGGGGGGATCGAACCTTTTCGAAGCGCGGCCCACGGCACGAAACATGCATGGCGCCCGGTCGGAGGAAGCCCCCGTGTCCACCACACAAGCATCATCACCGGCTCCGGTGATTCAATATGACGACGCCATCGTCAAGAAATTCGTCTTCGTCACCCTGCTGTGGGGCGCTGTCGGCATGCTGGTGGGGGTCATTCTGGCCCTCCAGCTCGCTTGGTGGCCCGCCAATCTCAGCCTTCCGTACACCACCTTCGGCCGGCTGAGGCCCCTGCACACCAACGCGGTCATCTTCGCCTTCACCGGCAACTTCATCTTCGCCGGCGTGTACTACTCCATGCAGCGCCTCCTCAAGACGCGCATGTTCAACGACACGCTGTCGAACATCCACTTCTGGGCCTGGCAGCTCATCATCGTCTCCGCCGCGATCACCCTCCCCCTCGGACTGACGCAGGGCAAGGAGTACGCCGAGCTCATCTGGCCGATCGACATCGCCATCACGCTCGTCTGGGTCGTCTTCGCGGTCAACTTCTTCGGCACCATCGCCATCCGCAAGGTCAAGCACCTCTACGTGGCGATCTGGTTCTACATGTCGATGGTCATCACCATCGCCGTCCTGCACATCACGAACAGCCTCGCGATCCCCGCCACCCTGACCCGCTCCTACTCGATCTACGGCGGCATGACCGACGCGCTCGTGCAGTGGTGGTACGGCCACAACGCGGTGGGCTTCCTGCTGACCACCCCGATCCTCGGCCTGATGTACTACTTCCTGCCGAAGTCCGTGGAGCGGCCGGTCTTCTCGTACCGCCTCTCCATCGTGCACTTCTGGGCCCTCGTCTTCCTCTACATCTGGGCCGGCCCCCATCACCTGCTCTACTCCGCGCTCCCCGAGTGGGCTCAGACCCTCGGCATGGTGTTCAGCATCATGCTCATCGCACCCTCCTGGGGTGGGATGCTGAACGGACTGCTCACCCTGCGCGGCGCCTGGGACCGTCTCCGCACGGACCCCGTGGTGAAGTTCTGGGCCGTCGCCATCAGCTTCTACGGAATGAGTACCTTTGAAGGCCCGATGATGTCGATCCGCGCCGTGAACTCCCTGTCTCACTACACGGACTGGACCATCGCCCACGTGCACGCCGGCGCCCTCGGCTGGGTCGGCATGGCGGCCTTCGCGATGCTCTACTGGCTGGTCCCCCAGCTCTACCACCGCAAGCTGCACAGCGTCGCGCTCGCGAACGTCCACTTCTGGGTCTCGACCATCGGCATCGTCCTCTACATCATCGCGATGTGGACCGCCGGAATCACCCAGGGCCTGATGTGGCGCGCCATCGACGACCAGGGCCAGCTCCAGTACCCGGCCTTCCTCGACACCGTCACCCAGCTGATCCCCTTCTACTGGATCCGCCTCCTCGGCGGCACCATGTACCTCGGTGGTCTGCTCCTGATGGCGTGGAACCTGTTCCAGACCACCAAGGACGCTCCGGCCTCCTCCACTGTCCCCTCCGCAGCCCGCGCTTCGGCGAAGTGACATCATGAGCACCGAACAGAACGCTCCTCAGGAATCCTTTCATCGCCGGGTGCTCGAGCACCGCAGCGCGGCCTTCGCGGTCCTGACGACGGTGACGATGCTGATCGGCGGCATGGTGGAGATCATCCCCATGTTCTCGGCGAGCGCCGGCCCCGACACCCTGGACAACGTCACCCCCTACACGCCGCTCGAGCTGGCCGGGCGCGACATCTACCTGCGGGAGGGCTGCTACAACTGTCACTCCCAGATGGTGCGCCCCTTCCGCGCCGAGACGCTGCGCTACGGGCCCTGGTCCCGGGCGGGTGAGTACGCCTACGACCACCCCTTCCAGCTCGGCTCCCGTCGTATCGGGCCCGATCTGCACCGAGTGGGCGGCAAGTACCCGGACGCCTGGCACTTCGAGCATATGAAGGACCCGCGCGCCACCTCCCCCGGGAGCGTGATGCCGTCCTACCCCTGGCTCATCGACGACAAGGTCGATCCCGCGGACATCCAGGCCAGCGTCCGCGCGATGAAGACGATCGGCGTCCCCTACACCGACGAGGACATCACCAACGTGCCCGCCTCCTTGGCGGCACAGCAGGCCACCATCGTCTCCAGCCTCGCCAGCGCCAAGATCACCGTCGAAGGCGATCGAGAGATCGTGGCCCTCATCGGCTACCTCCAGCGGCTCGGCAAGGACGGCCGCGCCGCGGTCGCCGCCGGGGGTGCCCCATGAGCCAGCTCACCACCGCGGTGGGTCAGGCCAGCGACGGCGGGATGCTGATGGGCGTGATGACCATCGTGTTCTTCGCTTTCTTCGTCGGATGGGTGGTCTGGGCCTGGAGCCCCGCCCTCCGCAGCCAGATGGACGCGGCGTCCCGCATGCCGCTCGATGATGAATCCGGAGGTGTACGGTGAGCGAAAAAGTCGACCAGATCCTCGGTCACGGCGCCGACTGTGACGGAATCGAGGAATACGACAACAAGCTGCCGACCTGGTGGCTCGGGCTGTTCTACTTCTGCATCCTGTGGGCCGGCGGGTACGCGGTGCACTACCACTTCGTAGCGACCCGATCGCAGACCTCCGAATACGAGGCGGAGATCGCGGCCGCGGCCATCGCCTGGCCGATGCCCGAGGCCCCGGCTGGCGGCGTCGCGGGCACCCCCACGGCGGCCGACATCGAGGCCGGCAAGGCCATCTACACGGCCAACTGTGTAGGCTGCCACGGCCCGGAGCTGAAGGGTGGGATCGGCCCCGACCTGACGGACGGGGAGTGGATCCACGGCGGGACGCTCACCGAGATCACCAAGACTGTCACAGAGGGCGTCCCGGCAAAGGGTATGCTGACCTGGGGCCCAATCCTGGGGCCTCAGAAGGTGGCCTCGGTCTCCGCGTTCATTCACAGCTCCGGCGGCGGAAAGTAACGAAGCCCCCTGCGAAGAGCGCGCTTCGAAGACAAGGAGACGGTCATGTCCGAGCAGAAGAAAGGTCGAGCCTGGGTCTACACGGCGTCGGTGAAGGGTCGCTTCCAGCGCCTCCACCGGCTCTCCGGGTTGGCCCTCCAGCTCATCCTCTTCGTGACGCCCTGGGTGACCATCGGTGGGTACCCCGCCTTCCGGCTGGATCTCCCCGGGCGGCGGCTCTTCGCCCTCGGGGCCACCTTCACGCCCAGGGACACCATCTTCCTGGTCCTCCTGCTCCTCTTCGGGGCCTTCTCGCTGTTCCTGTTCACCTCGCTCTTCGGGCGGCTGTGGTGCGGCTACGCCTGCCCACAGACCGTCTTCCTCGAAGAGTGGGTGCGCCCCATCGAGAAGGTGATCGAGGGGGACCGCGCTCGCCGGATGGCCCGTGACCGCGGCCCCTGGAACTTCGACAAGGCCTGGCGGAAGGTCCTCAAGAACACGCTGTACGCCGCGCTCGCTGTGGTGGTCGGCGCCACCTTCATGAGCTGGTTCGTCGATCCGCGGCTGCTCTGGACCGGAGAGGCGAGCGGGGTGGCCTACGGCCTCACGGGCTTCTTCAGCGCCGTGATGTTCGCCGACTTCTCCTGGTTCCGTGAGCAGTTCTGCAACTACCTCTGCCCATACGCCCGCTTCCAGGGCGCGCTCACCGACGACGAGAGCAAGGTCGTCGCCTACAACGTGGTGCTCGGCGAGCCCCGCCGCACCCGCGGGGACGCCGCCGCCACCGGCGCCTGTATCGACTGTGGAAAGTGTGTCGCTGTCTGTCCCCAAGGCATCGACATCCGCAAGGGCTACCAGCTCGAGTGTGTCAACTGCGCTCGCTGCGTAGACGCCTGCGAGGGGGTGATGGACAAGCTCGGCCACGAGCCCCTGATCCGCTACACCACGGTGGCCGCCGACCAGGGCAAGGAGGCCCGCCTGCTCCGGCCGCGGACCGTGCTCTACAGCGCGGTGCTCTTCCTGATCGCGACCGTCTTCACCGTCCAGCTCACCGATCGGCACGACATCGAAGGGGCGGTCAACCGCGTCCCCGGCGCGCTCTACACCCTCGACGCCGACGGCTGGGTGCGCAACACCTTCCTGCTCGAGGTGACCAACAACCACGGGGTGCCCGGCGGCGACCCCGACACCATCACCGTGAGCATCGAGGGCCTCCCCGACGCCCAGGTCATCATCCCGCCGATCGCGCTCGGCCACACCGAGAGCACGCGGATGCCGCTGGTCGTGCGGGTGCCCCCGGACACGCAGATCGGCCGGACCGCGAACATCGAGGTCCGCCTCCGCACCGAGCACGACGAGATCGTGCTCCACAGCACCTTCAAGAACGCGAGCCCCGAGAGCTGAGGCGCACGCCTCTCCCCGCCGGGCCCCCAGGAGCGCACATGCCGGATCGTTGGACCCTCGGAATCATCAGCGGCTTCCTGGTGGTGTTCTTCGCGAACGGCCTGCTGGTCTGGTTCGCGCTGGACCAGCCCCTCGAGCTCGATCCCACCTACACCGACTCCCGGTGAGCTCCCCCGTGCCCACCGCTCCCGCCCAGCCCGCCGACCCGCGCGCCCCCGAAAGCGGGGAGTGCGCACACTGCGGGACCCGAATGGAGGGCGCCCTGGGCGGGCCGGCCTACTGCTGCAGCGGCTGCGAGGTGGCGGCGGCCATCATCTCCGGCGCCGGCCTCGAGCGGTACTACAGCGAGCGGGAGGCCCTGCCCCCGCGGCCCAGCGGAGACGCCCAGCACGGGTGGAGCCGGATCCCGCACCGCGAGAACGCCGACGGCACGCGCTCCGCTGAGCTCTGCATCGAGGGCCTGCGCTGCAGCTCCTGCGTCTGGGTCACCGAGAAGGTGCTCGAGCGCAGCCCGGGCGTGCGCGAGGCCACCGTCAGCTACGCCTCGGGCCGGGCCTCCCTCCGCTGGGACCCCGCAGAGGGCGACCTCGACACCATCCTCGGCCGCGTGGGCGCGCTCGGCTACAGCCCGCGGGCGCTGACGGCCACCGGCACCTCGCCGGCCGACCGCGACCTCCTGATGCGCCTCGGCGTGGCGACCTTCTCCGCCACCAACGTGATGATGATCGCGGTCGGGGTCTACCTCGGCTGGTTCAGCGGGATGGAGGACCGCTTCAGCCGGCTCTTCCAGTGGGCCTCGCTCACGCTGGCCACGCCGGCCGCCCTCTGGTCGGCGGTGCCCTTCTACCGCGCCGCCTGGACGGGCCTGCGCCACCGGGTCCTCTCGATGGACCTGCCCGTGAGCATCGGCGTGCTCTTGATGTTCGGCCACGGCACCGCCGCGACCCTCCGCGGGGAGGACGCCTACCTCGACTCCCTGACCATGCTCGTGGCGCTGCTCCTCGCCGGGCGGGTGGTGGAGCAGCGCGGCCGCCGGGCCGCCGCCAGCGCCGCCACCACCCTCGCCGCCGAGGCCCCCCGCAGCGCCCGCCGTGTCGAGGGTGACCGGGTGGTGGAGGTCGCGCCCGAGCGCCTCCGCGTCGGTGACCTCGTGGAGATCGGCGCCGGCGGGGAGATCCCGGCCGACGGGGTCGTGGTGGCCGGGCGCGCCGGCGTGCGCATGGCCCTGCTCACGGGCGAGTCCGAGCCGGTCGCCCGCACCGAGGGGGACGCCGTCATCGCCGGTGCCGTGGTCCAAGAGGGCTCGCTGCGGGTGCGCGTCGAGGCCGCAGGCGAGGGCACCCTCCTCTCCCGCATGGCAACCGCGCTCCGCGAGGCGGCCGACAAGCCCGCCGCGACCCGCGAGGACCGCATCGCCCCCTGGTTCACCGCGCTCACGCTCTTCGCGGCCACGGCCACGCTGACCACCCACGCCTTGCTCTCCGGGCTCTCGGCGGCCCTGCCCCCGACCGTCGCCGTGCTCGTGGTGGCCTGCCCCTGCGCCCTCGCCCTCGCCGAGCCTCTGGCCCGCGCCGCCGGCCTCGGCGCCGCCGCCCGCCGGGGGCTGCTCTTCCGCTCCGGCGACGCCGTGCTCGACCTCGCGGAGGTCACCCACATCGCCCTCGACAAGACGGGCACCGCCACCGCCGGGCGCCCCGTGGTGGTCGAGGCCGACGACAAGGTCCTCCGCATCGCCGCCGGCATCGAGCGCAACAGCATCCACCCCATCGCCCGCGCCATCGTCGACGAGGCGGTGCGGCGCGGCATCCCCCTGCCGGCCGGCCAGCTCATCTCCGAGACGGCCGGCGAGGGCATCGTGGGCGAGGTCGACGGGGCCCGCTACACGATCGCGAGCGCCGGGCCGGGCCTCGTCTCCGTGGTCGGCGGAGGCCCCTCCGCGGGTGAGGGGCCGGCGCTCTCCGGCACCATCGTGCTCCGCGACGTGCTGCGGCGCGACGCGGCCAGCATCGTGGCGGAGCTCCAGGCCGAGGGCCTGAAGGTGACCCTGCTCACCGGAGACCACAAGGACATCGCCCGCCGCGTCGGCTGGGCCGCCGGCATCAACGACATCGTGGCCGGCGTGAAGCCCGACGAGAAGGCCGCCTGGATCCGCGCCCGGCAGGCCGAGGGTGCCCGCGTGCTCTTCGTGGGCGACGGCATCAACGACGGCCCGGCCCTCGTCGAGGCCAGCGTCGGCCTCGCGATGGGCACCGGCGCCCCCTCCTCGATGCTCGCCGCCGACGCCATCGTCGCCGTCGACGGCCTGGGCCCGATCCTCGCCGGCCTCCGCGCCGCCCGCGCCGCCGCCGCCGCCGTCCGCTCGAACCGACGCCGCTCGCTGGTCTACAATTTCAGCGCCGTGGTCGCCGCCTCCCTCGGGCTGGTCAACCCCCTCGTCGCCGCCCTCCTGATGCCCCTGTCGAGCGGGATGGTGCTCTACGGCGCCACCCGGGTAGAACGTCGAGTCCAAGCCGCCGAGCGCGCGGCCCGCCCGGTGAGACCATGAACGCCATCCTCTTCCTGCTCCCGGTCGCCGTCGGCCTCGGCGCCTTCTTCGCCTGGAGCTTCCTCAAGGCGGTGCGAGACGGTCAGTTCGATGACCTCGACGACCCGCCCCGGCGCATGCTGCGCGACTGACCCCGGGTGACCGTCCACCTGTGGAGGCTCCCCGGTCCGAGGTTCTCCGGTCAGAGGCTCCCGGGCGCGATGCCGCTGCCGTCTGGGCGGACCATCACCTCGTGCGCCCCTTGGTAGTGCGGGCCGAGCGCGGTGGCGCGGCGGCTCACGTGGTCGAGCATCTCCCGCAGCGAGGACAGGGCCCAGCGGGTGGCGACCTCATCGGGCACGATGCCGCCGATGAGGGTGTGCACCTGATAGACCGCCAGCGTCCCGCCGCCCGCGCTGGCCAGGAACCAGGCCCCGTCATTGGCGGGGAGCCAGACCCCCTCCGGATCGGGGTGGGTGGCGAGGGTGGGGTCCGCGAGGGTCCAGGTGCGCTCCCAGACCCGCCCCTCGGTCGCCTGGTAGAGCGCGCGGTTGTTGGAGAGGTCAATCACCCACTGGCGATCGGTGAGCGGCCAGGGGAGGTCGATGTGCTGGAAGAGCAGCTTCCGGTTGGGGGTGGTGCCGGGGAGCTGCTCCTCGCGGAGCCCGGAGACGATGGTGTCGTGCTTGTCGTCGAGGATGGCGATCCAGAGCGCCTCCTTCGAGAGGGGCGACCACATCGCCCCCTGCGCCCGGTCTGTCCCGGAACCCGACACCCGCCGCCGGACCGTCTCTCCGGCGGCGATACGCCGGAGGTCGGCCTCGGAGAGCCGCGGCGGCATGCGACCCTCCGACCGCAGCGCCGGCCCGAGCGCCGCCCAGTCGGCGATCAGGGCCGCAGGATCCGGCCCGGCGAGGGCCACTTGGAGCAGCAGCGAGGCGAGGAGCAGGCTCAATCGAGGCTTCGCAGCAGCGCCGGCAAGCGACGGAGGAGCTCGTCGCGGGTGGCCCGATAGGCCTCGAGCCGCTCCTCGGGGGGAGCGGAGGAGGGGTCTGGCAGGGGCCAGGCGACCCGACGGGTGGGGAGCTTCGCGCCCGGGCAGTCCCGCTCGGCCGCCAGGGTCACGAGCAGGGCGGTCTCCTCGAAGGGGGTCTCGCCGATGGCCCGCGCCCGCAAGAAGGCGGCGTCGATGCTCATCTCCCGCAGCACCTGCTTGACCTCCGGCCGCACGTGGGAGGGCCGCAGGCCCGCCGACCAGACCTCGAGGTCGGGCCGGATGTGGCGGGCGATCGCCTCAGCGAGGGGCGAGCGGGCGCTGTTTGTGTCGCAGACGAAGAGGACGAGGGGCATCGGCAGACCTTGTGCGGCGCAGCCTAGCTGCCACAGGGCCACTTGCCCAGGGGTCGCACCGTCGACGGGCTCGCGCGCGTTAGCGGTGCGGGTGCTCGCCCTCCTGCTGCTCGCCTGCGTCGCCGCGCCCGCGCCTGAGGCGGCCCGCTCCACCCTCGTCTGGTGGGCCTGGGAGCAGCCTGAGGACCTGCGGGGGCTGCCCGCTCCCGAGGAGGTCGCCGCCCTGCTCCGCACCCTCCGGGACGAGGGGGGCGCCCTCCAGGTGATCCCGCGGCGCCAGCCCCTCCGCATCGACCCCGGCACGCCGCTCACGGCGGTGGTCCGCCTCGAGCTCGACGGGCAGCCCCTCATCGAGGAGGTGGTCGCGGCGCTGCTCCCCGCCGTCTCTCGCCCGGAGGTGGTCCGCCTACAGCTCGACTTCGACGCCCGCGCCTCTCAACGCGCCTGGTACCGCGCCCTGCTGGAGGCGCTGCGGCCGCGCCTCTCTGTGCCCCTCTCCATCACGGCCCTCGCCTCCTGGTGCACGGGAGACCCCTGGCTGGAGGGGGCGCCGATCGACGAGCAGGTGCCGATGCTCTTCGACCTCGGCGCCGACGCGCCCGTCCTCCAGGCCCGCCTCGCGCGGGGAGGCGACGTGCTCCCTGACTGCCAGTCCGCCTGGGGGCTGTCGTCGGCAGGCGAGCTGTTTCCGCCGCCCTCCCCGCGGAGGATCTACCTCTTCCACCCAGGCCCGGGCTCGGCCGAGGCGCGGGCCGGCTTGCGCCAGCGGCTGGCCAGAACGGCGGGATAAGGTCAGCCGATGCTCCTGCTCGCCCTCCTCGCCTCGCTCGCTCCCGCCGTCGCCTGCGGCCCCTTCATCGAGAGCACCGTGTTCTCCTACGAGCGGCACCCCGAGCCCCCGCTCGCCGCCTTCGTCGCCGGGCCCCCAGGGGTGATCCACCCCCGCTGGCTGGACAGCTTCCAGGTCGCGGCCTGGCGCGCGATGATCGGGCGCCCCCTCTCGGTCACCGAGCAGGCGGCCTTTCGAGAGGCCTGGGCGGTCGAGCTCACGAACGGGAGCCCAGCCTCCCCCGGCCTCGACGCCTGGACGGAGGCCCGCGCCAAGCTGCCCGATCCGCCGCCGGTCAACCCCTCTCGAGAAGACCCGGCCACCTGGAGCGCCTGGACGAACTGCGGCGACGACGCCTTTCGAGTGGCCGCGGCGACGCTGCGGCGCCTGTCGGTCGCCGATCCCGAGGGGGAGCGTGACGACTGGCTCGCCGCCCAAGACCGCGTCTTCGCCGCCTGCTCCGACGCCGCCGCCCCCGCGCCGAGAGACGCCCCGCCGCGGGCCTCCCGTTGGCTGAAAGAGGAGCGCGACTGGCAGGTGGCGGCCTGGTATTTCTATCAGGGCCGCTGGGACGAGGCCGACCAGGCCTTTACGCCCCTCGCCCGCATCGGCCCGCGCTCCGAGGAGGCCGAGCTCGTGCGGGCTCGAATCCAGGTGCGGCGCTACAGCCTCAGCGACTTCAAGGACGCCGAGGCCGGCGCACGCGCGCGAAAGATGCTCCAGGACATCCTCGACAACAAGCGCCTCGCCTCTGTTCACGCGAGCGCCACCCGGCTGCTCGACTACGTCTCCTTTCATGCCGCGCCCGTGGTGCAGCGGGACGCCCTCGCCAGTCAGCTCTCGGCGGGCCCGGCCACCGTCCACAAGCTGCGCGACTTCACACTGCTGATGGACCGCACCCTCGACACCGACGGCACCAACGGGATGGTGGAGTGGATTCGGGTCTATCACCGCGGCCTCGGCGCGCCCGACTACGCCCAGCGCCGCTGGGAGAAGGGGCATGAGCTGCCCTGGCTGGTCGCCGCCCTGTCCCGGGCCGACCCCCGCGGGCCCGCCTGGGCCCGCCTCGCCGCCGACGCGGAGGCCGTGCCGCTACCGGACCCCGCCCGCCCCACCCTCGACCTCTCCCTCCTGCAGGGGGAGGTCTCCCGCGGCGAGGAGGCCGCCGCCCGCGCCCGCGGCGACCGCCTCCTCCGCGACACCCGCGCCTACTCCGACCGCAACATGATCGCCGCCCTGCGGCTGATCGTCGCCGCCTCCGCCGAGGAGTGGCTCTCGCTCGCGGTCGCCCAGCCCGTGGCCTGGGGCTTTGACGAGGGGCAGTACGACTGGTTCGGCGACGTCGCGATCGGCCCGGGGCCCACCTCGGGGCAGGTCGTGCCCCGCGGCCTCCTCCGCGGCGCGGCCCTCACCTGGGGCCTCGACCTCCCCCAAGACCTGCTGCTCGACCTCGCCCCCCGCCTGGACCCTGCGCCCCGGCCCCGCGCCCTCCTCTCCGTTTGGACCCGCGCGGCGGTGCTCGGCCACGACAGCACCTACGCGGCCCTCGGGCCCCGCCTCGCCGTCGAGGTGCCCGAGGCGAGCGCGATGGTCGAGGAGGTCCGCGCCGCCCGCAGCGCGAAGGAGCGCCGCTTCGCCGCCGCCCTCGGCCTCCTCCGCCTCCCCGGGAGCCGCTACATCCCCGACGCGGGGGTCGGCCGGAGGACGCCGATCGATCAGATCGATGACTACCGCGACAACTGGTGGTGCGCGGTCACCGGCGCGCCGCCGCCGCCGAGCTTCCTCACCGACGCCGAGCGGCGCCGCGCCGCCGAGGAGCAGGTCACCCTCATCGCCGCCGGCAGCGGGCCGGTGGCCCTCGGGCAGATCGTGCTCGACTGGGTGGGCGGGCACAAGTCCGACCCCCGCTCCGCCGAGGCGCTGGCCCGCATCGTGCGCGCCACCCGCTACTCCTGCGGAGGGAACGCCGCGATCTCCCAGCGCGCCTTCAAGCTGCTCCAGAAGGACTACAAGGACACGGCGTGGGCGAAGGACACGCCCTACTGGTATGACTGAGATTGGACTGGGTAGGACGGAGGCTGCGGCGCGCCGCAAACTGGCGCCGCCCGACGCGCGCCGATAGCCGGCTGTCCCTTCGGAGCCCGGCCATGCGCAACGTCGTCTTTGTCCTCCCCTTCCCCTTCGAGGAGTCGCTGCGCTTCCTCCGCGCGGTCGCCGCGCTCCCCGACGTGCGGGTGCTCGGGGTCCACCAGCGGGCCCCGACGCGGGAAGAGGCGCCCCTCCACGACGCGGTCGAGATCGCCGATGGCCTCGACCCCCAGCAGATCATCACCGGCATCGAGATCCTGCGCCGCAAGCACGGCCCCATCTCCCGGATCGTGGGCGTGCTCGAACCCCTCCAACACGCGCTGGCCGTGGCCCGCGAGCACTTTGACGTGCCCGGGCCCCGCCCCGCCACCGCCGAGCGCTTCCGCGACAAGGCCGTGATGAAGGACGCCCTGCGCGCCGCTGGGATCCCCTGCGCCCGCCACAGCCTCCTCACCTGCGCCGCCGACGCCCAGGCCTTCGTGCGCCACGTGGGCTTCCCGATCGTGATGAAGCCGCCGCAGGGGGTGGGCTGCCGCTCCACCTACCGCATCGACGGCCCCGCCGAGCTCGCCGCCGCCCTCCAGGACACCCGCCCGAGCCCCGGCCGCCCCGTGCTCGCCGAGGAGTTCCTCACCGGCGAGGAGCGCACCTTCGACGCCCTCACCCTCGGCGGAGAGGTGGTCTTCCACTCGATCAGCCACTACCGGCCGAGCCCGCTCGACGCGATGCGCAACCCTTGGATCCAGTATGTGGTCCAGCTCCCGCGTGACATCTCCGGGCCCGAGTACGCAGGCGCCCGCGACATCGGCGTCCGCACCATCCGCGCCCTCGGCCTCGACCACGGCATGACCCACATGGAGTGGTTCCGCCGCGCCGACGGCTCCGTGGCGGTCGGCGAGATCGCGATGCGGCCCCCCGGCGTGAACCTCGTCCCGATGATGAACGAGGCCTACGAGACGAGCCTCTACCGGGCCTGGGCCCGCGCCGTGGTCGACCAGGCCTTTGACGGCCCCTGGCGCCGCCGCTGGTCGGTGGGCTGCGCCTTCCTCCGGGGCACCGGCCGGGGCCGCGTGGTCGCCGTCGAGGGCCTCGAGGAGGCCCAGCGCGCCGTAAAGGGCATGGTGGTGAGCGCCCGCCTCCCCCGCTACGGCCAGCCCAAGGCCGACGGCTACGAGGGGGAGGGCTTCGTGATCCTCCGCCACGAGGACGACGGGGCCCTGTCCCAGGCCCTGTCGACCCTCATCGAGACCGTGAAGGTCCGCTACGCCTGACGCAGGGTCAAGGGTGGCTCGCTGGCTCCTCGGCAAGGCGGAGGGCCTGGAGCACCTGCAGCCCGGCTCGCTCCGCCCGCGCAAGGTCGAGCGGAGTACCCGGGCACCCCGATGCACCCGCCACCTCCGCGGTGCGGACCATCGCGCCCAAGCCTCGTCGCCGACACTCCCGCACAAAGAGTGGGTTGACACCCTCGAGACCGTCCAACAGAGCCTCCTGGTGCGCACGGTCCTCCTGCAAGCGCTCAGCGGAGGCGTCTCGTGCCCAGGAGTCGCGGACGATCAGCGGCGCATGACCGAGCTCGAACAACGCAGCGACAAAGGTCGCGCAGGTCAGTCCGGACCCCGACCCCGAGGAAGTGAGCGCACCGTCTCGACGGAAGGCCTGCTCCATATTCAAGCCAAACGGAAGCATCGCCTCACGCTCCCAGCGATCTCGGACGATGTCTGCGGCAAGCAACACACCTTCGAGGATCTCGTGCGGCAGGGCTGGCTTCACGAGGCGGAGCGTACGGTCCGGATCGAAGACGCGTTGCTCCAACGGCTCGAATGGCTGCTGGCTGAGGTAGAGAGCGTCACTCCCGGCTTCACCGGCTACGACAACCCCAACGTGGGAGGCGTCCGGGAGGATCGCCACCGCGACCAGGAGCCCATCCTGGAGCGCGGAGTGAGCCGGGAGGAGGCAGGGAGGGTCGTCGGCCTCCGCGGCTGTGACGCTCAAGACAGGCGCTCCAGCCAACGCTCGACCTCTGCGCTCAGAGGGCCCTCGCGCTCCAAATCGCTCCGGAACCAAGACACGAGCTCGGCGCGCCCCTCGACCGGCCAGGGTGACCGAACGGTGGACAACAGCACGGCCCGAACCAACGGCCGCCGGAGCGCCCGCGCGGACACCTCTCGCACCAAGGCCGCGGCGAGCTCGCGGTCGTACGCGTACTGCATGTCGTCCGCGAGCTGAGCGAGGACCACCGCACCCTCACGTGGGCGCCCCCTCTCGTCGGCCGCGAGGGCTCGAGACACGGCTGCCGAGACGAGCGAGCTCCGCCGCATCGCCTCCCCCCGCGCTGCGGCGAGCACCAGGGGATCGACCGCCCCATCCTCCCCGGGGAGCGCTGGCAGCGGAGCGCAGCCCGGCGAAGGGGAATCCACCGGCGGGAGCTCCACATCGCACGCAGCATACTCCTTGGTGTCCACCAGGTGCCGATGGGTCGCCCAACGCGGGAGGTAGCCCTGATTGACGAGCTGATATTGGGCGACCCCAACGGTCGCCTTGAAGACATCCACGACGCGCCGGACACGCTCCGCGCAGGCTGCGGAGCCGCCCGCAGGCCCCCCATCCGGCGGGCCGAACAGTTCAATCAGGCCCTGCAACGGAACGAGCAATTCGGCAGCGAACCCCTTTGCGCGCGACTCCGCGAGGTCCTTGGTCTCCGACCCGTCCTCCTTGTCTTCGGTGTCCAGGGTGAGGACAGTGCCACCCGCAGCCGGCGAATCATAGAGAATGTGGCAAATCTCGTGGGCGATGTCCACACGCGCTGACCTGGGCTCGATTGGCCGCGCCTCCGCGATCACCGCAGCCGCAGCCGAGCGATCGGCAGCCATCACCGCCACCGCGCGCAAGCCCGAGGATCGAAGACGACGATGGAGGACCGGTATCCCCAGCTCCGCGGCGAGCGAGACCAGGTCGGGTACCGGCTTGCTCCCCAAGCCCCGCTCGTGCCGCAGCCGACGGGCGAGGCGATAGCCCTGTTGAGCTGCCGCCGTGGGGTAGGTGGCCGAGATGACAACCGGGAGAGGGGGGGGCAACCGCGCGTCCGGGGAGCAAGCGCGCGCGGCCCAGTCGCGACCGCAGCGCAGCGCCTCCAGGAGCGTCGAAACATCCGCGCCGTCCAGCGAGCCGAAGGGACCTCGAAATGTGAAGAACCTCGCGATGGACGGATCATCATCGGCCGGGGTGAGCACATCAAAGGCCCACGCGCCCCGGTGCAAACCCAGCGCCGCCGTCACCGCTCGCACGACCTCGGGCTCCCGCTCTGGCGCGCTCTCCGCACGGAGGAGTTCCGCCACCGAGACCTCCGCCCCGGCCGCGAGCTCCGCAGCGGACAAGCCCGCGAGGTGCCGCAGCGCGGAGAGATCGCGAAACATTACTTACCTCCTACCCATCTCGACTTCTAACCCGTCGCAGGTCGCCTCGCCATGCGAAGACCGAGTCGCCCCCGCGCTCAATCGGCGAGGGCGGGGCGCTTCGCGGTGCTCTTCGTCTCGAGGAAGCGCTTCGCCTTCTTCTGGCTCGGGCCGTAGACGTCGCCGATGTTGTTGTCGGTGACACGGTTGCCGTGGCTGTCCGCTTCGCCGGCCGTCGGGTTCCAGAACTCGGAGACCAGCGTGCGCAGCCCCGCGTTCCGCGACCGATTGTCGGTGATCTGATTGTCATTCGAGGCGTTGGACACGCGCACCGAGTCGCCGGAGATGTCCTTGAAGCGGTTTCCGGAGACGGTGTTGTTCGAGCTGTGGTCGCGCAGATAGACCCCGTGGATCAGGCGGGGCCCCGTGCTCGTGCCCTTGACGTCTCCGTTCTCGAGCCCGTCGAAGACGTTGTCGGTGATCTGCGAGCCCTGGAGCCCGCGGGCGAGCACGCCGCCCACGCCGTAGCGCTGCTTGGACCAGTCGGCGGCGCCCGGCTTGGAGTGGAGGCTCCCGAGGTCTTCGAAGCGGTTGTGGTCAATCACGGCGCCGCTGAGGAAGGCCGACACGCCGCCGTCCCACTTGTGGTCTGAGCCGGACTGCGTCTGGGGGGAGATCTCGACGCCGCCCGACTCATAGCCGCGCACCGTGACGCCGCTCATCGTGAAATTGGCCGCCGCGGGGGCCGCCTCGGTGGTGCCGGCCCCGACGTTGGGCCGATAGGACAGGAAGAAGCCGGGCGTGGGCCGGCCACCCTTCAGGCCCGACACGACGGCGCCGTTGCCCTCGATCACGAGGCGCTGATCGGGGGAGTAGGTGGTCCACAGCGTCTGCTGCCGCTCATGGATGATGGAGTCGGGCGTCAGGCTCACCTTCAAGACCGGCTCGTGGGGCACGGTGCTCGTGGGGTCCTGCTTCTGGGCCTCCACCCAGTCGTGCACCGCCTGGAGGGTCGCGAAGCGCTGGCCCAGCAGCTCGAAGGAGCCGGCGACGCGCCCCTTGTCGCCGTCGGCGGCGCGGGTGGAGCGCTCGGAGGCCTGGTCGCTGGCGAGCTGGTCCTGGGCGAGGCTGTTGCTCTGGTCGGCGCTGTCGGCGCCCCCGGCCGACCGCGCGCTGCTGGCGGCCGACTTCGCCGATGTGTCCTTCGATACGCTGCGGCTGCTGCGCTGCTGCTGACCAGACATGCTCACCTCACGGAGGGCCGAGCTTACACCAGCTCACCGAGCGCGAGGCTCACCGCGTCTCCCTTACCGCCGAAGTGCTGATCCAGCGCGGCGGAGCGGGCGGCGATGCGGGCGTCGCGCGTGGCGCCGAGGGCCCGCGCCGCCGCGACGCCGCGCTCGAGCACCGCCCGCACGGCGACCCGGGCGCGGGTGGCGGTGTAGAAGCGCGCGCCGTGGCGGGAGAGGGCGGCCGGATCGACCTCGGCGCCGAGGCCCGGCGTCTCGGGGAGCACGAGGCTGCCTCGGTCATGCAAGAAGGGGCGCTGCAGCACGCCGTCGCGGCCCTCGGGCACCCAGCCCGGCGGATCGAGCGGGTACTCGAGCCGCACCCCCTCGCGGAAGGGGCTCGCCGCGAAGAGCTGCGTGTTGAGCGCGAAGCCGAAGCCGTTGGTCCAGGTGTGGGGGCTGTAGCGCCCGCCGGCCGCGGCCACGGCGCGGATGATCTCCCAGGTGCCGGAGACGCCGCCGTTGAACACGGCGTCGGGCTGGTAGAGGTCAAGGCAGCCCTTGTCGAGCATCAAGCGAAACTCCGCTACCGTCTGGTTGTTGAGCTCGCCGCCGGCGACCGAGACCGCCGCGCCGGCCTCCCGCAGGCGCCGACGGAGCTCGACCTGGGCCTCGTAGGCGTCAAAGGGCAGCGGCTCCTCCACCCAGTCGAAGCCGAGGCGGGCGGCCTCGACGCAGAAGGCGGTTGCCCGATCGAGGTCCCAGCGGGGGGCGTCCGCCACCACCGCGACGCGCCAGCCCTGGTTGGCGTCGACCATCAGGCGCACGCCGTCCCCCACGCGGGCGCGGACCGCCTGCAGCACGGCGACGTCTTCGGCGAGGGTGGGGGCGTGCACGCGCAGCTTCACGGCGCCGAAGCCCTCGGAGACCCGCGCCGCCGCCATCTCTGCGGCCTCCGCAGGCGGGCGGCAGACCCCCGAGCTCGCGTAGAGCTGGAGCCGCGGCGCCGGGCCGGACTCACCGGAGAGCAGCCGCCAGACGGGCTTACCGGCCGCCTTGCCGAGGATGTCCCAGAGCGCGGCCTCCATCCAGGAGCAGCGCCAGCCGAGGTAGCTCATCTCGCGGATGCGCTGGCGGATCGAGGGCACGTCGTCGGCCCGCTCGCCGAGCACGTAGCTGCCGAGCAGGGCGCCCATCCCCGAGCGCTCGTGGCCCATCGCCGGCGCCGCCGCCCAGCCCTCGAGCCCCCCCGCCGTGGTCAGGCGGAGGAGGTCAAAGTGGTTGTCCGCCATCGCCATCCCGGGGATCCAGGAGGGGCAGAAGGGGGCGGGGAGGGGCACCGAGACGTGCCAGAGGTCGATCCGATCGATCTTCATGTCGCTCACGGCACACCCTTCCTGCTGCTCAATTTCATCCTGTCGCACGGTCGATCCCGCGCGGCCGAGGCCCGATTAACCCGCGACGCCGCGCTCAGTCGGCGCCGTAGACCCCGATGAGCCCCCGCAGCAGCGCCTCGGCGTGGCGTCGCCGCGCCCGCCGGCCCTCCGCGGCCCCGGCGGCGTGGAGCGGCTTGGCGGCCCGGAGGCTGCGGACGAGCGCCTCCACGCCCACCTCGGCCTCCCCGCGCCCGAGCACCGCCTCCCCCTCGCGGAGCACGAGGCGGACCTGCCGCAGGTCGCGGCGGGCGTCGGCCCCGGGCCCGTCTTCGAGGCGGCGGGTGGCCACGAGCAGGAGGCGACGGCCATCGGGGGCGGTGAGCGGCAGGCGGTAGCGGACGAGGCGCGCGGCGGGCTCATCGGGGTCGCGCCCGAGCAGGGTGAAGCGGCCCCCGTTGACCAGCAGCGGGGTGGGCGAGAGGGCGGGCAGCGACACCGTGCCCACCACCCGCCCGGCCGTCTCGGGCGCGCGCAGCGTGGCCTCGAGGTCAGCGTGGGTGGAGCAGAGGTCGAGCACCACCGGCGCGCCGCGGCCGCCGAGCTGGAGCGCGCCCTCGAAACGCTCGGAGAAGCGCAGGCCGAGCTTGGAGGCCGGTCGCGGGCGCGGCGGCCGCGAGGTGGAGCCGACCGTGAGGGGCGAGGCCCAGCCCCGCGCCTGGAGGGCCAGCGCGAGGCAGCGCTCGGCGAGGGCGGTGATGGTGAGCGAGGGGTTGACCCCGAGGCCGGTGGGCATCACGGCGCCGTCACAGACGAAGAGGCCCTCGTGCACCGCCACCCCGCTCGAGCCGGCGTAGACGCGGCCCTGATCGTCCACCACCCCGCGCGCGGCGTCGTCGCCCATCCCGCAGCCCCCGAGCGGGTGAACGGTGATCAGGTTGTGGTCAGTCCAGCGGTTCCACACCGGGCTCGGGATGTGCGCGCCGGACAGCGTGTCGGCGAGGGTGTGGGCCCGCCGGTCCTGAGCCTTGTAGACCGCCTGATCGCCCACGCCGGGCCAGCGGATGTGGAGCTGGTCGGCGACGAGCCGGAGCTCGCCCTTGGCGTCGTCGTGGCCCATCAGCAGCCAGACCACCGAGCGCTGCATCACGCCCCCCCGCGGGCTGAGCAGCGAGGCCGCCGCGCGGAAGGCCCGGGCGAGGGCCGGCTCGGGCCCCGAGCCCTTGGAGAGCAGGGCCGCCGAGGCGGCGAGGCCGGCCGGCAACAGCGGCACGAGGGGCCCCGGGAACACCCCGTCCTGGATGACAAAGCCCTCGGAGAGGGGCCGCTTGGGGTCGCGCCCGTCGAGCAGGCCGGCGATGGTCGGCCCCACCGGCGGCAAGGTCCCCGTCGGGGCCTCCCCCCAGCCGAGCGCCCCCTGCTCGGCCGCCGCCCCGTAGGTGATGCCGAGGAAGTCACCGTTCCCGCTGAAGGCCCGGCCGAGGCGCGGTGAGAGGGGCAGGCCCCGGTCGCGGGAGCGCAGCAGGATCTGGGTCGAGCCGAGCGCGCCGGCGCCGAGGAAGACGAGGTCAGCCTGGACCCGGTCGGGCGCGCCCAGCACCGCGTGGCCCGCCTCGTCGAGCACCTCGATGTGGACGATCCAAAAGCCCAGGCCCCGCTCGAGGTGACGCACCGAGACGCAGGTGAAGAGCTGCGCGCCGTGGTTCACGGCGTCGGGCAGGTAGTTCATCAGGGTCGTGTTCTTGGCGCGGTGGTTGCAGCCCGTCACGCAGTCCCCGCAGCCGACGCAGGGCTCCTGGTGCACGCCGACGTGGTTCGGCCCCGCGGCGCCGAAGTGGACATACTGTCCAGGGCGGCTGAACGGCGCCTGGAGGGGGGCCGCGCCCTGGGCCATGGTGGCGAGGCGAGGCAGGGCCGGCGCGCTCACGGGGTAGGCCGCCGGCTTCAGCATCTCGACGGCGCGCGCGAAGTAGGGCGCCAGCGCCCCCTCGGAGTGGAGGGCCGCCGGCCAGGACGGCTGTTGGAAGACGCGCGGATCGGGCGTGAGGGCGACGTTGGCGTTGATGAGCGAGGTGCCGCCGAGCCCGCAGCCGACCAGCACGTCGATGTCGCCGTTGACGTGGAGGTCGAGCAGGGCCGTCCGCGCCCCCATGCGCCGCGCCTTGCCCCCGAGGTTGAGCTCCACCTGCACCTCTCCGGCCGACTCGAGGGCGGTGTCGGGGTACTCCCCGGGGCGGATCTCCCGCCCCCGCTCGAGCAGGCAGACCCTCCGCCCGGCCCGGGCGAGGCGCGCCGCGGCCACCCCGCCGCCGTAGCCGGAGCCCACCACCACGGCGTCATAGCGGCCGGAGGGGGCAGAGTGTGGGTGGCGGTTCAGGGCGGAGAGGTCTTCGGAGAGTCGGGACACGGGCGCTCCCAAGCGGTCTCCCCCCCTATCGCCGCGCTCCAGGCCGGGGCCGCGGCCCCTGGACAGGCTCCCGGGCGCTCTGGCAGCATGCGCCCATGTCCGGCACCCCACCCCGCCCGCTCCACCCCGTCAGCGTCGCCCTCCGTCTGGTGATCGGCGCCTCCTGGGGCCTCTTCTGCCTGCTGCCCACCCTGGCGATCGCGACCCTGCTGCTGCCCTGGCGCGGCCTGCGGGTGCGCCTCGGCAACCTCTATGCCCGCGTCGCGGCCCTGCCCTTCGTGCGCATCATGGGCTTTGACTGGCACATTGACCACCCGGAGCGGCTCGGTGGACAGCAGGCGATCTACCTCTGTAACCACACCTCGTCGCTCGACCTCTTCCTCGGCTCGGGCCTCTGCCCGATGGGGGGCTGCGGGACCGCGAAGAAGGAGATCATCTACATCCCGGCGATCGGACAGGCCTTCTGGCTGACCGGCCACCTCCGGCTCGACCGCGGCAACACTGACAAGGCCAAGGCCTCGATGCGGGAGCTGGCGGAGGTCGTGGGCCGGCACGCGCTTTCGGTGTGGGTCTGGCCGGAGGGCACCCGCGCGAAGGACGGGCGGCTCCAGCCCTTCAAGAAGGGCTTCGTCCACATGGCGGTCGCCACGGGCCTGCCGATCGTGCCCGTCGTGCTCGTCGGCGCCCACAAACACTGGCCAGCCAAGGGCTTCCGCCTCGTCCCGGGCACCATCGAGGTCAAGGTGCTGCCCGCGATCTCCACGGTCGGATGGACCGTCGAGGGCGCGGACGCCCACATCGCCGAGCTCCAGGCCGTGTACACTCGGGAGCTCCCCGCCGACCAGCGCCCCCTCCTCGGGCCGACCGTCCCCTCGCTCGAGTGACCCCCATGCGATTCCTCCACACGATGATCCGTGTCCTCGATCTGAACGCCACGCTGCGCTTCTTCAGCCTGGTCGGCCTCCAAGAGCTGCGCCGCCACGACTACCCCTCCGGGCGCTTCACGCTCGTCTTCCTGGGCACCGGCACGCCGGGGGACAGCGCCGAGATCGAGCTCACCCACAACTGGGATCAGGCCGAGCCCTACAGCAACGGGCGCGCCTTCGGCCACCTCGCCTTCGCCGTAGATGACATCTATGAGCTCTGCCTGCGCCTGCAGGCGGCGGAGGTGGTGATCCACCGCCCGCCCCGCGACGGGCGGATGGCCTTCGTGCGCAGCCCGGACGGCGTCTCCGTCGAGCTGCTCCAGGCCGGCAACCCCCTCCCCGTCGCCGAGCCCTGGGCCTCGATGCCCAACACCGGCACCTGGTAGGGGATGCCCCTCCGCGGCCGGAGGATCAGTGGCCGGAGCCGTGCCCGCCCTTGCCGCCGCCCTTGCCGGCACGGCGGGTGGTGCGCTTCGCCTCGCGATCGGCGGCCCGCGGCGGGGTGACCCGCGTGGTGGAGGGCGGTAGCCAGTCCACCATGCCGGTGTCGAGGTCGTAGACCGCGCCCATCACGTTGAGCTGGCCGGCGTGGACCCGCTCCTCGATGATGTGGCTGCCGAGCAGGGCCTCGATCTGCTGGTAGACGTTGATCCGCACCGCCCGCGAGAGGTCGGTGGTGCCCTTCAGGGCCGGCCGGATGCGGGAGAGCAGGAATTCGAGGTTGGGGCCGAGGTCATCGGAGCCGAGCGCCGCCTTGACGGCGCCGCAGCCCTCGTGGCCCATCACCACGATCGTGGGGACGTCGAGGTGCTCCGAGGCGTACTCGACGGAGCCCGTGGTCGAGGGCTCGGCCACCTCGCCGGCGACCCGCACGGTGAAGAGCTCGCCCACGCCGGTGTCAAAGACGATCTCGGGGGGGACGCGCGAGTCCGCGCAAGAGAGCACCGTGCACCAGGGGTGCTGGGAGGTCGAGGTGGCCGCGCGGGCCGCCGAGAAGCTGACGTTCTTTCGGACGTCGCCTCGATAGCGCTCATTGCCCGCGCGGAGGCGCGCCATGACCTCATCCGACGAGGGCTGCGCCGAGGCGGCGGACTTCGGGTGGGCCGCGGCAGCCTTGGCGGGAGGGGTCTCGGCCGCGTGGGCGAGGCCCAGGCCGAGGACGATGGCCAGCAGGATGCGATGCACCGGTGACTCCAAGGAGGGGGGCGTTTTCTACCACAGGTCACCCCCTCATCGGCACAAGGGCACAATAGAGGGCCGACGCCACCGGATGACCCGTGTCCCCCCTCCGCTCCGCCCTCCCCTCTGCCCTGGCCGCCCTCCGCCGCCCCGGGCCCCGTCGCCTGCTCATCGCCGTCTTCACCGCGATGTACCTTGTGTTCGGGCTATACCGCTCGGGGGCCACCGTCTTCGCCGGCGGCGGGGGCCGCGACTACGCGACCTACCACTACGCCGTCCAGGAGGCCGTCGCCGGGGGCGATCCCTACGACACCGCGGCGCTCGGCCTGCGGAGCGCCGCCGAGGGCACGCGCAAGTCTGTCCACCCCTTCTTCTACCCGCCCCCCTTCCTCTTCTCGATGCTCTGGGCGGCCCCCCTCTCGCTCATGACGGCCTATCGGGTCTTCTGGGCGGTCAATCAGCTCCTCCTCGTGGGCACGCTCTTCGCCCTCCGGCGCTGGTTCGGGCCCTCGCTGCTCCTGCTCGCCTTCGTCGCCGCCACCTTCAGCCCGATCCCCGACAACGCCAAGATGGGGCAGGCCAACCTGCTCGTGCTGCTGCTCGCGGTGGCCGGGCTCGCGCGCGGCAGCGGCGGCCTCGTGGGGGCGGCGGCGATGGCCAAGATGTCGCCGGCCCTCTACCTCGTGGGCTGGCTCTCTCGCCGAGAGTGGCGGCCGGTGCTCACCGCAGGGGTCACGGCGATCGGGCTCTCCCTCCTCGCCCTGCCGCTCGTGCCGCTCGAGACCCAGCGGATGTTCTACCTCGACATCCTGCCGGGCTTCTCCTCGGGCGACTACCACGGCTTGAAGGTGAAGATCACCCTGCCCGCCAACCACTCGATCCCCGATCTCTGGAACCAGCTCTGGCCGGGGCCGAGCGGGCACGCCCTCTCCCCCGCCGCCCAGCGCGCCTCCTCGCTCTCAAGCCTCGGCCTGCTCGGCCTGCTCGGCCTCGTGGGCGCGCGCACCCGCGGGGACGCCGACCCGCTCCGCCTCGCCAACCTGATGGGCGCGCTCACCGTGCTCATGCTGATCACGCCGGTCTACACCTACGAGCACCACCTCACGCTGCTGATCCTGCCCGTCGTCGCCCTCGGCGCCGCCATCGAGCGGGGGCGCCTCGGCCGGGGCTGGGTCGTGCTGGTCCTCGTGGCCTACTTCTTCGTCGCCTGGCCCCTCGCTTGGCTCCGCGGCCTCCAAGACCTCGTGCCCCTCCTCGACTGGCCCCTCCAGGAGAGCAAGTTCCTGGGGGCGCTCCTGCTCGGCCTCGCGAACGCGCGGGTGGCCTGGAGCCCGGCCCCGCCCGCCGCCGCCGATCAGCCCGCCCGCGCCGAGAGCTGATCGAGCAGGCCGACGAGGATGTGGGCCTGGTACCAGGCGTCGTAGTCGGCGCGGTGCTTCTGACCGAGGTCTTCAGACGGTCAGCGCCTTACAGGAGGCCCGCTGGGAGAGGCCATGACCATGAGCACGGGCATCAACACTGGGTCGCCGGATTCCAGCGGGAAGAGGCGTTTCGGTGGACGTCCGCGGGGGAGGTCGGCAAGACCAGCTCAACCGACGGATGCCTGAGCCTTGACTCCCGACCTCCACCCCGACTGGACATCGCGGGCGGCATCACGGTGTCACCGAGAAGAGGTCGAAGAGGTCGATGGTGCCCCAGTCGGAGATGCCGGGCAGAATTGGCATGAGGATTTCGCCGAGGTGGGTGAAGTTGGTGCCCTGAAGGTCGCTGTTGAAGAAGGCGATCATGGCGGCGTTCTGCCAGGGCGCGAGGCCGGGAGCCTCAGCCGCTTGTCGGGTAGTCGCACTCAGCATACGCTCCCGGCTCGGAGCACTCCTCCGGGCTTCGCCTCGTGAGATCGCACCACTCCTCCACGCCCATGTCGCCGCTGAAGACCCTGTCCAGCGCCGTCAGGTAGCGGCAGTCCCTTTCGCGAGTACACATCGCCACCGCACAGGGGTCATAATCGTCGCACTCGGCAGTAGGATCGGAGCGGATTTCCTCCCAGGCGACAATTCCATTCGCCACGCAGGTGTCGTAGTAATCTCTAAATTCCTCGAGAGAATACCCATCGTCACACAGCCGAGAGCTCGCACAGTCCACGGCCGCATCCACCTCATCGTACCGATAGATGTCGAAGGTGTCGCACTCATCTTCGCCCGGGTAACCAGCCGCGCAGTCCTCATACGCCTCTTCGGGTCTGTCTCCTTTGTCCGAGCATGCGCAGAGCAGTAGGATGGCGAGCAACCCCAGGCGCTGGACGACGACCCACATGTTACTGCTGAAGGCGAATGCGGTTGTGGTGCTTGGAGGGGCAGCCGACTTCCTCGCGAGGTCTTTCATGGTGCGGTAACCGCTGGTAAGATAGGCGGTTCCGAGCTCCACCTTCACGCCATCGACGATGTGGGGGTCGCTCTGCCCGCCGACATCGCCGGAGGCCTCGAAGAGATCGACCTTGAGGTGGGAGAGGGGGCGGAGCTGCGCCGCGAGGGAGACACCGGCCGGTCCGGCGCCGATGATGGCGATGCGGAGGTTCTGGGTCATGCGGTCGCTTAACCCGGCGCATTCAGATGCACCGATGCGCCTCTCGAGTCTCTTTGACTTTTCGGTCTTCGGCTCTCCCGCCCAGGCGGGCGTCCTCACGGAGCTCGAAGGGCCGGAGCACAAGGTCGATGAGGGCCAGGTGATCGACGTGGAGGAGCCGCCGCAGCGCTGAGCCTCAGGCGGGGAGGGTGGGAGCGACGAGGGCGGCGAGGTCGGGGCGGCCGCGTGTGAGGGCAGCCTCGTGCCAAAGAGAGCGTTCGGCGGCAGGGAGGGTAGCGAGCACCTCAGTCGACCATAAGTCGTGGCCGTCTATGATCAGTCGCCACCCGGTGCCCGGCTTCAAATACGCATCGACGGTGTTCGCCAAGCTGGAGCTATGCGAGATGAGCGTTCGATAGGCCGCCGCCGCGGCTGCACAATTTTCACGACTGAGAAAGGTAATTTCGAAAATCTTAAATAGAAGCGATAGCACCAGCAGTTTGCGGATTACATCTGTGCCGACCCCGGGTAGGGTCTTGATCAGATTGCTTGCGATTGATTGTTGTTGAGGGGATGTCGTCCAGAAGATCGATCCCAGGAAGTTGGCGAGGACCATGCCGATGTCGAAGCGCTGGATGAGCTCGTCGTACGAGCTGTTCGCACGGACCCACTCGCCGAACAAGATGAGTGCGAATACCTGACAAGCTGCAGTTGTAACACACGGCTGGCGCAAATATAGTTCGTTTGCCAGCTCAGCGGCTCGAGTAGGGCTGTCCTCCATTTCGTTCGCGATTGCTTTGAACAGGTGGCTATCCACCAGAATCTCGTCTCCTTCCCACATCAAGGCTTCATGAAACCAAGATTGGTGACCTTCGGGGGTTCCTTGGCGAGCCAGAAGCTCTGACCGGGTGTGCCAGAAGCGCAAGAACCGAATGAATACCTTTGGCGCCTGGTCCGGACGTTTCATGGCTCGTGCGATACGCCAGAGCGGATCGCGCAGCTCGTAGAAGCTCTCTCGCCCTACGCTGTGGCTCTGCACGAGGCCATCGCGCCTAAGGAAGCGGAGCTGACCGGAGACGGTGCCCTGCGTCGAGAAGGTGGCATCGACGAGCTCACTCACGGTCAGCGGTCGCCAGCTCTCGCTCAGGCGCTCAAGCAGGGCCTGCTGGCCGGGGGCGCGGGCGCGGATCTGCTCCTGGAAGTAGGGGGTGAGCTCATCCCCGAGCTGGTAGAAGGCTGTCTCCAGCTCGTCGAGGCTCTCCCTCGTCAGGTAGGGGAAGAGCAGGGCCATCCCACGGGGAGAGCCGCCGATCAGGTGGTGAATTGCTCGCACACGGGCGAGGCCAAGCGGGCTCTGGAGGCGCTCGGCGAGGCCGGGGTCTGGCCGGTCCTCTGCCAGGGTGAGGAGCATGTCTCGACACCCCTCCGGGCTGAGCGGCCCGACGGGCTCCTCGATCCACATGCGGTAGAAGGGCCGGTCCCGATTGTGGAAGTCGTCGCCGGTGGCCTGGGCGGTGGCGAGCACGCTCCAGCGCTGTTCGGTGACGATGCCGCGCAGGCGCCACTGCTCCTCAGTGCTCATCGCCGAGAGGATGCGGTCGAGGTTCTCGAGGCCGATGAGGAAGGGCCTCGCCTGGAGACGCCCCTCGATGAGGCGGAGAGCCCGCTCGACGGCCTCGGCGCGGTCACTGCCGCGAAGGAGTGCCACCTGACTCGCCGCGGTGGGCAGCCCCTCCACCTCGGGTAGGCGGGAGAGCAGGCGGGCGAGGAGGTCGAGCAGGCTGCCCACATGCTCCTCCTCATCGAGCGCGGCGACCACCGGGGCCTGGGGCAATGCCGCCGCCCGGATGCGCGCCAGGAGCACCGCGAAGAGGTGGCTCTTCCCGCTGCCGCGGGCTCCAACGAGGACGACGTGCCGGGCCCCCCCTTCGGCGAGGGTGCCGACCAGGCCCTCCACGACGCCGTCGACCAGCGACCCGCGCTCGACCAGGCGGCGCTCCAGGAGCTCGGTGGGCAACAGATGGGGGGAGAAGCGGGAAAACTGGGGGCGGGTCAGAGACATCGGTGGAGCTTCCAGAAGCGACGAAGGCAGTCGAGGCGGAAGAGCCAGCGCTCATTGCGCCGATCGAGGTACTGGTCGCGCCGCAGCCACTGGAGGACCTCGACGAGCCGGTCTCCAGGGAACAACCGACGAAGCTCGGTGATGGACTGGCCTGTCGGATGAAGGCAGAGGTGGTCGAGCAGATGCAACGCGAGGTCATGATCCTCGGCGCTCAGCGTGCGCTTCATCCGCTGGACGTAGTGCTCGAGCTCCAGCGGATCCTGATCATTGTCGAGGAGGGCCTCGAGTGCCTGATCGGCGGCGTGGCGGGTGTAGCGCCGCTCCATGCGCACCCGCTCGGCGATGTGCTGCAGCACGAAGGGGTGCCCTTCGGAGATACGCGAGAGGTGCTGCGCCAGATCGGCCGCGTTGGCGGACTCCTTCTCGAAGCTCGCCACGAGGCGCCCGGCCAGCTCCAGCGCTCCGCCGGGCTCGAGGACCGGGAGGACCTCCCGGGCCATCTTGTTGTCGGGGTCATTCGTGTACCCGCGGGCCTGCAGCCCGCGGATGATCTCGTGCAGCCCGATCGAGCCGGTGTAGACGAGGCGCAGCCGGGGCCAGCGCTGGGCGTCGCGCAGGAAGTCGAGGAGGGCGGTGACCTCGCGGTCCCCCCGCACGGTGACGAGGCCGTCGAGGAAGATGGTGAGCTCATCCCAGACGAGGACGACGATCCGCTCTTTTTCGTCAGCCCACTTCTGTAGCCCCTCGAAGGCCTTGTCGAGGACGGGCTGCCACTCCGCCCCCGGCAGGCGGAGCGCCAGCTTCACCCCCTTGAGCTCCACGCCCCCGGCGAGGCCCTCGACGTACCGGGCGAAGGGGAGGTAGCGCCGGAGGAAGCCACCCGTCAGCCCCTCGATCTGCTCCAACACGGCCTGCACGAAGTCCGGCAGGCCGCGCGGCACCTTCTCCAAGCTCGCGTAGCGGAGCGCGAAGTGGGCAGGCTGGTGCGCCGGATCGGCCATGCGGCGCCAGAGGCTCGTCTTGCCCATCCGGCGCGGGGCGGTGAGCACGAGGGAGCGCGTCTCCAGGATCTCCCGGAAGCGGCGAATCAGCTCATCCCGGCCGACGACCTGCTCCGGGCTGAGATCGCCGCCGGGGTTCGGGGTCAACGCGGTGGTGGACATCGTCGTTCCAAGGGGGGACCGGGAAGGCCCTCGACCCATGCTGGAATCAACATATGTCAAAAACAACATATGTCAACATCGACATGCATATCCCCCACCCCGCCGCAGCAGGATGCACCGAGGTGCTTCGCCGATCTCCTCGCATTCCCCGCCGGGGCCGTCGTGCATGGCCTCCAGTCGGGCGTCCTGTAGCCGTCGAAGCAGGCGCTGCGCGGCGTTGATGGCCGGGTCGAGGGCCTCCACCCGGTCGAGGCAGGCGTCGATCTCCAGGGGGTCCACCCCCGCGAACGCGCGGGTGGCCTGGAGCCCGGCCCCGCCCGCCGCCGCCGATCAGCCCGCCCGCGCCGCGAGCTGATCGAGCAGGCCGACGAGGATGTGGGCCTGGTACCAGGCGTCGTAGTCGGCGCGGTGCTTCTGACCGAGGTCTTCGGCGGGGAGCCGCAGCCGCTCGGCCAGCACCTCCTTGTTGCTGTCGAACCAGTGCACCCCGAGGGCGCCGGTCGCCATCGCCTTCGTGCAGAGCGCCTTGTAGCCGAAGGGGTTCGGGAGCTCCTCGGCGGCGTAGGCGTAGCTCACGAAGCTCCAGTCAAAGGGCGCGTTGTGGCCCACGAAGGAGGGCTTCGTGCGGGGCTTCGTCCGTGCCCGCACCCAGGCGGTCAGCGCCTCGCAGAAGGCCCGCTGGGAGAGGCCCTCGGCAGCCAGCTTGCCCTGGTCGAGGCCGTGGATCGCGGCGGCGCGGGCGTCGAAGCGGGGCGCCCCGGGACGGAGCTCGGCGTAGAAGGGGTTGCCCTCGATGACGAGGTGGCCCTGCTCGTCGGGGGAGACCACCACCGCGCCGAGCGACACCATGTCGTAGAGCCCTGGAACGGGGCCGTTGCACTCGATGTCGATGCAGAAGTACGTTGTGCGGGACTCCCGATGGCGGGAGGAGGGGGCGGCGGGGTGGGAGACAGGCAGGCCGGTCATGACGAGCTCCGAGCGAGGCTGGGCGATGGGCCCGGTCGGGGGCCCGCGTCGCCGCGGCTTATCCAGCCGCCGCGGAGCCCGCGCCAGCGTCAAGTCGAAGAGGCCCTCCGTAAGCTCATCCTCCTGAGCTACCTCCTCTCCATCCCCGGCCTGCTGCTCAGCACCTGGCTCCTGCTCGGCGCGGGCGTGCTCCGCCACGGCGGGGCCACCGCGGTGGCCGCGGGCGCGGCGCTGCTCCTCCTCCTGCCGGCGATGGGCGTGGCCAGCCTCTTCCCGCGGCGGCTCCACGGCCTCGGCCTCGGCCTCCTGCTCTGGCCGCTGGGGCTGCTGATCGGCTTCCCGCTCTACTTCCCCGCCGAGCGCGGCCCGGCCCTCGTCGCCGGGCTGAGCGTGGCCGCAGGCGCCCTCCAGCTCCACCCGGACCCCTCGATCGCCCTCGCCCTCGACCGCCTGCTCCCCGCCGTTGAGGGCAGCCGCCCGCCCGCCGTCCTGGCCGAGTCCACGCAGGTCGAGCCCCTGGCCCTCGCCACCGCCGCCCCGGAGCCCGCCGCCACGAGCGGCCGCCTCGGCGAGGGCGAAGACGAGGTGGTGCTGCCCTACGAGGGCTCCGGCAGCTCGCTCCTCGTGCAGATCAGCCTCGAGCAGGGCAGCCGCAGCCAGGACGTGGTGATGATCTTCGACACCGGGGCCTCGATCACCACCCTCGACACCGAGACCCTGCGCAGCCTCGGCGTCCGCGTGCCGGCCGACGCCCCCGTCCTCGAGGTCCACACCGCCGGCGGCGACCGCCAGACCCGCCTCGTCCGCCTCGACCGCCTCTGGATCGGCGGCTTCGAGGTGGAGGGGGTCACGGTGGGCGTCTGCGACGACTGTCGGATGGGCCGCACGGTGGGCCTGCTCGGCCTCAACGTGTCGAGCCGCTTCCTCGTCACGGTCGATCAACAAGAGAAGGAGCTCGTGCTGCAGCCCCGCGCGGGCGTGCTCGACGCCACCGCCGACGTCTCGCCCTGGGTCGACCTCTCCGCCACCGCCACCCGCTGGGAGGGCGGCCGCACCGAGGTGGAGGTGCGGGTGCTGAACAAGAGCGACCACCCCATCTCCACCGTCGGGGTGCGCATCGGCTGCGGGGCCGGCTTCCACACCGACGTCGGCCCGATCGCGCCCGGCGCCGAGGCCGAGAAGCCCGTCGCCCTCCCCCTCGGCACCGACTGCGAGGCCTACACCGTGGAGCTCGACCGGGCGCGATGGTGAGCCCCCAGGAGCGAGGGTGAGCGCGGGCCGACCGCCGCCGAACCCCTTCTGGGTGCTCGGCCTGCCGGCCACGGCCAGCCGCGTCGAGCTCGAGCGGGCCGGGCAGCGCCTCCTCGCCCAGCTCGCCGTCGGCGCGCGGTCGGCGCGGTGGACCGAGACCCCGGGCGGGCCGCTCGAGCGGGACGAGGCCCTCGTCCGCGACGCGCTCGCCCGCCTCCGCGACCCCGAAGCGCGCCTGATCGCCGAGCTGCTCTACGCTGCCGCCGAGCTGCTCTCCGCTGTCCCAGCGCCTCCCGCTGCTACTCCCGCTGCGCCTCCCGATGCGACTCCCGCTGCGCCTCCCGATGCGACTCCCGCTGCGCCTCCCGCTGCGCCCGAACCGGCCGGCCTGACCGGGCTGCACGAGGCCCTCGGCCTCCTCCCGAGCTAGGCCCGTGCTCCCTATCGCCCCCATCCTGCTGATCGTCTTCTGGGCCCTCCGAAAGGGCGGCGTGGTGCAGCCCTCGAAGGGCACCCTCTCCATCCCCATCCGCTTCGCCGACCTCCCCTTCGTAGTCGCGCTGCTCTCGATCTTCACCGCCACCGTGCTCGTGATCACCGCCGAGACGGTGCAGTCCTGGGCCTTCCTGGTCGGCGCCACCCTCCTCCCGCTGCCCTTCGCCTTCCCGAGCCTCGCGGCGGGGTGGATCCGCCGCTGGCAGAGCGTGAACCTCGCCTTCTGGACCCTCCGCCTCTTCGCGGTGAGCGCGCTCCGCGGCGACCCCCCCGGCGGGGCGACGGCCCTCCTCCTGCTCTCCCCGCGGCCGATCTCCGAGCCGGACCTCGCCCGGATGGCCAAGCGCCTGCGTGGCACACGAAAGGCCTGGCCGATGACCGTCCTCGCCTGGGCCCTGCTCGCCGAGCGCCGGGGAGACAAGGCCCACGCCCGCGCCCTCTTCGGCCTGCTCGCCGTGCTGCCGAAGCTCCCCCGCGCCGCGCGGGCCCGCCGCGCCGCCCGCCTGTGGTGTATGGCCGAGGCCGCCGCCGAGGGCGACTGGGACGCGCTGGAGCGCTGGGGCGGCTGCGGGGCGCTGCGCGGGGGGGCCGATCCCCGGGCCGCCCTCCGCCTCACCGCCGAGGTGCGGCGCCGCCGGGCCGGCGGGCCCCCCGGTTCGACCTGGCTCCACGCCCTCCGCTCCGGCGTCTCCCGAGCGGCCCTGCGAAGGCTCGACACGGTCTCCGCCTGGCCGCCCCCAGGCGCGCCGACCGACCTCTTGCCCCTGCCCGAGGGCCAGGGCGCCCAGGGCCCCCTCGCCGTCGCCCTCCACTGGATGGCCGAGCTCCGCGCCCAGCCCCGCGCTCACCCCGCCCACCTCCGGCAGGTGGGGGAGGCCTGGGACGCGGTCGAGGCGGACGCGGACCTGCTCGACCACCTCCGACAGCGCGCCGACACGCTCCAGCTCGCCACCGCCCCCGAGGCCCTCCGGGACCGCCTGATCGAGCCGGCCCTGGTCGAGCTCAGCGCGCGTATCGGGGCGGAGCGCACCGCCCTCGACGGCGCCCGCGCCGAGGGCACCCTCGCCCTGGCCCTCGCCCGCGCCCGCGCCCCCCGGGAGGCCGAGGTGACAGACCTCCTCGCCGACCTCGCGCCCGGAGACGCCACCGTCGAAGACGACTGGCTCCGCCTCGCCCGCCTCCGAGAGGCCGTGGACTGGCTCTATCAGACCGGCTCCCCCGCCCAGCGCCACTCCGTCTATCGAGAGGTCCTCTTCGTCACCCTGTCGCACGCCGCCCAGGCCTTCAACCAGGCGCACCAGACCCCCTTCGCCTTCGTGACCATGACCTGGCTCTGGGGCCTCGCCCACGACCAGCAGGACGCGGAGCACCTCAAGCTGCTCGAAGACAACCTGAAGGTCCCGCTCGGCGAGTGAGCGCGGCCGGTTCACCGGCGCGCGGGGGGCGCCTCGAACGTGACCCGCCCGAGCGTGACCGCGCTCCAGGGCGCTGGGCGCGACCACCAGCCGGGTGGGGCGGAGATCGGCAGCCCGTCTGTCTCATCGACGAGGACGGACGTGCCGCGCCCGAGGGTGAGGACCACCCGCAGCCCGGCCTCGGGCGGGTCGACCCACAGCAGGCGGCGCGCCCGGCCCGTCCCCTGCACCTCATGGGGGCCCTCCGCGCCCTCCACCGACAGGACGCGGCTGCCGGGCGCCGGTCGAAAGGCGAGCGCGCGGGCCCCCCGCCGGGAGCGGAGGCGGAGGGCGACGCTGTCCCCGAGCCAGGCCTCCACCGAGACCTCGGGCGGCAGCACGTCCGCGTCCGGGGCCGGCGCCTCGAAGGCCTCCCCGCCGAAGAGCATCACGTCGGGCGAGGCGTCGGCGGCCGGGGCGCCGTCGGGGACGAGCTCCGCCAGCCACCCGGCGCGGCGGGCCTCTCCGCTGATCCAGCGCGGGCCGCGCTCATCGGTGAGGTGGACGAGGTGATAGGGCTGCGGCCAGCGATCCGGGGCCTGCTCCACGAGCGCGACCCCGACGAGCCCGAGCAGCACGAGGCCGAGCAGCAGCGGAAGGGCCCGGCGACCGGGCGTGAGCGAGGCGGCGCCCGGGAGGCCGAGCAGCGGGCCCACCGCCATCGCCAGCGGCGACAGGCCCACCCCCCAGGCGAGGAGCGGCAGCGTGGCCCCGAGCAGCGCCGCGAGGGGCACGAGCAGCAGCAGCGCCGGGGGCAGGCTGAGGAGCGCGGTCCCCGCCTCGGGCAGCCCGCGCGGCCACCTCAAGCCCGGAGAGCGGGAGGCGCGGGCCCGCAGACCCAAGCACACGAGGCCGAGGGACAGGCCGAGGGCCGGCAGCACGAAGGGATAGGCGGCGCCGGGCAGGGTGAAGGCCACCCAGAGGGACAGGCCCACCCAGGCGAGGCCGCCGCCGAGCGTTGGCCCGCCGCCCGCCGCCCACCGCCCGCCGAGCGCCGACAGGGCGAGGGCGGGCCAGAGGCCGAGCAGGCTGAGCAGCGGCCGCAAGACCGCGGCGAGCGGGCTGTCCATCCCCTCGTGGGCCGCCTCCACCGGCGACAGGGCCGACAGGACCGACAGGGCCCCGTAACAGAGGCCCACGGCCCCCACGGCCGACAGGGGGGCCGAGAGGAGCCCGAAGAGGAGCGGGCCCAGCCGCGGCCGCGCGGCCAGCAGGGCGAGGAGCCAGAGCACCGCCGCGCTCACCGCGAGGATCGGCATCATCACGGCGTCGAGCACGACGAGGCCGCCCGGCAGGTTGAAGTAGACCGGGTCGGCCGCGCCGCCCCATCGGTCCGCCGCCGTGCCGGTCGCAGGGGCCGCCGCGGGGCCGGTCGGACGGGAGAGGTCGGCGTCGGCGAGGCCGAGGGACAGGGACCGGGCCAGGGCGGCCTGGTGCTGGAGCGTGCGCCGATCGAGGCGTTCGGGCCGATCCTCGGAGCTGTGATAGACCCGCAGCCCGTCGACGAAGGCGAAGTCGAGCCCCGGCACCCCAAACAGCGCCGACAGGTCGGTGTCATTCGGGAGGAGGGAGAAGACCGCCGGACCGAGCGAGCCCGCCCGCGCGTGGGGCAGCTCGGCGAGGGCCCGCACCAGGGCGCCGCTCCCGGGCCCGGTGTGGAACATCAGCGCCGCCCCGCCCGCGCCCCGCCCCTCAAAGTTGAGCACGGCCCCCACCGACGACCAGCGGGGGTGCTCCCGCTGAAAGAGGGTCGCGCCGAGCAGCCCGGCCTCCTCCCCGTCGGTGAGCAGCACCACCACGTCATTCCGGGCGGGGGGCCCGGCGCCGATCGCCCGCGCGGCGGCGAGCACCGCGGCCACCCCCGCCCCGGCGTCGGCCGCGCCCGCGGCGTTGGGCACGCTGTCGGTGTGCGAGACGAGGAGGAGGGTGTCCCGGCGCTCCACCCCCGCCCGCCGGGCGACGAGGTTGCGCACCCGCCCGCCGAGGAGCAGCCCCCCGCGCTCGACCATCACCTCCCCCACCTGCTCCTCGACGTCGAAGCCGGCGGCGCGGAGCTCCTCGGCGAGCCCGTCCTGGACGGCCGCGAGGGCCGCCGAGCCCGTGGGCCGCGGCGCCCCGGCCACCTGCGCGACCGTCCGGTCGAGCGCCGCCGCCGTCTCCGCGTCCACCGCCCCCGACGGCGCGCGGGCGAGGTCGAGCCCGAGCAGCACGAGCAGCCCGACCCAGCCCGCCCACAGGGTCAGGCCCAGGCGGGGGGCCGCGGACACGGGGGCTTCGCGGGGCGCGGTCATCGGGTGAGGAGCCGCACCTCACCGGTCTCGGTGTCCACGCTCACGCCCATGAAGCGCCCGCGGGAGCACGTGCCGGTGTTGGCGAGGACCCCGCCCGGCAGCTCCAGGCGGACGGGGATGTGGGTGTGCCCCATGACCACCACCTGCACGCCCTGCTCCGCCATCAGCGCCTGGGCCGCCCGGCCGTAGGGGCCCGCGGGCCCCTTGTGGAGGCGGCCCTTCACGGTCACGTCTCGGTCTTCGAGCACCTCCGCCACCGCCCGGAGCCCCACCGCGCGGGCCTGACCGGTGAACCAGGTGCCCGCGGCCGACAGGCGCGGCGCCCGCCCGATGACCGGGTCGTAGGCGTCTCCGTGGACGAAGAGCGCGCGGCAGCCGGGCTCTCCGAGGGTGAGCGACCGCGCGGCTCCCAGCACCTCGTGGGTGATGGGGTCATGGTTGCCGCAGATCCAGCGGTACTGCGGCTCTTCGAAGCGCTGGGTGAGGCGCGCGGTGCGCTCCCGGGCCAGGGCGAGGGCCCGCCGCGCCGAGGCTGGCCCGGGGAGAGGCCCGTGGTCGGTCTGGTAGATGTCCCCGAGGAGCACGAGGGCGTCGTGCTGGGCCTCGAGGACGTCCAGCCACCGCAAGAAGTCGCCCTCCGCGTGCCGAAAGGTGTCCGCGTGGGCGCGGTCGCCGATGTGGAGGTCTGACACAGCGGCGATGCGCATGGCGGGCTCGGCGAGCGGGGGCAGACACGGGGCAGACACGGGGCAGACACGGGGGCCGGGGAGGCTACTTCCGAAGGAGGTAGCCCTCCCCGTGGAGCTTGAGGATGACACGGCCGACCCGGTCATCCCAGCGCTCTCGGATGGGCCGTACCACGAAGCCCTCCCGCACGTGGGCGCCGTCGGCGATCACCGTCGGCCCCTCCGCGAGGTGGCTCAGCCCCATCGACCAGGGCCCCCGATAGAGCCGCGGCACCACCGGGAGCTCCCAGACCGCGAGCAGCCGGTCGGCCTCGTCTACGTCCAGCCAGCGCCGGCTGCGCACGTCGAGCACGTCAAAGACCGCCCCCTTCACCATCCCCTGCCCGAGGCCATAGCGGAGGTCCTGCACGGCGCCGTAGGCCTCGAAGTACACGGCGTAGGGGGTGTCCCGCAGCTTCTCCTCGAGCCTCCAGCTCCGGGCGACCCGGGCCCAGAGGTTGTTGCCGTCCGGCGCCTTGAAGAGGTTGCGCGAGCCCACGTGCAGGCGCCCCTCGTGCCACACGGCGCGGCCGTTGGCGCCGTGCACCTTCTCGGTGAGCACCACCTCCTCCCCCTCCACGAGCACCTCCGGCCAGCGCCGCACCCCCTCGATGTCATAGACGGGCAGCACACCGGGGTCGGGCATGCCCTCCTCTTCGACGCCGGGGTCGGGTGGATCGTACTTCTCGATCCCGAGGCGCTCCCGAACGTCCTCCCCCTCGGCCCAGCCGGGATCGGCGGGGAGGAGCAGCCCCATCGAGAAGATGCCCCGCAGCCGCAGGGCCTTGATCCGGGCCCAGCCGTCCTTGTTGGCCTGCTTGGCCAGGAAGGCGAACATTGGCCGGCTCACGTGCAGGAGGGCGTCGACCGGGATGTAGACCGCGAGGTCGCCCTCGTGGAGCTCGCCCGTGCGGATGATGCAGGGGTACCCACCGTGCACGCGGGTGATGGACAGGCTGTCCGCGTTCGGGTGGGGGTTGATCTCGCCGACGCGGACCGTGTGGATGTGGAACTCGCTCATCGTTCCTCCATCCCGACTCCCCTGGGCCAACCCCAGGCCGGAGCCGGGGTTGTTCAGGGTGAATGCCCTGCTCCGACTACCTCTTCGTACCCACTCCTGCTGCGAAGTCGCGCGCGACACTGGCCGAGCGATCGGCGCAGAGGCGGGACGGGCAACGGGTGCAGGGGAGGGTCGGGGTCATGGCGAGGGAGTCTTCGCCTGCGGAGCGGGGACTGTCAAGGCGCCCCGCCGCCGAGCGGTCCGAGCGGGGGGCGGAGGGCGGAGGGCTCCGAGCTGGGGCGGGAACGGGGGCGGGGGGAGGGAACGGGGGTTGCCGCTGGCCAACGAATAGAGATCGCTGGCTTCTGATATTGCAGATGTTTCAGATGTCGTGTATCCATAGGGGAGAGGTGTCGTGATGACCGAGCTTGACCTCCATCTCCCCAGCCCCGAGCAGGCCCGACAGGCCGCCCGCGCTCTTCGCGCCTTGGCAACCTTGGGGGAGCAGCCTTCGCCTGCGCAAGTCCGGCCGGTGGGTGTGGGCGACGAGAGGTCGGTCGAGATCCCCGCTGACGCCCTCGCCGTCCTGATACAGGTGCTGGGCCACATGGCCGAAGGTGACGCCGTCACGGTGGTTCCAGTGCAGTCCGAGGTCACCGCGCAGCAGGCGGCAGACCTCTTGGGGGTGTCCCGCCCGTTCCTGATTGGCCTGGTGGACCAGGGTAAGATCGCCTGTCGCAGGGTGGGCACCCATCGGCGAATCCCCCTCGCCGACCTCCTCGCCTTCAAGCAGGCGAGCAGGGCTGAGCGGAGGGCCCTGGCCGACCAGCTCACGGAGGAGGCTCAGGTGCTCGGCTTCGGCTACAAATGAACGACCTTGTCGTCTACGACGCCTGTGTCCTGTACCCGAGCCCACTGCGCGACTTCCTCATCCGGGTCGCCGTCGCGGAGCTGGTTCGGGCTCGGTGGAGCGAGCGGATCCTCAATCACCGAGATCGGACCGTGCCTCCTTTCGTCGACTGCGCTCTACCATGTCCACGAGGAGAGAGAATGAGCTCAGCGAGGAGGCCAACCCAAACTCCTCAACAGCCCCCACCGCGTCCATCATCAACTTTATTCCGGACTTGGTGAGTTCATCGGCCGAGCTGGGCACTCCGCCGCCCGTCATCGTAACGGTCCAGTCAATGGGGCGCCCCGCGGGCACCACGTCGCTGGACTCACATCGCCCGCGCAAGGTCATCCCCTCCGAAGCACCGACCACGACAAGGGCCGCGCGACCGGAACCCCAGCAATCCTCCCAGTTCGCCCGCCCACGCCGCTGGCGAAAACCCGAAGGCCGCGCTCCCCCCACGACGAGCACCGCCGTTGCCTGGGAGTCGCCGAGGACGGAGCACCGCAGCGCGCGGGTCTCCGCCTCCGGTCCCACGTTCTGGGCGAGCCCATCCAACCGCTTCGACAGGTTGATCACGGGCGCGTCTACGCCGGCCTCGGCCTCAACCGTCCAGGGGACCCGGCGCCACGGGAGCGCCGTGTCCGTCGGCCCGGATGGACTCCCCACCGCCCCCACCACATCTTCCGCGCGTGCCGGTGGCGTGGCGATCGCGGACAGGGAAATGGCAGCCAACACACGAATGCACGACGGCATCAATCACCACATCCAGCATCATCATAGGCCTTCAGAATTCGTTCAACCTCCGCAAGGGCATGCTCGTAGGCCGCCTCCGCGACCAAATACAGCAAAGGGTCACTCCCGGCCAAGAACGTTGCCGCCAACACTGCGTTCAAGGAGCCCAATCGCCGAGCCTCCGCACGACCGCAGGGGCCCTCATGCGGGCCCCGCCGTCACTGTTTGCCCCCTGCGCCACCGCCGCTCCCCAGCCCGCTCCTAGCCACTGGAACGCCGTCGCCTGTCTGGATACATCTTTGCGTCTTCGCCCATCTCCAACAGGCTCTCATACGCGGGTACGCCCAGCTCAGCCTCAAGGCGGTCAACGACCTCCGCAGCGTGTAGAAAGGTGGCCATCCCGGAGCGAAACACCTTCGGGGTACGGCGAGGCATACCGCCCTCCTCCACCCTTACGACCCAACTCAGCGAGCCGGCGCCCCCAATGATGTCGCCCAGCTCGCATGAGCCTCTCACCACAGTGCCGGCCCTGGCACCCACCAGCACGAGCCCAACCCGGCCGTCGCCCCACCGCTCGTCCCAGATGTTCTCGCTCGGTGGCGGCGTGCGCTCCGCGGGGCGCTCGCCACCGACAACGAGGATCGCGGCCGGATCACCGTCACTGGCGGTCGAACACCGAAGGATTCGGGTAGGTCCGGCCGAACCGACTCGAATCGCGAGGGATGGCAGCAGCTTCGATATATTTACCGTCGGCGTTTCGACGCCGACCGCACCTTCCACGAAGTGTTGTACATGCATGACGTCGGCGACCGTTGGCTCCTCGCCAATAGACTCCAATGTCGTTGAACCCGCTTTCAGGTCTTCTACTGCCGAGGCAGACAAGGACATAAAGAAGGTCGAAAGCAGTATCAGCGAGATCGGAACGGAACTTGAGCACATGAATGAACCACCCACCAATGAAGTGCGACAGTGCGTACGGTCACTCATGGACGTGCGCATCCCGAGTCGCGATATTCTCTCTCCGGCTCTGCAGAGTGAGCGCCTTTCGCATGGCAGCCCTCCTCAGCTCTGCATACGCAGGTCGAGGATGACGGTCACCTGAGCCATCTCGTAGGCAGTACCCGTCCCATTGACGACATCCACCCCAAACTGAACGAGGCGCTTGAAGGAGTCGGGCGTGCCCGTCCAGCTCCCGGTGATCCGCGGGACGCCGTTGGAGGTGTATGAGGTGAGCGCCGTCACCGCGCTCCACACCGCGCCGTCTTCGCTCGTTCGGAAGACCCCCCGCACCTGCACGTTCGGCGTGCCCGACTCCACCACCACCGAGATGCGCGCGGCCTCCAACTTGGCGGAGATGCCCTCGAGGGAGTCTGGCGAGAGGGGGATGACGTTGGCCGTGCTGGTCGATCCCGCGCTGAACACGATGACCCGATCTCCGATCACCACCGTCTCGATCTTGCTGGAACAGCCCATCACGCGCCTCCACCCGGCGGGCTCGTGAACGGCCGACCATCACCCCGAAACGGGGGGAGCCTCGACCAAAGGGCCCGACCTGGATGACGCCCCCATAGCGCTGCGCTGCGCTGCGCTGCGCTGCGCTGCGCGCAAGGGTCGTGCCAACAAAGTTCTGCGCTTCGGAGCATCATGGAACCAGCCTACACGGCCCGAACGGCCCGGTCAAGCCGATCGGGCCTGCTTTGCGACGCCGCGCAATTTCTCGCGGCCCGTCTCCACCGCACCCGGCGCCTTCAACGGGCCGTCTCTTCGCCTGCCATCGCCTGCTGCGGCCGCCGTCGCGCCGCGCGCCTCGTCCGTTCGGGTGGGTCGTGCCAGGTCATGGTCTGTGTCCGCTCTCCGCCCCCGAGGGGGCGCCGCCCACCTCCGACTGGAGAGTGCGGCTGAGGGTGCGCACCACCTGGAGCAGGCGCCGGTCGTCGTATCGCCGGCCCACCACCTGCACCCCCACCGGGAGGCCGCTCGACCCGAGGCCCACAGGCATCGACACCACGGGGTTACCGGTCACGTTGAACAGGGTGGTCCAGGACTGGGTGGCGACGAAGTAGGGGACCGGCTGACCGTCCACCATCAGCGGCTCGTCGTAGACAGGGAAGGCCCCGAACATCCGCGAGGGCGCGAGGTGGGGGAACGCGGTGGTCGACGACACGGGCACGATCCAGACGTCGTGCGCGTCGAAGAGGGCGTCCATCGCCTGGGCCGCGCGGTCCTGTCGCCCGAGGCTCTGCATATAGGACGGCACCGTGATCGGATCGAGGATGTGGCGGTGCATCGGCAGGTGCTCGACCTGCCTCCCGACGAAGAGCTTGCCCAGGCGCCGGGACAGGTTGGAGCGCTCGTAGCCCCCCTGGGCCCCCACGAGGGCGCCCCAGGTCTCCCAGATGGACACGGGGTCGAGCGCCGCGGGCGCGGCCCGGCTCACCTGCGCCCCGGCTCGCGCCAGCCGCTCCACCGTGGCGGCCATGACGTCTTTGATCTCCCGGCTCACGGGTACGCCGGGCAGGGTGTCGGTCCAGGCGACGCGCAGGCTGTCCACCGGCGGCGACGCGGGCTCCGCCGACCAGGTGGGCAGCACGGTTCGATCGGTCGCGTGGGGGCGCGCCAGCACGTCAAAGGCCAGCGCGAGGTCGTCGGCGGTGCGGGCGATGGGCCCCGCCACCGCCATGTTCCAGGTCATTCCATCGATCTCGCCGGGGATCGGGGGGACGTGGCCGTGCAGCGAGATCAGGTGATGGGAGGGCTTGAAGCCGTACACCCCGTTGAACGCGGTGGGGACACGCAGGGAGCCCGCGAGATCGCTCCCCACCGACAGCGCCGACATCCCGGTGGCCACCGCGACCGAGCAGCCCCCGCTGCTGCCGCCGGCGGTCCGCTCCGGATCCCAGGCGTTGTTCGTGCGGCCGAACACCGGGTTGGTGGTCTGCATGTCCATCGCCAGGGTGGGCAGGTTCGTCTTGCCGAGCACGATGGCGCCCGCCTCCCGGAGCAGCGCCACGACGGTCGCGTCGGCGTCGGGCACCCAGGCGGAGAGCGGCGAGTAGCCAGCGGTGGTGCGCATTCCAGCGGTGGCGAAGCTGTCCTTGACCGTCACCGGCACCCCATGGAGGGGCCCCCAGAGCTCCCCGCGGGCGAGCGCCTCGTCGGCCTGCCGGGCACGCGCGCGCGCCCCCGCGGCGTCGAGGGTGACGATGGCGTTGAGACCTGGGTTGTAGGCATCGACACGCGCGAGCTGGGCCTCGACCAGCGCGACAGAGCTGAGCTCCCCCGCGCGGATCGCCGCCGCGAGCTCGCTGGCGCTGGGGAGATCGGGCCGGGCCGCGGGGCCGGCGATGAGCATGGCGGTGAGCAACGCGCTGGACACGGGCACCTCCTCGGTACGAAGGCCAAATACCCACCGCTCGCCAATGCACCCAATGCATGTTCATAATGGGGTCATGCGACAAGTGGATTTGGCAGCCCTCGACCTGAACCTCCTCGTCGCGGCGGACGCGCTCCTCCGCGAGCGCTCGGTCACCCGGGCCGCGACGGTCCTCCACCTCTCCCAGCCCGCGGCGAGCCGCGTCCTCGCCCGCCTGCGAGACCTCTTCGATGACCCGCTCCTCGTGCGCATCGGCCACGAGATGGTGCCGACCCCCCGCGCCAAGGCGCTGGAGGAGCCCCTCCGGGACCTCCTGGCCCGGGCCCGAGACCTCCTCGGGCCACCGGCGCCCTTCGATCCGGCGAAGAGCCAGCGCCGCTTCTGCGTGCTGTCGTCCGACTACGCCCAGGTGGTCATCATCGGGCCGGCGCTCCAGGTCCTCGAGCGCGCGGCGCCCGGCGTGCGGCTGGCGGTCGAGGGGGCCGGCGCCGACGCCCTCGACCGCCTCGCCTCCGGGGGCGCCGATCTGCTGATCGGGCCGACAGACTCCCTGCCGTCCTGGACGGAGGCCACCCCGCTGCTCGCCGATCCCTGGGTGTGCGTCCGGCGCCAGGGCTTGCCGCTCCCCCAGTCCGTCGGCGAGTACCTCGCCATGCCCCGCCTCCTCGTGGGCGCGCGGGATCGGATCGGCCTCGCCGCGGGCGGCGGCCAGGCCAGCGCCGCGGTGGTCGAGGTCCCGGACTTCGCCGGCGCGCTGTTCGTGGTGGCGTCGAGCAGCGTCGTGGCGGCGGTGCCTCGCCCGATCGCCGAGGCGGGCGCCTCCCGCCTCTCGCTCCACTTCGCCCCGCTGGACCTGCCGCCGGTCGAGGTGTCCCTGGTCTGGTCGCGGCGCCTGTCCAACGACCCGGCGCACGCCTGGCTGCGCGCCGTGGTGCGAGCGGTGACCCCGCGCTGAGCCGCACCGCGCCGGCCCTGTCAGGCCACCGCCCCCTCCGAGCCCGGCTTCATGAAGGTCGCGCGGAGCACGAGGAGGCCGGGCAGGATGATGCCCACCAGCGCCTGCGCGACGTTCTCGACCACGTGGATGGGCTGGAGGTCAACCGTGACGGGGAAGGACCCGACCACCCCCAACCCCACCAGCGTGAGCACGCCCACCGGCCCGCGCACCTCGGCCGACAGCAGGGTGATCGCCCACACCAAGCCAATGGCCACATAGCCCGGGGCGAAGGGGCTCTGGAGCGCAGCCACCACCAGCAGCCCCATCCAGACCACCGCCTGGCTGCGGCGCTCGCCCGTCCGACGGCCCGCCGCGAACGCCAAGGCCACCACCAGGACCGTGAAGACCGCCGCCACCCGCCGGCCCAGCACCCACGGGTCCCCCACGTCCACGCCCAGGAGCTGCAGCTTGAACGGCAGCCCGAAGGGGCCAGAGTTGGTGAAGATCGAGAAGAGATCCTCCGCAAAGAAGGCGAAGGTCTCCCCCGAGCGGAGGCGCGGCAGGGTGTAGGTCAGGAAGGAGACCAGCGGGTCCGTCCCGAACAGGAGCAGGGAGACGACGAGGTAGAACAGGCCGAAGGCCGCCGTCCAGAGGGCCTCCCGCCAGCGGCGCTGGGCCAACAGCAGCACCCCGAGGATCCCGGGCGAGATCTTGGACAGGATGGCGAAGGCCAGCAGCGCGGCCCCCAGCCGGGGTCGGTCTCGGTCGAAGGCCACCATCCCGAGCACGGCCATCACCACCGTCATGAGCTGGAAATTCCCCACCTGGAGCGTCCCCAGCAGCGACGGGCTGGCGAAGAGCAGCGGCGCCAACAACAGCACGCGGTGGGCGGACCGCCCGCCCACCCAGCGAGCCACCGCCCACAAGCCCGCGAGGCTCAGCAGGCTGTTCAGGCCGAACCACAGCGCGCGCTGCGCCGGGAAGTCCGCCTTCAGGGGCACAAGCGGGGCGACGGCCAGCAGAAAGGGCGGAGGATAGGCGTAATAGTCCAACTTGAACGGGGCGTAGCGGCTCATCACTCCCGCGGGGAGAGGCGCCTTGCCGTGCGACCCTGCCCACCAGGGGTCGGCGTAGAGGTTCTCCACGCCATCCTGAGCCAGCTCCGCCCCCCGCACATAGGCGGTCAAGCAGGAGTGGGTCTCCAGGAAGTCCATCCCCGGGAGCACCTGCAGGTCGGTGCGGCTGCCGTCCGCCATGAAGGTGCTCACACCGGCGGTGCTCCGTAGGGCACCCAGGGCCAGGAACAGGTAGAGCACGGCCATCACCGGGCGCCGCCGGGCCAGACCATCGAGCTCGATCGGCAGCCGCGAAGGGACGAGCACCATCATCGCCGTGACCGCGAGCCCGCCCGCGAGCAGGCTCAGCAGACCGGCCGCGCCCAGGCCCAGCCCGGCGCTGCCCGCCGCCGCCGCGACCACCGCCAGCGGCGTCGCTCGCCAACGAAGCCCCGGAGCGGCGCCCAGCACCCCCACCACCAGCGCGCCGATGCCCATCACCGCCGCGGTGATCTGTACCGCCTCGCCCGCGGAGCCCACCCCGAACACCAGGGGCCGCCACAGGCTCAGGGTCAAGACGGGCGCCACCAGCAAGGCCAACAGCGCGGAGAAGGCGCGGCGCTCGGCGCCGATGGGGGTCGGGTCGGTCATGGGTCAGGCTACCACCCGAACCACCCGCGGGGCGCAGAGAGCCATGTCCACAGGGTGTCCGTTCAGCGGCCACCTCCGACCCGTCGCCGCCCCACCCTCCCAGACCCGCCTCTTCGTCAGCGCCCCGCCCGCCCCGCGAGCGGCACGTAGAGCGCCGTCTCCAGCGGGCTGCCGGCGACCTCGGCGCGGAAGGTGACGAGCTCGAGCGCATCGACGACCATCGGCAGCGGCGGCAGCGCCCGGAGGGGCTGGAGCGCGGCGCGGAGGCGGTCGAGCGGGGCCCGGTCGCCGTAGAGCGCGGCGGTGACGTGGGGCAGGTAGGGCGCGAAGCGGAGCTCTCCGGGGCCGAGGCGGGCCCGCAGGCGCCCGAGGCCGCCCGTGGGGTCAAAGACCTCGAGGAAGGCGCAGGAGAGGAAGCTGTTGGCCCCGCCCACGACGAGGGAGAGCGGGCCAGCGCCCGCGGCCTCGGCGGCCTGCGCGTGGAGCCGCGCCCAGGCGACGTCGTCGTCGAGGGCGTCGCCGAGGGCGGGGGTGTCGGTGGGGAAGCCGGCCACCCAGACCGTCACGTGGGCCTCGGCCGCGGGCTGGGGGCGCAGCATGTCCGGGGCGGGCCCGAGCGCGCGGGAGAGCGCGCGCGACACGTCGTTCATCCGCTCCCGCACGGCGTCATCGGTCACCCGCAGGACCCAGACCGCGTAGCGGGGCCGCCCCCGGTGCCAGGCCTCGCGCACGCCGGGGGTGGGGCCGAGGGCCTCGCTCGCGGCGGAGAACTGGGCCCAGGTCTCCCCGAAGGCGGAGACGGCGCCGGGGGGCGCCCTCACGTCTGCTCCGCCTCCAAGATCGCCTTGAGGCGGGCCATCTCCGCCGTCTCCTCGGCGTCGGGCACCGGCCAGCGGAGGGGGAGGCCCTCGAGGGCTTCCACCACCGTCTCGGCGACGATGGCCCGCATCGTGGGCTTGTGATCGGCGGGGATCGCGTACCAGGGCGCCCAGTCGCGGGAGGTCTCGTTGAGGGCGGCCTCGTAGGCCTCCATGTAGGCGTCCCAGTGGCCGCGCTCCCGCACGTCGCCCGCCTCGAACTTCCAGCGGGCGTCCTCGTCGGTGAGGCGGTCGAGGAAGCGGCGCCGCTGCTCGTCTCGGCCCACGTTCAGCCAAAACTTTAGGATGATCGTACCGTTTCGATAGAGGTGGCGCTCCATCGAGCGGATGGACTGGGTGCGCTCCTCGAAGACGTCGTCGTCGATGCGGGGGAGGCGCTGGCCCTTCAAGAGCTCGGGGTGGACCCGCACCGCCAGCACCTCCTCGTAGTGGCTGCGGTTGAAGATGCCGATGCGGCCGCGCTCGGGCAGCGCACGCCAGACGCGCCACAGGAAGTCGTGGTCAAGCTCCTCCTCGGAGGGGCGCTTGAAGGCCTGCACCTGGCAGCCCGCCGGGTTGACCCCGCTCATCACAGCCTTCACGGTGCCGTCCTTTCCAGCGGCGTCCATCGCCTGGAAGACGAGCAGGAGCGAAAACCGATCGTCGGCGTAGAGCTTGGCTTGGAGCTTCTTCAGCCGCGCGCCCGCCGCGGCGAGGCGGGCCTCGGCGTCGGGCCAGCGCGCCTCGGTGGGGGCATCCTTCACGCGGAAGGAGCCGTCGAAGGGGACACGCCAGCGGCTGTCGGGGCCGGGATGGGACATGGGTGCTCCGGAGGGGAGCCCGATCCTACCGCTTGGGAGCGCGCGGGGCTCGCCCGCCGAGGCGCCTGGGGTACACTGGCCCGATGCAGCCGCCCCCCTCGCCCGCCACGAGCAACCCGGCCGCCCGCGTGGTGGCCCGGGCGGGGAACCAGCCCGAGAGCGCGCTGCGCGACGAACGAAAGAACGTCGAGATCAACGTCGGCAAGGCGTGTAACAACCGCTGTGTCTTCTGCATTGACGGCCTGCCCAAAGCGGAAGACCGCTCCTACATGCCCTGGCCGATGATGCAGGCCGAGATCTCGCGCTGGGCTGACGCCGGCTACCGCTCGCTCGGCTTCCTCGGCGGCGAGCCCAGCACCTACCCTTGGATCGTCGAGAGCGTGGCCCACGCCCGCGCCGTCGGCTTCAGCCGCATCACCATCGCCACCAACGCCACCAAGCTCCGTAAGCCCGACTTCACCCGCCGCCTGATCGACGCCGGGCTCAGCCGGGTCACCGTCTCGATGCACGGCCACACCGCCGAGCTCGAAGACCGCCTCACCCGCGTGCCCGGGAATTTCGAGAAGAAGCTCGCCGCCTTTCAGATCCTCCGCCAGGAGAAGGAGCAGGGCCGGCTCCCCGACGGCCTCAGCGTCAACGTGGTGCTGAACGGTTGGAATCAGCCGCATCTGTTGAAGATGATGCGCTTCTTCTACGAGACGGCGGGGGTCGACGACATGCGCGTCAACTTCATCCGCCCCGAGGGTTACGCCGAGGGCGACGCCGAGCTCACCGCTCGCTACCGGGTGGTGGTGCCGCAGCTCGTCAAGGCCATCGTGCTCGCCGAGACACACTGGCGCCGTGTCTTCACCTTCGGTGGCTTCCCGCTCTGTGTGCTGCCGCCGGCGCTGCGCCGGGATCGCGCGCTCCTGTCGCGCACGATGGGCGAGTACCGAGACCTGAGCACCGCCTGCTCCATCCGCTCCGGCGGGGGGGACCGCATCGTCCCCGCCCGCGCCGCCGAGCGGGCGCGGCCCGAAGCGGGGGCCAGCAGCACGGTGGTCCAGTTCGACGCCGCCGAGGGGCGCGCCCGCTTCAACTGGCAGGACCGTAAGCAGAACGACCTCAAGGCTCAGCCCAAGGCCTGCGGCGCCTGTGAGCTCAACGGGCTCTGTGAGGGCGTGTGGAAGGGCTACCTCGACATCTGGGGCGAGGACGAATTCCAGCCCGTGCGCATCGGCGAGACCGCCCTGGCCCCCTGAACCGTCCACGGTCGGGGCCGGGCGCCGCAGGCGCGCTCAGCCGCCGATACAGTCTCGGCCCGCGAAGAGGGCGTCCCACTGCCGGCTGTCGTGAGCGGGGAGGAGGGTGAGCCCCGGATCGGCCTCATGGATGGCCCACAGCTTCTGGATCTGGGCGTCGGTGGCCACGGGATCGGCGTCGAAGGCGGCGGCGATGGCGCTCTTCGGCTCGCGCTGCTCGTAGCCCTCCCGCACCCAGACGGTGTCACCGACATGGAAGACCCGCTCTCCCCCCGGCAGGCGGAGGAAGGTGCCCATGCTCCCCGGCGAGTGGCCCGGCATCGGCACGAGCACCACCGAGCCATCCCCATAGAGGTCGTGGCTGGCGGGGTAGGGGCCGAGGGGCGGCCCCTCGAAGAGCACGGTGTGTCCGCGGGCGGCGAGGGCGCGGGCCTCCCGCGGGAGGATGGCCGAGGGCTCCCCGGCGACGGCGCGGTCGGCCTCGGCGAGCTCGGCGGCGGGGGCGAAGATCGGGAGCTCCGGCAGATCGACGAGCCCACCCAAGTGGTCATAATGCCCGTGGGAGAGGAGCCCGCCCTTGAGGCTGGCAGGCTCGACGCCGAGCTTCTTCAGGCCCTCGGCCGGGGTGGCCGTCACCACGAAGCCCTTGGCCGAGCGTTTCATGAAGAAGCGCAGGGGACCCTTGAGCTCGTCGAGGGCGGCGCGCCAATCGACAGAGATGCCCCCGTCGAGGAGGTAGCTCCCGCCCGGGTGCACGATCAGCAGCCCGGAGAGCGTGCTCGACACCTTCTCATGGAGCGCGCCGTGGGCGACCACGAGGGCGCGCGGCAGCTTGCCGGTGGCCAGCGGCACGCGGCAGATCTTGAGCCCCGTCGCCGCCGGCACCTTCGTGGGGAGCTGCGGCGCCGGCATCGGCGGCGGGATGTGGGGCGCACAGGCCGCGACGAGCCCGACCACAGCCAGGAGGCCGAGGTCGAACCGGGCGCGACGCGCGGAGGGGGAGCGGAGCATGGGGGGCCTCGTCACGAGCAGCATACGCTCGGCGCGAGGCCCCACCCCTCAGGCCTGGGGCTTACTGTCGTCTTCCCCGCCGCCCTCTTCTTCGTCTTCGCCTTCGTCCTCATCGAGGTCGTCGTCGTCGAGGTCTTCGTCGCCGTCCTCATCGTCGTAGTCGTCGTCATCGTCGTCGTCGTGGTCCTCGGTGCCGTCGGCGCCGTGGGGGTGACCGTGGGTGGTCTCCTCCTCGGTGGCGTCGCGGATGAGGGCGATCTCGACGTTGAAGTGCAACGTCACGCCGGCGAGGGGGTGGTTGGCGTCGAGGTAGACGTGCTCCTCGTCGAAGTCAGCCACCCAGAGGGCGACGTGCTCGCCGTCCGGCGTCTCACCGAAGACGGGCATGCCCTCTTCGAAGTCCATGTCGTCGGGGAACTGGCTGCGGGGGAAGGGCTGGGGGTCGTTCCCGTCGTGCTCGCCGTAGCCGTCCTCGGGCTCGACCACCGCCGTGAACTTGTCGCCCACGACCTTGCCGGCCATGACCTTCTCGAGCCCGGGGACGATGTTCCCGGCGCCGTGGAGGTAGGGCAGCGGATCGCCGCCGTCCGAGGTGTCGAGCACCTCACCGTCCGAGTCGGTGAGCGTGTAGTGGAAGAGGACGACCTTGCCGTCGGCGACGGCTTCTGGTTTGGTCATGGGGTGCTCCGCGGGCGGGATGGGCGAGGACCGGAAGGGCGACGGCAGGATGGCCGAGGACAGGATGGCCGCGCACCTACCGCCGGTTGCCCCCCGCGGCAATGCGGACGCGGGAAATTACCCAAGCTGCCATGGAGGGGGCCCTGCGGGATAGGAGCGGCCCCTCGGGGGGTTGGTGACGCCCTCGATCCCTGCCGCCGATCCCCCGCCGATCCCCCTTGGTGAGACCGATGACCACGCCGCCCCTCTCCATCCAGGACATCGAAGCCCGCGTCCGCGCGGTCCACCCCACGATCCAGGCCATCCGCGCCGAGGTCGGCCGGGCGCTGGTCGGGCAGTCGATGATGGTCGACCGCCTGCTGATCGGCCTCCTCACACACGGGCACGTGCTGCTCGAGGGCGTGCCCGGCCTCGCCAAGACGCTGACCGTGCGCTCGCTCGCCAGCACGATGGCGCTCCAGTTCCGGCGCATCCAGTTCACGCCCGATCTGCTGCCCGCCGACGTCGTGGGCACGCAGGTCTACAACCCCCGCGACGCGAACTTCACCACCCACAAGGGCCCCGTCTTCGCCAACATCCTGCTGGCCGACGAGATCAACCGCGCCCCGGCCAAGGTGCAGTCGGCCCTCCTCGAGGCGATGCAGGAGCGGCAGGTCACCATCGGCGAGACCACGCACAAGCTCCCCCGGCCCTTCCTCGTGCTCGCTACCCAGAACCCGATCGAGCAGGAGGGCACCTACCCCCTGCCCGAGGCCCAGGCCGACCGCTTCATGCTCAAGGTGAAGGTGGGCTACCCGACGAAGACCGAGGAGCGCGAGATCCTGATGCGGGCCGCCCTCCCCGAGCCCGTGCTGCAGGCCGTCGCCACCGCCGCTGACCTCGAGGCCGCGAGCGCGGTGCTCGGCCTCTTGCGCATGGAGCAGGTGGTCGCCGACTACATCGTCGAGATCGTGCACGCCACGCGCTTCCCCGCCGAGGCGGGCCTCAAGCTCGGCAACTTCATCGAGTTCGGTGCCAGCCCCCGCGCCACCCTCTCCCTCTCCAAGGCGGCGCGGGCCCACGCCTTCCTCGAGGGGCGCGGCTACGTCACCCCCGACGACGTCAAGGCCATCGGCGCCGACTGCCTGCGCCACCGGGTGCTGCTCAGCTACGAAGCAGAGGCCGAGGGCCTCACCGTCGAGCAGGTGATCGAGAAGGTCTTCCAGCAGGTGCGCACACCCTGAGCGAGCCCGCGCGCGCCGCCCACCCCTGCGGGCCTGAGGCTCACTCGGTGGGCCTCACTCGGTGGGCTTCGGCCAGGGGCGGGCCGCGAGGGCCTGGATCGCCTCCCGCTGGCACTGCTCCCAGGCGGGCTGGATGCGGTTGCTGTAGAGGCGCCGCACCGGCCAGGGCGGCGGCTGGATCCAGGTGTGGACCTCGACGTCGGTGGCCTGCTCCCCTGCCGGGCGGAGCGTCCAGGTGGTGAGGAAGCCGCGCTTGCCGGCGTGGTCGAGCGTCACGCGCTTGGGCGGATCGACCTTGGAGATCGTGGCGGTGAGCTTGCGGTGCATCGCCGAGGGCACGTAGATGAGGCTCGCGCTGGCGCCGACCCCCTCCGTCGAGGAGCCTGGCTCCCACTTCTTCACGCAGGCCTCGCTCCAGAGGCCGCGGTGGACCTCGAGGTTCACCAAGGCGTCAAAGACGAGCGGCATCGGCGCGCCGACCGTGCCCGTGGCGACGACGTCGGAGGGGTCAGCGACGGTAGAGCCGGGAGCGGCGGGCTCCGCGGCGGAGGCGCCGCCGGAGAGCGAGAGCCCAGCGAAGAGTACGGCGGAGAGCGCAGAGACGAGGAGCATCGAGACCTCCGCGCCGCCCCTATCCCGCCGGGGCGGCGGGTCGGAGGGGCCCCGGCCTCCGCCTCGCAGACAAATGACCGCCACGCGCCTGGCGATGAAGAAAAACCCAATCAACAGCCAAAGTAAGCCATCGCCAGGCTGACGTGCGGCCACATCTGAAGGCTATCGAGGCCACCGAGCCCAGGGCACTTTCACTCGCTTTCGTCGGCGAGGGGGCCCACGCAAGGCGGCGCAGGGGAGGGCCGGCTCAGCGGAGGGGCGGCACGAAGCGGAGGCTCCCGCGCTTCGCCATCGCCCCCTCGGCGGCGGAGATGCCGTGCAGCTCGACCATATTGTCGAGGATGAGCTCGATGCGCGCGTTCGGCGTGCGCCCGCCGCTCATCGCCAGCGTGTAGCCGCTGCGGGGCGAGCGGAGGATCGAGGCGATGAAGGCCGCCTCCCTCGCCGAGAGCCGCTCGGGGCGCTTGGCGAAGAAGGCGTCGGCGGCGGGGCCCACGCCGTAGAGGTCGGGGCCGAGCTCGACGATGTTGAGGTAGAGCTCGAGGATGCGCTCCTTGCCGAGCGCTTGTTCCATCTCGAGGGCGTAGAGCAGCTCTCGCAGCTTGCGGGCGAGGGTGCGCTCGCCGCCGTCGAGGAAGAGGTTCTTGGCGAGCTGCTGGGTGAGCGTGCTGCCGCCGCGCAGCGCCTCGCCGGCGCGGGCGGCGTCGATGGCCTCCTGCACGGCGCGCAGATCGTAGCCCGGGTGCCCGCGGAAGCCGGCGTCCTCCGCCGCCATCACCGCGAAGGGGAGGAGCCCGGCCGCAGAGAGCGGCACCCAGTCGGGGCTGCCCTCGCCGGTGTCGCGCAGGCGGCCCTCGCCGTCGGCGGAGGGGGCCCGCCAGGACAGGGGGCCCGAGCGTAAGGCCGAGGAGTCGGGGAGCAGGCCCTCGGCGGCGAGGCCCTCGGCGGCGGGGGCGAGGGTCCACGCTCCCGAGGGGTGGCTGAAGCTCGCCTCCAACGAGACGGTGCCGCGCACGTCGGCCACCTTGGCCTCGGGGACGAGGGGGCCCATGAGGTCGAGCACGCGGCTGAGCGGGGTGGGCGGCAGCGTGAAGCGGAGCGCCGCGGCGGGCGGCTCGAGGGTGGCCGTCCCGGCGACGGCGAGGGTGAGGCCCCCGAAGAGCACCCGCCCCTCGAGCGCCCCGCTGGCCCGATCGTAGGTGCCATCGACCAGCAAGGGGGCCGCTGGCAGGGCCCGATCGGCGAGCAGCGGGTGCAGGAGCTCGGCCTCGGGCACGGAGAGGGAGAGGGTGCAGGTCTCGGCGCAGGCGGCCCGGAGGGTGGCGGCGCCGGAGAGCGGGCCGAGCCGGAGCGGCCGCTGAAGCTCCACCTCGAAGGCCCCCGCCGAGCGGCGGAGGGAGGCGCCTGCGCCCTGGAGGTCGAGGTCGGGGAGCAAGCTGCCGTCGAGGCCCTCGGCGAGGAGGTCATCTCCCCAGCGCAGCCTGACCCCGTGGGCGAGGAGGGGGAGCTCGAGCGCGACGAGGGCGTCGAGCGCGCCCGGGGCCTCGGCGGGGGAGGGCATGGGGGCCGCGGCGCCCCCGTCCCCGCGCAGCGTGTCGAGCTGCACGTCCACCCCGTCGAGCTCGGCCCGAAAGGGGGGGATGAGGTGAATCGTGAGGTGGTCGGCCGAGACGCCGGGGCGGCGCAGCCCCTCCCAGCGCGCGACGCCGAGCTCATCCTGCCGCCGCTCCCAGGTGAAGCCCGCCCCGCGGAGCGCTTCCTCGACCTCCCCCTCCGCGGCGACCCGCGCGCCGACGGTCCCGCCGAGGGTGAGGGTGACGAAGAGGGCGCCGAGGAGCGGCCCGCGCGCGCGCCGGCCCGCGGGGCGAGCGGGGGCGCTCAGTGGGCCACGAGCACGGAGACCGGGCACTTCTTCACGACGTCCTCGGCCGTGCTCCCGGCGATGAGCCGGCTCAGGCCCGAGCGACCGGCGCTCGACATGACGATGAGGTCAACCTGGCTGGCGAGGCGGAGGATGCCGTGCACCGCCGTCTCGTCGATGAGGGCGACGGCGCGGGCGTGCGTGGGCAGGGTCGCGCCGAGGGCCCGCTCCACCCGCTGGCAGATGCGGGCCTCGGCCGCCTCAGGATCTTCGAGGCCCGAGCCCGCCTCGATCACCGAGAGGTAGTCCACCTGCGCGTCCGCGGCCCGGGCGAGGGTCGCGGCGTGGAGGATGGCGGCGTCGTGGCGGGGCTCCTCGAGGTCGAGGGGACAGAGCAGCCGGCGGAGGCTCGTGAAGGGCCGCGGGCCGACGACGAGCGTGGGGACGGGCATCCCCCGCACGAGGCGGGTGGAGGTGGAGCCGAGCAGCAGGCGGTCGATGCCCGAGACCCCGGTGCGCCCGGCGACGACCAGATCGACCTTGTGCGCCTTACAGAGCTCCTCGCCCACGTCCTCGGGCAGGCCCTCCACCACGAAGATCCGCGCGCTGACGCCCGCCTCGGCGAGGCGGGCCTGGACGGCCTCGAGGTGGGTGCGGGCGCGCCGGTTGCGCTCGAGCTCCACCGGGCGGGAGGCCGAGTCCGGAGACAGGGGCCGCTCGCGGAGCAGCTTCGGGGGCAGGCCGGTGGCATGGGCGAGCAGCACCTCGCCGCGGCTGAGCTTCGCGAGGGCCACCACGGGGTCGAGGCATTGGTCTGCCCGCTCGCTCAGATCGCTCATCCACAGCAGATTCCTGTACATCATCCCTCCCCGCTCACCCCCACGGGCGAGCCCGACCCGGGGGAGGATAGCGCCTCCGCGGCCCGGGAGCGAGCGAAGGGCGGGCGAGGCGTCCGAACCCGGCCGCCCCCGCTGGACCGCGGCCCCCGAGGGGCATAGGCCCACCGCATGAGCTACCGCGCCGAGACGCTGGACGTCCGCCCCCTCTCCGGGCTCATGAAGGCCCTCGCCGACGACACCCGGCTGCGCATGGTGGCGCTGCTCACGCACGGAGAGCTCTGCGTCTGCCACCTCGCCGCCGCGCTCGCGCTCGGCCAGCCGAACACCTCCCAGCACCTCGCCGTGCTGCGGAACGCCGGGGTGGTCGACTCCCGCCGCTGCGGGAGCTGGGTCTACTACCGGCTCATCGCCCAGGCGGAGCCCACGCGGGCCGCGGTGCTGACGGCGCTCACCGCCGGCTACGCCGAGCAGGAGGGCCTCGCCGAAGACGTCGCCCGGCTCCGGGCCGCTCAGGGGGCCGAGGGCTGCGGCTGAGCGGCGAAGGCCGCGATCTTCTCCTGGAGGAGGTCACGGGCCCGGCGGAAGCGTGAGAGGCCCGCCTCGGGGCCGAGGCTGGGGTCGCCCCCGGCGGGATCGTCGATCGGCCAGTGGAGGCGCCGCGCCGCGCCGAGGAAGACGGGGCAGACCTCCTCGGCGCAGAGCGTGATCACGGTGTCGACCGTGGCGGGATCGATCTCATCCACCGACTTCGAGCGGTGGAGGGAGACGTCGATGCCCACCTCGGCCATCACCGCCTGGGCGTGGGGGTGGACGAAGGAGGGGCGACTCCCGGCGCTCTGCACCGCGAAGCCGGGCCCGAGCAGGCGCCGGCCCCAGCCCTCCGCCATTTGGCTGCGCGCCGAGTTGGCGACACACAAGAACAGGACACCGTGCGGCCGTGTGTTCACGCTCACGCTCACCTCTCCTATGGCCTTGTGACAGACCCGGCGGGGACTGAAAAATAGCGCGGCCGCAACCACAGGGCCACGCGGACGAGGCCGATCAGCACCGGCACCTCGACGAGGGGCCCGATCACCGCGGCGAAGGCGGCCCCGCTCCCGATCCCGAAGGAGGCCACGGCGACGGCGATGGCCAGCTCAAAATTGTTGGAGGCCGCGGTGAAGGAGAGGGTGGCCGTCTGACCATAGGTGGCCCCGACCCTGCGGCTCATGAAGAAAGAGACGAAGAACATCACCACAAAGTAGATCAGCAGCGGGACGGCGATGCGCAGCACGTCGATGGGCAGCCGCACGATGGCCTCCCCCTTGAGCGAGAACATCACCACGATGGTGAACAGGAGCGCGACGAGCGTGATCGGCCCCACCCGCGGCACGAATTCACGCTCGAACCAGGCGAGGCCGCGCAGCCGCACGAGGCCCTGCCGGGTGACGAAGCCCGCCAGGAAGGGCAGGCCGAGGTAGACGGCCACGCTCCCCGCGATCTCGCCCATCGTGATGTTCACCTCCGTCCCCGGCAGCCCGAGCCAGCCGGGGAGCACGGTGGCGAAGAACCACGCATAGACGGGGAAGAACAAGACCTGGAAGATCGCGTTGAAGGCGACGAGGCCCGCACAGTACTCGGTGTCGCCGTCTCCGAGCTCGTTCCAGACGATGACCATCGCGATGCAGCGCGCGAGGCCGATCAGGATCAGGCCGAGCATGTACTCCGGCTGGTCATGCAGGAAGACCACCGCCAGCCCGAACATCAGGAGCGGCCCGACCACCCAGTTCTGCACGAGAGACAGGGCGAGCACCCGCTTGTCGCGGAACACGCGGCCGAGCTGCTCGTAGCGCACCTTCGTGAAGGGCGGGAACATCATCAGGATGAGGCCGACCGCGATGGGGATCGAGGTCGTGCCCACGCTCAAGCGGTCGAGCGCCGCCGGGACGGAGGGGGCGAGCCGCCCGAGCGCCACGCCGAGGCCCATCGCCAGGAAGATCCAGAGCGTGAGGTGCCGATCGAGGAAGGAGAGCCGGCCACGGAGCCCGGGCGCGGGGCTCAGCGACATCGGGGGCCCTCCAATTCCAGACGGCCGTCAGGGGGCGCGGGCTTGAAGGCGCCCGCGGCGGTGGGAACATCGGGGGGGCGCTCAATGGACGGCATCATCACATCACCATATGCGCACTCCCTGAATTCGTGCAAGCGCCCGACCCGCCGGAGGGAAGATGTCTCGCCTCGAAGTCTTTGATCCCGCGATGTGCTGCTCCACCGGCATCTGCGGCCCCGAGGTCAATCCCGCGCTGCCGCGCTTCGCCGCTGACCTCGAGTGGCTCAGCGCCCAGGGCGTCGAGGTGCTTCGGTACAACCTCTCGCAGCAGCCGGCCGCCTTCGCCGAGAACGAAGCGGTGAAGGCCGCGCTCGGGGAGCAGGGCCTCGACTGCCTGCCCCTCGTGCTGCTCGACGGCAAGGTGCTCTCGATGGGCGCCTACCCCTCCCGCGAGCAGCTCGCGACGCGGACGGCCCCGAAGCCCCGTGTGCCCCTCGGCAGCCGCCCCGCCTGTGGGCCCAAGCCGGACGGCTCCGCATGCTGCTGAGCGCGCTCCAGGCGCCCACGCGGGTGCTCTTCTTCACGGGCAAGGGCGGGGTCGGCAAGACCTCGGTCGCCTGCGCCACCGCCCTCCGCCTCGCGCGGGCTGGGCGGCGGGTGCTGCTCGTGAGCACCGACCCCGCCTCGAACCTCGACGAGGTGCTCGGCCTCCCGCTGCACCCCGAGCCCACCGCGGTGCCCGGCGCCCCCGGCCTCTCCGCCGCCAACCTTGACCCCGTCGCCGCGGCGGCCGCCTACCGGGAGCGGGTGGTCGGCCCCTACCGCGGCCTGTTGCCCGCCGTCGCCATCACCAGCATGGAGGAGCAGCTCTCCGGGGCCTGCACGGTCGAGATCGCGGCCTTTGACGAGTTCTCGAAGCTCCTCGGCGACCCCGCGGCCACCGCCGGCTACGACCACGTCCTCTTCGACACCGCCCCCACCGGCCACACGCTCCGCCTCCTCGAGCTGCCGTCGGCCTGGAGCGGCTTCCTCGAGTCCAGCGCCGGCGGCACCTCCTGCCTCGGGCCCCTCGCCGGCCTCGAGGGCCAGCGGGCGCTGTACGCCGCGACCGTGGCCGCGCTCGGCGACGCCGCCATCACCACGCTCGTGCTCGTCGCCCGCCCCGAGCCCGCCGCCCTCCGCGAGGCCGAGCGCACCCGCGTCGAGCTCCAGGCGCTGGGCGTCGAGAATCAGCTCCTGGTCCTCAACGGCGCCTTCCAGCCGACGGTCGCCGACGACCCCGTCGCCGCCGCCTTCGCCGCCCGCGGGGAGGCCGCGCTGCGGGGCATGGCGCCCGGGCTGGCGGCGCTGCCCCGTGAGGTCTTGCCTCTGCTCGCCGCGGCGCCGATGGGCCTCGCCGGCCTGGGCGCCCTCCAGGGTGGCCTCAACGCCGCCGAGGTCGGCCTCGACGACGGCCCCCTCGCGCTCCCGGGCTCGCTCGCGCTCCTCGTCGATGCGCTCGTCTCCGGCGGCCACGGCGTCGTGATGACGATGGGGAAGGGCGGCGTCGGCAAGACCACGGTCGCCGCCGCCCTCGCCGTCGAGATCGCGCGCCGGGGCCACCCCGTGCACCTCTCCACCACCGATCCAGCGGCCCACGTCGCCGACGCCGTGGGCGAGGTCCTCCCCGGCCTCCGCCTCAGCCGGATCGACCCTGTCGCCGAGACAGAGGCCTACCGCGCCGAGGTGCTGGCGAAGGCCGGCGCCGGCCTGGACGCCCGCGGCCGCGCCCTGCTCGAGGAGGACCTCCGCTCCCCCTGCACCGAGGAGATCGCCGTCTTCCGCGCCTTCGCGCGGGTGGTGGCCGACGGGGCCGGCGGCTTCGTCGTGCTCGACACCGCCCCCACCGGCCACACGCTCCTGCTGCTCGACGCCAGCGAGGCCTACCACCGCGAGATCTCGCGCACGAGCGCCGACACGCCGGCCTTCGTGCGGGAGCTCCTCCCCCGGCTGCGCGACCCCGCCTACACGCGGGTGCTCTTGATCACGCTCCCCGAGGCCACCCCGGTGCACGAGGCGGCGATGCTCGGCCGCGACCTCGAGCGCGCCGGCATCCACCCCTTCGGCTGGGTCATCAACGCGAGCCTCCGCCCGCTCCACCCGCTGGACCCCGTCCTCCGCGCCCGCCGCGCCCACGAGCGCCCCTTCATCGAGGAGGTGCAGGCGATGGGCGGCCGCGTGGCCCTGGTGGCCTGGCAGGCCGAGGCGCCGACCGGGGCCGAGGGGCTCGCCCGCCTCCTCACGCTCCCCGCCTGAACGACGGGGGGCGCCGCGGCCTCCCCCGCGATCAGGCCGCCGCGCCGGCCGACAGCGCCGAGGCCAGGAAGGCCGCGACGCCGACGCGGCCGCTGAGGCGGCGGTGCCCGCCCTCGAAGGCCACGCGGCCGCCGATCAGGCCCTCGGTCATCTCCTGCAAGAGGGCTGAGGCGTCGGCGGGGAAGCCGAAGCCGCGCAGGGTCTCGGCCATCACCGCCACCGGGGCCTCCGCCACCTGGACCGGGCGGCCGAGCTGGGCCGAGAGCGCGAGGGCCACGTCCTGGTAGGAGATCGGCTCGGAGCCGAGCTCGACCACGCGCGCGCCCTCGGCGGGCGGGCCCTCGAGGAGGAGGTCAGCGGCCGCCTCCCCGATGTCGACCGAGGCGATCATCGGCAGGCCGAGCCCGGCCGGCGTGAAGCTCGGCAGCAGGCCCTGGTCGAGCATCCCGAAGTTGCCCTGCAGGTTCTCCATGAAGGAGGCGGCGCGGAGGAAGCTGCTGCGGGTGGCGGGCAGGGCGCGGAGCCGGGCCTCGAGCGGGAAGAGGGCCTGGATGGGGCCGGTGCCGTCGGGGTGCTGGGCGCCGACCGACGAGAGGAGCACCACGTGGGGCGGGGCCGCGGCCGTGACAGCGGCGACCAGGGCGTCGCTCACCCGGGCCTGCCAGCCGCGCATGTCGCCGGTCGCGAGGTTGGGGGGCACGAGGAGGTAGGCCCCATCGACCCCCTCGAGGGCGCGGCCGAGGGCCGCCGCGTCGGTGACGTCGGCCAGGGCGAGCTCAGCGCCGCGGGCCACAAAGGGGGCCGCCTTGGCCTCATCCCGCACCACCACCCGCACGCGGTGGCCGCGAGAGAGGAGGGACTCGGCGACGACTCGACCGGTGTGACCGCTGACACCGAGGACCGCGAAGAGAGACATAGTGAGCTCCTGGACTGGGCGAAGGACGAGCGGGGCGACAGGGCGGAGCGCCGCGTCGCCGGCCCCTCCACTTCACCTGCCGCGAGTCATGAGCCCAATACACGGTGTTCATTCACCTCATGAGCGCAGCTCATGATCCCATGTGGGGATGGGCTCCCGCCGGGCTCCCGCACCGAACCAGTGGTCGGGTAGACCGGGGAGATACCTCCCCGGTCTACCTGACCACCGATTCCTCCTCAATTCCTCCTCAAGGGTCACCCTAAACTGCACCTCCTACATGCCTTCATTCCAGTCGCATCGCATAGAGAGATAGAGTTCGTTACACACCTCGGGTCTCCACGGACTTGGTTCGTTTTCGCATTCCGGCTCCGAAACCTGGTAGTATTCCTCCTGTGCGCTCCATTCTTTGATACATTGAGCCGCATCGCAGCTCCATGAGTCGTCCCACTCACATTTGTTGGAAGTATACCTTTCGTTGAGATAAAAACTAACGCACTCGTCGTAGGTCGTCGATCCAATGGTTTGGCATCTTACCTCGTGAGCACAAAAAACGGGAACGACTTCCGCTCCAAACTCCCGGACTGTTTGAAAGGATCCCTCGTATGGACAAGCCCCGCTGTCGTCAGAAGCAGTTCCATCGCCCTTGTTGTTGCACGCCGCGAGCAGACTCATTGCCAACAACAAAATTCGTGATCGTATCCAGGTTCGATCAATAGGACCCAAAGTAATCCTCGTTGTCGGGCCATTCAAAGCCGTTGAAGTAGACCGATAGAGTTCCGGCAAGAAAGTCGGCGATTCTTGGAGTCCCATCATGAGGGACGATATCCCCATTTGCCATGGAGACAATTCCAACGTTTTCAACAGCCGAGTCCATATCCGGCGGGAACAGATAGGCACAAGCGGAGGTTCCGGCCCAGCTTCCTGTATGGTAACTTGCCCCGATTCCCCATCTGCCCGATTTGCCATCCCGAACCTCGGCGTAATGCCCAAGCCTTGATTCATCAATAAACCAAGCAAGGGACCTGCCAGAGAAGACATTTTTTCGCATGCTGAGCACGTCATTTCGACTCAGAATATTCAAAAGTCGCCCTGTCGGATCGATGCTTGGTGTGTAGAGGTCAAACAACCTCTGGTCGGTCATGAACTTGCAGTAGTCGCTGACGGTTGAGACAAGTCCTCCGGCTGTATCCGTGTGATCGATCCGCCGTCCTCCCCCATATGCCACGGAAATCCGTGGACCGTCACCGCCATTATAGTCGTCCGCAGATAGGATGGATGGACTGACTGGATACCTCACCGTTTTGTCGTTCACAAAATACGGTGCTTCCCCCGGATACGCCTCCTCTGCCGTGGGACGGGCGGCAAAGGTATGATGCATCCCGAGTGGTTCCAGAATCAGCGCCTTCACCGCATCATACCATCCCGTCCACTCCGAAGCCCCGGTGCCGCGCTCCAGGATACGCCCCAGGAGCATGTATCCGAAGTTGGAATATTTTAGAGTGGTTCCGGGCTCAGACCACTTGAATGGACCGTTCTCTGGGGCCAGCCCAGCCTGCGAAAATGCGTACAATACCCTCATGGGGCGACTGACGGGTATCGAGATTTGGTGTAAATACACTGAATTCCAGCTTGAAACAAGCCTCGCATGGTCGAGGATGATCTTCGGGTCGCCGCCGTGCCATATATCCCACGTCGGCGTTAGGCAATACCCATCGTCCTCGCACCAACCCGCGGCGTGCAGCATCAAGTGCTGGATCGTAATGTTGTCCAGATGTCGTGTCTCCGACAGGGAGCTGAAGGGATAGCCAAATTCGACCACCACCTCATCGGGCGTCAGCCGTTCGGTGTGGGAGGGCAGCGCATCCGGGAAGGGCGTATCCAGGGTCATCGGATCGCCCGCATGATCCTCCACCCCGTCGACCAGCATCCGTTTGACCGCAAAAGCCGTGATCGGCTTGGTCAGGCTTGCGATGCGGTACAGCGTGTTCGGACAGGCGATGAACGGGCCGCCGTACCAGTCGGCGTCGGGGATATCACTCCAATATTTCAGATTGGTATAGCCCC
>JBIJDH010000074.1:0-4015 GCA_044344255.1 Myxococcota bacterium
CGCCTCGGTCTTGCCATGACGGCCTCCTCCGAAGAGGAGCCTCCACGACTTGAGCTCCAGGGTCCCGACCCGGGGGTGGACTACTTCAGGTGAGCACCCCCCGGGCTACTTCCGATGAGCGCTGCAGGCTGGGCTGCCAGTGGCGCGCCGCGGTGACGCCCGCGACCGCTACCCCAGGCGGAGGGGCCCGCCGTAAGCGGCTGAGCAGGCGCTGGGGGTCGCCACCACGTCCAGACTCGTCCACGAACGCGGCGGTCTGCCTAACCTTTGGGGCAAGCGCGACGAGCGGCGCCCAGACTTCGCTTGGGAACGCACGGAGCGCCACGCTCCGATCGCGTCGCCGCTCGACCGCAGGGCCCAGCGCAGCGAGCGCCTTGCTGACGCTCGGGTGTGACAGACCGGTCTGACGCTGGAGCTCTCCGACGGCGATCCCGCCCCGATGAAGCAGCCATCGCGAGAGGAGCACGCGCATGACCTCGAAGGAGCGGTTCCCGCGCGGCGCGGGGTCAGTTCGGCCCCCCGCGTTCGCGGCGGCCTGGGCGATGTCCCGCAACAGCGGCTCGTCCGGCTGGATCACGCAATCCCCTTCGAGGATAGCGACCAGCCCCAGCCGATTGGCGATGTCCGGCGCCAAGACCTTCAGGAGCTTGCTCCACTCCTCGCGGAGCCCCGCCGCGGACACACGGCTGCCGCACAGCAGGACGATGCCCCGGTCGGCTCCGAGAGTACGTACGTACATCGCAACTTGCAGCGCAGCGGCATGCAAATCGCGAAGGCCGCCTCCGGTGCGCTTCACCTCGACGATGACCCGCCCATCGCCGCTCCGGAAGTCGACCTCGTACGAATGGTCGTCGACCACGATGCGCTGCTCCGAGAGCAGCCCGAGGCCTTCCAGCGCTGTGACGAGGGAGTGCACGGTGTGAAGGTAGCTCCTTTTATCGAAAGTGGCGACTCGATTTGAAACTCGCCACTCACATATCTGGCCGACCTCCGCGCTCGTGGGGGGTCGCCTCGGAGCCCAGCACCTCGGCCACGGGGACGTCGCCTCGGGCAGCCGGTCCCGCTCGGTTTGGAGAGCTCATCCGCTGGAAGCGGTCGCCCTTCGGCGGCTCAATGGGATCGCAGCGTCCCCCATCGACGCCCTGCGCCTCCTCGTCGACACGGGTCGCGGTCGGGGCGCCCCTCCCCCCGTCAGACCCCGCCCCCGCTCACGGCACCTCGCAGCCATCCTCGGTGCAGGTGAAGCGCCCGCCCGTGAGCGCGAAGGTCTCGAGCACCCCGTCGGACCGCACGTTGCCGAGGTCGGCGGGCGAGCTCCCCGACGCGTCGATGCCCGATCCCGTCGCCTGGTCGTAGTTGTTGAGGATGAAGAGCACCGCCCCCGCGTACCGACCGGTGTTGTCCACGAATTCCGTGTCGGTGATGGAGGGGTAATTGTTGTTCAACGAGGCCTCGAAGTGGAAGGCGCCCACCCAGCCTCCGAGGTTCTCGTAGAAGCCGCTGCTAGTCACGACCGGTGAGCCGTGGCCGGCGCAGAAAATGGCGCCGCCGGAGGCCCAGGAGATGGAGGGCCTCCGCGCCTCGTTCCGCGAGAAGGTGCTGTCGCTGACGTTGAGGGCGCCGGCGATGTACAGCGCGCCCCCCTGCTCGCCGCTCAGGTTGTCCTCGAAGGTGCTCCCGCGGATGGTCGCGGACGCCTCCTCCCCGTTGTAGGTGGCGTACACCGCGCCGCCGGATTCGTCGGCCACGTTCTCGGAGAACACCGAGTCCTCGATGGTGTAGGCCCCCTGCACGTAGAGGGCGCCCCCCTCGCTGGCCGCCTCGTTGCCGCGCACCTCGGCGCCCGAGAAGGCGCAGCTCGCGGGGCTGTCGTCTTCGTTGGCACAATAGATGGCCCCGCCTTCGTCGGCGGTGTTCTCCGAGGCGACGAGGTGGAGGATGGTCAGGGCGTCGCCATCTGGGCCGGTGTTGGCCGAGAGGAGCAGCCCGCCGCCCCAGTCCTCGGCCTGGTTCGCGGTGAGGGTGAGGGACTCGATCTCGACGGCGCTGTCGGCGAGGAAGGCGCCGCCGCCGTCGACCGCCGCGCTCTCGCGGATCTCGACGTCGGCGATGCGGAGCTCGCTGCCGCGCGCATAGAGGCCGCCCCCGCGCTCGGCCAGCCCGCCGCGGAGGGTGAGCCCCTCGATGACAAGCCCGTCCACGCCCTCGGCGGAGATCACCGAGCCGAGGCCACCCCCGTCCAGGATGGTGCCCGACCCCTGGCCCAGGATGGACACGTTGTCGGCGCGCACCTCGATGTTCACCTGCGCCGTCACCCCGCAGAGCAAGAGAGTGCCTGGCTCCTCGAGGACGAGGCGGCCGGACATCTGGGTGGTGACGTCGACGAGGCCGCCGTCCTGGGGGTCAAAGGTCGCCACGCCCGGGTACACGCGCGGGTCGGTGTCATCACAGTCCAGCTCGGCGGGGACGCCGTCGCCGTCCTCATCCACCGGCTCGTTTGGGTCCACCGGCTCCTGTTCCTCCTCCGGGGTCTTGGACTGGGGGTTCTTCTTCGGGGTCGGCTCTGCACAGGCCGCGCTGAGGGCGGCGAGGCAGAGGGCCGGCAGGAGGCCGGAGAGAGGGGCGCGGAGCGAGGGGCGGGGCGACGAGCGCATGGTGGTTCCTCCCAACGCGGCTGGCCTGGGGAGGGAGCTCCCGGCGGGCGCCGCGTCCTGGTGACGTTCCACTCTATCTCGGCGTCGCCCCGAAGCGGTCCTTTCACGACCTTACCGACCCTTTCATCATGGAAGTGGGGTCGAGGAAGTGGGGTCTCATGGAAGTGGGGTCGAGGAAGTGGGGGTCGGGTAGACCGGGTCGGCCGGTCAGATGCCCCCGTAGCGGGCTCGAAGTCCGCGGGCCCACTCCGACCCTTCGCCGGCCACCTCGCCGATGCGGTCGATGAGCCCGTCCACGGGGAGCATATCGACCGTGCCCGGATCGCGGAGCCGCGCCCGGAAGTCAGCGAGCACCCGACCGCCGCGGAGGAGCGCCTCGTTGTCGCCCGGGGCGCAAACCAGGAACATGGCGCGGCCCGCGCCCCGGCGGGCGGCCTCGACGTGCGCGAGCGCGTGGTTGACCCAGAGCTGCCACAGCGGCCCTCCGAACGGGCACCCGCTCTCCGGCAACGCCGCGAGCGTGCGGTGCTCGTCTGTGCGTCGCCAGTATCCGTAGCCCTTGACGCCGTGGTATGCGCAGGCCTCCCGGTCGTCGCGGACCGGCACGTCGTCAGGACAGACGACCTGCCCGCGGCCCGCGCGCCCGGCGCGGCGGAACCCGCAGGTGCTGAACGCCTCCTCGACGAACTTGGTCTCGATGACGACGACGTTCTCGCCGGTGGAGAACGTGGCCTCGACGAGCACATCGCAGTCGACCCCGCCCCGGCCCGATTGGTCCCCAAACGCGTCTGCGGCCGGCGTGTACTCGATGGCGACGGACCGAACGCGAACGAGGCCCGGCACCACCGCCGCGAGCACCTTCGTGGCGAGGTCCAGGTCGTCGGCGAGGGGCCCGAACAGGTTGAAGCACATCGCCTGACTGGAGAGCATGTTCTGGAAGGTGCGCTCCGCGACGCCCTTCCCCGCGTCGCGCCTTCGAAGGGCGGCGGTGTGCGCCACCGGAACCACGAAGTTCGCCCCGTTCCGATTGGCCTCCGCGTTCAGCCAGTGCCCATGCGTGTCCCATCCCGCGCCGAGCACTTCGGCACGGTAGCGACGCTGGCGCGCTTCCGCCCGGGCCCGGTAGGAGCCGCCCGTCGTGTACGCCGGGCCGAAGGTCTCCGGCTCGCCTTCCGGGGGCCTACGAGGCATCGGCGACGGCATGGGCGAGCTCGGCCGGGGAGGGGGGTCAGGGTGAGCTTGCCCCGAAATGACAGACATGTACTTATCCTGTCGCCGTCAATCCCGCATCGGACTGCCTCACCGAGGAGGTGTGGGCCGAGGGGGGTCCAGGGGGGAGACTCACAAGTTGTGGATGAAGG
>JBIJDH010000042.1:0-42618 GCA_044344255.1 Myxococcota bacterium
GCTACGCGGCCTTGTCGGCGCGGGGGGCGAGGTCGTCCTTGTTGAGCAGGAGACCGCCGGCGCGGGTGTGGCGCAGGACGTAGGCGACCGCTCGGCCTCCAGCGGTGCCGTCCGGCAGGACGAGGACGACGCGGAGGGGGAGCTCAGAGGGCTTGACGGTGAGGGTGTGGGGCTGGGCCATGGGGACCTCGCAGGTGGCGAACAAGGGACAGATAGGCCGGCGTTTGCGGCTCGCATTCGGGAGCCGCCTCGACGAGGCCACATGCGGGGAGCTTAGTGCTGCGTCGGTCGGATGCCACATCGAGGCACCGCCCGGAGGCGTTCGTAGCCGTTTGTAAACGGTTATTTCGGGGTGGAATTCCGGCGACAAGCACCTGTCAACCGTCTGGCAAGCGAAAGTCCAAAAGAACTTCCAGGCGAGCCGCTTACGGGGTTTGGCGCGGGATCCCCCGGAGCAGTCCCCGAGCGCTCCGCGAAAGTCCTTGAGCCCGCCGGCGCGCGGGAGGGAGCTGAGGTCCGCATGAACGCCGCCGCTTGGAGGCTGGGCCTTGAACCGACGTCCTGCCTATCCGGGTGCGGTTTGGGCTCTGAGGCTGGCGAGGCGGGGCAAGACGCGGGCCAGCTCGTCCCGGGCGGGCTTCGTCCCCCGGGCCCGGAGCGCCGTGGCGAGCTGCTCGTACAGAGAGATCGCGAGATCGGGGCGCTCCTGCTCGGCGGCGGCCGCCAGTTCGAGCGCGGCGCCCTTCCAAGCGCTCTCGGGCAGGGTGCGGAGGATGGTCGCGGACTCCTCGAACCGACCGGCGGCGGCGAGCACGCGCACCCGGACGGGTTGGATGCTGGTCTTGTCGCGGTCGACCGCCGCGAGCGCGAGGGGGAGCACAGCAGCCCACCGGCCGGTGGCCCTCGCCTCTTCGACTAGGCGGAGCCAGTGTTTGAGGTCGGGGCGACCTCGGAAGGTGTCGAGCGCATCGACCAGCTTTTTGAGCCGCTCTCCGTCGATCCCGCCGCGGGCCACTCGCCACCTTCGGAGCGACCAGGCTCGGGACTCCAGGAGGGCCGGGTGTTGGTCCACCACGTCGGTCACCTCGGCCTCGAGGCCTGCGGCGAGGAGCCGGTCCGCGAGGTTCTCGAGGTCACCCCCGTCGGCGTGGCGCAGTACGTCGATGGCCTCGTCCTTACGACCGGCGGCGAGCAGCAGGTCGATGTGCTCCCGGGACATGTCGGACTCAGCGAAGAGCCCCGCTCGCGCGTCGTCGTCGAGCTCATCGCCGATGAGGCGCAGGATCACGGCACCACCGTGTTGCCGCCGCCAGGCACCATGATCCTGGACCGTCCTGGGGAGAGCGGCGCGTATCCAGCCAGCGACCCGGCCCCGCTCATCCCCGACAGCCTTCGAGCAGAGCACCTCCTCGGCTGCTCTGTCCAGGCCGTAGCCGCCGTGATCGAGCGCATCCCAGCGATAGACGTCGAAGGCGTCTCGCAGGTAGCGCTCGCGCAGCCCCGGATCGGGGCTGGCGTCGAGGCAGGCTCCGATCCCCTTCACGCACCGCTCGACCATGTGGCCGATCTCGCTCTCTTCGTCTCGGAGCTGCTCGTAGTGCGGCAGGATCCCGTCGATCATCGCGCGATAGACGGTGCGGGCGTCCTCGATGCGCCCTTCGGCCCGGTAGGAGTTGCCCACCTCGATCACGGGCCAGAGCTCGCCCTCGGCGCGGGTGGAGGCCATCCAATCGTCGCCCATGGTGAGCACGATCCGCGCGACCTGGGCGCGGATCGCAGCTCCGTCCGGCGGTCCCTTCTCCCCGGGGAGGGGGAGGTGGACGAGGTCCGCGAGCTCCGGCTGTTGGGCGACGAGGCGCTCGAGGATCGCGACGAGCTGGTCGCGGTCGAGGGAGGCGAGGCGGGCGGCGAGCGGGGTGGACATGGGGGACCCGATGAGGCGGGTAGTGGGGAGCGCCGCTGAGCGTCGGGGGACCGAAGAGATCCGTCCCCTCGTGAAGCTCGGTGGTGGTTGCGCCCGCGGGTTGCTGACCAGTTAACGGGAGGCGGTTGACTCTGGCCTCGTCGAAGATTCCACCTGTCACATCGGCCCCGCCAGCCGCCTCCAGCGCGAAGTCGAGCTTCAGGTTGAAAATTGTGTTCTCGGTCAGTCTGCGAGGTCTGTTGCCAATGCTTGGCCAGCCCTGCGGTGTGGCGGGTGACGGGACCGGGCTCTCCGTTGTGAACATGGACGAGACTACCAAAACCTCGGTGAAACCAATCCTACAGGGAAGCTGACCGACAAACATGAGGGCCCCTCAGGCCCGCCGACGGGATCATCGGCGCGCTATCGGGTGCCCGTGAAGAGCGAGGAGATCAAGCCGCCCCGTCGCCGTACTACCGCTGCCGAGCATCCGTGGAAAATGCAGATTTGACCATCAATCGATGACGGTGTTACTCACGACCATTCGGGTCCCCGTGGCTGTTCGAGAGGAGCCACTCCACCGGAAACCCCGTGATGCTGACCTCGCCTCCGTCAAGGTGCACCTCGACCTCTGGCGCCTCCGCCATGTCCGACGGACCGTACCGACCGGTCAGGAAATGGACCCTCTGGTTCGTCGACCCGCGCCACGGAAGTCCGCTCGCGCGTTCCGCCTCGACGTAGCGCCCGGAGACGACGACATCTGCAACCGCGAGCAGCGCCCGTTGATCAGGATGGACGAGCTCGTCTAGTTCGTACCCCGTGAACACGAAGACGGAGAGGCCAGCCGCACGCAGAGGTTCCGCGAGGGCGACCAGCCCTCGGGCCTGCCCGAAAGGCTCGCCTCCCGTCAGGGTCACGCCCTCGATGCCTTTGGTCGCGAGGATCTCCGCCGCAAGGTCAGCGACGTGCCGAAGGTCACGGCGCTCGAAGGACCAAGTGGCGGGGTTCCAACAGCCCGGGCACGCGAGCGGGCAGCCCTGAACCCACACGACGAAACGCTCGCCGGGGCCGTTGGCGGCGCTCCGTGGGAGGATGTGGGCGACGTTCAGCCGCACAGTCAGTAGGCCCGCTTCACGAGGATCATCCGGATGGTGTCGCCCTCGCGCTTCTCCTCCACGCGGTAGCCCATGTTCTTCGCCCGCTCGTGGACGGCCTGTCGCTGGGCTTCCACAACGCGCTGCCGCTCCTCCTCCTGGCGCCGCCGTTCCTCCACCGCGAGTCGCTCCTGCTTCACCGTCCAGTGGGTCTGGTACCGGCTGTTGAGCTGCGTAAGCCAGCCAGTCCCGAACCGGGGATGGTCGTAGCCGCTCACGAAGGCTTGATAGCCGACGACCGACGCCAGGAAGCCCACGTCGTTCGAAGCCGCGCCGACGTGTTGGCGCCGGATCACGATGTTGGCGGTCTGGGCGCGCCGGTCTCCGGCGTAGCCCACCAGGTTCACTGGCGAATCATGGACCTCCACCTTGGATTTGTCAAACCCCAGATCGGCGAGCGCCGACAGCAGGCACTCCTGGTCCGTCATCGGCGTCAACAACGTCATGTACGCGCTCATCCCGTCCCCTCAGTAGGCCCGCTTGACGAGGACCAAGCGGATGGTGTCTCCCTCACGCGTCTCTTGGACCCGGTAGCCCATTTTCGTGGCGCGCTCGTGAACCGCCTGCCGCTGGGCCTCGACAACGCACCTCCGCTCCTCCTCCAGGCGCCTTCGATCCTCGGCAGCCAGTCGCTCCTGCTTGGCGGCCGAGCGAGCCTGGTACGCGGCGCTCACCTTCGACAACCACGATTGGCCAAACCGGTGGTGGTCATTGCTGAGGATGGCCGTGTAGCCGGCCGGACCGCGGAGGAAGCCTACATCGTTGTAGGCATCGCCGGTGTGCTCCTTGGGGAGCACGATGTTCGCGTGACGCCCCTTCTGCCAGCCTCGCAGCGGCACGGGATGTTCGGAGCGGATGAGGTTCGCTTCGCGAAAGCCCTGGTCCACGATGGCCGCGACGAGGCACTCCTCGTCGAGCATCGGGGTGACCAAGGTGATGTACGCGCTCAAGGTTTCTTCCCGACGGCTTGCGTGCGCGTCGTCGTCACCCGAGCCGTGCCAGCATCGGGCTTCCGGGCCACCGTGGCCGTGCCCGGGGCCAGACCCTCCAGCAGGCGCTCCAGGTCCTTGAGGCACGCGTCTCCGGTGAAGCCGTCGGCGTCAGCGCTGATGGTGCCTTCGGGGCTGATGGTCACGATGATGGTTGTCTCTTTCACTTGGCCTTTCCTTGGTTTGGTGACACTGCGCGGCGGTGCGCGACCTCAGCCCCGAAGAGGCCAGCCTCCGCTCGCGCCGCGTCTACATTGACGTCTGGTCCTACAACCAGGTATCGTCGTCCCTGAACCACCATGAGTGCACCGAGCCTGGGCGGAGCCACGGTGGGAGCCGTGAGTTCACGCCTTCGCACTCCCCCCGGCTGGAAACGTGCCGCTGCTGGCGGGAGGGCCTGCTGAATCGCGCCGAGCTCCGCCAAGGCCGCGACCGTGTCCTCGGGGCTGCCTGCCGATGGAACCTGGCTCCGCAGCTGGAGTAGCTTCGACCGAAGGGGTGAGTCTCCGACGCGACCCAGGAGCGCTTCAATGCGTGCCGAGTAGTCCTTGTCGAACGCCTCCCAAGCTGCCACGAGGGGATCGTCGCCAGCACCCGGGGGGACGGTCGGAACAGCGCCGAGGGTCTTGGCCGAAGCTACCACGTTTAGGACCTCGGCGAGCCGCTCTTCGAGCTCCCGGGCGCGAGAGGCGGTTGCGCTCATTTTGGCCTTCAGGTCGGCGACCTCCTTGCCCTGCGCGTCCACCCGCGCCGACAGTGTCTGTGCGGTGGATTGCAGGGCGAGTAGTGTCTGTGTTTGGCCCTTCACGACCTCCCGAAGAGATTGCACCTCGTCGCTGTTCAGTCCTTGAACTGGTGGCGTTGGGCTGGCGACGGCACTTCTGACTCCAGGCGGCGGCTTGATCGACAGATGGGCATTCCACTTGTCCATCGCGGATACCTTGTCGAGCGCGAAAGTGTAGGGGGAGGCCGCCGCGATCAACTTGTAGACTCCCCCCTCGTCGATCCATCGGCCGCGCTCCACATTGTACAGGGAGGGGTGGCTGATTGCGTACTCGCGCAAATTCTTTGGATTCGCACCGATGATCGTAGCGACCTCGTCGAGTTCCCACTGTCTCTTGCTCATGCGTTCTCCGGCGCGACGAGCCTGGCAGAGAGGCGCGAAGCGGCCTGTTCGCCGGGGGCCAGTTGTTCCCACGTCTGGATGACGAGGTACCGCTGCCCCTTGCAGCTCCGCAAGGAGCCCACGTCGGGGAGTGCCTCTTCGGGTACGATGGAGGCAGGCCGTGTGGTCGATGCCGGCGGAACGAACCGCCCGCCGGTCTGGGCGGGTCGGCCGGGCGGTAGTGACGGCGGGCGGAACTCGAACTTCTCGACGGACTGCTCCTCCAGCGCAGTGACTTCGCCTCGAAGCCGGGTGATGTCCTTGTTGGCGCGGGCAAGATCGTCGGAGAGCTTGCGTTGGTTCGCGGTGAGGTCCTTTCGGCTGTCCTTTTCGGCGGCCTTCAGGGCCACGTCCACCGTCGAAAGCTCCTGGATGATCTCGCCTCGGCGGCTCTCGGCGCTGGTCAAGGCTGGGCGACGTTCAGCGAGGCCGAGCTTCGCGGTGTCCACGCGAGATCTCCATTCCCTTTCCTGCTTTTCGCGCTCCTCCTCGTCTCGTGCCTTGCGCTCGGAAATCTCGAGTTCGGACTCGAGCTTGCGGGTGGAGTCCTCGATCCCCGCGAGGCGCGAGAGGAGCGCAGGGGCTCCGGCTGGCCCTGCCAAGGAAGGCCGCTGTCCCTCCAGGTCGCCGACTTGGGAGAGGAGAGCGCCCTGCGTGCGCTGAAAGCCCAGCACCGCGCTAGCCAGGCGACTGAATGCGCGGCCGATGCGCGTTCGATTGCCTTCGGCGGCGGAAAGCTGCTCTCTGAGCTGCATGAGGCGGCCGGCCCACTCTTCGTCGAGCTTCCGCCACCTGGCGATAAGCGGGTCCTCGTCAGTGCCGGTCGGGGCGCCCAGAGGAAGCACTGTCCACATGTATCGGACGGCGAGTGCCAAGGGCTGGCCCGAAGGGAAGCTCCTCGGCGAGGTCTCCGGCATTGCCCGCAGGCTGGGGGCCGCAATAGCAGGGAGTGACACGACCTGTTCAGCCTCCAGCGTCGCGGCCTTCGCAACTTCGGGGAGCCAGAAGGAGGCCGCTCGGTGGGTTGGTTCGCCCAAGCGAATCCGGGTCTGGAGGCGCCAGGAGGCTTCGGCCAGGAGGAGGAGGCTCAGATCGGCCGCTTGACCTGCGTTGAAGCGCAGACGCAAGCGGCCTCTCTGGCCGGGGAGCAGCGCCTCACCGGTCTCACCGGAGATCACCATCTCGGGGAGACCCCGGTCTTCCCAACGCACCTCGGTGCCGACTTCGACGAGGCGCCCCAAACGCTCCTGGTGGTCGGGGCCCGCGGGAAACCAGAGGCGCTTCGGCGCAGCGTCGGGCGGGGCCCCACCCGGGAGGTGCACCAAAGCACCTCGCATTTCCAGGGAGAGATGAGCGTCGGGCCGCTCCCATCGCAGTAGAGAACTGGCTGGAAGGTCCGGCACATCGAAGGGGCGCTCGGCGGCGGGCCGCCAGGCGAAGCTGCTTCCGTTCGACCAGCCTTCTTCGGTGGCTTCGTACCAGAACTGCCGCAGAAAGGTCTGCCGAAGGGCCTCGGCCTGGGGGATGTCGAGGCGAAGCGAGTAGCCCCCTCCCAGCCAGAGCCGAGCCTCGGGGCCCACCAGCATAGCGCTCGCCGGGAGCTCCGGGAGCCGGCGAACGAGCAGGTTGGGCACAGCGGCGAGCTCGGCCTCGGCCCCCCTGCCCCAGGTGGGGCCCACCAGGGCGTAGGTGCGCGCGCCGAGGCGCGAGAGGCCCGTGAGCGTGGCCGCCATGTTGCCGGTTCCAATCGACCCGAGCAGGGCAAGCACCGGGCCCTGTGTGGCTGGCGGCGGTGGGGCAGCACCTCGGTGAAGCCATTCCCCGCGGACGGGAGCGGTGGGCGGTCCAGGGAGCTCGACCCAGGCCGTGGGAATGCGGACATCGCCACGGGACTCCAGGCGTTCGAGGGGAATCGGCTGGATTCGGCCGCGGGTCATCGGAGTCCCCCGCCGAGCCATTGCGCAAAGCGGCTAGGGAGCTCTTCTGGGACAAGGCGGGACGCGGTGAGATCTCGCCAACGGAGGGCAGCCTCGGGACCGGCGCCGGAGGTTTCGGCGCGGGCGTGGAGGGGGCTGTTGCTCATTTGCCATCCAAAACCCCTTCCAACGGCGGGAAGGACGATGACGTAGCGATCGTGCGGGGGGCTGCGCTGGAAGGCCTCTCGATAGCTTCGAGCTGCGGTTCCCGTAAGGGCCTGTATCTTCTTCATGTCGGTCTCCTCTTCACCGGTCCAGATCTCCACAGTGACTCCTGGGGAGATCGACCGAAGTGAAGCGATGAGAATGCGCAGTGTGTCCAGGTTCTCATCCCCCCGCACATAGCGGTCGCAGAGGAGGACCTTGTGCGGTATCGCTTCTGCCAGCACACGCTTGACGAATTGACGCATGGACCAGCCCCCGCGGTAAGGCACGCGAAGGAGCGTCGGGGCTTCCACTGGAGGAGCGACCGCCGGGGATCCTGCCTGAAAGGGGCCAAGCTCGTCGGCGTGTACCGGGATGGGGCATAGGTCGACCGGCGCGGCGAGCGACCAGAAACGCTCGGGGTCCTTGGCAGACAGGACGAGCATGTCCACGTGCGATGGAAGGATCGGCTTGTGGGCTTCGAGGGGGCTTCCGTCTATGAGAGAGGCAAACTCCTGGCGCACCTCGCTTCGGCTGCGGAAGCGAGGCTGGTGGGCGAGGTGGCGGTCGAAGCGCGCCGTCGCCCATTTCTGGGCGTCTTGTGGCGAGGCGGGACCGATGGGCACGTCCTCCAACGATACTTCGTCGTAGGAGCCATTTCCAGGGACCTCAACCCGTCGCAATAGCAGGGTCTTGCGGAACGATTCCACCTCCCCCTCCGCCAGACCAGCGAAGGAGACGGCCAGTCGCCGCTCCCCTGGCTGCCAGCGACCGAACGTTGAAAGGGGCCCGGCTGCCCAGATTGACGCGAGGTTCCACAGGTCAAGCGTGTCGCTCTCGGGCATGTGCTGGATCGCCTTCATGGCGTATTTCCCGCTGCCCTGGGGCGCCTCAATCAAGCCGTCGAGCTGCCACTGGTCACGGGCCTGATCGAAGTCGAGGGTCCAGCGGAGGCGGCAGGTCGCGCGCGTCTCGCCGGGCACTCCAACGGGCTGCCCGTGGTTGGACGGAAGGTCGCGGACCATGAACCGCTCCTTGCCATCCAACACGGAGCGGAACACCGTGCCGCGGTCGGGTTCGATTGCAAGCGACTGGATCGAATCAAATCGCGGGTCGCGGCTTGACGAGAGCCGCTCAACCGCAAGAACGCGGTTGCCGAAGAGCGGGTGCTGGGCGAGCCACAGACCGTACACGCCCTGTTCGGGCACCGGCGCTTCGTCTGTGTCGGCCACCTCCTCGCCGAGCGCCGACAGGCCGCCCCGCGAATCGCAGATGCCGAGCATCCGGCACCAGGCGATCACGTTGTTCGCGCCCGCATCTTGCAAGCCGGGAAGCGCCGCTTGAACGACGGCGGTTGTGATCCGGTCGCCGCTCTGACGCGCGGCCCGGCATAGCAAGCCCAGCTCGGGCCGCCGCTCCAACCAGGCCATCTCGGCGAAGACAGCGACCCGCCAAACGGGGACATCAGCAGAAAGTACAGCTCTCATCGGCTTCCTCGCCGCCAGCGGCGGACTTCCGGTTCTTCCACCAGCGGCGTGCGGCGGGCAAGCTCCTCCAGCTCGGAGACCCCGCAAGAGGTGAAGTAGCTGTGGTGGCCCACGACCACCAATTGCTGCCGTGCGCGGGTCACGGCGACATTGAGACGGTTCGGGCTGTCCAGAAAGCCGACCCGCCGCGTGTTTCGCATCGAGAGCATCACCAGATCAGCCTCCCGGCCTTGGAAGCGGTCGACTGTGCCGCAGACGATTTCGACCGGGGCGTCGCGGACGATGAATCGCGTTTTCCGGTCGTCCCCCGTGACCTCGCGGAGCATGTCCGATATTGCCCGCTCCTGCTTCACATAGAAGCACAAGCAGGCCACCTCCCACACACCCGGCAGATCCCGCGCAGGTGGACCCTTTTGGCCTGCCCAGGCGATGAAGTCGCGGAGGACAGCGGCCATCGCCCGGATCTCATCGCCGTTCACGCCACCCGCTTCGCGGCCGTCGACGTGCGCCCACATGCGTCTCGCGCGCAACTGGCCGAAGTCCCAGCCGAGCTTGGTGTCTCGGATTTGGATGGTGTTCGCGTCGTGAAGCGCCTGGCCCTCGTAGATGACCTCACGGGAGAAGGCAGCGATCTCGGCATGCATCCGGTGCTGGTAGCTCAGGCTGACGAAGCGGGCTGAGAAGTCTGCCGGCAGGGTCGACTTGAGGCCCGCCGTAAGCGCGCTGCGCCGCTTCGCCCTGTCCACGCCGATGCCCTCCTGCAGGACCTCCAGGATGCTCGGGAGACCAATGTCCTCGATCTCGGCGATGGGCTCCTCGATGCTGACTGCGACCGGCTGGAGGCGACCGAGATCATCACGCAGCCGCCTGCGCTCCCGCTCGTTCTGGCTGTGCCGGAGCTCGTGGAGGCGAGTCAGGCGCCAGGCGAGCTCCTGTGCGAGGTCATTTCTACGGAGCCAGTCCGACTCGCAGGCCTGGGCATCGGCGAAGGTGGTCACATCTTCCCGACGGAACTTCCGTTCCTGGTAGGACCGTTCGAGGGCGCCCGCTCGCTGCATCCACCAAGCCTGTCGGGTGAGCAGCACGCTGCCCTCCGCGAGGGGAGCGCCCGCTCCACAGACCTCCTCGGCGATGAGCAGGTTCCCCGGCAACAGGCCTGCCACCTCACCGATCAGGTCGTCCCCAACGAGCACCCAGCTCGCCGCAGCCAGCCGCAGGGCCGCCGCGGCACCCGCGCGGAGCTGTGGGACGGTCACCACCTGGACGGGCCCCGCCGCCCGGCCCTCCTTGGCAACGACCCGCACCACGGAGAGATCGGCCACTGGCTCGACCTCGAGCTCCCGGGCGATCCACTCCAGCACGCCCGGCCGCTCGACCAGGAGCCAGCGCATGCCCGGCTGCCGGAGTCGCCCCTGAAGGAGTCGGTACAGGAGCAGGCAGGCCCGCTGGTGATCGGCCGGAAACACCGGTCTGTCGTTTTCGTCCACCAGATCGCGCAGGTTCGCCACGATGTCGGCGCGATCGGCGAAGGGCGGGAGCTGGCGCACGTCGCCCACGACGATCCACCTCCGGGCCATAAGCGCCGGGACCATGAACTCCTGGATCAGCGTCTTGCTGGCCTCATCGACGATGAGCACGTCCCAGTGCGGCATCGTTGTGATCGGCCGCTCCCACACCTGCAGGTCCTCGTCGCGCCCTCGGAAGAGCGGGTGGTTGACGATCCCCATCGTTGTCCCGCAGGTGAGGTTGGCCGCCATGATGACGGTTCGCTCTGCCATCTCTTCCAGCTCGGCGTCACCGTACTTGCCCCTGTTCGGCTGCCGCTTCCAAGCGGCCACCAAGGCGCCCACCCGCTCGTCGAGCTGGGTGGCCTGCACCTTTTCGTCCACCTTGTCCACCTTGCCGATGCGGACCGCGTCGATGGGCGACTGCGAGTCCAACAGTCGCTCCAGTACATTGTCGATGGCGACGTGGGTGGAGGCGCAGAGCAAGACGCGCTCGCCCCTCTCGACGAGCTGCTGTACGATCTCACAGATCGCCGTCGTCTTTCCCGAGCCTGGCGGCCCTTCGAGGATGGCCAGATCCGGGCTCCCGAGCGCCTTCTGGACGAAGGAGCGCTGCTCGTCCGTGCCGCTCCGGCTGGCGTCGGTCAGCGCCCGCCATCCGTTGGCGGGCAGGTTGGTAGGCAAGACCGACGGCCAGCGCGCGTGCTGGGGATCCTCGCACAGCCGCAGGAGGCCCTGGTGGTGCGGAAGCGGCGCCTCGGTGAGCTGCCGGAGCGCCCGCTTCTGCAGATAGAGGTTGCGAAGATCTACCGGCAGGAAGAGCGTGGAACCCTCGGGGGGGTAGCGGTCCAGGAGGAGCTGGTAGCGGTCCTGATCGACCTTTCGGACTTTGAAGGTCGTGTCGGGGCGCCTGCGCTTATCGGTGAGCACCTCGCTCACGTCGCCCTCACAGAAGGCGGCCCGCGGATCGAGGAATTCGTCGGCCTCGGAGGTCTCCGGCGGCAGGAGCTGCACCCAACAACCGCGGCGACCACTGGCTCCGACCTCCTCCCAGCGGTAGCGGACGCCGTTGTCGCCTCGTAGGAGGCCCTCGGCCGGCGGCTCCTCGACGCGCAACATTCCGCCGCTCAGGTCGAAGGAGGCTCCGCCCTGGTCGATCAGGCGGTGTAGGCCTTCGGAGACCGGAAGCGCCTCCGCCTCCACCTCCTCTCCGTCGACGACGAGGTCGCAGTCGCCGAGGACCCCCTCCAAGAGGAGCAGCCAGCTCCGGTCGTCCGCGTCAGCCCGCGGTGGAGACAGGAGCTTCAACCGCCGCCCCTGGACATCGACCACCTGCCGAGGCGGAAGTGGCGCGGCCTCCTGCTTCACGCCACTCTCCACGCCGCACCAGAACACCCGGTCCGTCGGGAGCAAAGGAACGTCGGCGCGCACGAGGAGGCCGTCCGCCGTCGCAGTGGCGGCCTCGAAGCGCACCGGGACGCCGCGGTTCATCACGAAGCCCATTTGCGTGAAGTCGTAGGCTTTTCCGGTTGGCCAGCTCGCCAGCACCACACCCGGAAGACGTCGCGGCACCCGCAGCAGGCTGTCTGCCGGCTCCAGTCGAATCGACAGGAGGTTGCGCACCCGCTCCCAGGGGAGGTGGTAGCGGGTCTGCCGCTGCTTGGCGGTGTGGATGGCCTGGCCGATGAAGCGGTTGAAGGGCCGTAGCACGTTGCCCGCCTGGCTCATCAGCGGCGGCGCCACCTTGGGATGGCCGGCGGTCGCGTGGAAGAAGAGCACCTTCACGAGCGGCCCCCGGGGATGAATGGGTTGCGGGTGGCTTCCTGACGGAGGCGGGGAGCGGCGGCCTCCGGGCTCTCGGCGGGCAGCGCCTCGGGGGGCTCCCCGGCCGCGAGGCGCGCGCGGACCTTGGCCCACTGGCGCAGGCTGTCGATCTGATCCCGCATCGTCCGCGACAAGGGGAAGGTCTTGTCGAGCGCGCGGGCGATGTGCTCGGTGCGAAGCTCGCGGCCCTCGGCGAAGGCGTCGTAGAGCCCCTCGCGCACCGCCTCTTCGAGCTCGGCGCCCGAGTAGCCCACCGAGCGCGCCCCCAGGTCTGCGATCGCAAATTCCTTGGGGTCCCTCTTCTTCTTCTTCAGGTGGATGGCAAGGATCTCCTCGCGGACCGCCCGGGTCGGCAGGTCGACGAAGAAGATCTCGTCGAAGCGCCCCTTGCGCAGCAGCTCGGGCGGAAGCATGTCGATGCGATTGGCGGTGGCGACCACAAAGACCGGGTCCTTCTTCTCCTGCATCCAGGTCAGCAGCGTGCCCACCACGCGCGCGGTGGTACCACCATCGGTGTGGTCGGAGCTACCCATGCCGGCGAGGCCCTTCTCGATCTCGTCGATCCACAGCACGCAGGGGGCCAGGGCCTGAGCCACCTGGAGCGCGGTTCGAATGTTGCCCTCGGACTGGCCGACGATGCCGCCAAAGACCTTGCCAAGGTCAAAGCGCAGCAGGGGGAACTGCCAGGTCGCCGCGATAGCCTTGGCCAGCAGGCTCTTTCCGCAGCCCTGCACGCCCAACAACAGCACGCCCTTGGGCGCATCCAAGCCGAATTCGCGGGCGCCGGCTCCAAAGGCCTTCCCTCGGCGATCGAGCCAGACCTTGAGCTGGTCGAGGCCGCCCACGTCGGTGAGGCGGGCATCGGTCGGGTAGTACTCGAGCACCTCACTCTGCTTGATGATGCGCTCCTTCTCCTGCGCGACGAGCGGGACGGCCCCATGATCGAGGCGCCCAAGCTCGGCGGCGGCCTTGCCGAAGGCGAGGCGGGCCTCCATCACGGTCAGACCGCGCGCTGCGTCCAAGAGCGCCTCGTCGCCGGAGGCGCGAACCCCGAGGTTCGCTGCAGCGTCTTCGAGGACCACGCGAAGGTCGTCCACTCCCGGGAGCTCCAGCTCCAGGGTCGGGATCTCCTTCCGCAGGTCGAGCGGAAGTCCAGGCAGCGGGGTCGACAGCACCACCACCCGGCGCGGAACCTGCGGTAGGCGCGCGATCTCGCGGAGCCAGCGCAGGATCGGGTGGTGCTCGTCGCGGAGGAAGGGCTGCACGTCCTCCATGAGCCAAACGCCGGGCTCCTCCGAGCCATGGATCTGCTTGAGAAGCTCGAGCGGATCGGTGGCCGAGTCGTCATCGGGGCAGATCTCCCCTGCCTCGCTGCATCGGAGGATGCCCGTGGACTGGCTCCAGATCCGCATGGGCAGACCGAGGTCGTTGGAGAGGCCGATGACGTGCCCGCGGACGCGTTCCCACTCGTACGAGGCGATGTGGAGGAGGGACGCGCCCGCGCGGGAGAGGTTCAGAAGGTGGGAGTAGGTGGTCATCTGGACTCAAGGGACGCCGAAGGGTTCAAGAAGCGGACAGCAGCGCCAACACCGACAGAACTTCATCTGTTGTGCTCGTTGAGTTCGACCACCCCCAGAAACCGCGCCACCGCCTCGATCTCGTCGCCGTCACCAAGCGGAATCTCCCGATGTTCCGGGTTCGAGCTCACCGGGCGGAGCGCACGCCCGCGCTCGCCCTCCATGAGCCGCTTGAACGTGAATCGCCCCATCTCCGCGTCCGCGCCATCCGGCAACCGCACGACGAGGTCCTCTCCCGGCACCACAGCCGCGACTCCTGGCTCGCGGAGGTGCTGCCACAGGCACCAGGCGCCCTTCGGAGCCACCTTGTCCATGGAGTCGCCCACCACCTGCGCGACGAACCGGCCGCGACGCGGGGCACTGCCCTCCACGCGGCCGTAGCCGATCGCCTCAGGGCTCTGCCCCTCGGAGAACGCCCCCGCAGCGATCCGCAGGTCGTATATCGGCACCGCGCCGGTAACCTCGCGCTCGCACCGAATGAGCCGAAGATGCGTCCTGGAGCGGGACGGGGCGGGAGCGGCCAGGGCGCGGTCGAACCACGCGGTGTCCTTCCGGAGCTCCTTCTGCTTCTCCTTTCCCATGAGCCGGGCGGCGATCCTGGCGATTGCACGGACGACGGCGTCCTTGTCGTCGAGCTCGAAGGAGCGCACGGTGATGACCTCGTACCCGAGGCTGTCGAGCTTCGCGCGGATGGCGTTGTCCTTGGCGGCTTGTTCCGGGTTGCCGTGGATGTGACCCGCCATCCCGTCCAGGTAGATGCAGATGCCGGGCTCGTCATCTTCGCCGTTGTAGAAGAAGTCCGGGACGGTGTTGCCGTAGCCGACGCCCTGCGAGATGGTGTGCTGGCAAATGGGCGCGGGCAGGCCCGCCTCGGACAGGAAGCGCTTGAAGCGCACCTCGATGTGGGTCTGCGGCCCGGTGCCGCCGACGGCCGGCAGGTGCTCGGGGATGTCGTGGGTCTTCACCAGCGGGCCCGTCGCGGAGCGCAGGACCTCCGCTGCCTTGTGGCGGTTGAGGTGCTCGTGGTAGAAACGGTTTCGGTAGGTCTGCAGACAGTCGATACAGGAGGCCTCGCAGGCGCTCACGCAGCCGTCCAGCAGGGACAGAGCGGCCGTCCGAACCTCTTCCCAACGCTCGGAGAGGTGCTCCAGCAGGCCCGATCCGCCGGGCATCGGGTCGTAGAGCAAGATGTCTACGCGGTCTTCGCCGATGTGCCCGAGCGCCAGGAGCTGGAGATCCTCGACCTCCATGTCGAGCACGCGAGCAGCGCCCATCCGGACCGCCTCGACAACGCTGAAGCCGATGGTGCGGTCTTCCACGTCGTGCAGGTCCAGCACATCCACCTCGACGTCCGCGTAGAAGCCGGTCGGCTGGACCTGATGGCTGCAGCGCTCCCAATGGAGCTTCTCGAACTCCTCACGCGATTTCTTGCTCGCGAACGGAGAGTGGGACTGACCGCATGCGAGGCACAGCGGGAACCCGAGTCGCTGCTGCTTCACTTCGTTGCGCGGCCCGACGTTCAACATGCGGAGCTGCACACCGCGCCGGAAGCGCACGTCGAGGTCCGCCCACCGCCAGGCTGTCCCGCCGCGATGGTATCCGCGGTCGTTGCCGTAAGTGGCGACCGGCATCTGGAAGCGGAACTCCTCCTCATCGGAGATCTGGGACTGCGAGGGCATGATCACGTCGCAGACGGGTACGGCGCGGATCTCCTGCACAGCGAGCGGGGCCGCGGCGGCGTCGGTGCCGACCTCCTGCACCACCTGCTGCTCCACCACGACACGAAACCGGAGTGTCTCCTCTGGGGTGAGCTGGAACCGACGCGGGACGAAGCGGAAACCGTTGGCATAGATGGCGTTGCCGGGGACGTACTCGCGGAGCGCCAGCGTCGGTGCGCGCGGCAGCTCAAAGTCATCGAGGCCCCAGGTCATGCGGGGCGGCTCGGCGAGGCCGACGATGCTGCCCGATTCGAGTCCGTAGCCGGGGAGGAAGCCCTCTCGTGCGAGCGCGCCCATCGTCTCGGAGTCCTCCGGGCCGCCCTGGGCGCTCCCTCGCCCGCGCGTGTAGGTGCCCTTGAGGCGCTGAATGACCTTCTCGCAGCGGCGCTCGTGCGCCTTGTCTTCCGGATCGAGGTCGCCCTTCTTCAGCTTGATCTCCGAGAGGCGGCGCAGCTCCCCGAGCGCCCAGTCCAGTCGGCGCTTGAACCGTTTGAGCACAGTCGCGAGGGAGCTCGGCATCTCGGCCACGACGCGCGCGATCCGCTCCGGGGCGACTGCCGCTGCATCCTCCGCGGGCCAGGTGGAGGTGAACGAGCGGAGCACTTCATCCATCACCGCCGCCTGGTGCGCCGCGATGACGGCGCCGAGCGGGGACATGTCCATCACCTTGTCGAGGACTTCGCCGCCGGGGGTGAAGAGGTAGGTCCGGAGCGTCGGCGGGAAGCAGCGACGCAAGACCTCGTCGATCGCGGCTCGGGCCTGCTCGCTCGCGCGACGGGCGACGCCGAGGAGGGCGGTCAGCACGCCCGCGTGGACGTGCTTGCGGATCATCACCTCGTTCTTGAGGTTGAAGCGGGGCGGCTCGACCTGGCCGGCGAGCAGCTTCAGCGGCTCCCGAAAGTAGCTCTGGTCGAAGCCGGTCCCCTGCGCGTAGGTGACATCCACGGCCATACGGTGCCGCCGGCCCGCCCGCCCTGCCCGCTGCCAGTAGTTGGCGGCCGTCGGTGGGACGTTGCGCATGAGCACGGCGTCGAGCGCCCCGATGTCGACCCCCAGCTCCAGAGTGGGCGTGCAGACCAGCGTGTTGAGCAGGGTGCTGTCGCTCTTGAACTGGTTCTCGATGCGCTCGCGGTTGGCGTGCGGCACCTGGGCGGAGTGCTCCGCGACGCGCAGCATCTTGTAGTCGCCGTCGAGCAGCCGGAGGTCGAAGTCGTCGCCGTCCTCGAGCTCCCACCGGAGCTCGCCGCCGCATCGCCAGGCCATGCAGGTGCTCTTCGGCCCCCGGCGCACGGTCGTGCGGCGGCACTTCTGGCAGCGGTAGCGGCCGCGGTGCGGCAAGAGCGTGAGCCTGGCGCTGTCGATCTGGTACGCACCGGCGCCGCCCTTCAGTGGCTTGCCCCAGCCTTCGAGGGTCGATGGGACCAGCAGCTTGAGCGCCTGGAGCGCGGTCCAGAGCTCGCCGAGGCATGTCTCGAGGTCTGCCTCCGGCACCCCCCAGCCCGCCACGGCGTTCCAGACCTGAGTGGGCCGGGAGCCGACCCACTGGGTGACGCGCGCGGGGAGGTCATCGCTGTTGCGCGACAGCTTCGCGCCCTTCGGCCCACCTGCGAAGGTCGGGACGTAGCCGTACTGGACCTCTTTGTCTCCGCTGTTCCACATCTTCTGGAAGAGCTTGGTCGGGTCGTGGAGGACGCGGATGCGCCGGAGGTGGTCGAGCAGAGCCGCGATCCCCTCAACCAGCGCTTCTGGCTGCACACCGAGGACGGGAGCCCACGTCTGAACGAAGGGCAAGGTCGGCGTGAGGCCGGCGTAGTCCACCCGAAGGCGGCCCCAGGGCTCGAGGCCGAGGCGCTGCTTGACGCCCGTGGCCACCTCGCGGAGCACCTGGATGCGGAGGAAATACTTACGCTCTTCCCGGTGCTTGGTCCCGCTCTCGTCGAAGGGCACGACCTGCCAGACCTCCGGGAGCAGGGCGCGCGAGAGCTCGGGGTCTGCTTCCATGAGCGCGTCGAGCCCGTGGACCACATCGCCGATGGAGGCGCCTGCCGCGGGGATCTGCTGCGAGAGGAAGGCGCGGAGGCGGAAGCGCCGCGCGTGGTCGCGCATCCAGCCGGCCTGGAAGGCTGCGTCCTGCCGGTTGTCCGCGAAGACGAGCAGCCTCGGCCTCTCGGAGAGGTGCATCATCGACTGCGCGAGGACGTGGACGTCGGAGACGCCGACCGCGCGCATCGGGCGCGCCGGCTCCCGGTATTTGCCGCCCCGCGGGCGCCGGCCCGGAGACTGGCAGGCGACGCAGGAGTGGAGCAGTCCCTCGTACTCCGGCTTGTGGCGCACCACCTGGACGTCCACGAAGCTGCGCTGTGCCTGGCAGGCACCGCAGGCCTCCGTTCGCCCCTCTTGGAGCCCGCCGCAGTGGCTGCAGGCGAACATCGGGTGGAGGCGGCGGTGCGCGTAGCCGTGGCCTGTGGGCGGGACGGGGTTGCCGTCCTCGTCTACATCGTCGCCCTCGTCGTCGTCCTCGTCTGGGCGCACCACGAGGCGGTCCACGAGGAGCGCGCGGTCTCCGTCCGTCTCTTGCCCTTGGTGCGGCCAGAACCGTGTCGAGCCGACCTTTTCGCCGCCCTCCGGGCCCTTGGAGCCCGCCTTGAGCACGAAGTCCTTCACCCAGCTCTCGTAGTAGTGCTGCCCGCAGGTGGTGCAGGTGATGACCGGGAACCTGCGGAAGCGCTCACCGAGCTCGGCCTCCGCCTCTTCTCCCGCGAGCCACAGCCTCGCGGCGGCGCCCGGGTTCGAGAAGGTCACGACGGCACCGCCCACGCCTCGGACGAAGCTGTGGGCCACGGGCCGGAGGAGGGGGTCATGGCCGCCTCGCCCGGTGGCCGCGCCCAGCGCCAGCCACGCCAGGATCTCTGCCTCCGGCACCGGGCGGCCGACCCGGAGGGTGAGCACAGGAGGGAGGTCGGCCAGGGCCCGTGGGGTCCGCAGCTCAAGGGCGAGCTGGTAGACCAGCTCGTTGCTCGCGAGCTGGCTCGTCAGCGCCGCCTGCCAGCCTGCGCGGGGGAGCCGCGCTCCCCCCAGGGCGAGGTGGCAGTCGGACACGGCGGCCGCCACCTCCTCGTCGGGGAGGTCCACCGCCTTCAGCAGGCGGGTGAGCACCTCGTGGACGTCGTCCGGCGGCCCGGCCGGCACGCTGCGGCGCTCATTCCAGCGCTGCTCGTCATAGGCCTCGCGGATGAGGGTGACCCGGGCCTCGTCCACCCCGAAGAAGCGGCGGGCGAAGTCTTCGGCCGGCTTCGGGGAGCCGTCCGCGCTGGCCATGGTGGCGGAGGTGGCGACGTGCCGGACCTCGTCCGCAGACTTGCCACAGAAGGTGCGCAAACGTCGAATGAGGCAGGCCGTCTCGGCGCCCTGGGCTCCGCGAAAGGTGTGGGCCTCGTCGAAGACGAGAAATTCCAACGGCGCATCGGCAAAGATGCCCACGTCCTTGCCGCGCGTGAGGAGCAGCTCGAGCTGCTTGACGTTGGTGAGGAGGATGCGCGGCTGGCCGCCCTCCTTGCGCATCGCCTTCCGGCTGGCCCGCTCTTCGGGGGGCAGGAGCGAGATGTCCAGCCCGGCCTCGCGGACCTGCTTCAGTCGCGCCTGGTAGTCGGCGTTCGAGGATCCGGCGGGCAACCGCTCGCCGCGCACCTGCGCCTCCTCCTCGGGCGTCTTGCCGACGTACATCCCGAAGGGGATGCCGCGACCGGCGAGGAGCCCGCGCAGGCGGTCGAGCTGGTCCTCGGCGAGCGCGTTCATCGGGTAGATCAGCACCGCAACGACGCCCGGGGGCGCGTTGTTCTCCTTCAGCTCCAGGCAGCGGCTGATGATCGGGTAGAGGAAGGCCTCGGTCTTGCCCGACCCGGTGCCTGTCGAGACGATGGTGGTGTCGCCGCGGTGGATGCCGCGGATGGCCTCGTCCTGGTGCGCGCGGACATGGGTGTGCTCCGCAGGGACGATCGCCTGCATGGCCGGATGGAAGACTCCGTCCGACACCAGCTTGGCGACGCTCGACCCCTGCTTGAACGGGCGAGAGAGGCTGATGAACGGACCCTTACGAAGCGGCGTGTCGCGAGAGCGGTCAAGGTGCAGGAGCGCACGGAGCTGCGCGTACAGGTCGGTGTCCGCGAGGGGGTAGGTCGTGAGCTGGTAGTGGAGGAAGTCCTCGACAACGCGCTCGGTGAAGGCGATGGGGTTCAGGGCCAAGCGGTCATCCTTCCGAGCGGTCTCGCCGGAGGTTCAGGGCGCGTCATCGGGTCGGCCAGACAGCCAGGAACTCCCGCTCAAGCTTCTCCGTGCGGAGCCGGATCCTGTCCTCGGTCCAGCTCTTCTCCCCGGCCAGGAAGGGCCGGACGATGTCGTCGAGGGTGATGGCGAGCGTTCCGTAGGCCTGCATTCCCTTCTTGCGCCCCACTCCCAGAACCTTCTTGTCGAAGGCGGAATGACTGAGCGAGGTGTTCAATCGCGCATTCAGCAAGGTCATGTTGCCCAGCCACCCCACCACCGCACTCCGGTGCCTCCGCGCGGCCGCGATGGCGTCGGGACGGTCGGTCGCGGTCGTCGGTGGCAGCGGCCAGTGCGCCTCCCACTTCTGCGGCATGACGTGTTCGAGCGTGTAGTTGAAGACCAACCCGACCTCGTCGTACCGTGAATCGGCCGAGCGGCGCGCCAATTCCAACCAGAACAGGACGATCCTGGCATCCTTGTTCGAGATGCGGCGCAGTCCGGCCGAGACCTCGGCGTCGCTCGTCTCGGCGGCCTTCTCAGCCACCCGCTCCGGGTGCTGGAGGAAATCCAGGACCAGCTTGTTCAGCGACTTGATCTCACCCCCGGCGATCAAGCGACGTACCAGGAAACGCTCAAGCTCAGTCAGATCCCGGTCGGCGCTCGCACCATGATCGTAGAGGATGAACAATACATACGGGTGCAAGGAGGATATCTGGTAGGCGTCGAGGATGTGGAGGAGACGCCGGGTTCGATCACCAAAGGTCATCGGGGTCGTCGAGTCGGTCACCCCGAAGTGTTTACGATAGGTCTGCGCGTAGGCACGCAGGAGCGACGCGAAGGCATGAACACCCTCCCGTGTGGAGAGCGCCTCGATCCGACCTTTGTAACAGGCCCCCAGATCCTGCATCGTGTGCTTCTCGGGGTCGTAGAAGCCCCGGATGACCGCGACCGCGTGGAGGAGGATCTCGAGGTTGTCGCGGACCAGGCGACCGACGGTCCGCTCCTGGTCCCAGAACGCGCGGGTATCTTCGTCTGTCAGGAAGACATTTCCCCAGGTCTCTGAATACAGGGAGATGGCGTCCTCTTCACCCATGACCCGAATGGCCTGCTGGAACAGGGCGTTCTTGATGATGTCCGCGCTGCTCAGGCGGACCCCCGCGCTGTTGATCGTGTCGAAGATCTTCTGCTCGTCGTCCCCCGGGTCAAGGGTGATGAGCACCAGCATGCGGTTGCTTCCGTCCAGGAGGTGATTGAGCAAGGCGACGCGTTGCTCTTCGCGCCAACTGCTCAGCTCTTGCACGAACCATGCGTAAGCCTGGGTGATCAAGCTCTCCCCATGCGGCCCGGGCTGGTCGGGACTGAGAGCGGCTGCATTGTCGAGGAGTCCTCGGCGAATAACCGCGTCGTAGGCCGGCCGATCCAGGCGCGAGTGCTGGATCCGCACCTTGTAGTCGCGGTCGAGCGGGCGCACCTTGTAGCACAGCGCCTGGCGGATCGAATCGCGGGCCGCCTCCCTCGCGTCGGCGGCGAGGGTGTCGTAGAGCGCCTTGAGGAGGACGCTCAGGGTCGTGAGGCGCTGCTGTCCATCGATGACGAGGGCCGAAGAGTGGTCACCCACGGTGTGGCTCGCCCACTTGAAGATCACAGAGCCGAGGAAGTGGCTCCGCCGTGTGTCGCTCAGATCCCGCAGCAGGTCCTCCCAGTTCTCCTTGGTCCACACATAGCTGCGCTGGAAGAACGGAATCTCGACCTTCTGGGTCTGGCTCAAGAACATAAGGTCTTTGGCTTTGGCTTCCACTTGTCAGGCTCCATAAGAGGTTTCGTCGGGAGGGTGATGTACTGCGGGCGAGAGCTCGTTCCTGACCAGCCCCCCACGGGACCAGTGAGCGTCGATGGCCTGCGTGAATTCGGCCCGGACCAACTTGCCGCGGGCCTCGGTCCAGCCCGCGTCTTCGGTGCGGACGACCAGGCCCTCCATGGGCCCACCCCCGACTCGTGAAGAGCCCAGAAGTCCCCGTAGGGCGGGGAGGTCGAAGCGACCGGCGGCGAGCCGCGGCACGGGGTGCAGCTCGAGCGCGGCGAGTAGCGCGTCGCGTCGGGCCGTTTCCCAGAACCGACCCTCGGCGCGGTCGTAGACGTCGAAGCCCAAGAACCAGTCCGGCAGGCGGTCGTAGCGAATGCTGTGCATCGCGTGGCACCACTCGCCGAAGAGCATCAGGTCGGGCCACAGCGCGTCGACGAGGGCGTCGTGGTGCCTCGCGAGCCAGTCCCAAAGCGGCTTGAACTGCGGGTGCGCTGTCTCCCTGGCGAGGTAGCTCCCGCGGTTCTGAGCTCGCAACTCGCCGTCCTCGCTGACCGAGAGGCCCAGGTTCGCTCCATCCACCTTCTCTTCCACCACGAGCGGTTGGGCCAGCATCTCCGTGACCTCGGCCGGGGCCAGCACCTTGTCGCCCCGTGGAGCACCGGCCCCGAGCCAGGCGAGGTGCGGGGTGTGGGGGAAGCGGAAGAAGTCCATCAGCGCGCCGCGTGGGTGGCGCGCAGCCATGCGTCCAGCAGTTGTTCGACGTGGATGCCCACGGCGGCACATCCATCGGCGACGTCAAGCCAGTCGGAGTCCGCACAGTTAACGATCGTAGTGGGACCTGGGGCGGCGAGAGCGGCGGCAGCGAATTTCCGATCGGAGTAATCGAGGGTGTCGAGATCCGCCGGGACAACCCCATGCCCATTCTGGTCTGTCTCGATCTCGACCCACTCGGCATCCGCCATCCGCTCGTGGATGATCTGGAGCCCGAGGTCCTGATCACCGAGCTTGTTCCGGTATTCGTTGTAGATCTCCATCGTCATGTCAAGGACGAGCTTTCTCGATTTGTCCGACTTGAATGCGACCAGCCAGTTTAGAACAGTCTCGCGGTGTTCAGGCGGCACGTGCGAGTCAGAGAACGGCGAAAAGGGATGAGCGGCCGAGGCGACCAGGAGCACGTTTGTGTCGATGACGTGATCAGGCATTGGTCGGCCCTCCAGTACCCTTACCCTCCGACTTCATTCGTTCAATCATGGCCCGCATCTGTCGTTCGGTTTCACCGATGGCGTCGCCGAAGAAGTGTTTGGGCCAGTTCCTGATTCGGCCGAACCTGTCCATTTCCAGATGCCGGACGATGGCGGCGCCCGCCTCGTCGCGGTCGATGAAGTAGAGGCGAACGTGTTTGCCATCGACGGTCCCGTTCGCCACGAGGAGCTGGAGCCGCCGAAACAGGTGCTCCGAATGCGTCTCGATGAGGAATTGGGAACCTCGCTCTCGCGAGGCATTCACGAACAGGTCGGCGAGGTTTGCCTGAGCCAGTGGATGGAGGTGCATTTCCGGCTCTTCCAAGATCGCGGTGTTGGCCCGAGGGAGGAAATATGCCAGCGTGACCACAGGGAGCACCTGGGATACCCCAAATCCGACATCAAGTATGTTTGAAGTTACTCCTCCGCGACTGACAAGAACCTCGTGGAGAGGCGAGTTCCCGATCTGGTGCACTTCCAGCGAATCTAAGAGACCGATCTCGCGCATCCAACTGCTTACCTTTGCGACCAGATTGTCCTGATCGTTCTTTGTTGCGCTGGCAAGCAGCGCCTGAACGGCAAGCCGGCCGTCGTGTCCGAGGTTTCCGGGACGCTGTTGATTCCACTGTTCGAAACGCTTCGGCGGAGCACGCAACGGACCGAGATAAGTGAGGGCACGAACTTGCCTTGCGACTATATTTGTAGCGTCGCTCAACGCCCGCTGAGTTGAGCCGACCGCAACCATCGCTTCGGGGGGAAGGAAAAGCGAACGCTGCGGCTCGAACGCTCGCGTTGACCGATCTCGTCCTTCGGGCGCCCCCGGCCAGTCGATCGTGTACCCACCCCGGCGCTGGCGTGTGACGGTCCACATGTCACTGGCCCCGCGCGTGATGCGGAGGGACTCGACCACGATGCGCTTATCAGTGTTCAACCTGTACAACACCTCCGCTGACGCATCAGCACCTCCGCGATGGACTGCGAGCGCGATGCCGAGCGACGCAGCATGATCGTGTAGGTGCACCGTGTCCTGGAACGTTCCGAGATGAAGCCCATCCGCCTCGGTGTTGCCGAGGTTCAGCTCCATTTCGGGATCGGAAGAAGCGACGGTCTGCTGCCAGAGTCTGAGGGGCTGCAGTAGGCTCGACTTCCCAGCCGAGTTCACGCCGAGAAAGAGGGTGATGGGCGCGAGCTCGATGCCAGTCTCCCAGAGCTGTTCGCCCCAGGCCTTGAAGTTTTTTATACGGAGCTTGGTAAACATTTGGTCGTCCTATCTGGGGCGGATGAGAAGAGGGGGCCGAGGTCGCGGGCGGGAGGAGCAACAGTGGGTGCCGGAGGCGGAGGTGCGGCGACGGTGCCCCCTCCCCGATCACCTTCGCATACCGCTCGCACTCCGTCTATGAGTCCTCCTGGGTCTGCGCGAGCTGCTCGTCGAGGAAGCGTTCGCCCGTCGGGCTTACAATGGGCTGCGGGGTGCGGGCGTGCTGGTCGTAGACGCCGTCATCTACGGAGCGGGTGACGACGCGGTGGGTGTCGGCGAGCGGGTAGACGTTGGGCGGGTCGAGGCAGAGCTCCACGAAGGCACGCCCGGTGAAGGCGATCGGGCTCAGATCCACGTCGTCACCCCATGTCTCTGGACCAGCGTCACGATGTTGGCGCCCAACACCGCGGGGCCTGCCGGGAGCTGGGACACCGCGACGAGCCACACGAGCACGGCGCCAAAGGGATGCTCGCAGGCGGCCGCGCGGATCTCCGCGGCCCACGCCGCGTCGGTTGGAGCGACACGATCGTAGAGATAGAGCGCCGCGATCAGGTCGATGAGGGCCTGACGGCGACCATGCGGGAGTCGCCGCGGCACCGTGTCGTCGTTCAGCTTGAACACTCGGATGGACTCGGCACCCTTTGGGCCGATCGGCGCGAACTCTCCCGTTTGTGAAACAAAGAGGAGGTGCGCGGAGGGGTCGTCCACCGATGGGTCGAGGAGGAGCGGCTGCCCGGTGGCGTCCACCGGAAATTCGTTTCGTTTGAGGTTGCTGTTGCAGTGGCTGCAAGCAAGCAGGTAGTTGGGCCACGAGAAGGCACGGCCGGGGTAGGTCGCCTTTGGCCAGAAGTGGTCGATGTCGGTGCCGAGGCTGTCTTCGCAGTACATGCAACGCGCGCGGCCATGTGCCATCTGCCAAAGCGCCGAGCGGACCTCATCGAAGGCGGCCTCCGGCTTGGACTCCCAGCGGCTCTTCGCCTTCGCCTTCGGATCGGTCGCACCGACGACCTGTTGGGTGATATTGGCGAGCGTGTCCAGGGTCGGCTGCGTCAATGCGGTTCGTTGAACGCTCCGCATCAGGTGCCCACCACCAGCTCACGGAGCCGGCGGTCGGCGAGCTCGCCAAGGTCGGTCGGGAGCTGCGTCTTCATCTCCTGGTAGCGGACGACCTCGGCGGGGGAGGCTGTCCCGAGGAGGGCCTTCACCTCCAAGGCGGCCACCTCTGCTCGGAGGCGCTCCGAGCGGGCGGAGTGGGCGTGTTCCAGGCCGAAGAGCTCCGTGAGGACGGCGTCGTCGGCGCCCCCGTTCACAACGGCCTTGAAGAGGTCATCGGGTACGTGCTCCATCCTTCGATCTTCGCCCGGCGCGGGGAGGCGGATCAGGCCCCGGGGGCTGGCAGCCTGGCAGATGTAAGGGCTGTGGGTCGTCACGAGGAACTGGATGGCGGGGAAATGGGCGGTCAGCCAGGGGCCGATGCCCTGCTGCCAAGCGACGTGCATGTGCGCATCGACCTCGTCAATGAGGACCACGCCCGGGAGCCGGCAGATCGTCCGGTTCGGCTCGCCTTCGAGGCCCAGTCTACCAAAGGTGTCCTGGAGGCGACGGATCAGGTCGACGACCAACGCCGTGACGGTCCGGTAGCCGTCGCTGACCTGCTCCAAGGGCATCTTCACCCCGTCCCGCTCGATCCAGAGGCCCTCGGAGTCCACCCCCCGCACGGAGCTTCCGTCGGGCAGCAGCCCGTCGTTGAGGACGCGGATCACGTCGTCTCGCAGCTCGGCCGCGCCGGGGCGCTCCTCGAGCGCGCGAAGGTGGATCCCCTTCAACCAGTCGACCGCGTCGGAAAGGGTTGCCGACTCGTTGAAGAGGTTGATGAGGCGGGCCATCACCGGGTCTGCCGAGAGCTTCACCACCTCAGTGGGTGGCGCGCCCAGGTGCCGGTAGGGCCCGTAGCCGGCGATGAACCATCCCATGGGCGCGTCGGCCCATGGGCCGTTGGCGCCCGACCTTGTGGCTTCGATCTTCTTGTCTTCCCAACGCGCCAATACGTCGGTGGCGTGCGGGGTCGCCTTCCACGTGAGGCCCACCCAGAAGGGATTGTTGGTCGGCCGACCGGCCTTGAACTGGTCATGGGACTGGTCACGCACCATGCGCGCTCGAAACACCGCATGTTCGGCGCCACGACAAACCCAGTCGGTGAAGACCCCGGCGAGGGAACGAGACGCGAGTGGCCCGATGGTGGCCAGGGCCAGCGCCTTCAGGAGGGTGCTCTTTCCAGCGCCGTTGCGCCCGGCGAACACAGTCCAGCCGGGGTAGGTGCCGTCGCCGCGGTCGAGGTCGATCGAATGTTCCCCTCGAAGGCTGCGCAGATTGGACGCTACGATTTCGGTGATGTACACAGTGCCTCGTTGACGTAGGCCCTAACGCGGGCGGAACAGGGGGCTGAGGTCGCGGGCGGGAGGTAGCGGCAAGGGGGGCCGGAGGCGGAAGGGTTGGCCCCGGCACCCGCTCCACTATCGCCCTCGAATGCCGCTCGCACTCCGCCCACGACTCCTCCGGGGTCTGCGCGAGCTGCCAGTCGAGGAGGCGCTCGCCCATCGCCCCGGCGACGGGGTGCGGGGTGCGGGGTGCGGGGTGCGGGGTGCGGGGTGCGGGTGCGGTGGTCGTAGACGCCGACATCGACGGAGCGGGTGAGGCCGAGGTCGCTTCCAGCGTTCGGGTAGGTGTTCAGCCGGTATCGGAGGAAGTCCTCGATGACCCGCTCGGTGAAGGCGATGGGGTTCAGGGCCATGAACTACTCTCCGTCCGTGTCGGGACCGAGGCGCAAGACGGTCAGCAGGCGGGCGAGCCCGGACTTCGGCCAGAGGCGCCGCAGGCGGGCCACTCGTTCCGGGATCGGAGTGTCCGCCAGTGTCGCGGACGGCAATCGCAAGCCTCGCGCGGCCGAGTGCGCGTCTTCCAGTAAGGCCAAGAGCTCCACTGCAGTCAGCAGGGAGCGCCGACTACCTCCAGCCCATTCCACCGGTGTCACTGAGCCCGCTGGGACCGGATCCGAGCACCACGAGGCCGGTCCGTCAGGTTTCTGGAAGGCGATAAAGTGGCGTCCGGAGGCAAACTTCGGCGCATTTCGGATGTCGATTAGCCGCAGCCGCCCCAAATCCGGGGCATGCCAGACCTCATCAACCGAGAACATCATGCCGCAGGCGTAGTAGACCTGCGCAGAAGGAATCGTTGCGAGCCTTAGGAGAAGGTCATGTTGGCTGAACAACGCGTTCTTACTCTTCTGGAGGCGGATCTCAGAGCGGAAGTATGGACGAGTAAACCCCTTGGGCAACAGACGGCTCCGACGGAGCATCTTGTCGACGGTCTTGAACTGGAGAAAGTAGGCTATGTAGATCTTCGGTTGTACACCAGAGAAGGACGCGAAGGACTCGATCTCAGCGAGGAGGTCCACTGTTGCAGGATCCGCGTGCACCCAGCCCTGATCGAAACCCAGGAATGCCTCTTTGCCTGGGGCAGGTTTGAGCATCCGAACCGTCTTCGTCCCATGACGCTGAAGCATGAGATTCACGATTGCCGGATGAAAGTGCATCTCCAGCAGGGTTTCGATGACGGGTTCCGGTTTCATGTTCGCCCCACGGGGCCATCATCGGGGACCCGAGCGTCGTCCGCGCCGACTTCGATCCACTTGTCAGGGCCTACGGCTTGCCCCGCGTCGATCGCGCTCGCCAGAAAGTCGACCAGTTTGCCCCAGCGTGTGACGTCGAAGTCAGCGGTCTTGGTCTTGCGCGCGCGCAGCGCGGCGAAGAGGACATCTTCAGCGAGGGAACGGGCTGCGGTGGCGACTTTTGGTTCGGGACTACGCCCCTCATGTACATATTTGCTACGGGCGTCGTAGACCGCCTTCGTAGCGGCGAACTCCACCGGCACTGTTGTGCCCCGACCCCGGTGCACAAGCAGCGCTACCCGCGTGGCTACCGTGCCGCCGATCCGCTCCGTCCCGCCCAAAAGTAGGTCGAGAGCGATGACGTAGTGCAAGAAACCCTCGGCACGGCGGCCTGCCGCCTCGTGCCTGCGCGCCTTCGCAATGAACCTCAGAAACGAGGCGATCGACCGGTCCAGGGCAACCGACGGACGCCACGGATCAAATCCGAACTCGCGCGAGAGTCGTGCAAACGCCGCCATCATCGGTCTGTCGTGCTGCCGAACATCGATGGTCGGCCCTTCGTGCAGAGACGGTGCGACCAGGCCCAGCTTGTGCCGTCCGATACCTCGGATGTAGGAGATAGTCCGGCGCCCGTCGATGGTCCGTATCGCCTCGTCATCAAAGAAAGGCGTCCCGAGAGCGATTGCCGGATCCTGGACCTCCTCAAAGGCGTCCCAAAATCCAGCGAACAAAGCGTCGGACACAACGTGAAAGTAGTTCTCGATCAAGCCGTACACCAGCGAGACTCGAGGATCGCGATCCCGGAGGACGCCCTCGCTGAACTCGGCAGCGGGTAGGAACGGAACCGACACCGGCCCGCGCTCGATGACGAATTTCCCCTTCAGTTCGCCAGCGTACCGGGGGAAGAAGTCAGCGCGGTCCTGTTCTGACCACATCAAGAGCCGCGGTAGATCGATCTCACCGATGAAGAACTCGCGCATCCTGAGATCGAAGCCTGTGCGTGCTTGACCGGGGAATACGAAAAGCTGCGTGACCGCGGCGGGTGCGATCTGCTCGAGCCACTCGTTCAACACACGGACCCGGTTTCCCGAAGGATGAAGCGCGAGCAGCAGGCCCAGCACTGCGTAAACGACTTCGTTCCCGGATTCGTGCCCACGACGCCGCAGCTCATCTGCGACGCGACGTACGAACGCCTCGAAGCTGACAGGTTTGGTGTCTGAGTACCTGATGCGGAGCGCGGTGGCGACAGCCTTCCGCCCGTTCTCATCAACGAACGTATATTCGCCGCGGACTACAATCGAGGGCTCGTGAAGCTGGTCTGTAAGCGCGGCCCCGTCGAGGACTCGCCTGAAGTCGTCAGAGACCGGGATGGGCGGCATTCCTACCTCCGAGTCCTGAAGAGTGGGCCCAGGTCACGGGCTGCGGCGGGAGCTGGGGCCGGCGTAGAAGCGACCGCAGGCGAGGGAGCCGGCACCGCCGTCCCCTCCAAGATCGCCTTCGCATGCCGCTCGCACTCCGCCCACGACTCCTCCGGGGTCTGTGCGAGCTGCCAGTCGAGGAAGCGCTCGCCCATCGCTCCGGCGACGGGCTGCGGGGAGCGGGCGCGGTCGTCGTAGACGCCGACATCGACGGAGCGGGTGAGGCCGAGGTCCGCGAGGCAGAGGGCCTCGGGGAGCATCCATCCATCGCCCGCGTGCTGGTCGCAGAAGGCCTGGATGCCCGCATCCCGCCCGCCGGCGGCGGCGATGGCGCGCTGCAGATCGTCGAAGGCGACCAGCGAGAGGACGGTGTGGCGCAGCTCGGGGGGCTGGGCCTTGTCTACGCGCCAGAAGCCCTTGGGGTCGAGGGTGCGGCAGAAGCCCTTCTCGGCGAGGCGGGCGGTGGGGTGGTCGCAGTCGCGGAGGATCCAGGCGAAATCGTCGCGGTCGAGGCCGTAGAGGGTGGCGACGATGGCGTCGAGCATACAGCGGAGGCGGAGGCGCTCGTGGGGCGTCAGTGCAAACCGAACCTGCTCAGTTGGCGACCGGTTCAGCCACCATCCCGCAAAAAGTGGATGCGTGCAGTTGAGCGCCAACACACCGCGGTCAAGGCCGGGAACGGTTAGCAAGTCGTGGGGAATTGGGGCCTGCGAAAGATAGTACCGACTCACGTGTTGCCCCGTGAGATTCGAACGCACAGAGTAGTCGAAGACGAATGAGTTCATGGAGGCACAAAGCCGAAGGTGTGCCTCAACCGAATCCGCCGCAGCGATGACTACGGCGTTGTTCACTGAATGCCCTGTTGGAACTGCTGGAAGGCAGCTGGCGATCACTGTCCGCGTATTGGTTGCCCCCGTTACGTCCATCACTGCGACTTTGGGACCGAGAAAGCACTTGGCCGAGCCCATGAATGTGTCGCGTGGAACGTAGTATTGGGCTCCTGTTTCAGACGTAGCGCCGGGCGGAAGGACACCCCACCGCGCGGCCCGCCCCTTTCCTGACTCCCAGCGTGCGCAGAACGCTTGGTACTGGTCAATACTTCGCCCTTCGACGAGCGGAAGGAATATGTCCTCCCCCTTGGTAAGTAGACCATTAGACGCACAGTAGGTGCCAGCGTGTTCCAGGTCCGACCTGTGTTCAAACTGGCTTCGATCATCCTTCATGTTGAATTCGCGGGAAAACTGAATGCCGAAATCGCCATGCCCATCTCCACCGAACCGGCCGTTCTCAAGGGAAAGCCGGGTGAGTACACGAAGGGCGACGGGATTGGGCAAGAGCGGAAGCCCGTAGGTCGTTCCAGATACCGTTTCGATCAGAGTTCTGGAAACAAGCATGTGGCTCGGGCGCGCCTCGGACCACCGTTCCAAGTCGCTGACCATCGCGGCGCATCGCACATCCACGGTGACGGATCCGCGTGCTGCGATCACTGCAGAGAACCTGCTGGATCGGTGAATCGGGAACAGTTCGTCCTGGTTGGTGAAGTCGAACATCCACTCCCACGAGCATTCCTGCAGTAAGTACCTTCGGATCTCGTCTCCGCCCTTCTCGGAAGCAAGAATTGTCGGAACTATGACCCCAATCCGGCCTCGGGGATGGAGAATCGAGACAGCAACCTCCATGAACGCCCGGTAGGTGTACAGTTTCCCCCCACCTTGCCGGACGAACGGTCGCTTTGACTGTTTATTGGTGGAACCTACGTTCTTGACCCAGTTCGTCATTGTTCGTACGCGATCGTTCTCCGCCAGCCAGCGGGTCTCCACATCCGATTCGGCAGCCATAAGCTCCAGGCGGCGCGTCTCAGCACGGGCTGGATCGTACCCGCGGTACAGGGCGTCCTCGTTAGAGAAGAACTCCAATGCCTGTACCGTCACCGTTTCCCAGGGCGGGTTCCCCACCACCGCGTCAAACCCAGCCCCCTCCACGGTGAACACGTCGGGGAACTCCAGCTCCCAATGGAAGAAGCGAAGCCGATCCCGAACCGCCTTCGCCACCCCCTTCGCTGCCTCGCTGGGTGCATGGAGGTCGCGCGGCCCGGGCACGTCGGCGATCCGGTCCAATGGCCAGAACCAGAGCGCGCACCAAGTGTCGAAGGCCGTCCGCACCAGAGTCAGCGCTGGGTCCGTCTGGATGCGCTCGCGCCAGATCCGCGCCCGCTCGTGCGGCATCCCCGCCGGCACCGCCCGGAGCTCGCGGTACAGCCGGCGCACCCGCGCCACCGCGGTCTTCAGCTCTTCGTCCGAGGTCCCCCCCGGGAACAGCCGCGCCTGGCTGCTCAACAGCGCGGCCTGCTCCGCGATCACCACCGTGCGGCGAGCCTTCAACGCGTCGTGCCAGGTGTCGGCTGCGTGGTGGACGCCCTTCCACTTCTTGTCGGGGCTCTCGCGGTCGAAGGCGAGCAGCGGGTAGTCGCGGAAGCGGTCGAGCCACGTTCCGATGAGCGCGTTTCCGCAGCGCAGCTTGTGGTCCAGAAAGGTGAAGGGCAGCCGCTTGTCGAGGGTCTCCACCCAGAGGGCCACGCGGCCCAGCTCAACGGCGAGGGGGTCGACGTCTACCCCATAGAGGCAGTGCTCCACGACGGCGCGGCGGGCCAGGGCGTCGAGCCGCTCGTCCATGGCGCCGGACGCGGAGGAGGCGGGGATGCGGCGGTCGCCCTCGGGGAACGCGTCGCAGCGGATGGTGGTGCCGCCGTTCTCTGAGGACAGGCGCCCATGGACATGCAGCGACTCGACCAGGGCGGCGGTGAGGGTGCGCAGGGCCGCCACGAGGAAGCTGCCAGAGCCCATCGCAGGGTCACAGACCTTGAGCGCGAGGAGCTCCTCGGGGCGGCGGAGGGTGCGGGCCGCGTCCTCGCCGGTGTACAGCAGGGGCTCCAGCGTCCGCCGGACGGTCGGCATCGTGAGCTGGGGGCGGGTGTAGAAGGTGCCGGCGCCCTTGCGTGTGCCACCCCAGCGCACGAGGAAGAGCTCGCCCGGGAGCTTCACGTCGGCGATGAGCTGGTTGGCGGCGGCGTCGAGGTCGCGCAGGTAGCCGGGGTCAGTGGGCTTGCCCTTCTTCACCAGCTTACCCACGCGGGCGGCCCGGCGGCCCCAATCGACGGCGCGGGCCCGGGCGGCGGCGCGGCGGTCGTCGGGGCGCTGTTCGGCCGGCGCCTCGGCCTCCACCGCGGGCGCGCCCGCCGCATCGTCGTCCTCCTCGGCCTCGTCGCTCGGTGCGTCGTCCTCTTCGGCGTCGTCGCCGGCCTCCTCCGCGGCGGCCTTCTTGACCTTTGCCTTCTCAACGAGGGCGGACAGCGTCTTGTCGTCCATGCCTTCGAGGCGGTCGAGCGGCAGGGCGGGCTGATCGCCGAGCGCCAGGAACACGATGGGCTCGGCGTCGGCCCGCCGCAGCTCGTAGTCGAGGAGCCCCTCGTAGAGGATGCCGATGTACTCGCTCGTGAGCTCGGTGAAGTCCACCGGGGCCGCGACCCTCCGCCAGACGGCGCCCTCGCGCACCCGGATCTCGGTGCGGGTGAGGAGCACGAGGATGCGGTGGATGGCGTCGTCGTCGGGCGGGTCGGTGATGGCTTCGAGCAGGGTGAGGGCGCGCTGGACGCCATCGCCGCTGGGGTCGCCGATCTTGAAGAGGTCACCTCCATAAGCGGGCACGGCGAGCGCGGGGTGCGGAGAGCCCGCGTGGAGGAGCCGGAAGAGCGCGAGGAGGCGGGGCCAGGCGGCGTGTCGGGCGCGGCGCCGCTCGGGGGTGAGCCGGTCGAGCTGGTCCTGCAGGCCCCGGAGCCCGTAGGCGTGGTGATAGACCGGGTTGTCGATCGGCAAGAGCTCGCGGGCTTCGGCGAAGAGCACCACCACGAGGCGCATGACGAGGTGGCAGGCCGCCACGTAGACGTCGGTGCCGGCGTGGTGCTCCCAGGCCGGCGCTACCACGGGCGCGCGGGCGTGGAGGAGGGCCTCGACGGAGCGCCGCACGCGCTCGCCCAGCTCCTTGCTGAGCTTCGCCTGGCCGCGCCGCGTCTCGCGGATGGCCAGCAGCAGGGGGGCGTGGGCGGCGCCGCTCCGGGCGAGGGCGGGCAGGGAGAGCACGCGGCGGAGCACATCCAGCGGCGCCGAGAGCACGTCGGCGTCGAGCCAACGATCGGCGTCCCACTCCACCCAGGCGAGGCTGTCGGTGTCTGCCCAGACGAAGCGCCACTCGCGGCCGTTGGTGAGGAGCCCGAAGGGCAGGCTCCGCCGGCGCAGGTACTCGACGACCTGGGCCACGGGGCGACGCCCGACGCCGACGCCGATCCGCTGAGCAGGCGTGGTGAACACCGCGAGGCGCTCGCCGTCGGGGGCCTCCCACACCCGGCGCGGCTTGAAGGCGGTGCCGTCCAGGAGCCGCTCGGCGTCGGCGGCGCCGACGTTGGCGCCCTTCCGCCAGCTCGCGGTGAGCCCGCAGAGCGACTCCAGCACGAGGTCGAGCAGGGTGGAGAGGGCCTCGCCGCCAGGGCCTTGTGCCGGGAGGGAGACGATCGCGGCCCGGAGCGCGTCCGCGAGGTGGGCGGGCGCTGGGCTTCGCGTGGGGAGGCCGTCGAGGGCCTCGATGGAGAGCAGGTTCCCGCCGTGACGGAGGCCGGTCCAGGCGTCGTGGAGGCTCACGCGACACCTCCCGGCAGGCGCACTTCCACGGCGATGGGGTACAGGCGGGCCTCGCTGCGCAAGGTGTAGCGGAGGGGGAGGACCTGCTTCAAGGTCCGGGCCTCCTCGTCGGCGAGGCGATCGAGGACCTGGTCGTAGTGGCCCTTGCGCAACGCCAGCTCGGCGTCGAGGTCGGCGAGCTGCTTCTGGAGCGCCTGGTTGATCTCCGAGAACAGGGAGACCTGCCGCGCCTTCTCCCGCAGCTTCTCGGCGTCACCCGCGATGCGGGCGAGCTGGTTGTCGCCGATGGCGCGCTCCAGCTCTCTCCGGCGTTTGTCAAAGCGCCGCTTCTCGCTCTCCATCACCACCTTGCCGGCCTGCTGGATCCGCTGCCGAAGCCCGGTGGTGAGCTGCCGTTGAAGGGCGACCACGAGCTGCTTCACCTCGCCCTCCACCTCGTCCCAGACGTCCCGGGCGGCAGACCGATCTCCGAGGGTGGGCGTGCCGGCCCAGGCGCCCGGCGGCGCGTGGGGCAGAGGGTCACCGAGGGCCTCCCCTCGCACAGGCAGGGCCAGCGTGCGCACCCAGTGGTGGCAGGGCTCGCGGAGCTCGTTGACCGCCAGCTCTTCGACCGTGAGGAGGATGAGGGCGCTGGCACCGACGGGGACCCCGCCCGTGCGGACGGTCCAGCGTGTGGCCGCCGCGGGGCCCCCTGGGAACCGGTACCGGGCAAAGGTGGACATCACCCGGTGGTAGAGGGCGTCGCCGAGGTGGAGGAGGCGAGAGTCGGCCTCGGGGAGGTAGACGGGGCGGCCCGAGCGGGTCTGGACGTAGTGGGCAGCGTCGAAGACCAGCGCCAGCATCGGGCCCGTCGGGCCACCCTCGCGGAGGGTGTGATCGACGAGCTCCTGCCAGACCGCCGGCACCGGGTGTACGAGGCGCTCTCGGCCGCGCCCGTCCGTCTGGAGCCGGGGGCGGCTGCTCTCCACCGCCAGCGCGGTCTCGAGCGTCTCTCGGAGGCTCGCGGGCGAGAGGTCGAGCTCGGCCTTGAGCGCGTCGAGGCGGGCCTGGTCGTCGGCGCCGGGCATGGCGAGGCTGGAGGGGAGGTCGTCTGCGCAGTCGGCGTTGGCGGCCTGGGCGAGGCGAACCGTGCGGTCGAGGTCGGGGGCGGCGGCGTGCTCCTCGTCGGCGAAGTGCGCGAGGATGGCGTCGGCGAAGATCTCGTCGGTCACCACGCGGTCTTCACGGGTCTGGCTGCGCTTTCGGAGCACACGCCCGAGGAATTGCATCGAGGCGTCGTCGGTGCTGTCGAAGTGGAAGATCTCCACGTCGCGCTCTTGTCCGTGGCGATCCAGGCGGCCGTTACGCTGCTCCATCCGCCCGGGGTTCCACGGGATGTCCCAGTGGAGCAGGAGGCGGGCGGCGCGCTGCAGGTTGAGCCCCTCGCCCGCAGCGTCGGTGGCGATCAAGATGCGCGCCGGGTGAGTGGGGCTGTTGAACGCCCGCTTGATCCCATCCCGCTCGGCATCGTTCATGCCGCCGAAGAGGCTGAGGAGCCACTCTCCGTCCCCATAGCGGGCCCGCAGCCGGGCGCGCAGGTAGTCGAGAGTGGCGAGGTACTCGGTGAACACCACGAGACGCTCGTCGGCCTTCCAGCCCTTGCCGCTCCGGAGGCGGTCGTCGATGAGCAGCTCGAGGGCCCGCATTCGCGCGTCCGCCTTCACCTTTGTCGCGCGCTCGGCGACGGCCGCGCGGTGGTCCACCGGATCGAGGCCCGGCGGCACCCGCGTGACGCCAAGGAGGCCCACGAGCTCGGAGATGGGGACGATCTCACCGGCGACCTGCGCGCTCCATTGCCGGAGCCAGGCGCCGACCACCTTGCCGGCGTGGCGGTGGCGGCTCTCCTTCTCGGCGTCGTCATCGGTGTCGTCCACCGAGAGGGCGCTCACGCGGGCCACCGCCTCCGCGTTCGCGCCCGCGTCGCCGAGGCCCTCCACCAAGGCGAGCCAGCTCTGTCCGAAGGCCCACGGGCCAGAGAGGAGCCGCTTCTGGAGCACCTCGGCGGCGAAGGCCGCCGCTGTCCGGTCGTTGTGCGGGGCCCCGCGCACCGCCGCGCGGAGGGCCTTGCGAAAGTCCCGGACGGCCAGCTGGAGTGATCGCTCCTGGGCGCCGAAGTGGAGCGCCGGTAGGGCGCGGACGTGCCGATCGGAGAAACGAGCCGGTTGGCTCCGGGTCGTGTAGCTCTCGTTGATCTCGCTCTTCAGCCGACGAATGACGGCCTCGCCGACGCGGCGGCGGTCTTCGTCGTCGAGCTCCGACTTGCGCGTGAACCGCACGGGGTCGAGGGACTCCAGCAGGCCCGAAAAGGAGCGCGTGTGCCCGTTGTGGGGGGTGGCCGTCAGGAAGAGGCGGTGCTCGAACCAGGGCGAGACGCGCTGGAGCATCTTCGAGAGGTCGGAGTCGACGCCGAAGCTCGCGGGGGAGAGGTTGTGGGCCTCGTCCACCACGAGGAGGTCCCAGCGGAGGCGGCCATCGTCGCCGGGCTCGGCGGCGCTGCGGAAGGCCTCCATCACGTCGGGCTGCTTCAGGTAGTGGTAGCTCGCGATGATGCGCTCGTGGGTGCGCCAGGGGTTGGCATCGACCCCCAGCTCCTTCTGGAGCTTCAGGGTCTGCGGGCGGTCCACCACCTCGAAGGGGAGCGCGAACTTGTCCTGCATCTCGTCCCTCCACTGTGTGCGGAGCGCGGCGGGACAGAGGACGAGGATGCGTCGGATGCGGCGGCGCAACATCAGCTCGCGCAGCACCATGCCGGCCTGAATGGTCTTGCCGAGGCCGACCGCGTCTGCGAGCAGCAGCGCCACGCGGGGCATGTCCAGCGCCCGCAGGACGGGGACCAATTGGTAAGCCTCGGGGTAGATCGCGCCGTAGAGGGGGGCGGCCAGCGGCGGGCGATCTTCGGCGAGCCCCGAGAAGGGCAGCGAGGGCGTGAGGGCCGACCAGCGCGCCGCGCGCACCATCGCGTCGAGCTCACGAGGGTCCATCGGCGCGGTGCTGCCCACCTTCGGCAGCGCAGCGGGCTCCAGCACCTCCGCGCCGGGCTCGACCTCCCAGAGCACCTGATCCGCCTCCGCGCCCAGGCCGTCGCTGTATTCGACATCCACGAGGTGGAAGCGGCCCTGCTCGTCCGCGTCGAAGGGCGCGACCCCGGTGATCATGGCCCGGCGGTTGCGGACAACGGCCATCATGCCTTCGCGGGGTGCCTGCACTCGGGAGTCTCCGGGGTCGCGGACCTGATCCGCCTTGGGGGAGCGACCTCCCCGCGAGGGGGAGCTTCGGATTGTAACGAGCACGAACGCTATCGACCCCTCCGCGCCACGGAATCCCGCAAGATGGGTGGAGGTGACCGATGTGCAGATCGCCTCCGCGAGGCCCTGGCCAATCGAGCGCACCGTGCGCCTTGCGTCCAGGTGTGAGGCGGAGACTCCTCGAACGGGAGGTTTGAACGGCGCGCCCGGTCCTCCCAGCGGGTGCGTCGGTCGATCGCTTCAATCGATCGCTTCGATCGATCGAAGCGATCGATCGCTTCGCCGAAACGAACCGAACAGGTACCCGCAGCGCGCGGGGGGCGCGGGACGTCCGGAGGGCCACAGCTTCGACCCGTCGTCCTCATCTCCCGCGAAATGCACAACGGCGAACGGTTTACGCTTCGCTTCCACAACCGTTGTGAAAGCAGTGAAACCGACCACTTCGCGGTTGCCGCAACTCCTGCGAGCAGGTATCATGGTACCGAAACAAGAGGCGCACACATGGCTCCAGCCGCCCCCCGCAGCAACTCCGCCCCCACAACCCCGCCCGAGGCCCTCCGCGTCGCGCTCTACACCCGCGTCTCCACCGACAACCAGCTCGGCGACGAGGGCTCGCTGGAGACCCAGGAGGCCCGCCTCCGCGCCTCGGTCGCCTCACGGCAGGCCCCGCACCTGGTCGCCCGGGTCTTCCGCGAAGAAGGAGCCAGCGGCAAGAGCCTCGACCGCCCGCAGCTCCAGGAGATGCTCGCCGCCGTCCGAGGCGGACAGGTCGATGTGGTCATGGTCACCCGCCTCGACCGCCTCTCCCGCTCCCTGCTCGACTTCTACGAGCTGCACCGCGCCTTCGAGGCCCAGGGCGTCCAGTTCGTGTCGCTGAACGAGTCTTTCGACACCTCGCAGCCCATCGGCCGAGCGATGCTGAAGCTCGTCCTCGTGTTCGCCGAGCTGGAGCGTGAACAGACCGCCGACCGCACCCGCGTCGCCATGCAGGCCCGCGCCGAGCGTGGCCTGTGGAACGGCGGCGCCCCGCCCCTCGGCTACGACTCCGACGGCAACGGCCACCTCTCTGTCAACGAGGAAGAGGCCGCCGTCGTCCGCGAGGCCTTCGAGCGGATGATGGAGCTGCGCAGCATCCGCGAGGTCGCCCGCTACCTGAACGCGAAGGGCTACCGGCAGAAGCGCTACTCCTCACGCCGCAAGGGCGACAAGGGCGAGCGGGTGTTCACCATCGCCGTCGTGGACATCATGCTGAAGAACCGGCTGTACCTGGGAGAGGTGCCCCACTGCGGCAACTGGCACCCCGGGCAGCACGCGCCCATCCTCGACACGGTCACCTTCGACCGCGCCCAGAACATCCGCGAGGACAACCGCCGCGGGGCGAAGGCGCCGCGGGAGGACCGCCCCCACGAGTACCTGCTCACCGGCCTCGCCCGCTGCCCCGCCTGCGACCGGGCGCTCACCTCGGCGACCTCGATCAACAAGATGGGCCAGCGCTACTTTTACTACCGCTGTGTCTCCACCTCGAAGGACGCCTCCTCGACCTGCCCCATCGGCCAGCTCCCCGCGGGCATCCTGGAGGAGGCCGTGCTCGCCATCGTCCGTCGCGCCGCCTCCGACCCCGCGCTGGTGGAGCGGGCCATCGAGGAGTCCAACCGCATCGCCCGGGAGCTGTTGGAGCCGGCCCGTGCGCGCCTGAAGACCCTCCAGGCGGACTTCGCGGCCAACAAGACCGAGCGCCACCGCCTGCTCGACGCCATCCTCGCAATCGGCGCCGCCGGCCTCGACACCGCGCGCGACCGGATGCAGGCGCTGGAAGCCCGGGGCCGTGCCCTCCAGACGAGCATCGCCGAAGAGGAGGCGAGGCTCGGGGCGGACGAGGGGCGGTCGCTGTCGCTGGCCGCCATCCATCAGGTGCTGCGCGACTTCGATGAGCTCTACCGCCACTTCACCCCCGGCGAGCGGCGGGAGCTGCTGCATGAGCTTGTGGACGAGGTGCGCGTCTACCCGGGGCGCATCGAGGTGGCCCTGTACGATGGCACCCACGCCTCGGCGCCCTTGGAGCAGGCGGCGCGGAAGGCGCGCGGCCCCAACGGCGGTGGAGGGAAGCCCACCGGCGCGGTTCACGCGGTTCACGGGGAGGTTCACGCCCCACAAGGAGGGCGTGAACCGTCACCCGGGACCACCAAGGCGCTTGCCGCGACTGTGAAGTGCGCGCAGCGCGTGGATTGGCTCCCCGCGCCATCTCCGACTGTAGATTTGCCGCACCTCCCCCCTGTCCGCCGCTCCCCCATTCCCCGGAGCCCCCTCCACGCCCTCCCGGGCTGGCAACCTCGTCCACGAGGTGCTTTACACCCGCCGAGTTGAAGGGGACCTTGAAGTGGATCTCTATCGTCTGCCGGTCCTTCACCTCGATCTTCTCGATGAAGTGAAGGATGACCTCCCGCCGTGCCTGGGCGTGCATCCCGTCGAAGCGGTCCTTGAGGACCTCCGACAGGCGGCGCAGCTCGGCGAGGTTGCGCTCGATGGCCTTCCGATAGTGGTCCTCTCGGCGCAGGAGGGAGGCTTCTCGCTCCACCTGCTCCTTCTGGGCGTTGAGCTCGGCGATCTGGGCCTTACAGACGGCGGGATCGAGGCCGTCGCCGATGGCGCGGACGAAGTTCTGGATGCGACGGTCGATGTCGGCGAGCTTTCCCTCCACCGAACGGCTGTCCGAGCCGATGGCGCGGCGCTGGGCGTCGATCTTGGAACGGACCATCTGCTCCAGCTCGGCGAGGCCGTCGGGCTCGGCGACGCGGGCCTTGATGATGCCGAGCACCACGCCCTCGATCCAGTCCCGCTGGATGGGGAGCGGCGGACAGACCGACTTACCCTTGCTCATGTAGGAGCCGCAGTAGTAGGCGAAACGCTCGATCTGCGTGCCCTTCTTCGCGTTCCGCTGGTAATAGCGCCGGCCGCCGTAGTTGGCGCCGCAGTGGTCGCACTTGATGAGGCGGGCGAGCAGCCAGGAGGCGTGTCGGGAGGGGCTCTTGTGGGCGTCGAAGCGTCGGGTGGAGGCGATGGCGGCGCGGCGGTCGAACATCTCGGGGTCGATGATGGCGGGGTGGGCGTTCTCGACGACGATGCGCTCTCCCTCTTCGGTGGGCTGGCGTCGATCGCGGCCCTGCTTGCGGCTCTTGAACCAGACGAGGTGGCCGAGGTAGGCGCGGTTGTTGAGGAGGGTGTGGACCGTCGAGCCTGTCCAGTGCGGGCTCCGCGGCGCGCGAATGCCCTCGGTGTTGAGGGTGTTGGCGATAGACTTCACGCCGAGGCCCTCCGTGGCCGCCATCTGGAAGATGCGCTGCACGAGCTGGACCTCACTGTCGGGTCCGAGGACGAGGTGACCGTGCTCGCGGCCCTTGCCGTCGGTCTTCCGCTCCAGGCGATAGCCGAAGGGCACGCAGCCGCCGTTGACGTAGCCGCGCTCGGCGTTCTCCTTCATCCCCTTGAGCGTCTCGGTGGCCAGGTTCATCGAGTAGAACTGGTTGATGACCTCGATCATCCCCTCGTAGAGGAAGCCCTGGGGGGTGTCGGCGTCGAAGTTCTCGGTGATGCTCTTGATCTGGACGCCGTGCTTGCGGAGGAGGCTCTTGAAGAGGATGGACTCCTCTCGGTTCCGGCTGAAGCGGTCGAGCTTGTGGACGAGGATGGCGTCCACCTTGCTCTTGCGGCAGAAGCTCACCATCTCGCAGAAGCCGGGCCGCTTGTCGGCGGGGGCATAGGCCGACTGGCCCTCGTCGACGAAGCTCCCGACGATGTTGACCTCGGGGCGCTCTTCAGCCCATCGGATGAGCATCTTCTTCTGGGCGGGGATGGAGAGGTCCTTCGCGGCCTGCTCCTCGGAGGACACACGGCAGTAGGTGACGACCTGCATCGACTGGCTCCTATGGGGATAGGGATTGAGCCCGGTGGGGCTCCGGCTCGACCTTCAATTCCTTCGTCAGCAAGAAGGATGCCAGCGGACCGTGCCTGTCAAGACCCCTCGGTGAAATTCTGTTTCACTGGCTTTTCTGGATATTTTTCGAGTGCGGAGGGTGCCCCGCGGGGCCTGTTTGGAGTGACCCGGCCCGGGCCGCTTCGGTTCCAGCGCGGCCCGTCACCGCACCAACCCGGCCGCGATCCGGTCCGGGGGCTCCGCCGTCGGTCCCACCGAGGCCAGGGACGGTCCCAGGCCCGACGGTGGGCGCCCGAGCGACCCTCCCAGCGCGTTGACGATATCGGTATCTCGATGTAGATTCTGGTACACCGATATGCGACGCCAACCCACCCCGACCAACCTCGATAAGACCCGCATGCACATCGTCTCGCGGGTGCGGGAGCTCCGCGTCGAGCGGCGGTGGACCCAAGCAGAGCTGGCGGAGAAGCTGGGCCTCTCCCAGGCCCGGCTGAGCGAGGTCGAGCGCGGCGGAGGCTCGCTCACCGCCGAGCAGCTCGTCCTGGTGCTCCGCCTCTTCAACGTGCGCCTGGAGGATGTGGTCGGCCTCCAGCCCGTGGAGGACGAGCTCCAGAACGCCCTCGCGCGGCTCGGGGCGCTGCACCTGCGGGAGGTGGCCACGGCGCTACCGAGCGAGCGGGTCGCCAGCGCGCGAGCCGCGGTGCGGGAGACGCTGCTCGCCCCCCGAGACACCCGCCTGCTCCTGGCCCTCGCGCCGGTGCTGGTCGCCAACGTCGATGGGCTCAACCTCGACGTGCTCCACGACGAGCTCAGCCAGCTCGGCTTTCCGGCGCGAGTGCCCTGGCTGGTGGACAACGTTCGGGCGGCCTTGGGCCTGACCTCGCCGACGAAGGCGTCGGCGCCGTGGCGTCGGGCCGCCACGGTGCTCGGCGACTTCCTCGAGCGCCATCCGCCGCCGGGGGAGGCCGAGCTTCGCCTCGATTACATCGACGGTGGGGTCCGCAGTGCCCGTACGCTGGCGCATGTGCGGGACACTGCCTCGATCTTCTCCCGGCGATGGGGGGTGCTGAGCGAGCTTCAGCCCTCCGACTTCGCTGATGCGCTGGGGGCCGCCGATGCCGCAGGTTGAAGACTTCCTCCGTGACCTGGACCGCCGCTGGGCGCCGCCGCTCCCGGCGCCGCTGACGCTGCGGGTGCTGGGGTCGACCGCGCTCCTGCTCCAGACCGACTACGTCCGCGGCACCAAGGACGGCGACGTCCTGGAGACCCCGGAGATCACCCCCGTGGTCAGCGCAGCGCTGCTCCGACTCGGAGGCAAGGAGACCGAGCTGCACGTCCGCCATCGGATGTACCTGGAGATCCTCGCTGCGGCCTTCCCCTTCCTGCCTGACGCGCCCGGCTGGCGAGCGGTGTCTTTCGACCCGCCGCTCTCCCGGCTGGGGGTCGAGGCCCTCGACGTGACCGACGTGTGTGTCGCCAAGCTCGCCCGCTTCCACCGGACAGACCGCGACGATATCGCGGCGATGGTGGAGCGGGGGCTCGTGGGCCCGGAGCGGCTCGTCGAGCGCTTCCGGTCGGCGGCGGAGCGCTGGCACTTCGATGCCCGGGGCGACGACCTG
>JBIJDH010000075.1:0-3932 GCA_044344255.1 Myxococcota bacterium
CCTGGGACACCGCCGGGCGGGTGGAGTCGACCGCGCCCCCGAGCACGGGCTCCGGGGCGGCTCCGGGCCCCCCGACCCGCGGCTCTCGGGCTCGGTAGGGCATGGAATTCGAGGTTTTCCGGTCGAATTCTACCCATCGAACGCAGCCCCGCCCGCCGGCCCCGAGCGCTCCCCGCAGCCCGGTCGTCGCGCCATCCGCCGTTGCTACGGAGGCGCCGTCCCTTTCGCAGGGCTCCGCAGAACCTTCGTCGTCGCGGCGGGGGACCTGGACCCGGTCGCACCTCGCGGCTCGTCTCGCCGGCGCCGGCGTTTCGCCGGGCGACCGCGTCGGCGTGGTCCTGCCGCGGGGGCGCGCCACCGTCGTCGCGCTGGGCGCAGTCGCCTGGCTGGGCGCCGCGTGGGTGCCGGCGGATCCCGCGTGGCCGCGGTCACGGCGTGAGGAGGTCTTCCACGACGCCGGGGCGCGGGTGGTCGTCGGCGACGGAGGCGAGCCCGCGCTCGTCTCGGATGCGCTCGCCGCGGAGGCGCTCTCCGGTGAAGCCCCTCCGCCGTCTGCGCGCGCCGACGGGCTGGCCTACATCCTCTACACCTCGGGCTCCACGGGGCGCCCGAAGGGGGTGGCCGTCTCCCACCGCGCGCTGAGCGCGAACCTCGCGGCGCTCGACCGCGCGCTCGGCCTGCGCGCGCCACGCTGGCTCTCCGTCACCTCGCTCGCCTTCGACATCTCCATCGCCGAGCTGCTCCTGCCACTCCTGGCCGGCGGCACCCTGCACCTCGTGTCGGACGCCACGGCGCGCGACGGCCTTCGCCTGCGCGCGCGGGTCGAGGCCGTCGATCCGGACTGGCTGCAGGCCACACCCGGCACGTGGCGGATGTTGCTCAACGCGGGGTGGGCCGGCGCGCCGCGGCTCTCCGCCATCTCCGGCGGCGAGACCCTCCCCCGCCCACTCGCGGACGCGCTGCGGGAGCGGTGCGGCGCGCTCTGGAATGCGTACGGGCCGACGGAGGCGACCATCTGGGCCACGCTCGCGCGGGTCGACGGCGAGGTGACCATCGGTCGGCCCCTTCCCGGCTACCAACTGCGCCAACAGGGGGAGGAGCTGTGGATCGGCGGGCCCGCGCTCGCGGAGGGGTACTGGCGCGACCCGGACCGCACCGCCGCCGCGTTCGTGACGCACGGGGGCGCGCGCTGGTACCGCACTGGCGACGCGGTGGAGCTGCTCCCCGACGGCCGCTGGAGCTACCGCGGCCGGCTGGATCAGCAGATCAAGCTGCACGGCGTGCGCGTGGAGCCGGGCGAGGTGGAGGCGGCCCTTGTGGCGCTCCCGGGCGTGCGGGAGGCCGTGGTGCGCCCGCACCGCGGCGCCCTGGTGGCCTTCGTGACCGGCGCGCTCCCCGCCGATGCCGGCCCCCGGCTCGCCGAGCACCTGCCCGCGCATATGGTGCCCGCGCGCTTCGTGGCGCTGGACGCCTTCCCGCGCCTCGTGAGCGGTAAGATCGACCGCGGCGCCCTCGTGCCGCCCGAGGAGCCGTCCACCCCGCTGGACACCGGCGCTCCTCCTCGTCGTCGGTGCCGAAGATGTTGTCGATGAATGCGTACTTGCCCATGAGGTTCTCCTGATCTGGTCGTGTGGTTGTTTGAACGTGGCTATTCGTCGTCATCGCCGGAGAAGTCGGCGAGCTTGGCGGGGATGTACTCGCGGAACTCGCGGTCGTAGACGCGGCCGACCACCCGGTCGATCTTGGCGAAGTCGAGGATGACGTCGCCCTCGCGCACGGGCCGGTTGAGCACGCGGACACCGTCGGCCTGGAGCGCGCGCGCCGTGAGGTGAAGGAGCGCGAGGACGGCGGTGGCATCGCTGTCCACGCGCGCCTTCGCGACGCGCTGCCCCAGGCGAAGCAGGACGTGGAAGGAGGGTGTTGCCCGCCCGGTCTCGAAGTGGGTCAGCGTCGGGCGCGACACGCGCAGCAACGCGGCCATCTCTGCCTGGGTGAGACCGAGGTCGGCGCGGATCACGGCGACGCAGCGCCCGAAGAGCGTCGCGGAGTCCACGATGGGGCGGGAGGAGATGGGAGCAGGCATGAGGTTCCGGGGTGGTTGATGTTGTCTATACTAACATTCGTTCTGATGTCAAGCCTGATGATGCCGATGCCTTCCCCGATGACACGCCCCGATGCCGATGCCGATGAGCCCCGATGACAACCCGGTCGATGTCGATGATGACATGGAATCACGTCCACAATTCCGTCATCGGTCTTGCCGATCCGGGGCAACGTCATCGCCCGTCATCGCCCCCCGGGCGCGGCCCGCCGCTGCGCGTACCCTGCGAGATCCGGAAAAGATGGCGGCTCGAGCACGGCCATCTTGAGCGCAATGTGAGGATACCGACGCTCACCGACCGTTGATACGGGGAAACCCTCCCCGGAGCCAGCATGCAGGCGCGCACCCTCCTCGTCGCAACCGTGACCGTCGCCAGCGCTTTGGCCTGCACGGGAGGCACCGCGCCGGTACCGGTTGCGGCTCCCGACCCGGTTGCGCCGCCGGTCGAGCCACCGGCGGCCGATGCGGTGGTCGAGGAATTCGGCTACGACGAGCCCGTCAATTTCCTGCACCTCTCCGGCTCGGCGACGGCCTGCAAGGTGGAGTTTGCGGTGCTGGAGAAGGGCACGGTGGCGATGAAGCATCCCGTCGCGGAGCTGCCGTTCGGGTGCGCCGATGTTCTCGTGGAGAGCGACACGACGGGGCAGTCCTTGGCGTTTGTGGACGCGAAGGTGAGCCACCCGATCGTGCTGGTTCAGAGCGGCACGGGCAGCTTGATCACGTTGGCCGACGGCGCGCGGGCGGAGGGCGCGGTGTTTGATGGGGCAGCGCTGGTTGCGCTGAGCGAACCCGACGTGGCGGTGCGTGAAGAACCGAGCGAAGAATCGACCACGTACCGCGCCACCGTGGACGGAAAGGAGTACGAAGCGGCGGACTCGCAGGGCCCTGGGGTGCAGACGTGCGCCACGCACCGCGGGCCGACCTGGGCGAGAGACAGCTTCGAGCTGCTGGCGCTCGGGGAAGGCACGGGCCCGCCGTTCTGCCGCAACTTCGGCTCCGTCGTGCAAACGCTCACGCACGGCCTGACGCTCACCCAAGGCGACCGGGGCGGATTTGGTACGTTCTACGAGCCTGTTGACCCTGCGGCCGATCCGTCGGGCACGGTCCTGGCGCTGGCGGCGGAGCCTCCGCCCATGCGGGGGTGGATCTGGGGCGCGCCGGTTCAGGATCTGGAAGGACAAACGCCGACGGGGCCACTCACGGTGTTCGTGAGCGGGCAGGCCGGCTGGACGTCCGCCGTGGTTCCCGACTCGACGTCCCCCGCGATCTCGCCGCCATTTGTGTGCGGAGCCAAGGGCATGATCCTGTCGATGTCCGACAAGGATGCCGCCAGCCACGCCCGGGTGATCTGGTCCACGGAGTTCTGTCCCCGACCGTGGCCCGACGGCCTGAAGCCACCGCCCGCATGGAAAGGGTTCGTGGTGGAGCCGCCGCCGCCCGCCGCACCAGCAGCGCAGCCCGTGCCCTGAGCCCGGAGTCGCCCCCCCCCCGCCCGCAACCTTCCCGGCAAAAACCGCTCGATCACCGCAAGGTTCGTCTGGGCGTGCAGAGAGCGCGGCCCCGTGCGGAGCTGCCCGCCGGGCGCAAAGCACCGTGATCCCGAGCTCGCGCTCTTCGGAGCGGTCCGCGATCGGGTGCAGGAGCGTCGCGACAGCGGTGGCGAGCTTTGCGAGCCGGAGCGCGTCGTTGCGATCGCTCTTTCGCTGGGGATAGGGCGCATGAACGGCGGGGGGCAATCACGACTCCGACCTTACCACAGGTCCCCGCTACCGTCGCCCTCCCGGGGTACGGCCCCGAGAGGGCGTCTTTTGCCCGATCTCGGGTGCCCCGC
>JBIJDH010000025.1:0-116476 GCA_044344255.1 Myxococcota bacterium
CGCCATCCTCGGCGGACCCACACCGCGCGCCCTGCCGTTCGTCAGCAGCGGTAGGGGGCGGCGCCGCCGTCCAGTCCCTCACGGGAAGGGTTTCTTCCCAGGGATCAATTGGAGAGTCCTGACCCCACGTCGTCAATTGCCCTGTCGCCCTATCCGGGGTACCGACCGCCCACCGCCGCGCCCGGCGGGAAGACACGGTCCAAGGTGGTGAGATCGTCCGCGCTGAGGTGCAGATTGGCCGCCGCCGTGTTCTCGGCGAGGCGCGCCAGGCTCCGGGTGCCCGGGATGGCGAAGACGTGCGGGCCGCGGGAGAGGACCCAGGCCAGGGCGATCTGTCCGGGGCTGGCGCCGTGCGCCGCGGCCAGGGCCTCGATCTGGCGGACCCGCACGAGGTTCTGGTCAAAGGCCCCCGACTGGAAGCGCGGCGCGATGCGGCGGAAGTCGTTGGCGGCCAGCGTGTCCGTGGTGGTGAGCTTCCCGGTCAAGAAGCCCCGACCGAGCGGGGAGTAGGCGACCACGGCCACCCCGAGCTCGGCGCAGGTCTCGACCACCCCGGCCTCGGGGTCGCGGCTCCAGAGGGAGAGCTCGTTCTGGACGGCGGTGATCGGGTGGACCGCGTGCCCGCGCCGGATGAGCTCGGGGGTGACCTCCGACAGGCCGAGCCAGCGGACCTTCCCGGCCTCGACGAGGCCGGCCATCGCCCCGACCGTGTCCTCGAGCGGGACCGTCGGATCGACCCGGTGCTGGTAGTACAGATCAATGCGCTCGACCCCCAGCCGCCGGAGGCTCGCGTCGCAGGCGGCGCGCACGTACTCCGGCTTGCCGGAGAGCCCAGCGAAGGACCCGCCGGGCCCGCGGACGACGCCGAACTTGGTGGCGATCACCGCCTGCTCCTGGCGATCTCGCACGGCCTGCCCGACGAGCTCCTCGTTGTGGCCGGAGCCGTACATGTCAGCGGTGTCGAGGAGCGTGACGCCGAGCTCGAGGGCCCGGTGGATCACCGCGATGGAGTCAGCGTCGTTGGCCGGCCCGTAAAATTCACTCATGCCCATGCAGCCGAGGCCGATGGCGCCTACCGTCGGCCCCTGTGCGCCGAGCTGCCTGCTCTCCATGACCTTCTCCATGACCACCCCCGATGCGCAGCGGTTATCCCGATCGCCCTTCGGGGCCATGGTTTCGCCCTTCGGGGCCATGGCATCGCCCTTCGGGGCCAACGAGCCGCGCGGGTCGCGCCCCTGGGTGGGCCAGCTCGCAGACCCGGGTCGGGACCGGCGCGCTCGGTCGCGCGGGGGGCCTCGAAAGGGGTAGGATCGTGCGGGTCAGCCCTGCGGCCGCGCGGGGTGCCCTCCCTCCCTCTCTGCCTTCAGGTTCCCCGATGGACCCACGCTCCGCCCGTGTCATCGCCGATCTCCGTGAGCTCGCCGCGCTCACCTCTGACGCCCGGGGGGCCCAGCGGGTGGCCTGGGGCCCGGTCTGGCGCACCGCCCGCCAGTGGTTCGCCGAGAAGGCCGCGGCGGAGGCGGGCGCGACGGTGGAGGTGGACCCTGCGGGCAACCTGTGGGCCTCGCTGCCGGGGAGCTCGCCCCGGAGCTTGATCATCGGCAGCCACCTCGACTCCGTGCCGGGCGGCGGCTGGCTGGACGGCTGCCTCGGCGTGCTCGCGGGCCTGGAGGTGCTGCGGGGGATCAAGGCCGGGGCGACCCCGCCGGTCGCCATCCGGGTGGTGGACTGGGCCGATGAGGAGGGGGCCCGCTTCGGGCGCAGCCTCGTGGGCTCGTCGGCGGCCGCGGGCAGCCTCGATCCGGCCGCTGAGCTCGCCCACCTCGTGGACCGGGACGGGGTGCGGCTGCCCGACGCCCTCGCGGCCGACGGCGTCCACCTCGACCAGATGATGGGGGCGAAGGCCCGCCTGGAGAGCTATCAGCCGGTGGCCTCGCTCGAGCTGCACATCGAGCAGGGGCCGGTGCTCGAAGAGCTCGAGGAGCCCGTGGGCGTCGTGCTGGGGACGATGGGCGTCGAGCGCCACATGCTGCGCTTCACCGGCCAGGCCGCCCACTCCGGCGCCGCGCCGCTGCACCTGCGCAAGGACGCCTTCCTGGCCGCCGCCGAGTTCGCCCTCGCCTGCCGCGAGATCTCGGTGCGCCACTCGGGCTCCGAGCCGAAGACTCGGGTGGTCGCCACCTGCGGGGTCGTGAAGGTGGAGCCCAACTTCGTCACCGCCGTGCCGGGGGCGACCGAGATCTCGATCGACATGCGGGCGCTCGACGCCAGCGTCCTCGCCTCGATGTACGCCGAGGCCCAGGCTGCGGCCGCGGCGGCGGCCCGGAAGCACCTCGTCGAGGTGCAGTGGCGACGAATTTGGGACATCCCGCCCCGCCTCTTTGACCCCACCCTCCTCGGCTTCGTGCGGGAGTCGGTGCGCGAGGTCACCGGGCGCAGCCCCGAGCTGCCCTCGGGCCCCCTCCACGACTCGGCCGAGATGGTGCCGCTGATGCCCACCGCGATGGTCTTCGCGCAGAGCAGCCCCGGCGTCTCGCACACCCGCATCGAGGACACCCCGGAGCCGGCGCTGGACGCCTCGATCCAGGCCTTCTTGCGGACGGTCGATAAGACGCTCGCGCACCTCGCTCGGTCGGGCTGACCCTCGCTTTTGGGGGGCCCTATCGGACAGCCCCCGCAAATAGCGTACGGGCCCCCGCCACGACCGCGCCGAGCGCGGGGTGGCGGATGCGCCGCTCGGCGCTGATGGCCCAGAAGCGCTCGACCACCTCCTCGGCCACCCCGATGGGCTCGACGCCGAATTGCTCGGTCACCTCGCGGGCGACGATGGTGGGCGCGGCGAATACGCCGACCCCTCTGTGTCCGAAGGCCTTGAGGAGCGCGCTGTCCTGGATCTCCGCGACGATGTCGGGCACGATCCCCAGGCGGTCCATCCACTCGTCGAGCGAGCGGCGGAGCGCGATGGCCCTCCCCGGGAGCAGCATGTGGGCGCGGTCCAGGCTGCCGGGGAAGCCCGGCCGGAGCGCGGCGGCCAGCGATGGGGTGCCAAAGAAGGTGACGCTGCTCTCCCCCAGGGAGTGGCTGTAGGCGCGGATGCCCCCATCGGCCGCAAGCGGGGCATCGGTGAGCACGAGGTCCAGCCGGTGGGCGCCCAGCTCCGCCAACAACGAGGGGAGGTCGCCGTCGCGGAGATCGAGCCGGGCGCCGCCCTCGAGGGCGAGCACGGGCTCCAGCAGACGATAGATGACGAGCTTGGGCAAGGCGTCTGACACCCCAACGGAGAATCTGAGCGCGCGGCCGGCGGGTTTGCCGCGCACCGCGTGCAGAAGCTCCTGCCCCAGCCCGAAGATCTCATCGGCGTACTGATAGACCGTGCGCCCCATGGGGGTGAGCTCGAGGCGCTTGCCTCGTCGCTCGAAGAGAGGCTCTCCGAGCGACTCCTCGAGCTGCTTGATCTGACCGGAGAGCGTGGGCTGGGCGAGGCGCAGCTTCTTGGCCGCCGCCGACATGCTCCCGTCGCGGGCGGTGGCGTGGAAGTAGAGCAGGTGATGGTAGTTTAGCCAGGGCAGCGTTGACATCGGCTCAACCTATCCATGTGGGCCATCCATTGCCCGCCCTTCCCACCGCTCGCCCGAAGCGAGCCCTAGCGGCGTACCTCATTCCGCTCGAGACCGCGTCCGGGTCGCTCTCGGGAGAGCTGGCGAGCCACACAGCGGGCTGCGCGTGCGGTGACCTGCTGGATGGCGACGTGGGGATCGGCGTGAACGCCATCGACGTGGACCACACCGCCGCGGCGCAGGTGGACCTGCACCCGACAGCGCTGGTCGACCCCGCCGCGCGGCCCATTCTCATCCACCAGCCGGAGGCGGACCTCGGAGATCACCTCGGTGAACCGGGTCATCGCGAATCGGAGGACCTGATCGGCGTGGGCGTACATCGTCTCGCTGTCGCTGACATGGGGTAGTTGAATCGTGAGGTTCAAGGTGTACTCCTCGGTCGCCTTGCGGGGCGCTGTGCTGGATGACGAGCGTGTGAGGGAACCGCACGCCGGATCGGTGTTCCGGAGCTTGGCCGAGTGGGGTGGCGGAGGGCACCCCGCCTCTTTCGGCCCTCCCTCTCTCATGTGCCACCCCGGGGGCCCCCTGTCGAAGAGGAAGTTTGGAACGAAGACCCCGGGAAAAGCTATTATTGATAAAACCGATTGATGATGCCGGTAATATCTGTTTTGATTCGAGATGGGAGACCGGGTAGCTGAATGGGGCCTGGAGGTCATCGTGATGGACGTCGCTCTCTTCCCGTTCGCAGAATACTGGTGGTTTTACGGGGTCTTCAGCCTGTTTGTGCTCGGGATGCTGGCCCTGGACCTCGGGGTCTTCCACCGAAAGGCCCACGCGGTCACCTTCAAGGAGTCCGCGGTGTGGACCGGCGTGTGGATCAGCCTCGCCCTCCTCTTCAACGTCGCGCTCTATGCGTATGCGGGCTCGACCTTCGCCTCCAACCCGCGGTTGCAGGCCATCCCCGGCTTCGACGCCGCGGCTGCGGCCGATCGTGTGGGGCTCGAGTTCCTGACAGGCTTCGTCATTGAGAAGGCCCTGGCGGTCGACAACATCTTCGTCTTTGCGGTGGTGTTCTCCTTCTTTGCCATCCCCGCCGCACTTCAACACCGTGTCCTGTTCTATGGGATCCTGGGTGCGCTCTTCTTTCGTGCAGGGTTCATCGCGTTGGGCGCAGTCCTCATGCAGTACCACTGGGTGGTGGTGTTGGCGGGTGTCTTCCTCATCCTGACCGGCCTGAAGCTGATGTTCGGCCCCGAAAAGCCGATGCAGCCCGATCAGAACCCCGTTGTGCGGTTCGTGCGTCGTTTCCTGCCCATCACCTCAGACCATCACGGGGAGCGGTTCTTTATCCAGAGGGACGGGGTGCGATACGGTACTCCCCTGTTGTTGGCCCTCATCGTGGTCGAGCTCTCCGACATCATCTTCGCCATTGACTCCGTCCCCGCGATCTTCGCGATCACCAAAGAGCCCCTCATCGTCTTCACCTCGAACATCTTCGCCATCCTGGGCCTTCGATCTCTCTACTTCATGTTGGCGAGCGTCATCGACCGCTTCCACCTGCTCAAGTACGGTCTCGCCCTGGTGCTGGTCTTTGTCGGTTTGAAGATGGCGTGGCTCAACAGCCTCTTTGGTGGGAAGTTCCCCATCACCCTGTCTCTCGGCATCATCGGCGGCATCCTCGTGGTGTCTGTGGCGGCCTCTCTCCTCCGCCCCCCGCCGACGAAGGCGAACTCCGACAGCGGTGGTTGACATGCGGAGCCGACGCGCCGCCTGAGCCTCCTCCCTCGAGGGCTCTGCGGTGCGCGGGCCCCGGCAACGCGCTGAAACGGCCCGAAATGGTGTCCGGGCCGGGGGTGGGTGACCTTGAGGGTGTCCAACCACCCCGAGGTCTCCCTTGTTCACATCTCTCGTGCTCGCCGCCGTCGCGCTCTTTGTCCACCCGGGTGTCGCGGGGGAGGCCCTCGGCCGTGATCAGCGGGGCGCGCTCCGCCACCTCGGGGACGCCCCGGCGCTCGTCTTCTTCTCGCAAGGCTGTGCGGGTTGCCTCGACTCGGTGGAGGTGCTCCAGGCCGCAGGGCTCGAGGTCTTGTTGATCAGCGAGGACACGGCGACCGGCCAGTCCGCTGTGGTCCCCTATCTCCGGGCGCGGGGGCTCCGGGCGCCGGTCGTCGCCGATCCGGACGGTGAGCTCCGGCGGCGCTTCGGCCTCCCGCCGGGCCCAGCGGCGCTGCTCGTCGCGGAGAGCGGCGCGGTGGTGCTCCGACAGGCGGCCCCCCTCGACGGCGAGGCCATGGCCTGCGCCGCAGCCGCGCTCCCTCCGCGCCTCGGCGCCACGGCCTCCTGCCTGATCGCGGTGAAGTGACCGATGACGGTGCAACTCGCGGTCCGCGGGCTGCAACCGACCGAAATGCCCTGCAATGGCCCTGGCCGCCCCGCTGGACTACAGCGGAGGAGTCCAAACAACCCGTCCCACCGATTCTCTGGAGGACCGCCATGCGCTCTCTCTTTCTGGTTCACCTGATGTTGCTCGGGTGTGGGTCCAAGGGCACCGAGGCCCCGGGCTCTGCCCCCGCTGACGGCGGCTCCGACGGCGGCTCTGACGGCGGCTCTGACACCGGCGCCGACCCCGACCCCGAGCCCGGCGAGGCCAGCCTCTCCTGGCTCGCCGCCGGGGCGCCGGACATCGCCGCGCCGGAGATCTCCTGGCTCGACGCGGGCGCGCCGACCATCGCTCCGCCCTCCCGCGCCTGCCCAGCCGGCTGGGTGGAAGACCCGCTCGAGGACGGCGGACACGCCTGCGCGCCCTGGCCCGCCGGCGAGCGAGCCGCCTGCGCCGCGGGGGAGATGCACCGCCCCGGACAGGCGGGCTGCGCCCCCGTGGGCTCCGCCTGTTCCGAAGGTTGGCCCGAAGATGTCACCGACGAGGGCACCTGGTTTGTCGCGGCCGGTGGCTCGGGTGACGGCACCCGAGACGCCCCCTTCGGCTCGATCACTGACGCATTGGCCGCCGCCTCGGCCGGCGACACCATTCAGCTCGGCGCCGGCACCTTTGACGGCCACCTCTCGGTCACCGCCGACCTCACCCTGCGCGGGGTCTGTCCTTCGATGACGACGCTCACCTGGAGCGGCGCGGACGACGAAGAGGCGGGCGTGGTGGAGATTGAGGGCGCCTCGCTCGCGCTCGCCGACCTCTCGATCGGCAACAGCCAGACCAGCGGGATCGTCGCGACCGACGCCACCCTCTCGTTGAGCGGCGTCGTGATCCAGGGTGTGGTGACCGAGGGCATCCGCGCCAGCGGCACTACCCTCACCCTCGACGACGTGCTCATCGACGGCGTCGGGCCCCGCCCGAGCGACCTCGGCAGCGGCGATCCCATCTTCGCGACAGACGCCACCACGGTCGTCGCGAGTGGGCTCACGCTCTCCCGTTCGCATCGCGCGGGGCTCTGGGTCGAGGGTGGCGCCACGGTCGATCTCGCCGACCTCGTCGTCTTCGGGATGGAGCCGCAGGCCTCGGACAATGGCCGCGGCGTCGCGATGCGCATCTCGGGGGCGTCCGGCGCCAACGTGGTGCGGAGGGCTGTCGTGGAAGGCGGCCACGACTACGCCTTCGCCGGGCTCGGCGGGGACCTGACCATCGAGGACGCCTGGATCTCTGGGGTCGGCGGTGACCTGCTCGACGGCGCGGGCGCGGGGGCGGTCCTCTATCAGGGCGCGGGCACCTTCCGCGGGGCCGGCATCACGGTCATCGACTCGACCCAGTTCGCGATTCGGGGCGTGGGTGTGGACGGGGCGGCGATCGGGCCCTTCACCGTGGAGGACCTCGTGGCGCGGGGCATCTACCGAGACAGCGGCTCCACCTACGGCGGGGGCGGCGTGTGCGTGGTCGGCTCCCCCGATGCCCAGATCTCGCGCGTGCTGGCGGAGGACTCCGATGGGGACTCCATCATCATCGAGCAGGGCACGGTCGCCTCGGTGAGCGACGTCCGGCTCCGGCGCTCGGGGCTGCTCGGCGGCTTCGGGGCGGGGGTCAACCTCAACGCCTCCACGGTGACCCTGGCCCGCGCGGTGATCGAAGACGAGCCCTTCGCGGGGATCGTCGCCCTGGGGGGGAGCGTGGACGCCAGCGAGGTCTATATCTCCGCCGGGGGCCTGTCTGCGGACGTGCCGTTCGGCTACGGAGTGGCCGGGTGGGATGGAGCCGTCGTGTCGCTGCGGACCACGCTCATCGAGGACGTCTGGGCCCTGGGGCTGGACATGGAGGAGGACGTGACGCTGTCGGCGCAGGACCTCATCCTGAGGGGCGTTCGGCCGAGCACGGCTCTGCCCTACGGCCTCGGCGTGAACACGTATGGGAGCGTGACGGTCTCGCTCGAGCGGGTGGTCATCGATGGCGCGTACGGGACGGGTCTGACCGGCCTCGGCGGCTCCACCTTCTCGTTGACCGACGTGCGTGTGTCCAACATCCAGTCGTTTGAGGCGACCGGGCAGTATGGCGTGGGGATGGACAACGCCGATGGGCTGACCTCGCTCACCCGAGTGGCCTTCGAGGATGTACAGGGCGCTGGGGTCTACCTCGTGGGCGGTGAGGCGACCCTCGAGGACGTGCTCGTGTCCGGCGTGTCGCCGCAGTCCTGCGTCACGAGCCTCTGTCCGGACGACACCTCCGCGGCGGGCGTGTTCATCGGCGCAGGCGCCGAGGCCTCGCTCGACGGGGTCCTCATCGAGGACACAACCGTCGGGCTGCAGGTGGTCGGCGCGGCGACGCTCCGCGACGGCGTGCTCCGCACCAACACCTTCGGCATCGAAGACGTCCAGGGCGACCTCACCATCCAGAGCGTGAGCTTCGACAACAACGGCGAAGACCGCGCCACCGAGGCGCAGCCCGCGCCGAGCGTGGTGTGGTGATGCTCGCCCTCGTGTTGATCGCATGCAGCTTGATCGCGTGCAGCGCGGGCTCCAAGACCTCCGGGCCCGCGGACACGGCGCCCGCGGACACGGCGCCCGAAGACAGCCCCCCCGAAGACACGGGCTCCACCGACACGGCGGCGCCCGAGTGGGCATCCTGCGACGGCGCCCCTGTTCGGACCACCTGCCCGGACGACGCCCTGGTCTTTCCGGTGTCGGACTCTCAAAACGTACAGAGCCTGGAGCTGAGCTGGCGCTGGTCGTCTGCCTGTTTCATGAGCGTCGCAGACCCCGTGTACCTGAGTGTCCCCGATGACGCCGCGTCGCTGACCGTCACGGTGGACGCGGGGACAGAGAGCACGGAGATGGACCTCCTCCAGGACGGCGCGCTCCTGCCCGATCCCTTCGCGGTCGCCGGAAGCGTCGAGGTGTCCCCCGCCTTCACACGGAGCCTGCCCCTCACGCCGAGCTCGCCCGCCGTGGCCGGGTGTTGGGCGGTCTTTCCTCGCTCCAACAGCACCACCCCGGACACGCTCCCGGGGCGGCTCGACGCGTACGTTCGCCGGGGTGACGCCTCGACCGGCACGGTGCGCGTGGTGGGGATCATCGTAGACGAAGCGCCGATGACAGAGGAGGACGTCGCCGACGTGCTGGCGATCCCCGTGGCCACCTACGCGGTGGGGGGCCTCACGGTCGAGCTCGCGGCGACCGAGACCCTCTCCTTCCACCCCGGCGAGCGCCTCGGCACGGGGGACGATCGGCGCGCGCTGCTGTCTTCCTGGACAGACCCCAACGACACACAAGCGATCCCGATCTTCTTCATCAACGAGTACGACACCAGCGGCACCATCGGCATCGCGGGGGGCATCCCTGGTGCGCCGCGCCCCGGCACCGCCTCCAGCGGCGTGACCGTCGCGGTGGCGCCGCTCTGGGACCTCACGCTCGACGGGCCCGACCTCGAGGAGATGGGACAGGTGGTGACCCACGAGCTCGGGCACCAGCTCGGCCTCCGCCACACCTCCGAACGCGACGGCGCCACCCATGACCTCCTCGCCGACACGCCCGAGTGTACCGCCGACCACGACGACGACGGCGACGGATCCGCGGAGTCGGCGGAGTGTGAGGGGAGCGGCGCCGACCACGTGATGTTCTGGCAGAGCCGCGGCTACGATCAGACCGTCGTCACAGAGGACCAGCGGTGGATCGTCGCGCGCACCGGGGCGGTGCGGGAGGACTGAGCGCCGCAGGGCCCCCCAGTCGCTGACCTTCCCGCTCGCGCGTCCCGTAGACTGCACCGCCCGCCCCCCTCTCCCCACCGGAGCGACCTTGCCTCTCCAGAACTCCACTCAGACCTACGTCCTCGCCATCGGCCTGAACGAGTACCCGCGGCTCGGCCCCGCCGCGACGCTGAAGGGGGCCCTCCACGACGCCACCGCCTGGGCCCGCTTCGCCCGGGAGGGGCTCCTGGTGGGGGCCGACCAGCTCCAGGTGCTCAGCTCGCCGCGCCTCTCCCCCGACACGCTGGGCCTGCCCGGCGAGCAGGTGCACGGCGCCACGCTCGCCGAGGTGGAGGCCGCCCTCGACGCCATGGTGTCCTGGCTCACGGCGCACGAAGACGGCTCCAGCACCGCCCTCATCGTCTTCTCGGGCCACGGCGCGCATCTCGCGGCGGCCGAGGGCGCCGGGCCCGACACCGACTTCGCTGGCGATCGGCTCGCGCTCGTCCTCGAAGACGGCGAGGTGGAGGGCGGCCTGCTGCGGGGCGCCCTCGTGCTCAATCAGCTCGGGGCGCGGCTCGGCGCCGAGGGGCTGCAGCGCCGCGTCACCGTGGTGGTCGACGCCTGCTACGACACGGTGCGCGCCGAGGCCTTTGACCGCTCGACCCTCGGCCAGGAGCTCCCCCAGCAGGCGGAGGTCCGCATGCGCCTCCTCCTCGGCGCCGCCCTCGGCAGCCGGGCCTATGAGGGGGTGTTCGGCGGCGAGTGGCGCGGGGTCTACTCCTTCGCGCTGCTCACCCTGCTCGGCCAGTGGGAGCGGCGCCGGGTGAGCGACGTGATGGTGGTGCTCGGGAGCTACAGCGAGCTCACCTACCGGGCGCGCGCGCTCCTCGGCGCGCTCGGCTACTCCGACCAGGCGCCGAGCCTCGCGGGCAACTCCCGGGCCGCAAACCTGCCCTTCAACAACCCATCGGTCTTCAACGTGCCCGTGCCCGCGACCTGGACCCCGGACGGCTTCCGGCGGCCGAAGGAGCTGAGCGGCGACTCCGGCACCCTCGGGGTCTACTCCTTCACCCTCAAGAGCGGCCAGAGCAGCCTCGTGGTCGCCCAGTGCCTCTGGCTCTCGAGCGCGGTGTCGTACTCCACCCTGTCGGTGGACTGCACCAGCGCGGCCTACACCCTGAGCAAGGGGAGAGAGATCTGGTGGTTCGGCAGCGTCGCGCGCCCGAGCTGGTATGACAGCGCCACCTTGACGATCACCTGGACCCCGCTCACCGCGGTCTCGGGCGCGGGGGGTGCGATGTCGGTGAGCTTCAGCCCAGACACGAGCGTGGCCTGGAAGGCGACCAACATCACCGATCTGGCGAGCTGGGTCACCGGGGTGCCCGGCGGGCAGCATTGGTACAAGGCGGGGGAGCTCTGGCTGGGGCTGGCCTGGACAGGCAACGCGCTCGACAACGTGCGCTTCCTCGAGGTGGCCACCCTCAGTCAGCCGCCCAGCCTGAAGATCACGGGCGGCAGGGTCCTCAGCTACGACGCCGGCGCGCCCCCCGCGACCAAGACCCTCTCGTCGGTCCACGTCAAGGCGGTCTGACCCCGCCCGGGATGTCCCGCACGAGCCGCAGCCCGACGGCGTCGGTGGCCTGGTCGGGCGGGCTGCCGAAGCGAGTGGCGGCGCGCTGGGTGACCACGGGGGAGCCGTAGAAGCCCCCGCGGACGGCGCGGTGGGTGCCGGACGCGGGCCAGTCCGCCGCCCGGCGGCCCTGGATGGGGCCGAGGCGAGACCACCAGTTGGCGCACCAGGCGCGGGCGTTGCCGACGAGGTCACCCGCGCCGTAGGGGCCCTCGTCCTCGGGGAAGGCGCCCACGGGCAGCAGGCCGGGCGGCGAGGGGGGCGAGCCGAGCACGCGCGACCACCGGGGCTCGAGCTGCCGGCCCCAGGGGGTGAGGCGCCCGTCCACGCCGCGGGCCGCCTTCTCGAGCTCGAGCTCCCCCGGCAGGCGGGCGCCGAACCAGGCCGCCGCGCGCGCCGCGGCCGGCTGGGTGAGCCCCGCGGCCGGGAGGTCGGGGTGGCCGATGAGGCGCAGCGTGTCGCCCTCCCGCGAGACGGCGGGGAGCGAGCGGTTCACGAGCGGCGCGGCGGCGGCGAGGCCGGCCTCGTCACCCAGGGCCAGCAGCGCCTGCAGGTGGGCGAGGTAGCGCCCGAGGGTGACGGGGAGGCGCTCGAGGACGAAACCATCGACCCAGACCTCTTGCCGCGACAGGCTGTCCGCCGCGGAGGGGTCGCCGCCGACGACACACCAGCCGGCGGGCACATAGACCTCGTGGGGGCGGACGTCGCCTGGCTCTGGGATCCAGACGGGGTGCGGATCTCCGCCCTCGGGGGGCACGCCGTCCCAGTGGGCGCCGCGGTCGATGCGCACGGGGTAGCGCACGAGCGCCCCGGGGCCCTCGAGCGTCACCAGATAGGAGCCCTTCGGCATTGGGGCCGCGCGGAGGGGCGTCGGGCCGAGCTCGCGCTCGAAGCGGGGGACGAGGCGGCGGCCCTCCTCGACGTACCGAAAGAGCCGAGCCCGGGCCGGCCGGGTGGTGTAGAGCGTGAGGGCGCCGTCTCCGCGCAGGTAGGCGGCGTGTCGACCGCGGTCGTGGGTGGCCAGCATGAGCTCGCTCCGCGCGATGGCGTGGGGGTCGCCCTCGGCCTCGGCGCGGGCGAGGGCGCCCTGGTACACGTCGGCGAGCAGCGCGTGGGCCTCGGGCAGGGCGGGGGCGCGCTCCAGCGCGGCGCGGAGCTCCTGGAGCAGCGTGGCCTCGCGCAGGGTCACCTCGGAGGCGGCGGCCTCGGCCCGGTCCTGGAGGGCCCAGCCGGGCGCGAGCGCCGAGACGGGGTCGCCGGGCGCCACGGCTTGCAGCGCCGTCTCGGCCTCGGCGGAGAGGGTGGTGACGGAGTGACGCAGCGCCGCGATGTCGGGGAGCCGGGCTCGGGCGCGCTCGACGATGAGGAGGGCCTCGGCGCGGCGCTCCGCCCCCTCGAGCCAGCCGGCGAGGGCCCGGGCGAGGGCGCCGCCGTCGGGGTAACGGTCCGCGGGCCGGAGGCAGAGGGCGCGGGCGCAGATGGCGCGGAGGTCGTCGGGGACGCAGGGGTCGTCCAAGGCCGGCTCCTCGGGGCCCTGCACGAGGGCGGCCCACACCGCGCGGGGGCTCCCGGCGTAGGGCGGTCGGCCGCAGAGGGCGTGGAAGAGCACCGCGCCGAGGGCCCAGACGTCGGTGGTGGGCCCGAGCCCGGGCTCGCCGCGGGCCTGCTCGGGGGGCATGTAGGCCGGCGTCCCGACGACGCCGTCGGCCCCGGCCCCCTCGGGCCCGAAGGTGCGCGCGACCCCCCAGTCCATCACCCGCACCTCGCCGAAGGCCCCCACCATCAGGTTGGCGGGCTTGAGGTCACGGTGCAGGACGCCGCGGCTGTGCGCATAGGCGACCGTGTCGGCCACCCGCTGGAGCAGGGAGACGAAGCGCCGCTGCGCCTCGGCGCTGGGGGTGCTGGTGTCGAAGAGGTTCGCCAGCGTCTCTCCCTCGACGAGGGTGATGGTGAACCAGGGGCGGCCATCTTCGAAGACGCCGTGGTCGTAGACGGCGGGGATGCCTGGGTGTTGGAGGCGCGCGGTGATGGCGACCTCGGAGCGGAAGCGCGCGCGGGCGGCGGGGTCGTCGAGCAGCTCCCAGCCGAGGATCTTCATCGCCACGGGGATGTCGAGCTTCTCATCCCAGACCCGGCGCACCTCGCCCATCCCCCCGCGCGCGAGGAGACCCTGGTCGCGGTAACGGGCGCCCTCGCCGAAGGTGGCGCGGTCAAACGGCGTTGCGGTGGGGGAGCCCCAGGTGGAGTCGCTCATCGCGGGGAGCGTACACCGCGCGGGCTCCGAGATAGAGCGTGCCGATGCGGCCCCACCTCGCCATCGGCGTCTCCGACTTTCCTTCCCTCCGGCGGAAGGGCCAACCCTACGTCGATAAGACGAGCGCCGTCGCCGATCTCATCGAAGCGAGGCGCCCCGCGACGGTCTTCTGTCGGCCACGCCGCTTTGGCAAGTCGCTCCTGCTCTCCACCCTTCGAGCCTTCCTGGAGCGGGGGCCCGCCGACCTCAGCTCTACCTTTGAGGGCCTCGCCATCTGGGACCGCCCGGCCGCCCGCGCGCACTTTCAGCGCCACCCCGTCATCCACATCAGCCTGAAGGACGTGAAGGGGGCGACGTGGGCCCAGGCTTCGCAGCAGGTCGCCCTGGCCGTGAAGGCGGAGTGTGAGCGTTTGGCCTGGCTTCACGATGGTCTGGAGGCGCTGGGGAGGAGCGGATTTCAGAACCTCGTCTCGGCCGCGCCTGACATGGAGGGGGTCCAGAGGGCCCTGATCGATCTGTCCGTCTGGCTGCACCGTCTGACTGGGGAAGAGGTCGTGATCCTCGTGGACGAGGTTGACGCGCCCATCCACCTGGGTCAGTCGAGGGGATACTACCGTGAGGTCCTTGACTTCTTGCGGTCTTTTCTGGGCGGTGGCCTGAAGGACAACCCGGTGGTGATGCTCGGGGTGGTCACCGGAGTGCTGCGCGTCTCTCGAGAAGGCCTGTTCTCCTCCTTCAACAACGCGGCGATCTATTCGATCCTGGATGAGGCCTATGCCAGCGCCTTTGGATTCCTGGAGTACGAGGTCGAGCAGCTTCGCCTGCAGGTTGACAGCCCTCTCTCTCTCGCAGAGCTTCGGCATTGGTATAATGGCTATCGAATTGGCGGACTGGAGGTCTACAACCCCTGGTCCGTCCTCTGCGCCCTCGATCGACAGAAGCTCGACGCATGGTGGGTAGACAGCGGCTCCCACGAGGCCCTCGGCCGGCTGCTCCTCAAAGGGGGCGAGCCGGTGCAGCGCGATCTTCGGCGATGGATGTTGGGGGATGAGGTCCCGGGCTTCATCGAGGACACCGTGCTGCTCGCTCATGAGAGACCCTCCGACATCGTCGCCTTGCTCGTACACGGCGGCTACCTCACCCCCGTCTCCGTGGAGCCCCGCGCGTCCGGGGGCTGGCAGGCGCTGCTCCGGGTACCCAACCAGGATGTGGCCGAGTCTCTCCTCGCCGCCAGTCGACGTTGGCTGATGGAGATGGAGCTCGACAGCCCGACCCTTCGAGACATCGGCGCGGGGCTCCTCGGTGGGGACGCACGTTTCGGAGATGCGCTCGGTCGACTGCTCCGCGGCGCGGCCTCCTTTCACGACTTCCCTTTCGCCGACGCCGAGCGCGGCTATCACACCTTCCTGCTGGGCCTCCTCGTGTCGCTCGAGCCCCGACACCAGCTCCGCTCCAACGCCGAGAGCGGCTATGGCCGGGCCGATCTCCTCGTGCTCCCCCGACAGGCGGGGCAGGTCGGGGCGGTCATCGAGCTCAAGCGGGTGGCCAGCGCCGACGAAGCCGAAGCCGCCCTCGACACTGCGGCCGCGCAGCTTGGGCTCCGCGCCTACGACCAGGCGCTCATCGACCGGGGAGCAACGCCGATCCGGCGATGGGCCGTGGTCTTCTGCGGGAAGCTGGTGTGGACGCGGTTGATGTAGGGGGCCGTTGTTGTAGGGGACAATTGACGGATGGGTGGCCTACCTCAGCCGAGGCTGGCCGCCCCTTGGCGCGCCCCCACGGACGGGTCGACGTCGATCGCTTCCTCCCCAAGGAGGCGAATGGCGGATTGGCGGAGAGACTGCAGGTGCGTTGGGAGGAGGATGAGCGCCCAGGCCCGGTCGGGGTGCCTCGGCTCGAGGGTCTCCTCGGCGAGGCGGACTGCGCTCCGCGCGTGGTTCAAGGCTGGTTCGAGGTCTCCCAGCTCCCGCTCGACATTGGCCATCATCGTCCGTTGGCGCACCACCTGCCAGCTCGTGCCGCTCACAGAGCGGGCCCACGAGAGCTCTGATCTGCGGGCGAGTTCGAGCGCTGCTTGTGGCCGCCCCACCACCATCCAGAAGTCAGCCTACCCCGTCGCCTCAGTCCGCGGCGGCGACCACGATGCGCTCCACGCCGATGCGGAGCTGTCCGCTCAGGCGACGACGCTCAAAGAGGCGAGCGGCGCCCTCCACCCCGGCCTGTCCGAGCTGCTCGCGGGCGCGGAAGAGGTAGAGGTTGAGCGTGGCCGGCTCGAGCCGCATCGCGCGCTGGAGGTCGTCGGTGTAACGCCAGCCGGCCTCGGCGCGGGAGGCCCCCTCGGCCTGGTCGGCGAGGCGGGCGCGGGCGAGCTCGAGCATCACGAACTGGTGGGCGCGCGGAGAGAGGGGCGCGCCCCCGCCCGGCCAGGCGAGCTCGACCTCGACCTGCTCCTCGTCGGCGCTCGGGCGAAAGGTGAGGGAGAGGGTCTCGATCTGCGGCTTCGTGGAGATGTCCCACGTCTCGGGGAGGCCCTCGGTGCGCGGGCCCACGGGGAGGAGGAGCGACCAGCGCTCCTCACCGAGCGTGAGGGACTGGCCGTCCTCGGCAGGGGAGGGGGCGCCGTCGATCTCGACGGTCCAGGCGCCGCCGGCCTCTTCGAAGAGGAGGGCCCGGGGATCGTCGGGGCTGGGGAGGGCGAGCAGGCCGTCGCTCGCCCGCACGAGGGCGCCGTCTCCCGCTCGGCGGGCGGCGGGGCCGGGGGGCCCGAGGTCGAGCACGACCCCGAGGCGCAGGGCGCCGAGGCGGAGCGTCTGGCCGACCGCGAGGGGCCGCGACCGCCCGGGCTCGAGCGGCGCGTCGTCTTGAAAGGTGCCGTTGCGGCTCCCGAGGTCTCGGAGCTGCCAGGCGCCGTCCGCCCAGCGGATCGAGGCGTGCTCGCCGCTCACCTGGCGGTCGTCGACGAACACGGTGCAGAGCGCCGAGCGCCCAAAGAGGGTGCGGGCGCCCAGCGAGATGCACCCATCGGCGAGGAGGAGCACGGCCATGGGCGGAGGCTACCACGCGCGGCGCGGCGGCTACGGGATGGACAGGTCCCGTGCGTCGTGAACAAACCGCCCAATCGCGTGAGACGATCGCCCACTCCCGGTCCCTATCCAAATCACCACTATAGCCGCCTCTGGGCTCCGCGATGGGCTCTTCGACGGTCTCATCGCCTTCGTAGGCACAGAGATCGGTGGTCTCCCGCAGGGTCGAGGCCACGGACGACGCCCTCTGCCGACGGGGGGTGGGCGCGTGCTACGATCGCGGGGCTGATCAAGCTCCCGGATGAGGGATGGATGGAGTGCCCGATGCACTGTGAGCTCCCGTCGAAGATGCGGTCGTCGCAGACCCGGATCGCGGTCGCCTGCCTGTCGGCCAGCCTCGCGCTCGCCTGCCACCTCGGCGACGCCGACACGGGCGACAAGGGCGGAGTGGGCGACGGGGCGGACGGCGACGGGGACGGCGGGGGAGGGGACGGAGGCACCAACATCAGCCTCCTGACGTCCACGGGCGTGACCGGTCGGCTGGTCGACCCCGACATCGCCGACGGCCCCGGGATCCTCCGCGAGGAGGGTGGCCTCGAGCAGGGGATCCTCTCGTTTCAGGATGATGAGACGGGCGCGTTCTTCGATCTCTCCCTGCTCGGGGGGAGCGACGGGATCGGCCAGGGCTCGGTCTGCCGGGACTTCGGCCACCAGGCCGAGAGCGTAGGCTGCCAGTGGTTCGCTGGGGGGAGCTCCTCGGTGCCGCTGTCGGACGGCCGCAGCTATGACTCCCTTGAGTGGACGGAGACCGACGGGGAGCTCCGCGTCTCGGCCTTCGCCGAGGAGGGCTCGGCGGCGGTGCTCTCGCTCGACTTCTGGCTCGAGCTCGTGGGGGCCGGCGGGGAGACCCTTCGGATCGAGGGCGCGGTGGAGGGTGGCCGGCTCAGCCCCTGACCCATCCTGGGGTGCCCGACGGACGGGCGGTGGCCGAGGACCGGAGGCACCTCGCTTCGCGCGCGCGTGACGACGGTCACGGTCCGAACGTTCCTCCGGGCTTCCCGCTGGAGGGCCCGGAGCGCGGCGCGGGCATGCCCACGATCTTCGGCGCTTCCCGCGCGGCGCGGCGTTTGCGGCGGACGGTCCTTCTTCGGGTGCGCGTCGCCGGACCCCGAGATACCGAGACGCCCCGTCACCGCATCGGAGTGAGCCATGTCTCCCGCCTGGCAGGCCGCGTTCGGCTTCTCCTCGGCCGCCGTGGTGGTCGTCCTCGGCACCGTCCTGGCCGCGCGGCTGTTGGCCGTCCGTTCAAAGAAGGTCCGCGCGACGCGGGATCTCACCTACGAGTGCGGCGAGGAGCCGGATGGTGCGGCCTGGGTGCGCTTTCATCCGCGCTACTACGTGGTGGCGCTCCTCTTCGTCCTCTTCGACGTCGAGACTGCCTTCATCTTGCCCTGGGCCTTGAACCTCGAAGGCGGGGATGGTCCGGCCCTCCTGCTCAAGATGGGCGTGTTCGTGGGGGTGCTGCTGCTCGGCTGGGGCTACGCGGTGCGGAAGGGCGCGCTCACCTGGCAGTGAGCGACGGCGGATGAACGGCGGCGCGGGTGCGCGGGTGCGCGGGCTGGCGGCGCGAGAACGGGGGCTCCTCACATGGTCGTGATCACATGGCGGTGAACGAAGAAAACCAGAGCTTTGACCATCCGCTCTACAGTGTCCTGCAGCAGGTGCCGGGTCTCTCCATGGGGCTCACGACGGCGGATCAGCTCCTCACCTGGGGCGCGTCCAATTCGCTGTGGATCTTCCCGATGGCCACCTCCTGCTGCGGGATCGAATTCATGGCCGCCTCGTGCGGCCGCTTCGATCTCGACCAGATGGGCACCATCTCGCGCGGCAGCCCGCGACACTGCGACGTGATGGTCATCGCTGGCACGATCACCGTGAAGATGGCCCCGCGCGTGAAGAAGCTGTGGGACCAGATGCCCGAGCCCAAGTGGGCGATCGCCATGGGCTCCTGCGCGATCTCCGGTGACTTCTACCGCGACATCTACAGCGTGATCCCGGGCGTCGACACCTTCATGCCGGTCGACGTCTACGTCCCCGGCTGCCCGCCCTCGCCCGAGCAGCTCTTCGTCGGCCTCAAGCGGCTCCAGGACAAGATCCGCGCCAAGCGAGACGGCACCTTCGTGGAGCCCGAGCTGCGGCCCGACACGCCCGGGCTGCGCAGCCCCGGCATCGCGCGGGTGGGCGATCCGGCGCGAGACCCTTCGATCGACGCCGCCCAGGAGGACGCCGTGCTCAACCTCGATCCGGGCGGTGGCATGCGCAGGAGGCCCTCGTGAACGACGACATCGCCGCGCTCCTCCGCGCGTTCAGCCTCACCGGGGAGCTCTCGGCGGTCGGTCCCGACGTCGATCGGGCCCGTGTGGTCGAGCTCGCCCGGGCCCTGAAGGGCCTCGGCTTCCGGTACTTCGTCTACTGCGCCGCGGCCCATTACCCCGCCGCCGGTGAAGAGCCCGACCGCGTGCTGGTCGAGTACAGGGTCCGGCGAATGACCGGGACCGGGCCGGGCTCGCTCGAGGACGCCGCCTTTCGTGTCTGGGTGCCCACGGGGGAGACCACCCCCTCTCTCACCGCCGTCTGGATCGGGTCTGACTGGCAGGAGCGGGAGCAGTTCGATCTCGTCGGCGTCGTCTTCGCCGACCACCCCGACCTCCGCCGCATCATGCTCCCCGAGGACTGGGAGGGGCACCCGCTGCGGCGGGACTACTCGATCTCCACGAGGCATCACCCATGGCGTTGAGCGCTCCGACGGATCAACACGGCGCTCCCGCCGCGCCCGCCGCGCCCGCGCACCGGCCCACCGTGGTGCGGCCCTGGGTGGACGCGTACCTCGACCCTGAGCAGTACGACCCCGAGGGCGATCTGCTCGTCCTCAACCTCGGCCCGCAGCACCCCTCCACGCACGGTGTGTTCCGCGTGAAGCTGTGGTTGGACGGTGAGGTTTGTATCAAGGCTGTACCGTACGCGGGCTATCTCCACCGGGGCGTGGAGAAGCTGTGTGAGAAGCTCACCTACGTGCAGATCACGCCGGTGGTCGACAAGAACGACTACCTCTCGGCCTTCACGAACGAGCTCGCCATCAACATGGCCTTCGAGGCTCTGAATCAGGTGGAGCCGCCGCGGCGGTCTCAGTACCTTCGCACCCTCGGCGCCGAGATGCAGCGGGTGGCCTCTCACCTGCTCTGGCTCGGCACCTTCGGCCTCGACATGGGGGGCGCCATCGGCGGAGGTGCCTCGCTCTTCATGCACACCATGCGGGAGAGAGAGGGCATCCTCGACTGCTTTGAGCTCTGGACCGGCGGTCGTTTCCACTACAACACGCTCACGGTCGGTGGGAACCGCCACGATGTCCCGGCGGGCTTCGCGGAGCTGGTGACGAAGAATTTCAAGGCGATCGAGGGGCGGATCATCGAGTACAACGACATGATCCTCGACAACGCAATCTTCCGCGCCCGCGTGACCGGCGTGGGTCGCCTCGACGCCGAGCTGGCGCTCGAGCACGGCATCAGCGGCCCCAACCTGCGCGCGAGCGGCGTCGACGTCGATCTGCGGCGCGACCGCCCCTACGCCGCGTATTCCGAGCTCGATCTCAAAGTGGCCGTCCAGTCGGGCGGGGACTGCCTCGCCCGCTACCTCGTGCGCATGGCGGAGATGCGAGAGAGCATCCGCCTCGTCCTCTCGCTCATCGATGGCATCCCCGAGGGGCCGATCACGGCGCTCAAGCCCGTGAAGCTGCCCACCGCCTACAAAGGTAAGGCCGGTCAGGCCTATGTCTCCATCGAGACCGCCCGCGGTGAGCTCGGCACCTGGGTCATCGCCGACGGATCGGACAAGCCCTATCGGTGCAAGATCCGGGCGCCCTCCTACCACGCCGTCTCGATCATCCCCTTCCTGGCGCCCGGCAACAACCTGTCGGACATCGTGGTCACCCTCGGGTCTTTTGACCCTGTGCTCGGGGAGGTCGACCGATGAACCCCTGGCTCTATGGCTCCATCTTCGGGCTCGTGGCAGTGAGCGTGCTGATGCTCGTCGCCGCCTATGCGATCTGGTTCGAGCGGAAGTTCGCCGGCCTGATGCAAAACCGCCCCGGGCCCACGATGGTCGGCTACGCCGGCCTCCTCCAGTCCATCGCCGACCTCCTCAAGCTCCTCCAGAAGGAGGACATCACCCCGCGGAGCGCCGATCGGGCGCTCTTCAACCTCGCGCCGCCGCTCGGCGTCATCTGCGTGCTGGCGGGCATGGCGGCCTTCCCCTGGGCGCCGGGGCTCATCCCCTCCGAGGTCGACGTCGGCCTGCTGCTCATCCTGTCGCTCACCTCGCTGATGACCATCCCCGTCTGGATGGCCGGCTGGTCGAGCAACAACAAGTACGCGCTGCTCGGCGGCATGCGGGCCGCCGCCCAGGCGGTGAGCTTCGAGGTGCCGCTCCTCCTCACGGCCCTGGTGCCGGTGATCCTGAGCGGCAGCTTCCGCATCGACGAGATCATCGAGGCGCAGTCGGGCGGGCGCTGGTTCATCTGGTGGCCGCTCGGCCCGGGCACGGTGGCGGGGGTGATCTTCTTCTTCGCCTCGCTGGCCGAGGCCAACCGCATCCCCTTCGACATCCCCGAGGCCGAGAGTGAGCTCGTGGCGGGCATCACCACCGAGTACACCGGGATGAAGTTCGGGCTGTTCTACCTCGCCGAGTACCTGCACACGCTCATCGGCAGCTTCCTCGTCGCCGCCCTCTTCCTCGGCGGCTGGGACGGCCCGGGCCCCGATGGCGCCCACTGGCTCGTGCTCAAAGGCCTCTCCGTCTTCGCCCTCATCTTCTGGATCCGTTGGACGCTGCTGCGCTTCCGCGCCGATCAGTTCATGTCCCTCTGTTGGAAGGTGCTGATGCCGATCTCCATCGGCGCGGTCGCCCTGGCGGCGATCTGGAAGGTGTACACATGATGGGCCTCCTCGCCGCCTTCAGCGCCCTCCGGGTGACGGGGCTGAACCTCCTTCGGAAGAAGATCACCGAGCCCCTGCCCTGGGACGGCGGTCGCCAGCGGCCCGAGCGCTACCGCACCTCCTTCGCCCTCGTGCACAACGAGGACGGGGATGAGGCCTGCATCGGCTGCAAGATGTGCGAGAAGATCTGCCCCTCCCAGATCATCACCGTGGTGCCTGGCGGCCGCGGCCAGTCGCCCATCAGCGGCAAGATGCGCGGGACGGCCAAAGAGTTCACGCTCGATCTGAACGCCTGCATCCACTGTGAGCTCTGCGTCCAGGTCTGTCCCGAAGACGCCATCCTGATGCTCCACGCCCCGGACGAGCCGGGGTATTCGCGGGAGGCCGTCTTCCTCAGCATGGCGAAGCTCTACGCGAATGAGCCCCTGGCCAAGTCCTGGGGCACCGGAGAACGCCTCGTGGCCATGCAGGAGCCCGGGGGCCCGAAGCCGGCCAAGGCCGCCAAGCCCGCCGCCGCTGCCCCTGCCGCCGCCCCAACGACCGCCGCCCCAACGACCGCCGACGGAGGCGCGCCGTGATCGACTGGTTCTTCTTCTCGCTGCTCGGCCTCGTGACGCTCGGGAGCGCCGTGCAGGTCGTCCGTTCGGCTGACCTCGTCCACGTCGTGCTCTGGCTGGCCTTGACCCTCGTGGGCACGGCTGGCCTCTACGTGCTGCTCGACGCCGGCTTCCTCGCCGCGATCCAGCTCCTGCTCTACACCGGCGGCGTCATCACCCTCATGCTCTTCGCCGTCATGCTCGCCCGGCGGGAGGGCGGCGTGATCCCGGCCGGCGGGCAGCAAGGCGGCCTCCGCGCCGGCCTCGCGGTGCTCGGCTTCTTCGCGGTGGTGGGCTCGGCCATCCTCGGCGGTGGGGCGCTGCTCCAGCCCGGCGTCGTGACCCCGGCGGCCCTCGGCGCGGCCGTGATGACCGACCTCGCGCTCCCCTTCGAGGCCCTCTCGGCCCTGCTCACCGCCGCGATGGTGGGCGCCATCGTCCTCTCGCGGAGGAAGGACGCATGAACGGTCCTGATCTCAATGCCTGGCTCTTCCTCGCCGCGGCCCTGTTCTCGGTGGGGCTCTACGGGGTGCTGGTCCGCAAGAACCTGCTCTCCATCGTCATCTCCGTCGAGCTGATGGCCAACGCCGCCAACTTGAACCTCGTCGCTTTCTCTCGCTACGGCGGCCACGCCGCGGGGCAGGCGACGGCCCTCTTCGCCCTCGCGCTCACCGTCGCCGAGGTGGTGGTGGGGCTCGCGCTCGTGATCCTGGTGTCGCGCTCGAAGCCGACGCTGGACGCCGACGATCTGAAGGAGCTCAAGGGATGATTCCTTCGATGTTCCCGCCCGGGACTGATCCGATGTGGTGGGCGGCGGTGCCGATCCTGCTGCCGCTCGCGAGCTTCCTGCTGCTGGGGCTCATCTGGCCGCTGCGGCACACCGGTAAGCCGGCCGCCTACGTCTCGACGGCGGCGGCGATCGGCAGCTTCGTCGCGGCTCTCAACGTCTGGCGGATGGTGCCCGACGAGCCCTGGATCGTCTCCTTCGACTGGCTCGTGCACAAGGGGGAGGCCATCGCCAGCCTCGGGCTGCGCGTAGACGCCACCTCCGCCTCGATGCTCGTCGTCGTCACCCTGGTGGCCGCCTGCGTGCAGGTCTACTCGCTCGGCTACATGGCCGGCGAGCCGAAGCCGGCGCTTGGCCGCTACTATACTTGGCACTCGCTCTTCATCGTGGCGATGAGCGGCCTCGTGCTCGCTCCCAACATGCTCCAGCTCCTCGGGGCCTGGGAGCTGGTGGGCCTCTGCTCCTACCTGCTCATCGGCTTTTACTGGGCGAAGCCCTCGGCGGGCAAAGCGGCGGTGAAGGCCGTCTGGGTCACCCGCTTCGCCGACATCGGGCTGATGTCCGGCATCGTGCTCCTCTACGCGCGCACGGGCGGCTTCGACTGGAGCCCCGAGGCCGGCCCCCTGGTCGCCGCGCTGCTCTTCTGCGGCGTGATGGGCAAGAGCGCCCAGGTTCCGCTCCACGTCTGGCTCCCCGACGCCATGGAGGGCCCTACCCCGGTGTCGGCCCTGCTCCACGCCGCCACGATGGTGGCCGCAGGGGTCTTCCTCGTGGTGCGCGCCTGGCCGATCTTCGAGGCCGCCCCCGACGTGCTCACGGTGATGGCTTGGATCGGCGGTGTCACCGCCCTGGTCGCGGCCATCACCGCCACCGTCCAGACCGACATCAAGAAGGTGCTCGCCTACTCGACCTGCTCGCAGCTCGGCTACATGGTGGCCGGCCTCGGCTCGGGCTCGATGCTCGGCGGCTACTTCCACCTCACGACCCACGCCTTCTTCAAGGCCTTGCTCTTCCTCGGCGCCGGCTCGGTCATCCACGCGGTGCACAGCAACGAGCTCGGCGACATGGGCGGGCTCTGGAAGAAGGCCAAGGGCACCGCGGTGCTCTTCATCATCGGCAGCCTCGCCCTCGCCGGGCTCCCGGGCCTGAGCGGCTTCTTCTCGAAGGACCTCATCCTCGAGGAGCTGCTGCACGCCGGCCAGTACGGGCCCCTCGCCCTCTGCCTCGCCGCGGCGGCGCTCACCCCCTTCTACATGACTCGGGTGGTCTTCCTCGCCTTCTTCGGGCCGTCGAACGCGCGCACGGAGCACGCCCACGAGTCCCCCCTGGTGATGCTGGCCCCGATGGCCCTGCTCGCGCTCCTCGCGGTGGCGGCCGGCTATGGCGCCGGCGGCTTCGCGGCGGGGCTCCACGAGGAGTACCACTTCGCGATCACGCCGGTGGGCGGCCTCGCCACCCTGCTCGGCCTCGGGGGCATCGCGGTGGGCGCCCTCAAGTACGGCAAGGGGGCGCTCGGCGGCCTGGAGCTGCCGGCGGTGGCGCGCTTCGTGCGCAGCGGCCCCATCGACTCCGCCTGGCAGGCGGGCTGGCGGCAGGGGCTGCTGCCCTTCGCCCGGATGGTCGGCTATGTCGATCGATACGTCGTGGACGGCCTCGTCAACGTCTTTGGCTGGGCGACCCTGGTGCTCGGAGACCGCCTCCGCGTGCTCCAGACCGGGCGCGTCCGTGACTACCTGTACATGGTGGCGGTCGCCGCCGTAGCCGTCGCCGCCTGGGGCGCGATCGGCGGGGTGCTGCGATGATCCCCTGGCTCTCGGTCACCGTCCTCTCGCCCCTTGTCGCGGCGGTGTCTCTCCTGCTCATCCCTGGCGCCTCCCGCGCCACGGTGCGGGTCGTCACCGTCACGAGCGCTGTCGTCTCGCTCATCGGCTCGATCGTCGTGGCCCTCGGCTACGATCTCGAGGCGGGAGGCGTCCAGTTCCGCGAGCGCTTCGAGCTCGTGCGCTCGCTCGGCATCAGCTACAACCTCGGCGTGGACGGCTGGGGGGTCTCGCTCCTCCTCCTCACCTCGATCATCCTCTTCGCAGGCTCGTTCGCGACCTGGACCCTGCTCGACCGCGACAAGGACTTCTACGTCCTGCTGCTCACGCTGGTCACGGGCGTCTTCGGGGTCTTCGTCAGCCTCGATCTGTTCATGTTCTTCCTGTTCTATGAGATCGCGGTGCTGCCGATGTACCTTCTCATCGCGATCTGGGGCAGCACCAAGCAGGTGCCCACCAAGGGCCCCTTCGCCTTCGCGATGCGCAGGCTCGACGTGGGCGGTCGCGAATACGCCGCGATGAAGCTGACGCTGATGCTGCTCCTCGGCTCCGCCTTCATCCTCGCAGGCATCCTCGGGATGTATGAGGCGGGCGGCCACACCTTCGACATGGAGGTGCTGGCCCAGGTGAAGTACCCCGCCAGCCTCCAGAGCTGGGCCTTCGTGGCCCTCTGGCTCGGCTTTGGCTCCCTCGCCGGTGTCTTTCCCTTCCACACCTGGTCACCGGACGGGCACGCCGCCGCCCCCACCGCCGTCTCGATGCTCCACGCCGGCGTGCTGATGAAGCTCGGCGCCTTCGGCGTGATGCGCATCGGGATGGTGATGCTCCCCGAGGGCGCGGCCGAGTGGGCCTCGGTCGTCGGCCTCGTGGCGGTGGTCAACGTCGTCTACGGCGCGCTCGGCGCCGCCTCGCAGACCGACCTCAAGTACATCGTCGCTTACTCCTCGGTGAGCCACATGGGCGTGGTGATGCTGGGCGCGGCCACGCTCAACCAGGACGGTTGGAACGGGGCCATCTACCAGATGTTCGCCCACGGGCTGATGACCGGCCTCCTCTTCGCGCTCGTCGGCCTCATCTACGGCCGCGCCCATGACCGCGAGATCTTCGGCATGGGCGGCTTCGCCAAGGTGATGCCGGGTGTGGCCGTGTTCTTCACGCTGGCCGGCCTCTCGTCGCTGGGCATGCCGGGCTTCGCGGGCTTCGTCGCCGAGTTCATGGTCTTCCTCGGCGCCTGGTCGAGCGGCCACTATCTCTGGGCCCTCGCCGGCATTGTCGGGGCCTGGATCACCGCTGTCTACGTGCTGCGGGCCGCGCGGGCGATCTTCTGGGGCCAGGGCCCGCCGGAGCGCTTCCATGACCTCTCGGACGCCAAGGGCGTGGAGTGGGTGGCGCTCGGCACGCTCGGCCTCTGCATCATCGCCTTCGGGGTCTGGCCTCGGTTGATCCTCGACCACATCGATCTCGGGACCACAGAGCACCTCGCGGCTGTCCTGGGGGTGCGCTGATGGAGACCCTCCTCGTCCCGATCGCCGTCGCGGTCCTCGCCGTCCTGGTCCTCGTCGCCGACATCGTCCCCGCCGAGGGTAACGCCCGCGGCTCCGGCGTCCTCGCCGCCCTCGGCCTCGCGGGCGTCTTTGGGCTCGCGGGCATGAGCCCCTTCGGGCTCGGCTTCGGCGGAGCCTGGAGCAACGACGCCTTCACCGTCTTCGTGCAGCGCCTCGTGCTCGCGGCGGGGGCGCTCGCCTGCGTGGCGAGCATCGATCACTCCGACCGGGTCTATCCGAAACGACAGGGGGAGTATTACCTCCTGCTGCTCTCCTCGATCCTTGGCATGACGCTGCTCGCTGGTGCCCGTGATCTCGTGCTGCTCATCGTCTCTTTCGAGCTGATGAGCATCCCGCAGTACGTGCTCGCCGCCATCCACAAGGACGGCAAGCTGGGGGTCGAGGGCAGCACCAAGCTCTACCTGACCGGCTCCATCTCCGCGGGCCTCACCATCTACGGCGCGAGCTTCCTCGTCGGCGTGACGGGCGGCACCTCGCTCGACGCCATCGCGCTCGCCCCCGCCTCGCCGATGCTCGTGCTCGGCCTGCTGTTGATGTTGGCCGGGGTCTCCTACAAGCTCGGCGCGGTGCCCTTTCATGGCTGGGTGCCCGACACTTACCAGTCGGGGCCGGCCCCCTTCATCGCCTTCCTCAGCGTGGCCCCCAAGGCGGCGGGCATCGCGGCCCTGATCCGCTTGCAGGGGGGCCCCGGCGGCTCGGTGGGGGAGCTGTGGGGCCCCGTGGTGCTGATCATCTGTGTGCTGACCATGCTGGTCGGCAACGTGCTGGCCATCCCCCAGACGAACGTGCGTCGGCTGCTCGCCTGGTCGGGCATCGGCCACGCCGGCCTGCTCCTGCTCGGCTTCTTCCTCGACAGCAGCGTCGGCGTCGGCGCCATCCTCTTCTACCTCGCCACCTACGTGGTCTCGAACCTCGGCGCCTTCTTCGTGGCGGAGGCGGTGGGCGCGCAGGTGGGCGACGAGCTGCCGGCCTGGAACGGCCTCGCCCGGCGCTCGCCCGGCCTCGCCCTGGCGATGCTGCTCTCCATCCTCTCCCTCGGCGGCATCCCCTTCGTCGCGGGCTTCTGGGGGAAGATGTTCCTCTTCCAGACCGCCTGGATGGCCGGCAACCGCTGGCTCGTGCTGACGGGCGCCATCCTCGCGGTGGTCTCGCTCTTCTATTACCTGAAGATCGCCCGCGCGATGTATGTCGAGCCGCCGTCCGACACGCGGCCCATCGCCGTCGGCCTGCCCACGCAGGTGGCCATCGCGCTGGCGCTCGTCGGCGTCGTCGGGCTCGGCCTGCTGCCCGGCCCGCTCTGGGATTATGCCCAGGCGGGCGGCGCGGCGGTGAGCGCGGCCCTCCTCAAGTAGGTCCGGGCAGGGGCCGGGCAGGGTCCGGGCAGGGTCCGGGCGGCGGACCTACCGGGAGCGCCAGGTCTGGAGCACGCGGGCGTAGTTGGCGCGCTCGAAGGCCTCAGGATCGGGGCAGCGCTCGAGGCTCATGCTGCCGCGGAGCTCGGCCACCGAGCGGTACTCGTGCTCGACGAGCCAGGCCTCGAGGCCCGCCCGCAAGAGACCGATGTGCTCGGGGCCATTCTTGAGCAGGGCCGAGACCACCTGCACGACGTCGGCGCCGGCCATCAGCGCCTTGACCACGTCGATCGGGGTGTGGACGCCGCCGCTGGCCGCGAGCGCGAGCCCGACCCGGCCGCGGAGGATGGCCAGCCATCGCAGTCGGAGCAGGAGGTCGTGGCTGTCGGAGAGGACGAGCTTCGGCGCCACCTCGAGGGTCTCGGGGTCAATGTCGGGCTGATAGAACCGATTGAAGAGGACGAGCCCGTCTACCCCCGCCTGCTCCAGTCGGCGCGCGAGGTTGGGGAGGGAGGAGTAGAAGGGGGAGAGCTTGACCGCGAGCTTCAGCCCGACGGCGCCGCGCACCGCGGAGACCAGCTCCAGCACACGGTCCTCGACCTCCGCGGCCGCCACCTCGGGGCGGGTGGCCAGGAGGTAGACGTTGAGCTCGAGGGCGTCCGCGCCGGCCTCCTCGATCAGGCGGGCGTAGCGGGTCCAGCCGCTGGCGGTGGTCCCGTTGAGCGAGGCGATGACCGGCACCTTCACCGCGGCCTTGATCTTCTCGATCTGGCGGAGGTAGGCCCGGGGGCCGAGCCAGACCTCGCTGGGATCGGGGAAGAAGCTGAGCGCCTCGGCGTAGCTGTCGTGGTGCTGCGCGTGCTGCGCGGCGGTGGCGTCGGCCTCGAGCTCGATCTGCTCCTCGAAGAGCGAGTGCATCACGATGGCGGCGGCGCCGGCGGCCTCGAGCCTGCGCACGACGTCGAGGTCGTCGACGAGCGGGCTCGCGCCGCTCAGGAGCGGGTGGTCGAGCGAGAGGCCAAGGTAGGAGGTCTTCAAGTCCATGACGGGTCCTTCAGCTCGGCTTCGTGGCAGGAGGGGCGGCGAGGGCCTGGTAGAGCGCCCAGCGATCGGAGATCTCCTGGCGCGAGGTGCGGATCGCCTCTTGGAAGCGCTCGGGGTTCATCGCCTCGGCGGAGCGGAAGCGGGTCTCGGCGCGCATGAACCTGCCGAGGTCGCCCTTGGGCTCTCCCGCGTCGAGGTGGAGGGGAGACTCTCCCCGCTCCTTGGCGCGGGGGTCGTAGCGGAAGAGGGGCCAGTAGCCGCTCTCCACCGCCGCCTTCTGCTGCTCGAGGCCGTGGATGAGGTCGTAGCCGTGGGCGATGCAGTGACTGTACGCGATGATCAGCGAGGGGCCCGGATAGCTCTCCGCCTCCTGGAAGGCCTTGACCGTCTGGGCGTCCTTGGCCCCGAAGGCGACGCGGGCCACGTAGACGTGGCCATAGGCCATCGCCATCAGCCCGAGATCCTTCTTGGCCGTGGCCTTCCCGGCCACCGCGAACTTGGCCGAGGCGCCGCGCGGGGTGGCCTTCGACTGTTGACCGCCCGTGTTCGAGTAGACCTCCGTATCGAGGACGAGGATGTTGACGTCGCGCCCCGTCGAGAGGACGTGGTCGAGGCCGCCGTAGCCGATGTCGTAGGCCCAGCCGTCGCCGCCCACCAGCCAGACGCTCTTGCGCACGAGGTAGTCGGCCACCCGGAGGAGCTGCTGCGCCTCGGGGCGGTCAAGCCCGGTGAGGCGCTCCTTCAGGGCCGCCACCCGCGCCCGCTGGTCGCGGATGCCGGCGGCGTCTACACGCTCCGGGGCCAGGAGCTCGGCGATGAGCGCGTCACCCACCACCGACCCCAGCCGCTCGAGGAGCGAACGCGCGAGGAGGGCCTGCTGATCGACCGCGAGACGGAAGCCGAGACCGAATTCCGCGTTGTCCTCGAACAGGGAGTTCGCCCAGGCGGGCCCGCGCCCGTCCCGATTGACCGTATAGGGCGTGGTCGGCAGGTTGCCGCCATAGATCGACGAGCAGCCCGTCGCGTTGGCGATGAGCAGATGGTCGCCGACGAGCTGGGTGAGGAGCTTGATGTAGGGCGTCTCCCCGCAGCCGGCGCAGGCGCCCGAGAACTCGAAGAGGGGCTGGAGGAGCTGCGCGGTGCGCAGATCGACCTTGATGTCGGCGGGGTCGACCTCGGGCAGATCGACGAAGATGTCCCAATTGGCCCGCTCCACGTCGAGGTGGGGCTCCTGGGGCATCATATCGATCGACTTGTGCCTCGGGTTGCTCCGGTCCTTGGCCGGACAGACCGCTACGCAGACGCCGCAGCCGGTACAGTCTTCCGGGGCCACCTGGACGGTGTACTGATGCCCCTCCAGCTCCTTGCCCTTGAGCGGCACCGTGCGGAAGGAGAGCGGCGCGGACGCTACCGCCTCCGCCGGGTATGCCTTCACGCGGATGGCGGCGTGCGGGCAGACCATCGCGCACTTGTTACACTGGATACAGATCGCGGGGTCCCAGATGGGGATCTCGCGGGCGAGGTTACGCTTCTCCCAGCGCGCCGTCCCGGTCGGCCACGTGCCGTCCACCGGGAAGGCGGAGACGGGCAGCTGGTCGCCCTTGTCGGCGAGCATGAGCGCGGTGACCCGCTGGACCAGATCCGGCGCGCCGGCCGCGACCACGGGGGGGCGGTGCCGAGCGGAGGTCGCGGCCGCGGGCAGCGGCACCTCGTGGAGGTTGGCCAGAGCAGCGTCCACCGCGAGGTGGTTCTGGGCGAGCACATCGGGGCCGCGGCGGGCGTAGGTCTTGTCGATCGCGTGCTTGATGGCGGCGATCGCCCGCTCGCGGGGCATGACCCCCGAGATGGCGAACCAGCAGGTCTGCATGATCGTGTTGATGCGGTTGCCGAGGCCGGCCTCCCGCGCGACCTTGTAGGCGTTGATCGTGTAGAGACGCACGCCCAGCGCGATGGCCTGGTCCTGGACCTCTCTCGGCAGGCTGTCCCACACCCGGTCGGCGGGGTCGGCGCTGTTGAGCAGCAGGCTGGCCCCGGGCGCGGCGTAGGACAGCACGTCGTAACGGTCGAGGAAGCCCGGCTGATGGCAGGCGACGAAGCCCGCCCTGCGCACGAGGTAGGGAGCACGGATGGGCTCGGGGCCGTAGCGCAGGTGGGAGATCGTGATCGCGCCCGACTTCTTCGAGTCGTAGACGAAGTAGCCCTGGGCGTACATGTCTTCGTCTTCGCCGACGATCTTGATCGAGTTCTTGTTCGCCCCGACCGTGCCGTCCGAGCCGAGGCCGAAGAAGACGGCGCGGCGGGTCTCGGCGTGCTCGATGTCGAGCTCGTCGTCCCAGGGCAGCGAGCTGCCGCTCACGTCATCGACGATGCCGATCGTAAAGTGGTTCTTCGGGCGCGGCCGGGCGAGGTTCTCGAAGACCGCCGCCACCATCCCGGGGGTGAACTCCTTCGAGGCGAGCCCGTAGCGCCCGCCGATGACCCGCAGCTCGTGGTCGAGGCGGCCCTCCGCCCGCGCCTCGGAGACGGCGGCGACGAGGTCGAGGTAGAGCGGCTCACCGGGGGCCCCGGGCTCCTTGCAGCGATCGAGGACCCCGAGGACGCGGGCGGTGGGCGGCAGGGCGCCGAGCAGGGCCTCCGCGTCAAAGGGCCGATAGAGGCGCACCCTCAGCACGCCGACCCGCTCGCCCTGTTGCGATAGGGCGGCGGCGGTCTCGGCGGCGGTCTCCCCGCCCGAGCCCATCAGCACGATCACGCGCTCGGCCTCGGCGTGCCCCGAGTATTCGAAGAGTCGGTAGGCCCGGCCGGTCAGGGTGGCGAATTCGTCCATTACCCCCTGCACGATCGCCGGACAGGCGGCGTACCAGGGGCTGCAGGCCTCGCGGGCCTGGAAGAAGGTGTCCGGGTTCTGCGCGGTGCCGCGGATGACCGGGCGGTCCGGGGTGAGGGAGCGGGAGCGGTGCGCGGCCACGTCCTCCTCGCGGACCAAGGCGCGCAGCGTCTCGTCGGCGAGGGGCCTCACCTTCGCCACCTCATGGCTGGTGCGGAAGCCGTCGAAGAAGTGGAGGAAGGGGAGGCGGGCGCGGAGGCTGGCGGCGGTGGCGATCAGCGCCATGTCACCCGCTTCCTGAACAGAGCCCGACGACAGGAGCGCGAAGCCCGTCTGACGGCAGGCCATGACGTCAGAGTGATCGCCGAAGATCGACAGGGCGTGGGTCGCGATGGCCCGCGCCGCGACGTGCATGCAGAAGGCGGTGAGCTCCCCCGCGATCTTGTACATGTCGGGGATCATGAGCAGCAGGCCCTGGCTGGCCGTGAAGGTGGTCGCGAGGGCGCCCGCTTGTAAGGCCCCGTGTACGACGCCCACCGCCCCAGCCTCGGACTGCATCTCCATCACCTGAGGCACCGTCCCCCAGATGTTCTGCTTGCCCTTGACCGCCCACTCGTCGCAGAGCTCGCCCATCGTGGACGAGGGGGTGATCGGGTAGATCGCGATCACCTCGCTCAGGCGGTGCGCGACGGAGGCCGCTGCTTCGTTTCCATCGACCGTGATCCAGCTCTCCATCCGACGCTCCGGTGGCGCGCGATGCACGCCGTGGCGGAGGCTTTGCAAGATCCGTACCCGCTCCCGTCGCAGCGCCGCACCTCGGCCGACCTGCGCCTCTGTCCCGGGCCGCAGGCTGTCCGGTCGCGTCCGCCCGGAGCGGGCCGGAGGGTGATTTCACACAGACGTCCAATCGAGCTGGGCCTGTCCGCCCAGGCCGCGGGGGCGTGACGCCACGGGGGTCTGTGGCGGTCCGCTGTGATAGGGTCCCGCGAATGTCGAACCCGCCCCCGTCCGCTGAGCCCAGTGAAGCCGTAAAGTCCACCATCCGGGCTTATGGCGAACGGGTGGAGCAGTTTCTCGAGTACTGTGTCACCTACCAGCGACACGATCCGGATGTCTTCCTTTGGAACGCGCGTCGGATCGCCGAGGCGAGCTGCAAGATCGTGCTCCTCGCCGTCACTGGTCGGGTAGACCCGAACCCTGAGGCCAAGCTCGAGAGCCTGATCTCGGAGGCCAGGGCCAAGGGCGGGCTGGACGACGTCGAATTCACCGCGCTCAAGAACATCCAGGGGAGCTCCAACCACGGGGTTCACGTCCGGACGCACGATCGGGAGAAGTACCTCAAGCTCGTGGGCTTCGTGAAGCAGCCCCTCGCAGACCTCGTGAGTTGGCTCTACACGCGCAGCCCGGCGCATCTCTGGCTCACGCGGCCCGACAACCTCGACGAGCAGATCGCGCGGCTGGTCGCCGGCGGACGCAGCGAGCGCGCTCCGCTCGATGAGCTGCGACACCAGGACGCCGAGCTCACGCGGCTCCGCGCCGAGGCCCACCGGCTGTCCCGCGAGCGAGACGCGCTCACCGGCGAGCGAGACCGGCTCGCCGACCTCCTCCAAGCGGCGCGAAACACCCTCAAGGACGCCGAGAGCCTGTGGATCGCCGAGCGGCGCGGCCTCGAGCACCGCATGCAGGAGTTGGCCGCCCTCCCCGCGCGGAGCCAGCGTCACTCCGCCCTCCTCGGCCTCGGCGGGCTGGGGCTGGGGCTGGGCCTCGCCTCCTGTGTGGGCCTCGGGCTCTTTGGCTTCGCCGATCTCGGGATGAGCGGCGGCCTCGCGGGGGCCTCTGCGGAGATCGCCGTGCACCCCCCAGGCGCGGCGCCGGCCGCGGTCGTCGGGGAGGCCCCCCTCCGCTGCCCCTCCGGGATGGTGCTCATCCCCGCGGTCACCCTCCAGCTCGGGCAGCCGGTGGGCGGTCGCACGAAGTGGCCTCGGGCGAGCCCCGAGTCGCTCGACCCCATCGCGGTCGAGGCCTTCTGTTTCGACGTCGACCCGCTCCGCTGGTTTGAAGTGCCCGAGCCCGTGGCTGGAGGGGTGCGCGCCTCCCGCTGCGCGAAGGCAGCCGGTGAGGTGCAGCCCGTCGGTTGGGCCGGCTGTCACAGCCGCGCACAGGCGGAGGAGGTCTGCGGGAAGCGCGAGCCCGTGGCCCGCCTCCCGAGCATCGCCGAGTGGGAGGCCGTCGCGCGCGCGGAGGCCGCGGTGAACATCCCCAAGGGGCGGTTCTGGGAGTGGGCGCAGGATGAGTTCCCGCCGCACATCTTCAACCGGCGCGGCGCGGCGGAGCGCGACCAGGGCATGTTTCGCCAGCCTCTGCCGACGCAGAGCGCGGCGCTGTCCCCTGTGGGAAATGTCCTGTACTCCTGGAACCAGCACGACGTGGACGACGGCGTCAATGTCCTCGGCTTCCGCTGCGCCTTCACCGCGCGGTAGGCCCCCGGTTTGGGGGACTCGCCCCATCCCCGTGGCCTCCGGGGCCCTTTTTGGTAGACTGTGCCGATGTTCGCGTGCGCGCCCGCAACTGGCCTCTTGTCCCGCTCCTGGGGCTGCTCACTCGGCTTCGTGCTCGTCGGCTGCGTCGCCAACGCCGACGTGGCGCCCCCCTCCTCGGAGGGCCCGCCGCAGGCAGGCTCGGCGGGGCCGGCGGCCCTCGGGCTCCGGGGTGTGGTGGTGGTCAGCCTCGACACGGTCCGCGCTGACGCGGTCGAGCCCGGAGGGGCCCCGGCCGGCCGCAGCCCCACCCTCGCCGCGCTGGCGGCGGAGTCGGTGATCTTCGAGCGCGCATATGCCCCCTCGAACGAGACGCTGTTCTCCCACGCCTCCCTGTTCACCGGCCGCTGGCCGAGCCACATCGCGCCCGTCACCTACGATCTGCGCATCCCCGACGGCATGCCCACGCTCGCCGGCTCACTCCTGGCACAGGGCTGGTCGACCGGGGCCTTCGTCGGCTCGGGCCAGCTCGCCCGTGTCTTCGGCCTGGATGACGGCTTCGGCACCTACGTGGAGGGTGGGCAATTCGGCTCGCTTCAGGAGACCGCGCCCCTGGCCCTCCGGTGGATCGATGCGGCCTCGAAGGAGCCTGGTCGCTTTTTAGCCTTTATCCATGGTTATGACGCACACACGCCCTATCTGAAGCCGGGCCCCTTCTCCCGCTCGGCCACCCCCGGCTACGACGGCCCCTTGCTGCGGCTGATGGGCCTCCCCCGCATCTGGGAGCTCGCGTATGACGGCGCGCTGTTTCCCGCGCTCGATCCCGAGATGGAACGAAATGGCTCGGGGATGTCCTTCCTCGGGCGAGAGGCCCTGCGCCAGCTCCAGCGGGCCGCGGCTGACCCCGCCGCCCCCCGCGTGAAGATGTCGCCGGAAGACCGCGCCTTCGCCTTGGGCCTCTACCAGACAGGCGTGCTCTATGCCGACCTCTGGCTCGGCGTCATCACCGATGAGCTCGAGCGGATGGGCCTCCTCGACCAGGTGCTGCTGGTGGTGGTCTCCGATCATGGTGAGGGCCTCTTCGATCATGGGGTCTTCACCCATCGCATGGAGCTGCGGGACTCCGTGGGGCGGGTGGTCACCCTCCTTCGTTTCCCGCACGCCGCCTCCGCAGGCCTCCGCGTCTCGACGCCGATCTCGCTCACCGATCTGACCCCCACCCTCCTCGGTGCGGTGGGCGCGCCGATCCCCGCCGGCCTCGACGGCGAGGACGTGCTCCCCTGCGTCCGTGGTCCCTGCTCCGTCGGCCACCTCCCCTACAGTGAGGGGGCCCTCGAGATGGTCTCGATCACCGACGGACGGTATCGGCTCCTGGTCGATGGGGTGGCGGCCGCCGATCCCCGCCTCGACCAGTGGCTCCAGGCCCCGCTCTCGGCCAGTCCGGTCGGGGAACTGCGGGGGGGCGCGGGCGCAGGGGAGGGCCCACCGCCGATCCGTGCCTCCCTGTACGATGAGGGCTCGAGCGGCGGACCGGACCTGGCGGGGGATCCGGTCCACGCCCCTCGGCTCGAGGCCCTCCGTGCGGCGATGGCGGCGGCGCGCGGGTCCGCGGCAGCCGGTGCGGTCGCTCCATGAGTCGCCGACCCGGGTGGCTCGCCGCCCTCCATCTGGCGCTCGTGGCCGGCTGTGCGTCGCCGCCGCCGCTCCAGCACCCCGCGGTCACGACGGCGATGATGCGCCGCTTCGACCTCGACGGCTCGGGGATGATCGAGGCCGGTGAATGGTCCGCCCTGGCCCTCCCCGGTGTGGAGCCGGGCCCCTGGGACGCCGATGGAGACGGTGAGATTAGCCCTGCTGAGCTGGAGCGGGGCCTGCTGCTGGTCGACCCGCGGAAGGACCGCGAGGTGCAGCTTCGGGCCCTCGAGCAGGGCCTCGTCACCGACCCGCTGGTGATCGACGGCCAGCGGATCGGCGGCGCAGGGCCGCGGGGGCCGGGCCCGGGCCCAGGGCCGCGGGTTCGGCGTGCCCCCGGGCGAGGCCCGCCGCCCGGGCCCGGCGGCGGGGCGGCGCCATGAGGGTCGGGTGGGCCCTCCCCCTCGGCCTCGCCTGCGCGTGCTCGCCTGCGCAGCCACCGCTGGCCTATGGCGAGGCGCCCAGGGTCTCGATCCGCATGGTGGACGGGCTGTCCGCCGTCGACCTCCCTGGGGCGATCCCGATGTGGAGCGCGACCGACGAGCCCGTCGCCGGCCGGGTGTCCCTGCTGGTCGGCGCGCTGCCGGGGGAGCCGGTAACCGGCTCCCGCACCTTGCCGGTCATCGCCGGTCTCTATGGGCTGCGACCGGTGGCGCGTGTCACCCCGGGCTTCGTCCCCCCCGGGCACCCACTGAGAGGGGACTTCGCCGAATGGGTCGACGCCGAGCCGCAGGCCTTGATCGAGGCCGCAGCCGAGGCGGAGGCCGACGCCCTCGCCCTCGCAGGAGGCGCTGCCTTGCTGGTCACCGAGGCCCCCGACCTCGCCGCGGCGCTCGAGGCCGAGGCAGCGCTCGACGCCGCCCTCACCGAGCGGGGCCTGTCCCGCCGCACCCTGCGGGTGGTGCTGGGCGTGCCTACGGGTTCGCCGGCCGCACCGGGCGGCCTGTCTGGCACCCTCGCCCTCCGCCTGCTCGGGGCCGAGGGCGAACCCCTCGACGCTCCCTTCGCCTGCGCCATTGATCTCCTCCCCACCTTGCTCGCCGCCGTCGGCGCGGTCCCTCCCTCCGACGCTCAGGGCCGGGACCTGCGCGCCGAACCTCGGCGACCGGAAGAGGCCTGCGTGCAGCATGGCGCCGATGGGAGCCTCGGCGCCTCGAGCCCGCTCGGTCACCTCTCTGTCCCGGCCGGCGTCGCGCTCGAGGGTCCGCTCCCCGGCGTCGCGCAGGTCTGGGGCGCGGACGGCGCCCAGCTCCCCGCGGGCGGGGGCGCGACCGGCGCCGCGCTCTGGGCCGCGCTGGTGCAGCATGAGCAGCGCGCGCGGGCGCAGACGGCCGGGGGCAGGGTCGGAGAGGAGCGGCTGCGCGGAGTGCTCCGTGCCAACGGGTATTGGTGAAGGCACGTCCACAGCGTGGACAGAGCGAGGAGGGATCGGATACGTCGGCCGAGAGGGAGGACGTCTGAATGGAAATTCGGAGGGTGTGCGACGAGTCGAGTCCCACGCGGTCTGTGCGGATAGCCCCGAGGGGGCAGGGCCACCCCTGGCGCGTCATCGGTGCCGGCGCGCCGTCGGAGCGCAGGTCGTGACAGACCTCAACGAGATCGTCTCCGCCCTCCGCCAGCAGCCCCCACCCTCGGAGGCGTGGGGCGCCGTCGCCCCTGCCATCGAGCGGCTCAGTCGCCGCGTCCTCGGTCACCTCGCCGACAAGCGCCCCGACGTCTTCGAGGAGGTCGTCGAGGGGGTCATCGAGAAGGCGCAGACGCGGCTCCTCATGGGCGTGGGCCTCGGCGAACAGCCGAGGGCCTTCGTGGCCCAGATGCTCCGCCACGCGGCGGCCGACGCGCAGCGCCGCAGGACCGCCTTTGGCGGCGCCCGCCAGCGGATGTCCGATCACGAGGCGGAGCAGCGGGCGGTCGAGCAGTCCCCGACCGGTCACCGCTTCCCGAGCCCCGACGAGGGGCTGCGCCAGCGCGAGCTGTTGGTGGCGGTCGAGGCGGTGCTCGAGCAGGCCCTCGCGCAGCGACAGCCCCGGTATCGCTCCGATCTGCAAGACGCGTGGGACTTCGCCCACCGCCGCGCCGTCGAAGGGCGCTCGATCCGCGCGCAGGTGGAGGCCGAGCGCCCCGAGCTCGACGCCGACGGCCTCCGCAAGGAGACCGAGCGTCGCACGCGAGCCGGGCAGCGCCTGCGAGACCTCCTGCTGGAGGTGGCCGAGGGCCCAGCGTCGATCGGCGGGGGCGGCGTGCAGGAGGCGGATGCGGGTGAGCTCCTCCTCGAATACCTGCGCCGCTTGGCTGGCTGTCCGGGCGGCGGGGAGCGCGGCGTCTCGGACCTGGACCCCGTCGAACCCGGGGGCGAACCGCCGGAGGACGAATCATGAGCCGCTCCCTCGAACAGCACCTCCGCGACGAGCTGTCGCTCCCGGAGGGGTCTCCGCTGTCCATCCGCCTGCTCGAGGCGGCTCCCGCCTCTTTGGCGCCGTCGGTGGCCCACGCGCTCCAGCTCCGCGAGCCCCCTCAATCCAGCCTGGCCCGTGGGCTCGATCCCGCCGCGGTCACCGCCATCCTCGAGGGTGCGCTCCCCTTTGGCCTCGGCCGCTTTGACGAGGCCCCCGACGTCTTCGTGATCCTCCCGACCGAGCTCCATCGGGTGCGGCGGGCCGACTGGGCCGAGGCGCTCCCCGGGGAGGGCGGCGCGGCCTTGGTGGCCCTCGACAGCCAGCGCGGCCCGATCCGGATCGCGCTCTCGGCCGGGCGGGCCGTGGTCCTCGACCATGGCGCCGTCTACGAGCTCTCCTTCGCCGATCCGAGCCTCAGCGTGTCGGAGGTTGTCAAGGGGTGTGGCGCCCTGTGGTCCGTTGAGCCCTGGCTCTGGGAGCGGCTGGTCGCGCTCGAGCAGGGCGCTGACGCCACCGCCTCCCTCGCGGCGGCGGGGGCGCTGCTCCGCCTCTGGCGGCCGGTCGGCGTCGAAGCGCGGGCGGAGGCCCGGCGGCTGTTACACAGCGGGCGCCTCCCGCCGCCGCTGGCCGCCGCGCAGGCCTGGCTCCGCGCGCTCCCCGCGGAGCGGCTGAGCGCCACCTCGCGGAGCGCGGCGCGTGAGGCCGACCGCCTCATCGAGGCCCTGGCCCGCGGGATCGAGGCCTGTCTCCGCGCCGAGGTGGGCGCGACGGCCGCAGTTCGGGCCCTGGTGCTCGATCGGGAGGGGCTCGCCGCCCAGCTCACCGCTCTCCGTGTCGCCGGTGTGGAGGGTGCGGAGGGTGCGGAGGGCTGCGCCGCCGGCCTCGATCGCGCCGCGCTCTCCGCCTTGGAGGTCCTCCACCTCGCCCTCCCCGCTTGGACCGAGGCCGAACAGGCGCTGCTCTGGGCCGCGGCCGCCCATGACCCCGCCGCCTGGTGGCCGACCCTGGCGGAGGCCTGATGCCCCCGAGCCTGCGCGACCTGCTCGACGGCCCACCCCAGAGCCCCGGCGTCGAGCAGGGGCGGCTGCGGTCCTCCCTCGGCTGGCCCCTCTGCTGGCCCCCTGAGCCCGAGCTGCAAGCCCGCCTCGTGGCCCTCCTCGGCGCCGCCCCTGCTCCTCGCGACCTGCCGGGCCCGGCCTTCCTCACCGCCGAGGCGGAGCGGGGCGGGCAGGGCGCGCTCTGGCTCTTCGAGGGCAGGACGCCCACCCCCCTCGGGGGCGTGGCCGCGCGGGCGGTGCAGGCGGCGGCGGCCTTGGCCCTGCGCGCCCTCCCCGACGCCGCCGATCTGGACGCCTTGCTCTCACCCCCCGAGGCGCCGAAGGGAGCAACGCTCGTCGGGCGCACGGCCGGGCTCCCGCCTGCGGTCGTCGAGGGCGACTCCCTCGGGCTCGCGGCGCTGCTGCACGCAGGCGCCCGGGCCCTCGGCGTCGATGCGCGCCGCGACGTCGCCATCGGCGCGCTCGACGAGCACGGTCGGGTGCTGCGGGTGGGCGGCCTCGGGCCCAAGCTCGCGGCGCTGCGCGGTGTCGCCGTCGGGCTCGCCCGCGTCTGGGTCTCGGTAGAGCAGGCCGCCGAGGTGGAGGGGGCGCTGCCTCCGGGGGTGCAGCTCATCGCGGTGGCCACCTCGGAGGGGGCGATGCAGGTGCTGGGCGCGATGGCCCCCCACCCGAGCCGGCCGAGCGGGGCTGAGCGCGACCAGGTCGGCGCCCTGTTCGGCCCGCTGATGCGGGCGGCTGTGCAGGTGACGAGCTGGACGGCGGTGGAGCGGGTCGCGAGGCGCTGGGCGGCGCAGGTGGACGAGCCCCACCTTGGCTGGCAGCTCGACTGGATCGCCGCCACCGCGGGGCGTCACGCGGGGCACCACCCGGAGCGCTTCCCGAGCCCAAGCCCCCCCGTGGGGGAGCTCGCGGACCCCGTCCGCGCCCTCTTGCTCAGCCAGTGCATTCAGCACGTGGCCGACGGGGGAGAGGGCGACGCCGATCTGCTGCTGGCGGAGCTCCCCGGAGACGCCGCCCTGCGCGGCGTCGAGTGGCGACAGGCGACGGGCGCGGCCGCCCGACTGGCGCTGTCCCTCGGTCGCCTCGAAGCGGCGGTGCGGTGGGCCCGGGAGGCGACGCAGGCCTGGATCGAGGCCGAGGCCCGCTCTGGTGCCTCCTTCGCCCTCTGCGCCTGGCTCATCGCCGCGGGAGCCCTGGGCGAGCCCGGTGCCATTCACTCGGCTCGGCGGGTGGCGACCACCCTCCGGCGCTCCTTCGAGCCCGCTCCCCAGCACTTCGTCGACCTCGCCGCCGCCCGCGCCCTGCTGCCGATCGACCCCGCGCGGGCCGCCGACGCGCTCCGCGACCTCTCTGGGCGCCTCCAGGCCGCGCCCGACTACCTCCACGGCTCCTGCGGCCGGGCCTGGGCGGCCGCGGCGCTCGCCCACGGTGATCGGGGCGAGGCGGCGCGCCTCCTCGGGGAGCTCCGGGCCTCCGCGGCGGAGCCCGGCCGCTCGGCAGACCTCGCCTTTTACCGGGACATGGCCGAGCTCGACCGTGCGCTCGAGGGGGGGCTGCCATGGGAGACAGCGCTCGAGGCCCTGCGCGGCCACCCGCGGCAGCTCGGCGCCGTCGCCCGCCGCATGCTCCCGCCCGACGCCAGTGCCCCCGCCCTCACGCGCGCGCTCAAGGCCTTCCCGTATTAGGCCTTCTCCGCGTGCGACCCCGAGGTCCGCATCCCCACGGGAGCCCTGTCTGGTCCCGAGCAGCCGGCCAGCCCGGATGAGGGCGTCTACGGCGCGGATCCGGCCCCGAACACCACTTACTCTTATCGAGTGGGCGGGCCCGAGGCGTGGTCGGAGGTCTATACCTTCACCACTCCAGGGGTGACGGGCAGCACGAGCCCCATGCGCGGGCAAGCCCCTATCGGGGCGCCCCCGTCTCCCCGAAGACCCGCCGGGTGAAGGGGTTGAGGAGCTTGCCCGTGGGGTCCTGCTGGCGGCGGAGCGCCTGAAAGCGGGTGTATCGGTCACCGTAGACCGCGAGCATCTGATCGGCCATGTAGTTGGTCTTCTTGCCGAGGTGAGGCTGACCGCCGTATCGGAGGAAGATCTCGTCGGCCTCTGCGTAGACCTCGGCGTCGAACTGGGAGAGCGGAGTGGCGAGCTCGATGTACGCGGTGGGCCGACCCACCCCGGGCCCGAGCAGCGCCGCCGACTGGTCGGGGGTGAAGCGCAGCTCGACGATCGAGAAGAAGCGGCGACGGGAGAGCATGTCGATGATGTCCTTCGTACAGGCCCGCCACACCTCGAAGGGGAGCCCGTACTCGATCTCGTCGTGCCGATAGAAGAGCCGGCGCCCGAAGCCCATGCTGCCGGGCATGACGAGGCGGTGGTCGGGGGCGAGCGTGTCGGAGGCGAAGCCGTCCTCGTCGAGGCTCGCCAGCACCTCGGCCACGCCGGGCAGGGCGGCGCTGATCGCGAAGTCTGTGAGCTCCGCGCGCGCCTTCTGCTTCTGCCAGTCGGGGGTCAGGGGCTCGGTCGTGCGGTTCCAGCGGTGCATGCGCACGCTGTCGCAGCGCTCGCCGCCGCCCACGTAGTAGAAGCTCAGGTGCTCGTTGTGGGCGAGCAGCGCCTCCATCTCGGCCTCGACTTGCGCCCGGTCGACCATGGCGGTGCTCTTGGCGATGTGGAAGGCCGGGACGAGCTGGAGCTCCACCTCCGCGATGATCCCCATGGTGCCGAGCGCGCCGAAGGCCGCGTGGAAGATGGGGTCGCCGGGGCGATGTGTGCGGGCCACGCCGGCGGCGTCAATGATCCGCAGGGACAGGACCTGCTCGGAGAGGAAGCCGTGGTCGCGGCCGGAGCCGTGCAGATCGGTGCAGATGAGGCCGGCGATGCTCTGGGCGTCGGTGGAGCCGAGCACCGGGAGGCCGAGGCCCGCGGCCCACAGGGCGGTGTTGAGGTCGCGGAGGCGAATGCCCGCCTGGACCCGCGCGGTCCTCGCCGCTCGGTCGATCGACAGGACCGCGTCGTAGGCGTCCAGCGAGATGAGGGTGTCGGGGGAGAGCGGTGAGTCGTTGAAGGTGTGTCCGCCGCCCACGACCCGCAGCGCCTGAGACTGGCCCACCACCTGACAGAGCTCGGCCTCAGACTGGGGACGCAGGTAGGAGTTCGGTTGGACCGAGTAGTTGTTCGTCCAGTTCCGCCAGACACCGTCCGCGAAGTGCCCCTCGTGATCGGCGGCGCCGGTCGCGAGATACAGCCCGCCCTGTGCGAGATCGAAGAGGTGCGTGCCCATCCGTTCGGCGGCCCGACTGAGGAGGCCCCGGATCCCCGTGCGCTCCCGGTGATAGGCCCCGAGGGCCTCCGCGAGCCCTTCGAGGCCATTTCCGTGCAGCGCGCGGAGGCAGAAGGACTCGGACCAGCGGCGATCGACATGGCCGAGGGCGTCGATGCGGCGGCTGAGGGCGGCGAGCTGCTCCTCGCGGAGGAGGCCTTGCTCGCTGCGGCCGCTGTCGGTGATGATCGCGGCGCGCACAAACGCTCGGGGGAGCGTCAGATCGCCGTCGGCGGCGGCGCGGAAGGCCGCCACCAGGGCCTCGACCGTCGCCGACTGAGCGACCGTGGGCATCGGCGTCCAGGGTCGGCGAGCGGTGCTCTCGAGCCACCAGCGCAGATCGGTCGCCTCGAGTGAGTCGGCGGCGCCGGTCGCGGCCTTCACGGCGAGGTGGTCAAGGGGCCAGGCGCCCAAGCGAAGGTCGACCGCGGCCCGCTCGTCTGGGGTGAGCTCAAGGTAAGCGGGGTGGTCCTGGATACGTCCCTGGCTCATCAATCGGCCTCCATGATCTCCTCTCTCTTGCACGATCTCCCGCCTTGTGCCATCCTCACTGGCCGGAGAGAAGATTTGGAGATCTGCTTCCCGCTCCCCACGCGCGACTTCGATCCTACCGAAACCGCGATCCCTTGGCGGACGCTTGTCGACGCGGGGCACCGGATCCTCTTCGCCACCCCCGACGGTCAGCCTGCGCAGGCCGACGAGCGCGTGCTGACGGGGCGAGGCTTCGCGATCTGGCAGCCCTTCTTGCGGGCGGGCGCCCACGCCCAGGAGGTCTACCGGGAGATGGCGGCGAGCCCGGCCTTCCAGCGCCCGATCTCCTATGCGGAGCTCGACCTGCGCTCGCCGGACGGCCTCGTGTTGACGGGCGGCCACGCCCCCGAGATGAAGGCCTACTTGGAGGCGGAGCCCGTGCAGCGCCTCGTGCTGCGCATGATGCGGGCGCGCCGCCCGGTGGGCGCCCTCTGTCATGGCGTGCTCGTGTTGGCTCGCACGAGAGACCCCGCCACGGGCCGCTCCGTGCTCCACGGGCGGAAGGTCACCTCTCTCAATCGTGTGCAGGAGCTCCTCGCCTGGGGCATGACGGGCCTCTGGCTCGGGTCCTATTACCGGACCTACCCAGAGACGGTGGAGGCGGAGGTGCGGCTCGTGCTGGCCTCCCCGAATGACTACCTCTCCGGGCCCTTCTCGGTGCTGCGGGAGGGCCCGCGGAAGCTCGGCGTCGGCTTCGTGGTGCGGGACGGGAACCTCCTCACCGCGCGGTTTTATGGGGACGCCTATCGTTTCGGCCAGGCCTTCCTGTCGATGCTGGAGGAGGGGCCGGGGCCGGGGCCGGGGCCGGGCCCGGGGGCGGACGGGGAGGGGGAGGGGCCTCCACCGGGGCCGGCTTGACGGTGTTACGGTGGGGGGCCAGGCCATCGCCGGCTGGGTGAGGGAGCGGTCTCTTTGTTGACGGAATTGTTGTTTATCCTCGGGCTGGTGCTCCTCAACGGGGTCTTCTCGGGGGCAGAGATCGCCGTCCTCTCGATGCGGCGCACCCGGCTGAATGAGCTCGCGGAGGACGGGAGCCGCGCCGCCGCGGCGGTCCTCAGCCTCCGGGCTGACCCTGAGAGCTTCCTCGCCACCGTGCAGATCGGCATCACGGTGGTCGGCTCTACCGCGGCGGCCTTCGGCGGCGCCTCGCTCGCCGACGAGATCGCCCCCTTGCTGGCTCGGGTGCCCGTGCTGGCGCCCTACGCCGATCGCATCGCGCTCGGAATTGTCGTGGGGATGGTCTCCTTCCTCTCGCTCGTGGTGGGCGAGCTGGTGCCGAAGTCACTCGCCCTGCGGGCGGGGGAGTCTTACGCGCTCCTCGTGGGCCGTCCGCTGAGCAGCCTCGCCTGGGCCGCGCAGCCGATCGTCAAGCTGCTCACTGGCTCCTCGAACCTCGTGCTCCGCCTGTTCGGAGACCGCACCACCTTCACCGAGACCCGCCTCTCGCGCGAGGAGGTGCAGCAGATCGTCGAGGAGGCCACCACCGTCGGCTCCCTCAACGCGCAGGCTGGCGAGATCGCGGCGCGGGCCATTGACTTTGGCACCCTCGACGTCCACTCCGTGATGGTGCCGCAGCCGCGAATGGTCGTCCTCTCGAAGGAGGCCACCGCCGCCGAGGTGGCCGCCGTGGCGCTGCGCTCCGGTCACTCCCGCCTGCCGGTGTACGACGAGCGCCCCGACAACGTGGTGGGCTTCATCAACGTCCGCCGCTACCTCGCCGAGCAGGCCCTCCGGCCGGGCGCGCTGTTGTCGGAGTTTGTGCACCCCATCCCGCTCGTGCCCGACACCACCTCCGCGCCAGCCCTTCTCCGCCGCCTGCAAGAAGAGCGCTCGCACCTCGCGCTCGTCATCGACGAACAGGGCACCATCGTCGGACTCGTGACGATGGAGGACCTCCTTGAGGAGATGGTGGGCGACATCCTGAGCGAGAATGACCGCCCCAGCGCCCGCATCGTCGCCGAGTCGGAGCGCTCCTGGATCATCCCGGCGGAGCTCGCCCTGCATACGGTCAATCGGGAGCTGGGCTTCGAGCTCCCCGACGGCTCCTACTCGACGGTCGCCGGCCTCTGCCTGAGCCTCGCCGGCAAGATCCCCTCGGTAGGGGAGCGCTTCGAGGGCCCCGACGGGCTCGCCTTCGAGGTCCTCGAGGCCACCCACCGCGCGATCAAGCGGGTGCGCCTCACCCGAGACCGGCCGATCGAGGACTGAACCGAAGGTCAGGGCGTGGCGCCCGCCTCCCAGCCGCAGCCCACCGCGAAGACGTCTTCGCCCTGCGCCGCATAGGCTTCGTTCCAGTAGCCCCAGAAGTCCTGGGTGCGCGCCGCGAAGTCGGCGACCTCTGGGTCATCGGCCGCGGCGGCGGTCATCGCCTCACCGGTGGGGTCGATTTGACCCGTCGAGTTTCCGAGGCCGGGGACGCGGGTAGACAGGCGGTGCACGTCTTCCCCTTCGCCCCAGGTGTCGTCGGGATCGGCCATCGGCACGAGGCCCGGCTGATCGGACCAGGCCTCGACGAAGGTGATCTCACCTTGGTCGTTGAAGGTGAACTCCTCGTAGATCGGGCAGGCCTGCCCCGAGTAGTCGAAGTTCACCCGGCAGCGGGTGAAGGGCTGCTCGTCGAAGACGCGGCAGTCCCGCTCGGGCACGGTGGTGTCGGGGATGGCGACCAGCACGACGGCATCGACCGCCTCGGTGAGGTCACGGCCATAGCCGGTCAGGAGGAGCCAAGGCGGCCACTCCCAGCGGGCCACGAGCTCGGCGTAGGTGGGGCGGCTCGAGGCATCGGCGCTGGCGTCGAGGCTGTCGAAGTACCGCTCACCCTGTTCCTGGTACCAGGCCTCGGGCTGGGTGCGCTCGAGGCAGGTGGAGAGGGCGTCTTCGCCGCAGGCGGGGATCGGCGCTCCCGCTGTCTTGTCACAGCCGGAGAGGGCCGCCGCCAGGAGCGGGACGAAGCGAGCGCCGGGGGGCAGACAGGGGAGCGCTGGGGGGCGCGACGAACGGCTCATGGTCGCTCCGAAGGGGGGAAGGGATCAGGGGGCCGCGGGGCGCCGCGCGGGAGGGCGACGGCGAAGAGCCGCAGCGTGTTGGCCGCGTCCACGCCGGCGTCGTGGGCCGGCTGCTCGGGGTGGATCCCGTGGGCGGCGAGGGCGGCCTCCAGGGAGCGGCGACGGGTGCCCCCGTGGAGGACGTGGAGGAGCTGAGCGAGATCGAGGTTGGGCCCGAAGGGGCTCTCGCCGGAGTGGCGGGCGGCGTGCTCGGCGAGCCGGGGGACGTCGTCTCCCCAACAGACGGTGAGGCGCCGCGCGGGGGCCCAGGCCTTGCGGAGGGTAGACAGGACCTCGCGCAGGGGCCGCCCCCGGGACTGCAGGGTGGCCGCGTCGAGGCCGGTGAGCGCGGTGCAGAACGCGCTCACGCTGCGGTCGGGGGTCAGGCGGGGCGGGCGGACGAGCCAGGTCTCCCTGCGGGAGAGCTGGCCGTCGGCGAGGCGCAGCTCGGCCATCCCGATCGAGATGATCTCTCGCGCCTCTCCCTCGGGTGTGGGACCGTCCCAGCACGTGAGCTCGAGGTCCATCCCATAGACACAGTCAGTGCGGAGCTCGGCGCCGGCCACGGTCAGTCCTCCCGGTCCGCCACCCTACCAGAGCGCCGGCTCGTCGGGGGAGCCGCCCCCCGTCGAGCCGCGACCTGCTACCATGACCGCCTCGCATCAGGATCCGCGCCATGTCTGACGCCTCGCCCGCCGCTCCCCACTCGCCGGCAGCACCCGCTCCCGCGCTCCACCCGCTCCGCTTCAGCCTCAACGGGCAGCCGGTGCAGCTCATGGTGGACCCCAAGCGCTCCACCCTCGACGTCCTCCGCGAAGACCTCGGCGTCACCACGCTCAAGCCGGGCTGCTCTCCCCAAGGGGTCTGCGGCTGCTGTGTCGCCCTCGTCAACGGCAAGCCCCGGGTGACCTGCACGCTCGCCTGCAAGACGCTGGAGGGCAAGGAGGTCACGACCCAAGACGGCATCCCCGAAGACGAGCTCCAGCTCTACGCCGACGCCTTCGCCCGCGCCGGGGGCACGCAGTGCGGCTACTGCACGCCCGGCATCGTGATGCAGACCAAGGCCCTGCTCGACCGCGACCCTGACCCCGATGACGCCGCCATCAAGAGCGCGCTGGCGATGCACATCTGCCGCTGCACGGGCTGGGTGAAGATCCACGACAGCATCCACCTCGCCGCGAAGATGCGGCAGGGGGTGGCGCGCCTCGGCCTGGTGGCCGACGGCGTCGGGAACGGCTGGCGACAGGGAGACATCCGCGCCGCTGCGATCGGCCGGCGGCCGTACATCGACGACATGACCCGCCCGGGAATGCTCCACGGCGCCCTCGTCTGGACCCCCCACGCCCGCTGCCGCGTGAGCCGGATCGACAGCCGCGCCGCGGAGGCTCTGCCCGGCGTGGTGCGAGTGTGTACGGCCGCCGACCTCCCCGGAGACCGCAAGGTGGGCCTCATCTTCCGCGACTGGCCGGTGCTCGTGGCCGTGGGCGAGGAGACCCGCTGCGTGGTCGACATCCTCGCCGTCGTCGTCGCCGAGACGCCGGCCCAGGCGCGGGCCGCCGCGGCGGCGGTCGTCGTCGAGGCCGAGGCCCTCGAGGCCGTCACCGACGTCGCGGTCGCCTTCGAAGACCCGAAGAACCTCCTCGCCACCGCGAAGGTGAAGAAGGGCAGCGTCGAGGGGGCCTGGGAGCGCTGCGCCCTCGTCGTGGAGGAGCACTTCCGCACCCAGGTCATCGACCAGGCCTTCCTCGAGCCCGAGGCCAGCCTCGCCATCCCCGACGGAGACGGCGGCTTCACGGTCTACTCCTGTGGGCAGGGCGTCTTCGATGACCAGAAGCAGCTCTGTCAGCTCTATGGGCTGCCGCCCGAGAAGCTTCGCATCGTGCTCGTCCCCACGGGCGGGGCGTTTGGCGCCAAGGAAGACCTCAACGTCCAGCCGCACGCGATCCTGGCCGCCAAGCTGACGAACCGCCCGGTCAAGATCGCCCTCGACATGGCCGAGTCCACTCGGTACCACCCGAAGCGCCACCCGCTCCGCCTCGACTACAAGGTGGGCTTTGACGCCGAGGGCCGCCTGGTGGCGGTCCGGGCGCGCATCCTCGGCGACACCGGGGGCTACGCCAGCGTGGGTGACAAGGTGCTGGAGCGGGCCGCCGGTCACTCCTGCGGGCCCTATCGGGTGCCGAACGTCGACGTCGAGGCCTATACGGTCTATACGAACAACCCGGTCTATGGCGCCATGCGCGGCTTCGGGGTCAATCAGTCGGCCTTCGCGCTCGAGGGCTGCCTCGACCGCGCCGCGGAGCGCCTCGGCCTCGATCCCCTCGAGCTCCGCGCCCGCAACCTGCTCCGCCCGGGAGACCGCTTCGCCACCGGGCAGGTGATGAACGAGGGCTGCGGCATCGTCGAGACCCTCGAGGCCATTCGCCCCCACTACGAGCGGGCCAAGGCCGAGGGCAAGCACGTCGGTGTGGCCTGTGGCCTCAAGAACACGGGCATGGGCAACGGGCTGAAGGAGGTGGGCCGGGTGGAGCTGCTCATCCGCTCCGCCTCGGAGATCCGCCTCTACACGGGCTTCACGGAGATGGGACAGGGGCATGACACGGTCATGGCCCAGATGGCGGCCGAGGCCACGGGCCTCCCGGCGGCCCTGTTCACCGTCGAGTGCTCCACCCGGGTCATGGTCGAAGGTGGGATGACCACCGCCTCGCGCGCCACTTACCTCGGCGGCAACGCCGTCCGAAACGCCGCCGAGTCACTCACGGCGGCGCTCCAGGCGGTGGGCGGCGAGCTCGACAAGCTGGTCGGACAGCGCTTCCACGGGGAGTGGTGGGCCCCGCTCACCCACAAGCCTGGCTACGACCAGGACGTCCTTGCCCCCGTCACGCACTACGCCTTCGGCTTCGCCACCCAGCTCGCCATCGTCGACGCCGAGGGCCGCCTCGAGGAGATCGTGGCCGCCCACGACGTCGGTCGCGCGATCAACCGCGTCTCCTGCGAGGGGCAGATCGAGGGCGGCGTGCACATGGGCATCGGCTATGCCCTCTCCGAGGAGCTGGTCATCGACGAGCGGGGCTGGCCGGACATGAAGTATGGCAAGCTCGGCATCCTCAAGGCCAAGCAGATGCCCAAGGTCACGACGATCCTCGTCGAGAAGGCCGATCCCCACGGCCCCTGGGGCGCCAAGGGCGTGGGCGAGATCGGCCTCGTGCCCACGGCGCCGGCGATCGCGGCGGCCATCCACAGCTTCGACGGGGAGTGGCGCACCCGCCTGCCGATGCGAGACACCGCGGCGGCGAGGGCGATGGGGGTGCGCGGCTCCAAGGCGGCGAAGGCCGCCGCCGAGCCCGTGTAGCCCGCGGGCGGGTGCTATCATGGCCGCTCGGAGACGCGCCGCCATGCACCGCTGGTCCAACCCCTCGACAACCTGGGCTCCCGCCCTGTCCCTCCTCCTTACGCTCGCCTCCTGCGCGGGCGGCAAGGGCACGGAGCCCGAGGCCACCGATGAGGGCGGCGAGCCCACCTTCATCGACGATGACCGGGATGGCTTCGGCGCCGAGGAGGACTGTAACGACACCGACTCCGCGGTCCACTCGGGCGCCGCCGAGCTCTGCGACGGCATCGACAACAACTGCGACGGCGTGGTCGACGAGGGCGTCACCACCCTCTGGTACGCCGACGAAGACGGCGATGGCTTCGGCGACGTCGAGGCTGCGGAGGAGGCCTGCAGCATGCCCGAGGGCGCGGTCACCAACGCCTCGGACTGCGACGACGGCGACGAGAGCGTCTATCCCGGGGCCTTCGAGATCTGCGACGGGCTCGACAACGACTGTGACGGCGAGGCCGACGACGGCGAGCGCGCCACCTGGTACGCCGACGCCGACGGGGACGGCTGGGGCGACGCCGGCTCCAGCGTCGAGTCCTGTGACGAGCCCGAGGGCTACGTCCTGGACGACGGGGACTGCAACGACGCCTCCGCCGAGGCCTACCCGGGGCACGTCGAGGTCTGTGACGAGATCGACAACGACTGCGACACCGTCGTCGACGAGGAGGTCACGCTCACCTGGTATGAGGACCGAGACGGTGATGACTGGGGCGTGCTCGACTCCACCACCGAGGCCTGCGCGCGGCCCACGGGCTACGCCGAGGAAGCGGGTGACTGCGACGATGATGACCCCGCGTATCACCCGTACGCCGACGAGAGCGACTGCACCGATCCCCACGACTACAACTGTGATGGGAGCGTCGGCTACGCCGATGACGACGCCGACGGCTGGGCCGCCTGCGTGGAGTGTGACGACGACGACGCCCTCGTCAACCCGGACGCCCTCGAGATCTGCAACACCATCGACGACGACTGTGACGCCCTCATCGATGACGCCGATCCCGACGCTGACCTCAGCACCGGCAGCGCCTGGTACGGAGACGCCGACCGCGATGGCTTCGGCCTCGCCACCGACGCGCTCATTCAGTGTGAGGCGCCCACTGGCTATGTCTCCGATGATAACGACTGCGATGACGACGACAGCTTCGTCAACCCCGACGCCGTCGAGGTCTGTAACGGCTACGACGACGACTGCGACGCCCTCGTGGACGACGCCGACAGCGACGTCGATCTGAGCACTGGCTCCACCTGGTACCGCGACAGCGACGGCGATGGGTATGGCGCGCTCGGCCTCACGGCGGTGACCTGCGACGAGCCCTCTGGCTACACGAGCTCGTCCACCGACTGCGACGACACGAGCGCGGCCGTGCGCCCCGGCGCCACGGAGGTCTGTAACGGGATCGACGATGACTGCGACGGGCTGACCGACGACGCCGACGCTGGCCTCGACCTCAGCACCGGCCTCACCTGGTACCGAGATGTCGATGGGGACGGCTTCGGCGACGCCGCCAGCAGCAAACGATCCTGCCTCCAGCCTACGGGCTACGTCTCTACCGCGACCGACTGCAACGACGCCTCCTCGGCCATCCGGCCCACGGCGACCGAGCTCTGCGACAGCGTCGACAACGACTGCGACGGCCTCATCGATGACGCCGACTCCAGCCTCAGCGCCGCCTCCACCACCACCTGGTACGTCGACAGCGACGGCGACGGCTACGGGGCCAGCAGCGGCACCCGCAACACCTGCACCAAGCCAACCGGCTACTCGGCGGTGAGCACCGACTGCGCCGACTCCGTGGTGACCATCCACCCCGGAGCCATCGAGCTCTGCGACGCGCTCGACAATGACTGTGACATCGCCATCGACGAGGGCATGGTCGACACAGACGGCGACGGCACCTGCGACAGCCTCGACACCGAGTCCTGCGACGGCCGCGACAACGACGGCGACGGCTCCTCGGACGAGGGGCTCACCTGCACCTACAAGCTCGTGCAGAGCGACCTGTCGAGCGGCCTCTGCGTGGACGATGACCTCTACGTGAATCAGAACGGCTCCCGTATCTACACGGACACCTCCTGGGGCGCCCAGTGTGGGCACACCGTCACCTTCAACGCCACCCCCGGGGACAGCCTCGCGATGTGGGCGGTGGACTCCGTGGGCGGCTGTCGAAACATGAGCGACGTCTACATCGTGCTCGTCGCCACGGGCGCCGGGCAGAAGCTCGCGACCGGCTACACGAACACCTGCGGGCACGGGGCCTCGTCGTCGGCCTTCTGGAGCGCGACCGTCTCCGTGCCGGGCGCATTCTGAGCGATGCGACACGCGGCCATCTGGCTCACGCTTTGCGGCCTCTCCGGCTGCGGCGGAGCGGCGACCGACAAGGGCGGCGCCGGTTCGGACGACGGGTCGAGCGACGGGTCGGACGGCGGGGCGGACAGCGGCGCGCCGGGGGACAGCGGCGCGCCGGACCCCTCGGCCTGCGAGGACGTGAGCCGTCCGCCCCTCTCGCCCTCGACCTGGGTGGAGGGCGGTGACATCCCGGGCGGTGGGGTCTGGAGCATCGTCCAGGGGCCGGGGGGTGTGCCCCTCTACGCGGGCTCTCACAACTCCGGCCTCTGGTCGTCCGTCGACGGGGGAGAGACCTGGCTCAGGGGCCTCGTCCGCAGCACCCACACCCTCGCCGAGCTCGCCCTGTCGCCCGACGACCCCTCGCGGGTCTATCGCTCCTCCGGCGGCGTCCTCGAGCGCAGCGACGACGGCGGCCTGTCCTGGACGGTCCTCCCGCTCGGGGGCGTCAGCGAGACCGCCGCCGAGGAGGTCTATGCGCTCGCGGTGGCGCCTTATGACGCTCGGCGGGTCTATGGGGTGCTGAGCACGGGCGGGGCCTACCGGTCCACCGACGCCGGAGACTCTTTTGAGCTCCAGGGCGCGCTGCCGGTGCTGGTCGACGTCGGAGCGGGCGACCCCTTCCTCAACCACGACTGGCACCTGCTCCCCGACGTTGAGGCCGGAGGTCGGGTCCTCTTCGCCGACGGCGACATGGTGCAGGTGTCCGACGACGGGATGGTGAGCTGGGGCTGGACGCTCGTGGGCACGGTCGGCCTCGGTGGCCGCTCCCTCCGCCGCGATCCGCTCGACCCTGACCACATCCTCATCGGGGCCGAGGATGGGCTCTACGAGTCCTTCGATGAGGGCGACACCTGGGCGCGCCGCGATGAGCTCGGCCCCGCCTTGCAGATGGGCGCCTGGGCGGAGGACGGCAGCTGGCTCGCGTACGCCTCTGCGGACACGCTCTACGTCTCGACCGACTCCGGTGCGACCTGGGTGGCGCGCGCCCTGGACTGGCCCATGGTGGAGGCGCTCGCGATCGTCGGCGATCGGTTGATCCTGTCCTGGAATGACGGCCTCGTCTCCTCCGACGACGGGGGCCTCACCTGGTCGGACGACGACGAGGGGCTCACCGATCCCGGCATGGCGGTCCTCGCGCCGCACCCGGTCTGCGCGAACCGCCTGTTCGCCGCCAGCCGCTGCTCGGGCGGGGTGTATCGTTCAGACGACTACGGCTCGACCTGGAGCCACGTGGAGGCCTACTTCCACTACGTGATGGGCCTTCACTTTGACCCTCAGGACCCGGAGACCGTCTGGGCGATCTCCGACGACAGTCTGCTGGTCTCTCGTGACGGCGGCAGCTCCTGGAGCCAGGCGGTGCGGAAGTACCACTTCCACGGCTTCGCCGTCCACCCCGATGACTCAGACACGCTGCTGCTCGGCAGCGTCGGCAGCGGCGAGTGGGCAGACGACACGATGCGGGTCTACCGAACGGAGGACGGCGGCGAGTCCTGGACGGACGCGAGCGCCGGGTTGCCGACCTCGGAGGCCTCCGCCCATACGCTGCTCTACTGGCCCGACAACCCGGAAGTGGTGCTGCTCGGCACCTACAAGGGGGAGGATCCTTCACACTTCTCCGGGTTCGGCGTCGGGTTGTTCCGCTCCGAGGACGGCGGTCAGAGCTGGACCGAGAGCCCCCTGCCGGCGGTGGACGTCGCCTGGCTCTCTCCCTGTCCCGGCGGCGTGGTGGCCACCACCGAGGATGGGCTCTATCGCTCGCGCGACGAGGGGCGGAGCTGGGAGCGCCTCCTGGGGCCGGAGGGGCTGCTCCTCTCGGCCGACTTCGCGGGGGAGCTCGGCCTCACGCTCGGGCAGGACGGGCGGGTGTGGCGCAGCGATGATGGGGGAGACACCTGGGCCCGCTTCGACATCGGGCTCACCTCGAACCCGACCTCCTTCCTGGCCTCGATCGCCATCTCGGCCGATGGTGAGACCGCCTGGGTCACGGTCTTCGACGACGGGGTCTATCGGATCGCCCTGGAGTGACCGTCGAAGTGGGCCGGCCCGTCGCTCGGGCCTCAGGGGGTGTGGAGGTCGAGGAGGTAGACCCGCCCCGCGTAGAGGCCCCCGCTGTTGTTCCAGCGGGCGCCTACGGCGAGGCGGTCGAGGCCGAAGAGGCTGATCGCGCTCGCGAGGTTGTCGGCGTCGGCCTCCGCGTCGAGGGTGGCGGAGGCGGCGTCGACGGTGAGGGTCCCCGGAGACCAGGGGCCCTCCCAGAGATAGGCGGCGCCGCCCTCGTAGCGGCGTCGATCGCTGGAGGGGGCGCCGATGAGGAGCTCGAGCTCGCCGTCCCCGTCGAGGTCGATCGGGGCGTGCAGGCTGGCGCCGAAGAGGTCGCCGGTGGCCTCTCCCACGAAGGTGGTGCGGGCGAGCTGGTCGATGCGACCCTCGAGGAGGGGGCCGGAGAGGAGGTAGACCCGGCCCGCCTCTTGGCCGTCCGCGGAGACGAGCAGGTCGTCGTAGCCGTCGTGATCGAGGTCTCCGGGCTCGGTGATCGGGGTCCCGGCGTAGCTGCCCATCGCCGGGCCGTGGAGGCGGACGTCGGCGTCGGCGACCCCGCCGGGGCCCGGGGCGAGCGGGCCCTCCCAGACGAAGACCCCGCCCGTGTTGGGGCCCAGCTCGACGTCGCCGCTCGCCCCGAGGGCGAGGTCGGTGAGGCCATCCCCGCTCCAGTCCGACCGCCCGGCGAGGGACTGGCCGATCGCGTCCCCCGAGCCATAGGCCCCGTGCGGGGGGGGCGCGGCGGCGGGAGGGGCGGCCCCGGTGAGCGCCGCGGTTGAGCCGCCGGAGAGGGCGGCCCAGGCGCTCGTGATCGAGCGGGCGCCGGCCTCGACCGGCCCCGCGACGAGGTAGGCGCGGCCCCCGCCGGCCCCCCCGTTGTCATTGCCGGGCGCCCCGAAGAGGAGGTCGCCCTGGCCGTCGCCGGTGAGGTCGCCGGTGGGGGCGAGGGCGGCGCCGAGGTAGTCGCCCGCGTCCTCGCCCGTCCAGGTGGCGAAGCTGTCGGCCAGCGGGGTGTCCGGCGCCCCTGCCGGGACGGGCCCGCTCACGAGGTAGACCTTCCCGCTGTTACCGCCCGCCTCCCGGTTGGCGATGGCGCCGATGAGCAGGTCATCGTAGGCGTCGCCGCTGCGGTCGTCGGTGCCGGCGGTGGCGTAGCCGGCGTAGTCGTACTCCACCTCCCCCTGAAGGGTGCCGAGGGGCCCGAGGTCCGCCCCGGACCAGAGGGTGGCTCGGTTGCCGAGGGGGCCCGAGACGACAAGATCGGTGAGGCCGTCGCCGTCGAGGTCAGCCCCCCCGTCGAGGCAGCCGCCGGCGCTGTCACCGTCCGTCCCGTCGAGCACGGCGAAGGGCTCGAGGTTCTGGCCCGGCGTCGGCCCGCCGCTGTCGTCCCCCTCGCCGCCTTCGCCGCCGCCCTCGCCGCCGGGCTTGCCCGAGAGCCCGGACTCCCCGTCGCAGGCGCCGAGCAGGAGGGGCAGGAGGGGCAGGAGGGGCAGGCGGCGGCGACGTCGGGCGGGGAGGGGGCGCATCGCCGTCCCTTAACGGGGGAGGCGCGCACGCCGCCCGTTCGCGGGGTCGCCGCTGCCCCGGGCGGGGATAGGGCCCTGGGTCATGAGCACAGACTGCGACGTCCTGGTGATCGGCGCGGGCATGGGCGGCCTCGGCGCGGCGCTGTCCCTGGCCGAGGCGGGCGTGCGGGTCTCCCTGTCGGAGGCCCTCGCCTACCCCGGCGGTTGCGCCTCCACCTTTCAACGACGGGGCTACCGCTTCGAGGCCGGGGCCACCCTGTCTTCGGGCTTGGGCGCAGATCAGCTCTTTGGCCGGTGGATCGATCGGTATCAGCTCCCGGTGCGGGTCGAGTGGATGGACCCCCTCGTCGAGCTGCGAACGCCAGACCTTCGGCTGCCCGTGCTCCGCGATCGCGCCGCGTTCCAGGCCTCGCTGGCTGCGCTGCCGGGGGCGCCGGTCGAGGCGCTGCGCTCGTTCTTCGCCGATCAGCGGGCCGTCGCCGACACCCTCTGGCAGCTCTTCGACGATCCGGCGCTGCTCCCGCCCCTCTCGGCGGAGAGCCTCCTCCAGCACCTGCGCCGCCTCCCTCGGTACCTGCCCCTGCTCGGCCTCGTCGGCCGCCCGCTCTCGGCGGTGCTGGCGCGGTACGGCCTCGACCGCTGGCCCCCGCTGCGCAGCTACCTCGAGGGCCTGTGTCAGATCACGGTGCAGTGCGGGGTGGACGAGGCCGAGGCGCCCTTCGCGATGGCGGCGATGGACTACTACTGGCGCGGGACCGGGCATATCTGTGGGGGGATCGGCGCGTTGGCGGTGGGGTTGGTCGCCGCGCTCCGGGGCCTCGGGGCGGATGTCCGAATGGCCGACCGGGTGACCGCGCTGCGGTGGTCGGGCGACCACTGGCGCGTCCAGAGCCGCTCGGGCGAGCGGCGGGCGCGGCGGGTGGTGGCCAACCTCCTGCCCGGAGATCTCGGCCGGCTGCTCGCTCCGGAGGGCCCGGGCGAAAGCGCGGCGTCCCCTTGGCCGTGGGCGTCGTCGCTCTCGGAGCGGCAAGCCTCGGTCTCCCGAGGCTGGGGTGCGGTGATGCTCTATCGGGTGGTCCGCGCCCCGCCCGGCTCGGCCCACCACCTCGACCTCTGTCTCGACCCTCAGGCGCCGTGGACGGAGGGAAATCACGTCTTCGTCTCGCTCTCCGGGGCTGAAGATGCCCGCGGGGAGCGCCCCGGTGAGCGGGTCCTCACGGCCTCCACCCACGTCGCCCTCGAGCGCCTCCGCGAGACCGATGCGGCTCCTGAGGTGGAGCGGATCCAGGCCGCGATGCGCCGCACGGTCCGGGAGCTGGCGCCGGAGCTCGAGGAGGTGGCCTTCGAGATGACGGCCTCTCCCCGCACCTTCGCGCGCTTCACTCGGCGCGCGGAGGGCGCCGTGGGGGGGGTGCCCCGTCGGGCGGGCCTCGCCGCGTACGCCCAGCTCGGGCCGGTCTCACCCCGTCCGGGGCTCTGGCTGGTGGGCGACTCGGTCTTCCCCGGCCAGAGCACCTTCGCCACCGCGGTCGGCGGCACGAGGGTGGCCGCCGCGATCCTCCGAGCCGGGTTTGGCGGAGCGGGAGCGGGATGAACGACCGCGTTGGGGCGACGCTCCGGTCGATGGTGCCGCGGACTTCGGGTAGAGTGCGGGGGAACGAGGTCGCCATGTCTCCCCGCGCGCGTCGCCTGCACCTGCTCCTCGCGATCGCCCTCGGGTCTAGCGGCCTCGCGGGATGCATTGAGAACGGGCTCAGCCCCAAGTTCTTCCCGAACGCGCCCGCCGACACCGCCACCTCGAGCACCGACAGCGGCATCCCCACCGACACCGCCCTCACGGCGGACTGCCCCGAGGGCGACGGCCTCGCGACCTCGGTGTCCTTCGATGAGAGCTGCCAGCATGAGGCGGTCAGCGGGCCCTTGGAGGCGGTGGTCGAGTGGTCCTTCGACGTCTTCGGAAACTACGGGGAGTACAACGAGCTGCTCGGCACCCCGGTGGTCGGGCAGCTCTCAGATGACAACCTCGACGGCTTCATCGACGAGCAGGACATCCCCGACATCGTCTTCGTGGCCGATGATCACGGCACCCACAACCATCGGAAGGGCATCCTCCGCGTCATTCAGGGGGACGGGCTGAATTATGGCTCGGCCATCGCCGAGGCCGTCTCCGATGGCTGGCAGGTCTATCCCTATCGGTACTCGAACACCGCGATTGGAGACATCGACAACGACGGTGTGACCGAGATCGTCATCATCTCGCAGGTCATCGCCGACACCGGCGGCGGAGATGGCGGCGGGGACGGCGGCGGCGGGGGCAGCGACACCGCTCCCCCGGCCGACGGCGGCGGAGACGGCGGCCCGCCCGGGGGCGGAGACACCGGCGGCTCCACCGACAACCCGGTCGGCCCGCCGCCCCCCTTGGACGAGGGGCTCACGTGTCGGCTCTCGGCCTGGAACGCGTCGGGGGAGCTCGAGTGGCTCGCAGACGCCGTCGAGCTCACCTGCTCGGGCCACGCCCCCTCGATCGCTGATCTGGACGGGGACGGCGCGGTGGAGGTGGTGGTCGGCCCCTACATCTTTGACGGCGCCACCGGGGCGATCGAGGCCCAGGGCGCCGAGGGGCAGGGCTTCTACCCCTCCAACCTCGAGACGGGCATGCACTCCGTGGTGGCTGACCTCGACATGGACGGCGCCCAGGAGGTCATCGCCGGGCCCACCCGCTACGACGCGACCGGGGCCGTGATCTGCACGGCCGCCGGAGTAGACGACGGCTTCGTGGCGGTCGCCGACTTTGACCTCGATGGGGCGGGCGAGTGGGTGGTCACCGCGAACGGCCAGGTGACCGTGATGGACACCGACTGCTCGGTGATGGCCGTCTGGGCCCTGTCCGGCGGGGGGAACGGCGGGCCGCCCACGGTCGCAGACTTCGACGCCGATCTCGCCCCCGAGATCGGCATCGCCGACGCCGGCGCCTACGCCGTCTATGAGCCCAGCGGCGCGCTCCTGTGGTCGATGCCGGTCACCGACGCCTCCTCGCACACGACCGGCTCCTCCGTGTTCGACTTCGAGGGCGACGGCTACCCCGAGGTGGTCTACGCCGACGAGACGCGGCTCTGGGTGTTCGCTGGCGGCACCGGTGAGGTGCGGCTGGAGGACGATCGCCACGCCAGCCGCACGCTCCACGAGTACCCCACCATCGTCGACGTCGATCGCGACGGCTCCTCGGAGATCGTGGTGCCCAACGGCGGCGGTCACCAGGACGAGGGCCTGACCGGCCTCTACATCCTCGGGCCTGCGTTCGGCTCCTGGAACATGAGTCGACAGGTCTGGAACCAGCATGCGTACAGCATCACCAACATCAACGAAGACTTGAGCGTCCCTGCGCACCCGGTCAGCAACTGGCCCACCCACAACAATTTCCGCAGCGGCGATCTCACCCCGCCCTCTGGCAGCGCGCAGCCGGACGCCGTCCCCCTCGCCGAGGTCTGCGTCGAGAGCTGCGGCGCGGGCACCTTCCTGGTCAACCTCCGCCTCGGCAACTCCGGCGCCGGCGGTCTGCGGGGGGAGCTGCCGGTCTCGATCTACAACGAGCGCGCCGACGGGCTGCGCACGTTGATCACCACGGTCTGGACGACCGACTCGGCCGACAAGGGGCACGTGACCTCGCTCGTCACGGTCGAGATCGACGTCGCCTCCGTCCCCGACGGCACGCTCGTCTTTGTCGCCGACGACTTCGAGGGGCAGAGCTGGGTGTCGGAGTGCCGAGAGGACAACAACGAGCAGCGGGTCGAGGGCGTCGTCTGCCCCTGAGGGGCGGGCCTCTCGACTACCCTCAACTACCCTCAGCCACCCTCGGCGCGGCGGGCGAGGTCGGCCTCGACCATCGCGTCCCGGAAGAAGCGCCCGAACTCCAAGAGCAGCGTCAAGGTCTCGATCATCTCCAGCCCGAAGGTGCCGTCTCGGAGCACCTGGACCCTGCCCCCCTCGATGCGGGTCCCGGGCCAGCGCCGATACAAGGCCGTGAGCCGCTTCACCACCTCGGGCTCGGCGAAGAGCTGATTGACGAATTCTGCGTCCTTACAGTCCACGGCCAGGGAGTCGCCGATCTGGGCGTCGGTGGGGTTGGCGCCGGCGGCGCCCAGCACGTCGAGGCGCTGGAGGACCCGCAGCGAGGCCGCGGCGCGCACCGGCAGCGAGACTTGGACGCGGCTCTGGGCGCTCCGCCCCGCGCCGGGAGGGGACTCGATCACGAGCACCTTGAGGCCGTCCACGGCGCCCTGGATGCAGCGCGTGCCGGTCGCGGTGGCGCCGGAGTAGCCGAGGGCGAAGCGGCTGGCCGTGGCACGCCAGGGGCGATCCCCGCTCTCGCTGATCGCCGCGGCGAGCACCCCGCCGATCTCGAGGAGGTCGCCGAGCTCGGCGCCGACGATGCCGCGCCGCTCGAGCTCCACCGCCCGATCGGTCACGCGGAGGTAGTCCGAGCGCTGGAGGCCGAGGAGCAGGGCCGCGGAGACCGCCGGGTCGTTGACCACCTGGAGGGTGCGGGTCCGCTCCTGGCCGCGCACGCGGATGGCTCGATCGAGGGGCTCGGACCCGAGCGGGATCTCGTCGGGGAGCGCGCCCATGGCCGCGCCGCGCAGCAGCCGTCGGGGCAGGATCTCGAGGCCGGCCGGAGCCCCGCCGCTGAGCTCCATCCGCAGCACCGTCGACAGGCGCAGCGGGAGGCCCACCCGGCTGGTTCCTAAGGCGATGGAGACGGGCACGCCGTGGTACAGCCCGCGGAGGGTGGAGCGATAGGGGTCGGGATCTTCTTGGAAGGTGAGCTTGTAGCGGGCGGCGAGCTGACCCCATTGGGCGATGCGCGTGCGGGCCGCCCCTTGCACGAAGCGGTTGCCGACCCCGAGGAGGACGACCATCGACAGGAGCGCGAGGGCGAGGCCGGCCGTCACGGGGTGCCCGTGCTCGAAGAGTCAGTATTCATCGATATTTGCGTCCATCCACTCAAGCCGCGCGCCCGCCCATTCGCGCACCCGGCTATCCTCTTCGGCGTAGCTCGCCACCGGGTAGAGGTACCCGCCGAATTGGATGGTGCCGATGGGCCAGAGGTCGAAGTTCTCGTCGATCGCGGCCTCGGTCATCGTGGCCTGGTAGCCGTCGATGCGGGCGTTGATCTCTGCCTCGTCGAAGGGGCCGCCGCGGAGCTCGGCCCAGCGCTCGGCGAGGCGGACGGTGAAGGCGGGGTCGGCGACCATCGTGGCGACCCACGCGGGCCGATAGGCGACCCAGGAGGCGGGGTTCTCGTTGTCGTTGTAGCTGGGCTGACCGAGAGAGAGATCGAGGTCCCACGGCGTGAAGTGGAGCTTCCCGTCCGCCGCCTTCCAGGCGTGGACCGAGAGGAACCAGGCGTCGTTGTTCTTGGTGAGCTCCTCGATGAGGACCAGGTTGACGAGGCTGTCGAGGTCGACGTAGGTCCAGATGCCCGTCTCGGCGTTGTAGGGGTCCGCGCTCTCCAGGGCGCCGTAGAGGCCCGTGAAGAAATTCACCACCTCCGCCCGGGCCTCGGTGCTGAGCGACTCCTGGCTGGGGGAGACCACCCGCCAGCCGCCGGTGCCGAGGCGATTTGGATAGACAAAGTCGCTGTCGTGGAGCTTGACGACGAAGGCGCGGCCGCTGTCGCCGTCGAGGTCGATCGCGACGCGGTCGTCGTCGGCCTTGACCCGCTCGACGAGGGCGTAGAGGCCCAGGACCCCGCCGTCCAAGGTCAGGCGGCAGTAGACCGACTGGGGCGCATAGTCGTCGGGTGACATGAGCTGGAAGAGGTCGTAGCCGAGCTTGTTTCGGAACAGCGCGCGATCGAAGTACATCCCATTCAACACCCAGTCGCTCTCGGCGCCCATCCCGAAGAGGTTGTGCGCGGAGGGCGCCCCCACCTCGTCCCTCAGCTCGACCGAGTATTGGGGCTTGGGCGCGCCGAAGGAGGAGCGCCCCCGCATCTCCATCCCGGCGGTCCCGTCAAAGAGCACGGCGCCGCCATCGCTCTCGGCGGCGGTCACCCGGAGCGCGCAGTCGAGCTTGGGCTCGTCGGGGATGGACGAAGGGCAGGTGACCACCACCTCGCAGAGGGCGGGATCTCCGTCATTGAGGGGGTCCTCGGCCCCGCCGAGGGCCTCAACGGGCGCGTCTTCGGGGCCCCCGCCGTCGGTGCCGTCGGTGCCGTCGGTGCCGTCGGTGCCGTCGGTGCCGTCGGTGCCGTCGCTGCCCTCCGCGCCGCCGGAGTCTGCGGTGGGCACCCTACCCTGCGCACCGATCACGCCCTCCGAGCAGCCGAGGAGGAGGCCGAGCGCAGTGAAGAGGACCGTGAAGAGGACCGTGGGGAGGACCGTGGGGAGGACCGTGAGGCGGAGCGGGAAGCGCCGCGCGCCCGATAGGGGGGGGGTGCGGAGGTCCGGTGCGGCGCGGGGCGTGGGCATCGTCGGAGTCTACGCCCGGCCCCTGGGCCTCCGCTACCGGCGCTCAGGCTTTCTCGGCCAGGGCCCAGACCACGACGGGGTAGTTGGGCTCGTTCACGAGCGAGCCGCCGAAGCCTCGACGGGCCCATTGATCGAGGTTGGCCCGGACACAGGCGCGGTTGCCCCAGGAGCCGGTCACGATGCGATCGATCGGGAAGCCGGCCTCGGCGAGGAAGTGGCGGAGCCCGATCTCGGTCCACCGGGAGCAGTCGGTGGGGTTGGCGTGGACCCGGATGAGGAAGGGGGTGGCGATGAGGAAGCGGCCGCCGGGGCGGAGGCCGTCGAGCACGGTCCGCGCGGCCCGGTAGGGCCAGAGAAGGTGCTCCCAGACTTGATCGGCGATGATGAGGTCGACCGGCGCGGGGATGGGGTCCCGGCAGACGTCGAAGTCCGGGTACTGCAGCGAGCGGTAGGAGCGGAAGCCCGTGTCCTTGTAGCGGCTGCCCGAGATCTCGAGGCAGTCCCGTCGGCTCGGATCGAGCCCGGCGATGAGCTTGTCCATCTCCTCGTACATGACGACCCGGGCCCACGGGCTGTCGTCGTAGCCGATGCCACCGAGGGCGCGGCGGAGCAGGGCCCGGCGAGCCGGGCTGAGGAGCGAGCGGGCGAGGCGACGGGCGGACATCCCTCGCCCTTATTCTTCTGCGGCCCGCCCCGCCGCCGCGGAGTCGTGCTGACCACCCCCGGGCGGGCGCAGGTTGAGATAGACAGTCCGCCCTCGGAGCGCTCATGCCCTTCTCCACCGCCGACATCCGCGTCCTACAGACCTCCCCGCTCCTCCAGGGCATGACCCCCGAAGAGGTGAACCGCTTCTCCGACTACCTCACCGAGCAGACCTTCCAGAAGGGTCAGGTGATCATCTGGGAGAAGAGCGCCCATCGCACCATGCACCTGCTCGTGGAGGGGCGCGCGGTGGTGACCAAGGTGGTCCGAGGAGAGGTGGAGAGCGTGCTCGCCACCCTCGAGCCGGGCGCCCACTTCGGCGAGCTTACCCTGATCGACGGGAAGCCGGCGGCGGGCAACGTCACCGCAGAGCTCCGCTGCCGGGTCTACTCGATGGACCGCGATCAGCTCCGGCGGATGTTGTCCAACGAGAGCCCCCTGTTCGGGAAGCTCTCCTGGGCCCTGCTGCGCGATCTCGCGGGGAAGCTTCGGGACACCAACCGAAAGGTCCAGGAGGCCGTGGCCTGGGGCCTCGACGCCGCCTCGCTCGATCCCGCCGAGTGAGCGGTCGGTTACCCGCTCCAGGGCGCTGAAGCCCGAGCGGGCGGCGGGGGTCTCGGTTTGGGGTGTCCAATCGCCCCGGCTCCGGCTATCCGTGGTCGGGCAGCGGCGGTGGGGTTCAACTGGGTATGCGGGCTTCGTGGCGGGGCGGGTCGTTCATGTCTTCGAGTCTCTCGTTCTCCTCCTTCCGGTGGGCCTCGTTCGCCGGCGGGGCGCTCTGCCTCTGGGCGAGCGCCTGCGGCGGCTCCGACGCGGAGCGGGCGGAGGCGCCGAGCCCCTCGACCCCCGAGCTCGAGGAGGTCGCGGCCGGCTCGGCCGGCGTCCCCCTCGAGGAGGTGCCCCCTGCGCGCGCCGGCCGTCGCAGCCGGCCCCCCGAGGCCGGCGTGGTCTCGGCCTACCCGGAGGAGGATCGGCCGATCAGCGCGGAGCTTCAGCGGGTGCGCTACCTCGTGGAGGAGGGGCAGTGTGACGAGGCTCGGGCGCGGCTCGAGCCCATCCTCGTCGGCCCCGAGGGACAGACCGCGGACCCTCTGTATTGGCGCGGCCGCTGCGCCGCCTCCGAGGAGCGGTGGGGCGACGCCGTCCGCGACCTCAAGGCGGCGACCGAGATCGATCCCGCCTTCGTGGGCGCGCTCCAGCACCTCTCCGACGCCTACGTCATGCAGCGGGACTGCCGCTCGGCCCTGCCCTACCTCGACCGCCTCGTCGAGCTGCGGCCCGAGGACGGCGTCGCCTACTACAATCGCGGGCATTGCCGGTACTACCTGAAGGACGCCGAGGGCTCGATCGCCGACGCCCACCGAGGCTGTGAGCTCGGCCACACCCCCTCCTGCAACCTGCTCCCCCGCCTCGAGCGCCGGTTGAGCTGGCAGAACGGCCTCCGCGAGCGCGGCGGGGAAGAGGAGCGCGCCCCCAATGAGGAGGTGCCGGCCGTTGAGCGGAGCAACGAGGGGGGTTAAGGCGGGCCGCCGCTGGGGCCCCTCTGCGGGACCCCTCCCTTCGTTATTTGCTCTTCGTTCTTCGTTATCTGTTTATGTCTCTCTCTTTACGCATTACTGTCCAAGTCGCCAGGAGCCCCCATGAGCGGGACCGCTGAATCCCCCCCTTCCCGCATCGCCGAGCTTCCCCCGCAGTATGACGTGGTGGAGGTCGAGAAGCGCTGGCAGAAGTTCTGGGAGGAAGAAGAGATCTACGCCTTCGATGCGGACGGCACGGGCCCGATCTTCAGCGTCGACACGCCGCCGCCCTACGTCAGCGCCGCCCACCTCCACGTCGGCCACGCGATGAGCTACTCGCAGGCCGAGTTCATCATCCGCTACCAGCGGATGCAGGGCAAGCGCATCTTTTACCCGATGGGCTTCGACGACAACGGCCTCCCCACCGAGCGCTTCGTCGAGAAGACGTACAACATCAACAAGAAGCAGACCACCCGCGACGCCTTCCGCAAGCTCTGCCTCGAGGAGACCGCGAAGGGCGCCACCGTCTACGAGGAGCTCTGGCGCTCGCTCGGCCTCAGCGTCGACTGGCGGCAGCGCTACTCGACCATCGATGAGCACTGCCGCCGCACCGCGCAGGCGAGCTTCATCGACCTCTTGAAGAAGGGTCGTGTCTATCGGTCCGAGGAGCCCGTCCTCTGGGACACCCACTTCGAGACCGCCCTCGCCCAGGCTGACCTCGACACCCTCGCCCGCAAGGGCAAGATCCACGACGTCCAGTTCAAGGCGGCCGACGGGCAGCCCCTCGTCATCTCGACCACCCGCCCCGAGCTCATCCCGGCCTGCGTGGGCCTCTACTGCCACCCCGACGACGCGCGCTACGCCGCCCTCCGCGGCGGCACGGCCATCGTGCCCCTCTACGGGCACGAGGTGCCCATCCTCACCGATGAGGACGTCGATCCCGCCTTCGGCACCGGCCTGATGATGGTCTGCACCTTCGGCGACGGCGAAGACGTCAAGCGCTGGAAGCGGGACGGCCTCGCGCTCCGCCTCGTGATCGGCCGCGACGGCCGGATGCTCGAGTCGGCCGGCAAGTACGTGGGCAAGACGGTGGACGAGGCCCGCAAGTGGATCGTCAAGGACCTCACCCAGGACGGCGCCCTCCTCCAGAGCCGCGACATCGACCAGAACGTGAGCATCTCCGACCGCTCCGAGGTGCCGGTCGAGTTCATGACCGCGCCCCACTGGTTCATCCGCGTCCTCGACATGAAGGACGAGCTCAAGGCCCGCTCGGCGCAGCTCGAGTGGCACCCCGAGTGGATGAAGGTGCGCCTCGACCACTGGATCGAGGGCCTCAAGTACGACTGGAACATCACCCGCCAGCGCTTCTACGGCGTGCCTTTCCCGGTCTGGTACTGCGAGGGCTGCGGTGAGGTCGTGCTGGCCGACGCCGCCTCGTTGCCGGTCGATCCCCTCGAAGACCCTTGCCCCGTCGCCGCCTGCCCCGCCTGCGGCGGCTCGGCCTTCAAGGGTGAGCCCGACGTGATGGACACCTGGATGACCTCCTCGCTCACGCCGCTCGTCAACGGCAACTGGGTGGGCAGCCCGGGGCGGCAGGGCTCGATGGAGCTCTACCCGATGTCGGTGCGCGTCCAGGCCTTCGAGATCATCCGCACCTGGCTCTTCTACACGGTGGTCAAGTCGCACATCCACATGGACGGCATCCCCTGGAAGACGGTGATGATCTCCGGCTGGGGCCTCAACGAGCAGGGCAAGAAGATCAGCAAGCGGGACCTCGAGAAGTCCACCGACGCCACCGGCTACAACCGCTACGAACCCTCGCAGGTCATCGCCAAGTACGGCGCCGACAGCCTCCGGTACTGGGCGACGAGCGCGATGCTCGGCCAGGACCTTCGTTACAACGAGAACGAGGTCAAGCTCGGGCGCAAGCTGCTCGTCAAGCTGTGGAACGCGAGCCGCCTGCTCCTCATGTACCTCGACGTGGCCGACCTCTCCGACGACATGCCCCTCGCGGAGCGCTCGATCACCGACCGCTGGATCTGGCACCACCTCAACACCACCCTCGACACCGCCACCCGGTCGCTCGAGGCCTGTGAGTTCGCCACCGCCCGCGAGGCGACCGACCGCTTCTTCTGGCACCACTTCTGCGACAACTACCTCGAGATGGTGAAGGACCGCTTCTGGTCGCAGGACGTCTACACCGACGCCGAGCGGCGCAGCGCTCGAGTGACGCTGGCGCAGGTCTATCGGCGACTGCTCGGGATGTACGCCATCTTCATCCCGCACATCACCGAGGAGCTCTACCACCGCACCTTCCAATCGGTGGAGGGGGCGAAGAGCCTGCACCGCACGGCCTGGCCCACGGTAGACGCCGCCGCCCTCAGCCCGGCCCCCGAGGGTGAGCTCGTGCTCGGCCTCCTCGCCGGTGTGCGCCAGCAGCGGAGCGCGCTGCGCATGCGCAACAGCCAGCGCATCCAGGTGCTCACGCTGGAGGTGAGCCCCGAGCGGGAGGCCGAGGTGCGGGCCGTGGAGCGCGACCTCCGGGCCGCCGTGCGCGCCTACCACATCGTCTACGGGCCGGCCGAGCACGAGAGCGGCGTCACCGGCGTGCGCCTCACGGTCGAGCCGGCGCCGATGGAGGAGCTGCTGGACGCTGGCGCCGCCCAGGCCGCGCCCTGAGTCCGTCCTCGCGCTGAGTCAGTCTTCGATGTAGGCGGGGTCCTCGATGGCCTCCGAGGTGCAGCCCTCGGCGGCGCCGAGGGGGTTGCAGCGCGAGGGCGTACCGCCGGGGATCTCGACGACGTAGCCGGTCCCCGGCTGGGGCTCCGGCCAGTCGGTGGTCACGAAGTTCGCCCCGCTGGCCAGCGCGAGGTCTCGGCCGGCCTCCCCCTCTCCGTCGGCCATCGTGCGCACGAGGTGCCCGGCGGCGTGGGCGGCGGAGATGGCCTCGGCGCCGCCGACCGCGTCGTTGATCGAGTGCACCGCCGCGAAGGGGAGGCTGAGGTCGCCAAACGCGTCCGGGAAGAGGGCCCGCCCGGCGCTGGTGCTCAGGCCGTCGGTGTAGACCTCGCGGTACTCCTCGTGGTCATGCAGTACGAAGAGGGCCTGCCCGCGCAGCTCCCCGAGGGTGGGCCAGCCGTAGGCGAGCAGCCCCTCGCGGACGCTGGTGGTGTCTCGCTGCAGGTCATCGGGGGTGAGCAGGCGGTCCTCGGGCCAGACGCTGCGGAGGTCTTCGTCCATCTGCGTGAGGAAGTCGGGCCCCCAGTCAGGGTTCCAGACGTCCTTCGGCTCCACGAGGGTCACGAGCAGGTGGTGGGCCGGGTTCGAGTCCGACCAGTCCTTCATCACCTGCAAGCAGTCGATGAAGCGGGCGCAGGTGGTGCCCTCGTCGAGGAGGGGCAGGTGATAGACCGGGAGCGGGTCGCCGGGCACCGCAGGGGGGTGCAGGTCGAGCTCGAACTGGCGGACGCCCAGCAGGCCGAGCTGCTCGTCGAGGGGGCGGTGAGTGTAGTCCCAGTCCTCGAGGACGTTGTCGGGCATCTCGACGTGGTAGCTGTTGTGCGTGCCGAGGGCCTGGAGGTCTGTCGGGCGGAGCGTGTCGTCGAGCGGATAGGAAAATGAGTCGCCTGCGTCCTTGGGCTTCCCGTCGCCCCCTCCCTCCGCGCAGGCCGCGAGGGAGAGCAGGAGAACGAGGCCCTGCCGAAGCGGAGGCGGGAGCCTCCGGGCGCTCATCGCGAGAGCTCCCAGGCCACCGTGTACCCGCCGCCGGCGGCCGTGTCGGTGCCGACGGTGCCCCACTCGGGCGGCGGCGCGGCGGACTCGGACCGCAGCGTGACGTGATTGACGGTCCAATCGACGATGTCGTAGGTGTAGGCCCCGAGCAGCACGGTGAACTCCTCGCCGTCGGTCGCGTAGGCCTCGATGAAGTCGCTCTGCGGCCCGCTGTCGGTGGGGACCTCCCAGGGGCCGGTGGGCGGCGTGGGCACGAGGGCGCCGCCTTCCCAGGCGCAGCGCAGCATCACGTAGGCCTTGCTGTCCTTGTGAAACTCGATGGTGCCGACGTCGTCGATGAGGTCGGCCTCGCCGCCGGCGGGCCCCACCTCGAGTGAGAGGATGTCCCAATAGCCGAGGAGGACAGGGTCGCGCTTGCAGCCGATCAGCAGGGGCAGCGCGAGGAGCGCGGCGAGCGGGCGTGTTGCGGGACTCAGCATGTCAGGACACAGCATGTCAGGAAACAGCATGTCAGGACTCCATGCCGATCGAGCTGATGGCGAGCTTCAACGAGAGCGCGTTGGTCGCGAAGGGGAAGAGGGCGAGCTGCTCGGGATCGTTGAACAGGGCCTGGAAGGTGAAGGGCATCGCCCGGTACTCCACTCGCAGCGCGGCGAAGCGCCCCCCCGCCACGCCGAGGGTGTACCGCGGCGGCAGAGAGACCACCCCGGCCTTGAAGAGAAAGCCCGTAGGGGCCACCCGCTTGCCCCCGCCGCCGCCCTTCAGGCTGCCGCGGTCGCGGTAGAAGTCCTCGCTGTGGAAGCCGAGGTGCCCCTCGAAGAGGCCGCCCGCCTCCCCGAGGGCTACGGTGGCGTCCACCTCGCCGTGCCCGGCGATGCCCCGCTGGAGGGCGTGGACGGTGCGGAGCCGGTCGCCCTCGTCTTGTGTCAGGGCGGAGCCCTCGGGCGCGGCGCCGGCCACGGGCAGGTCGCGGAAGAAGAGGCTGGTCATCCCCACCTTGTCGGCCGTCTTCCCGGCGCCGAAGCGGCGCACGGAGAAGTCCTGCACGCCGGCGCGCACGTAGTCGAATGGGTGGGCCTTGGCGCCGGCCACCTGCTCCTTGGCGCTGGCCGACAGGGTGCCGAACAGGCCCACCACCCGCTCGTCCACCGAGCCATAGACGCCGCGGGCGCCCGTGTAGCCGGCCCGGGCCCCGATGTAGGGGCTGTCGACCCAGGCGCCGCCGATCCAGTCGACCGTGTAGCTGGCCACGCCGTCGCCGCGGGAGGTGTTGCCGATGAGCGGGGCGAAGGCCACGGGATAGAAGTTGATGAGCTGCGTGGGCACCACCCAGATCCGCTGGCCGAGCACGCTCTGGGTGACGCTGGCCGAGTAGAAGGCCCCCACCGAGCGGAGGCCGAAGCCGAAGACCACGTTGGTGGCGTAGAGGTCGAGGGGCTGGTCATAGACCCGCTCCTTTCTCTTCCACCGCGCCTCGGGGTCCAAGCCGTAGGAGCCCTCCCCCTCGGGGCGGGGGTCGTCACAGAAGGCGGGCACGCGGGCCGCCCCGAAGGTCCAGTTGGCCTCGGCGGAGACGAAGCCGTAGCCCTCATTCTTGGACCAGCTCGTGGGCGCGCTCTCCGAGACCTGCTTGGCGGCGCGCTCGGCGAAGGCGGCGGCGCCGTAGGTGCTCACGTTGGTCTTGCGCGCCGCCTGGGCGTTGGCGAAGCCCGCCGAGCCGGCGATCGGGTAGTTGAATTCGCAGCTGAGCGGCCGAGCGGCGGCGACCGGGGAAGCGGAGAGACCGATGAGGCCGAGGGCGGCGCCGAGCAGCGTCGCCGCGAGGGAGCGGCGAATTGGATGGGTGCGTGTGGAGCCGGCGCTCATCCGGAGTCCCGGCTGCCCGAGGGCGAGGTGAGGTAGAGGCACATGTCGGAGACGGCGAGCCAGGCGTCGAGGTCGTCGCCGTACTCCTCGACCAGCGCGCAGGGGATGTTCCGCAGCGCCAGCGGGCAGGCGTAGACGTCTTGCGGCGCCACGAGGGCGGCGGTGTCCTCCCCGAGCGGCTCGACGGGGACCTCCTCGCAGGTGTAGTCCTCGAAGAAGCGCTCGTAGCGCGCCTCGGCGAGGTCGGTGTCGCCGGTGCACTCCTGAGTGCGGCCGGCGATGGCCGACCCCACCTCGAGGCAGAGCTGATCTTCAGGAAGCGACCGGATACAGCCGCCGGAGAGCAGCCCGGCGAGGAGGGCGGCGAGGCCCGAGGGGCCGGCGCGGCTCGGCGCGGTCATGGGACCTCCTCGGTCCAAGGCTGTCCGTCGTTGTCGGGGACGCGGAACCAGCCGAGGAGCGCGCCAGCGGCGTCCCGATAGGCATAGACCGCCCCCGGGTTCGACGGCGCGGCGAAGCTGCTCCCCCCCTGGATGGTGCCGAGGCCCATCTCTTCGCAGGTCTCCGTGATCAGGCTGAGCTCCACCGTCACGCTGGCGAAGACGGTCAGCTCGACCGGCATCGCGCCGAGCAGGACCGTGCAGGGCAGCTCGCTCTCTCCGGTCAGGCCGTCGAGGGGGCCCCCGTTTCGGGTCTGCGCGACCGGGTAGTACGAGGGGTAGCCGCAGCCGCTTGCCAGGATGCAGCCGAGGACGGCCGCCGGCCATGCAGGGGAACGACGGTGACCGGCGCGGAGGAGCGGGAGCATGCCCTGGTTGTGCCCCACGGCGCGGGGAAGCGCAAGCGGCGTCGGAGCATGGCGGGGGACGGGGGCGGACGGGATAGGCGGAGGGGCGCCTCGCACACACCCGAACCCCCCGGTCCCGCTTGCCCCAACAGACGGCCCCGGCGCCCCCCTCGCCGCCGGCTTCGGCGGAGGCCTCGCCTCGCCGCTGGCTGCGGGTGGGGCTGGCCTACCTCGCCCTCGTGGCCCTCACCGGGGCGGTCCTGCTGTGGCTCTCCCGGCCGCCGCTGCCGCCGCTGCCCCCTCAGCAGGTCCTGTTTATCGAGGTCGTGGGGGCGAGCTGGGCGGCGCTGGGGCCGCAGATCGAGGCCGGAGCCCTCCCGGCCCTCGGCCGGCTGGTGGCCGAGGGGGCGGTCGAGACCGCGCTCGAGCCCCTCGGCGGCGAAGATCGCCTGTCCCGCTCGGCGGCGCTCCGGGCGGGCCGTACGGCCGAGGGCGCGGTGGCGGGGCCGAGCCTGTGGGCGGTGGCGCGGGCGGCGGGGCTCACGGCCGAGGAGCTCGCAGCCAGGGAGCTCGCAGGGACGGGCATCCCCGCCGTCGACGTCCCCACCCCGCAGCTCCTCGGCCTCCGCCTCGACCCCGCCGCGGGAGAGGGCTGGCCGGCCCTCGACACGGCGCTCGGCGGCTGGCTCCTCCGCCCCCCGGCCGACACCACCCTCGTGCTGGTGGGGGACGCGGGCCCCGCCGCGCCGGGCCTGCTCATCCTCTGGGGCCCGGGGGTCAAGCCCGGTCACCTCGAGGGGTTGGAGGCTCAGGACGTCGCCCCCACGATCGCCTGGCTCCTCGGCCTGCCCGTGGCCATCGACCTCCCCGGGCGGGTGGTCGACGACGCCTTCCGCGACGAATTCGCCGATCGCCGCGGGCTCTCGCTCGTCCCCTCCTACCTCACTCCCTGAGGTCCGTCGGGTCCGCCGCGCGTTCGACGGGGCTCCCGCCGTTGGGATAGGGTCGCGGATGCGCGCCGCTCTTCCCCTTCGGTCGCCTGAGCCCCTCGGCCTCCCCGTTGCGCGGGCGACGAGCTCCCCGCGGGGGTTCGGCTTCGCCCTGGCGCTGATCGCCGGCCTCGGCGCCATGGCCTGCCACCGCCCGGTGGAGCGGTCGGTTCACCCCGAGAAGCCCGACGTGGTCTTGATCGTCGTCGATACCCTCCGCATGAGCGAGATGAATCAGTACGGCTACGCGCGGCCCACCGCCGTCGCCCTCGATCGGTTCGCCGCCGAGTCCACCCGCTTCACCCGGGCCTGGGCGCCTGCGCCCTGGACCCTCCCCAGCACCGCGACGGCCCTCTCCGGTCTCCTGCCGGCCTCCCACAAGGTGAGGCACCTGGGCGACGTGCTGCCGGACGAGGTCACCACCCTCGCGGAGCGCCTCCAGGCGGCGGGCTGGACCACCGGGGGCTTTTCGCACAACCACCATGTCTCCCCGCTGACCGGCTTCTCCCAGGGCTTTGAGACCTTTGAGGCCTATCAGGGCAGCGCCCTCGACGCCCCCTTCACCGGCGAGCTGGTGGACATGATGGAGGGCTGGCTCGATGAGAAGGTGGATGAGCGGCTCTTCCTCTACAGCCACCCCCTGTCCTGCCATGGCCCCTATGAGGTGCCCTGGACCCGCCGGCGCACCCTGCTCGGCGAGGCCCCGAGCGACGCCTTCGTCTACGGCGAGGCCCCGATGAAGCCCATCATGAATGGGCGGCTCAAGAGTCGGGAGCGGGTGAAGAAGCGGCACCTGCAGAGCCACCGTGACCAGTACGACACGGCCATTCGATACACCTTGGACGAGGTGGGCCGGCTGCTCGAGGGGCTGCGGGAGTCCGGCGTCTATGACGACGCGCTGATCATCCTCACCGCAGACCACGGCGAGGAGCTCTATGACCACCAGGGCTTCGGCCACGGGTACTCCCTCTACGACGAGGTGCTGCGGGTGCCCCTCTTCGTGAAGCTGCCGGGTCAGAAGGAGGGCGCGGTCTCCGACGTGACCGCCAGCCTCGCCGACATCGTGCCCACCGTGCTCTCGCTCGTGGGCGAGCCCGTGCCCGAGGGGCTGCCGGGGCGCTCGCTCCTCCCCGCCCTCGCTGGCGCACCCGACGACCCCGACCGCGTCCTGCTCTTCGACGTCGATTGGCCGAACCGCTGCCAAGGGCGGGGTGTCCTGCGGGGCTCCTGGAAGCTCATCACCCTCGACGCCTGCTACGACCAGCCCGCGGACGCTCGGATGTTGTTCAACCTCTCGGAGGACCCTGGTGAGCGCCGCGACCTCGCGAAGGACGCCACCCTCCTCGAGGCGCAGCTCCGCGCCGAGCTCCTCCGCGCCGACGAGGAGGCGCGGGCGCTCGGCCTCGCCTTGCCGCCGCCGGCCAACGTCGCTGGCAGCATGAACACAGAGCTGCTGCGCATGCTCGGCTACGTGCAGTAGGGGCGGGGGCTACGCTGGCCCTGCGGGGCGGCCCCGTGCTACGTGCCCGCCGCAATGTCCGAGCCCCTCGATCCGACCGCTGTCGCGCCTGCTCCTGCCTCGCTGGGAGGCGCGGCGCTCCCCGACGGCCTCCCCCTCCGGCGCAGCGTCGGCCTCGGCGTCGCCACGCTGGTGGTCCTGTTCGTCATCGACGCGATCGAGACGTCGGACACCGTGCGTCGGGCGGTCAATCGACTGAACGCTGGACAGACCGCAGACGACGCCATGCTCGAGTCTGTGTCCTACTATGTGGTCGGCAACGCTGTCTCCTACCTGCTGATCGGCCTCGTGGCCGGCCTCGTGCTGCACTTCTGGCTGAGGCTGCTGCGCCCGGCGCGCCCCCTGCGCGCGGCGGTGATCGCGCTGCCCGTCGCGGTGCTGCTCGCGTATGGCCGACAGGCCATCCTGCACCCGGGCCTCCACGACTGGTTCCTGTTCCTCGACCTCTGGGCCTCCCACGTGCCGCCAGAGGCCATGCTGGCCCTGATGGTGCTGCCCGTCTGTGTCAGCCTCGTGGTCGGCTATCACCGCTCGGCCGGCCTCGGGGACTGGGGGCGGCGAGTGGCCCCCCTGCTCGCCCTCGCCCTCTCGATCGGCGCCCTCTGGCGGGTGTCTCCAGCGGACCCTGCGGTGAAGAACGACGGTCCGAACATCCTCGTCTTCAGCTTCGATGCGATGCGGACCGACCACATCCACCATTTTGGATATGAGCGGGACATTACCCCCAACCTCGATCGTTTCCTGTCCGAGTCGACGGTCTGGGAGAACGCTTACACCCCGCTGGCCCGCACGCAGCCGGCCTGGACCGCGCTGCTCACCGGCACGCTGCCGATCACCAATGAGGTGCGCGACCCCCTGCCCGAGCCCTCGAAGCTCGTGCCGAAGGTGCCGATGCTGCCTCAGGTCTTGAAGGAGCGTGGCTACCACACCGCCTTCCTGACCGACGACTCCCGCTTCAACTACATGGTCCCTGAGCATGGCTTCGACACCATCGTCCAGCCGCCGCCCCACATCTCCAACTTCGCGATCTCGGGCTCCGAGCCGAGCTTCCGCGCCTTTTACGGACTGCTCGACAACCCGCTCGGCTGGTTCCTCGTCCCCGCGGTGCGGATGAACCAGGCCTTTGGCCGGAGCTACGAGAACAAGCGCTTCAACGAGGCCACCCTGCAGGCCATCGCCGACGCCTCGGCCCACGAGCGCTTCTTCCTGGCGATCCACGACTGCAGCCTGCACTCGCCGGCGGATCGGTATTATCCGTACACGCTCCTCTTCGATCAGGCGTCCTATCAGGGCAAGAATCGATTTCGGTACGCCTCGCTCGGCTCGGCCTCGCTCTTCGATGACATGAACGAGGAGGAGGAGCGCGCCGCCGCCCAGCAGAACATCAACCTCTACGACGCCGGCATGGTGATGATCGACGAGACCTTCGCCGGCCTCCGCGCCCAGCTCGAGGACAGCGGTCTCTGGGAGAATTCGATCGTCGTCTTGATGAGCGACCACGGCGAGGACTTCTACGAGCCCGATCTCCGCTACTCCTTCGTCGGTCCGAACCACGGCTTCCATCCGTGGGGGCGGGCTCAGCACAACGTGGTCCTGGGCATCCACTGGCCGGCCTCGATGGCCGCCGCCCACCCGCCCGGCCGCGAGACGCACCTCACCAGCCTGATCGACGTCGTGCCCACCCTCGCCGAGGCGCTGGGCATCCCCTGGAAGGGCGACGGGCGCTCGCTCTTCGACCGGAGCGAGCGCGTGCTCTACGTGGAGACGGGCCTGTCCGAGAAGAGCTACTGGAGCAAGGAGCACAAGCGGTACCCCTTCAAGCACAACTCGGCCTACTTCACGGTGGAGGAGGGCTCCGGGCGGGTCTTCGGGCGCACCGAGTTCGCCTCCGCGGTCATCCGCAACAAGGACCGCTTCGTGATGGACGAGCGGTACAAGCTCATCTGGTACCCGAACGACTCCGGCACCAGCGTGGAGCTGTTCGACTGGGTGGCCGATCCGAACGACCGCCGAAACGTCGCCGCGCGCTACCCGGGCCAGGTCGCCAAGCTCTGGGCGGCGCTCCAGCCCCGCCTCGCCCAGGACGGCATCATCGCCCCCGAGCTGCTCCCTTTCGTTCGGCCGACCACGCCAACTCCGGCGGCCGCGCCCGCCCAGCCCTGAGGCGGCGCGCGCGAGCGGGAGGGTGAGGCCAAAGGCCAGCCGCGCTCAGCGGGCGGCGAGGGCCTGCTCGTCCTGCTGATCGAGGGCGGTGAGCAGCGAGCTGCGGACGCGGTGGGAGAGCTCCTCGACGTCGTCCTTGGTGAGGCCCGCGCAGTCGATGGGGTCGCCGAAGATCATCTCGACCGTCCCGCGCTTGATCCGCCAGCCGAGGTTCGGGTTTGTGCAGTCCCAGAGGCCCTTCATCGCGAGGGGAAGGATCTGGCCCTGCGTCTCGATGGCCATGTGGAAGGGGCCCTTCTTGAAGGGGCCGAGCTGGCCGTTGCGGGTGCGGGTGCCCTCGGGCATGACGCCGATGTTGACGCCGGAGCCCAGGCGCTCGCGCGCGAGGCGATAGGACTCCTTCGCCGAGCTCAGGTTGGCCCGGTCGATCGGGATGTTGCCCCAGGCGTACAAGAACCAGTTGTAGACCGGGATCTTGAAGTTCTCCTTCTTCTCGATGGCGACCGAGTATCGGGAGAGCACCGCCTGGGCGATGAAGGGATCGAGGAAGCTGACGTGGTTGCAGTACACGAGGTAGCCGCGGGAGGGATCGACCTTGTGACCGTTGACCACCTTGAGCCGCATCCCGAGGAGGCCGAGCCCGAGCTTCATCATGAAGTTCGTGTAGGGCAGGAAGCGCTGGGGGTTCATCAAGAAGGCCAGCACCACCACCGAGAGCAAGGCGGGGAAGAACACGCTCCAGCCGACGACGAAGCGGCTGAGGTCATCCACCGTCTCGATCACGCCGTATCGGCGGCGGAGGCCGGTTTGGGTGTTGGCGGGGACCAGCGCTGTGCCCGTGTCGGTTCCCATCTGCTCGCTCCTGACGGGGCCACTCGGAGGATGGAGGGCCTCCGGGGGTGTCCCCTTAGAGCTTAGCGGGCAGACGGGCGAGTTCCACGCCTCAGCCAAAACGTGGAAGAGTGGTGACCGAACTGTGACCGGGCCCGAGCGGACCGGGGGCTTGGTAGGCGAGGCCGAGCTCGCTGGCCTCGTAGATGCGCTTGCCGTCGATCCACAAGGAGGCCCCCCCGCGCACCCAGCCGCGCTCGGCGTCACCGCCGAAGGTGAGGCCGGTCGCGGTGATCACCACGTCGCCGTCGCCGGGCCGCACCTGCCCCCGGTACCGCCACGAGAGGCTGCCGGGCACGAGCGAATAGCCGCCGGCCGGGGCACCGCAGAGGCCGAAGTGCAGGCGGTGGGCGGCCTCGAGGGCCTCGAGCATCGCCTCCACGCCGAGCGAGCCCGGCTGGACCGGGTCTTGGAAGAAGTGAGCCTTGAAGTACCAGGACAGTGGGTCAACGGCCTTCTCGGCTCGCAGCTCCCCCGCCTCGGGCCACCAGCCGGTCACCCGATCGAGCAGGCGGAGCCGGCCGTCGCGGCGGAGCGCCCCCTCGCCGACGGGCGCCGAGGCCGCGGAGAGGCGCGCGCGCTCGGCGGGAGGGCAGGGGAGGCCCGCCTGGTTGGCCAGGGCCGCGGCCGGGAAGAAGCCGAAGACCGTGCTCATCGAGCCCACCGGGTGCGGGCCCACCCGGAGGCTGACCGTGAAGGCGACGAGGATCATCCCGGCGCTGCGGCTCAGCCGTTCGAGGCCGAGCTCGGCCGTGAGGGGGCCCTGGCCGGGGCGCAGCGTCCGGGAGGGCTCTCCGACGAGGGTGAGCTGCCCGTCGAGGTTTCGGAAGAAGAGCTCCTGCTCGGCGCCCAGGGTGCAGCCGACGAAGGTGGCCAGCCAACCGCAGGGCTGGAGGGCCGCCTCGAGCAGGACGGCGAAGGGCATGGCCCCGGAGTCGTCGAGGTACCAGGCGCCTTGGGGTATGTCGTACTCGGTGACCGCTCGGATCCCAGCCTGCATCGAGCCGAACTCCCCGTGGATCTCGGTGACGCGGCTGATGAAGTGGTAGGGCGGCCCGGGCAGGCGGGGCGCACGCTCCGGGCCGTCGAATCGGGCATAACCATGGCCGAAGGCCGCGGAGGGGCGGCCGATGGCGCTGGCGATCAGCGCGTCCTGGTCAAAGCGGTGGCCGTTCGGTAGGGTCGCGGCCCGCGGGTCGGGGGCGGTGAGGAGGAGCTCGGGCTGGGCGCCGAGCGGCCAGTCGGGCACGAGAGAGAGGCCGAAGCGCTTGGCGTGAAAGGCCTTGAGCCCGTCTACGGTGCAGAGCAGGTCGGCCCGCACGGTGGGCAGGGGGCCGCTGATGAGCTCCTCGATGAAGACCTCGTAGACGAGCCGCTTCGAGCTGGGGGTCACCTGTCCGCGACAGCGCATCGGCACGGTCTCGCCGGTCACCGGCTGGAAGCGCCAGCCGTCTCGCTCGACGGTGAAGCCGAGGGCCGCCAGCGTGAAGGAGAGGGCCTGGACAGAGCCCTCGAACATGAGCGTCCCCGGCATGCAGGGGTCGCCCTTGAAGTGACCGGCGAAGTACCAGTCGTCGGGATGGATCTCCGTCTCGGCGCGGAGGTAGCCTCGGCGCCAGGGCCCGCCCGTGGGCTCGAAGGCGGTCACGGCCTCGAGGAAGAGCATCTGCCCGCCCTGGATGTTCGGCGTACGGACGTGGGCCTTACAGGGGGCCCAGGCCGGCCCGAAACACTCCCACGGCCGCCCCTCCGCGAAGGCCCGCAGGGCCTCGGGGCCGTAACGAGCGGGGGCGCCGGTGATCGCGGGCGGGTCGAGGCGGGCGTCCGGCGCGGCGACCGCGGTGGCGGGGTCCCAGAGGATGCCGGCGGAGGCCGCGAGCTCCTCGGTGGTGAAGAAGCCGGCCTGTCCACCGCGCACCCGGATGCGGGGGACACCGTTCACGGTGCAGTCGTAGTGAAAGAAGAACAGTCGCACGTCGCCCTGCCGCGCGTGCCCATCGACATGGATCTCGTAGCGGAGCGTCTCTCCGGGGGAGGGGAGGTCTCCGAGGATCGTCATATCGCAGCCGAGCAGGCGATAGACCCGCTCCCCTCTATTTAGCAGATCGCAGCCGAGGTAGGAGATGAGCAGCAGGTCAGCCTGCCCGGACTCGATGAGGATGCCGGTGGGCATGCGGCCTTGGTGGAGGTACCAGGAGTCTGCGCGCACGTCCGTCTCTGTCCAGACCACCCCGCGGCCCATCGAGGCCGGCTCGGCGACGAGATCGGTGACCCGATCGGCGAGAAGGAGGGGAGGCTCGGGCATCCGGCACTGGCGAGGGTAAGCGTCCTGCTCGGCGAAGCGGGGGCCGAAGACGGTGGAGATCTGCCCCCCTGCGTGCACCGCGAGGGCGGCGCGGTCCATCGTGAAGGCCGCCCCGCGCTCTCCCGTCGGGGCCACCGGCGGAGGGACCGGCAGCGCCGCAGGGGCCTGCTCCTCCGCGACGCCCATCGCGGCCAGGAGCCGCGCCTGGCCCCGGGCCTGCTGCTCGAGGAACTGGCGGTGGAGCGCCGACTGACCGCTCAGGTAGTCGAGGTGCACGCGGTGCACCCGCTCGAGCATCTCCACCGCACCGGCGAGGAGGGGCGCGACCGGGGCGGCCTCCGGTTCGGCGAAGGTCGGCGCTTGCGCGGCGGGGGCGGCCTCCGGCTCGGCGAGGTCGACTCCCTCCAGGAGGGGAGGGAGGCGGGGCGCGGGGGGCATCGCCGCCGCTCCCGTGGGGGGAGGAGCCCAGGCGGGGAGGGGCCGCTCGGCGGGCTCGGCCGCGGTCGGGGCCGGGTAGCGCGGGGCGGTCGGGTGGGCGGGGTAGGCGCGGGTGGGGCCGGGCAAAACGGCGGGCCGGGGGCTGAGCAGCGTGAGGAGCCGCTCCCACGACACCTCGACCCCGGCGGCGAGCAGCGCCCCGGCGGCCTCGACGAGGGCCTCGACAGGGTGGGCCTTGCGGTCGAGGCTGAGGGCGAGGTGGGGCTGGTCGCCGAGCAGCTCGTCGATCCACCGGCTGCAGGAGCCGCCCGGGCCGAGCTCGACGAAGACGCGGACCCCGTCCTGCCAGGCCTGGCGCATCGAGGCCCGCAGGTCGACCGGGCCCGTGGCCTGGGCCCAGAGCTGCTCGATGGCGTCGAGGCTGTGCGGATCGTAGGGAGCGGGGCGGGCGCCGCCGTAGACCCGGGGGCCGACCGCCTGGGGTTCGGCCTCGGCGGCCCAGGCGTGGACCCGACGCCAGTCGGCCTCAGCGCCCTTCGCCTCACCGACATGCGCCACGACGGGGTAGTCGAGGTTGTTGCAGCGGCTGCGGTCGAAGCGCGCCGCCACGCGGCGGAGGGCTGCGGCCTCCCCGGCCACGACCACGTCCTGGTCAGTGTTGTAGACGGTGATGCGGGCGCGAGCCCCCTCGGGTGCGAGCGCGGCCTCCACTTCGGCCACCGGGGCCCGGAGGTTCCAGACCGCCCAGTCCACCGAGGAGAGGCCCCAGGCCTCGGCCACCGCTCGACAGGCGCCGCCGAGCTGCTCGGTGAACAGGTGGGACCGCTCCGCCGCCGCGAGGCTCGGCCCCCAGTCGGCGGGCTGGCGGGCACAGATCAAGGCCGCGGTCTCGCCCGAGGAGTAGCCGAGCAGGGCGTCCGGCTCGAGGCCGAGGGCGCGCTGGGCGAGCGCGGTCCACATCGCCGAGAGCGCGAGGCTGCCGGTGAGCTTCTGGCGGGTGTCGAGCCCGTCCAGGCCCCAGCCCTCGGCGAGGACCGCGGCCCACGGCGCCTCGCCGCTCGCCCCGGAGAGCTCGGCGAGGGCAGGGGCGTCTTGCAGCAGGGCTCGGCCCATGTTCGGGTAGGCGGCGGCGGCCCCGGAGTAGACGAAGGCGAGCGAGCCGCCGAGGGGGGAGGCCGAGACCGACACGCCGGGCCCCCCCGGCCGCCCGAGGGGCAGGGCTTGACGGGCGTGCGCGAGGCGGCGCGCGAAGCTGGGGCCATCGGCCGCGGCGATCACGATCCGGGCGGGGCCCTCGCCGCCGGGGGGGCCGGCGAGGCGCTCGATGGCCTGCTCGACGGTGTCCCCGGCCCAGCGCCCCAGGATGGGGGCGGGGCGGGTGCCGTGGACGGCGCCGGGCAGGGCGCGGAGGCTCACCCGGCCGGGGCGGGCGTCTGTGGGCGGCGCGTCCACCCCGGCCCGTCGCTCCAGCCCGAGGGGCCAGGGCGCCCCGCCCGGAAGGCGGCGGTGGTGCAAGCAGAGGGCGGCGCTGGCCACGTCGAAGAGTGCGGCGGCGGCGTGCGGCCGGCCGAGGCGGGAGGCGGTGTGGAGGGTCACCTCCCCGGCGGGGGAGGCCTCCTCCGGCCCTGCGAGGCGGAGGGCGGCGTAAGGAGCGGCGAGGGCGGGATCGTCGCGGCGGCGGAGCAGGAGGGCCACCGCGCCGTCCGAGGCCTCCGACGAAGGCAGGCCCATGGCCTCGAGGGCGAGCTTGTGGAGCGGCTCGTCGGAGAGGTCGACCGCGGCGACGAGGGCGGCGTCGATCTCCCCCGCCTCGAGCGCGCGGAGGGCCAGCTCCAGGGCCCGCAGCCCGGAGCCCTCCTCGGCGGAGACCGTGAAGCTGGGGCCGGCGAGGTCGTGCTGGAAGGAGAGGCGGTTCGCCACGAGGTTCGGCATCGTGCCGAGCACCCCAGCGGCGGGCAGCGGCGGGGCGAAGCTGTCCTGGGCCTGCTGGATGGCCTCGGGCTCGGCCCCCCAGGCGCGGGCGAGCGAGGGGAGGCGCCAGCGGGCCCCCCAGCGGGCGACCTCGGGATCGGCCCCCATGCCCACATAGACGCCGGTGCGCTCGCGGGGGAGCCGACCCACTTCGGCGAGGGCCTCGGCGCCAGCCGCCAAGACGAGGGTGTGCTGGGCGAGGGCGAGCTCGAGGTCGCGCGGGGGGAAGCGTGTGTCGTGGAGGGGGAGGGCGACCGTGCGGAGCCCGGGGAGGGGGCCGGGCGAGGCCGCGAAGAGCCGCTCGGTGAGGGCGGCGCGGTCGGCCCCGAAGCTGCCCGCGGCGCCCAGACCGACGACGCAGGCCTCGGCCCGCGCCGCCCCGCCTCGGCCCTCGCCGCCTCGCCCCGCGTGCTCGGGGGTGGGGCCTTCGGACCGGTCGCCCGACAGGCCAGGGGCCTCGAGGAGGAGGTGGGCGTTGTTGCCCCCGAAGCCGAAGGCCGAGATCGCGGCGCGCCGGGGGCCATCCCAGGCCTCGGCGGCGTGGAGGAGGCGGAAGGGGCCGTCGGCGAGGGCGGGGTTCGGGGCCTCGGCGTGCAGCGTCGGGGGGCGGATCCCGGCCCGCAGGGCCTCCGTGACCTTGATCACCGCGGCGATGCCGGCGACCGTCACGAGGTGGCCAAGGTTCCCCTTGAGCGAGCCGATCGGCACGTCGTGGAGCCCGGCGTAGAGGCTGCCCATGCTCCGGAGCTCGGTGCCGTCCCCCACGGGGGTGCCGGTGGCGTGGCACTCGACCAGCCCGATGTCGGCCGGGCTGAGCCCCGCCGCCGCGTAGGCCGCCTGGAGCGCGCGCCGCTGGCCCTCCTCGGAGGGGGAGAGCATCCCGCCGCCGCGCCCGTCGTTGGAGAGGCCCACCCCGCGGATGACCGCGTGGATGCGGTCCCCGTCGCGGAGCGCGTCGGCCTCGCGCTTGAGCACGAGCGCCGCGCAGCCCTCGGCCGGCACGAGCCCGTCGGCCTCCTTGTGGAAGGGGCGGCTCCGGCCGCTGCGGGAGAGGGCCTGGAGGGCCGCGAAGCCCATGTGGATGAAGAGGTCGTCGGCGCGGTTGACCGCCGCGGCGATCATCACGTCGGCTTCGTGGTCTTGGAGGCGCTCGGCCGCGAGCTTGATCGCGTAGAGCCCGCTCGCGCAGGCGGCGTCGATCGCGGTGCCGCCCTGGCCGAGGCCGAGGGCCTGCGCGGCGAGGCGGGCGGGCAGGCCGGACATGAAGCGGTTGCGGCGGTCGACCGGCGTGAGGCCAGCCCGGCGGAGCTCGACCTCGGGCAGGCCGGCCGCGCGGAGCCACTCCCACTCGGCCATCCGTGCCATCCCGGTGGTCGGGAAGGACAGGTTGCCGAGCACGAGGCCGGTCCGCGGCCCACCCGGGGTGCCCGCGTCCTCGAGCGCCTGACGAGAGACCTGGAGCACCCAGTGGAACAGAGGGTCGAGCCCGTCGAAGGTCTCGGCGGGCAGCGCGTAGCCGTGGGCTTCGAAGGCGAAGTCGGTGACGTAGCCGCCCCGATCGCTCCAGGTGTGATCGGGGCTCGGCTTGGTCGAGAGCACCTGGGCGCGGGGCAGCCCCCAGCGGCCCGCAGGCGCCCGCCCGAGGAGATCTTCGCCCGCCACCACCGCGCGCCAGAGCGCCTCGGGGCTCGCGGCCCCGGGTAGCAGGCAGGCCTGTCCGACGATGGCGATGGGCGCGAAGGGGCGCGCGAGCGGGAGGGGGTCAGCGGGGCGGAGCATGGGCCGCCGCCTATCCCGAGCCGGCCGGGGTCGTCTCGGCCGGAGGTCTCGGCCGGAGGTCTCGGCAGAAGGTCTCGGCGGGGGAGGGCAGCGCCGGGCCGCCGCGGGCGCTACGCTGTCACCGAGGTGCCGGTTGCCCCGCCTGGTGATCGAGTCGTCGTCCTGTGGCCCCGGTCTCGGCGCCCCGCTCACCCGCTGGGCTCGCCTCGGCGGCGCCCTCGCCGTGGGGCTCGTGGGCTGCGGCGAGGCAGGCCCCGACTGTGTGCTCCCCGCATCGACCACCGCCGACGACAGCGCGGAGGGCGAGGGCGCTGAAGACGGCTGGATCTCCGCTGGCCCGGTCTCTCCCTGCGCCGATCCCGCGCCGACCGCCGCTTACGCCGACCGCGCGGCCGAGTGGGGGCTCGTCGGCACCGTCGATCCCGACACCCTCCACCTCGACGGCGGCGGGGCCGCCGTGGCCGACTTCGACGGCGACGGCGCTGTTGACCTCGTGCTCGCCAACCGCGACCGCGACCCGCTGCTCCTCCGATGGACCGGCGCCGGCTTCGCCGCCGAGCCGCTCGCCGGGGGCGCGAACGGCACCTCCACCGCGGCGATGCCCCTCGACGGGGATGGCGACGGCGACCTCGACCTCGTGGTGACCGCCACCGCCGAGCTGCTCTGGTACCAGAACGAGGGGGGCACCCTCGTGCTCGATCCGGGTCGAGTGAGCGGCCTGCCCCCCGACGCCTTGCCCGGCCTCGCCCCCGCCGATCCAGACGGCGACGGCGACGTCGACCTCCTGGTCGCGGTGTATCAGGCGACCAGCACCCTCCGCGGAGATCGCCTCCTCGTCAACGACGGCGAGGGCCGCTACACCGCCGCCGAGCTCTTTGCCGGTGGTGAGGGCGGGGCCACCTTCCAGCCCCTCTGGCTCGACGCCGACGGAGACGGCGACAGCGACGCCTACTTCGTCAATGACCGCGGCCCGACCTCCGGTGGCAACGCCCTGTTCCACAACGAGGGGGGCGCCTTCGTCGACCGCAGCGTCGGCTGCGGCTGTGCGCCGACGGTGGGCGGCATGGGGGGCGACGTGGGGGACGTCAACGGGGACGGCGCGGTCGACCTCTTCCTCGCCAACTCGGACGCCTGCGCCCTGCTCCTCAACATGGGGGAGGGGACCTTCTTCGACGCCGCCGTCGCCCGCGGCGCTGCCCAGTCGGTCACCCCCGGCGACCCCGACATGGTCTGGGGCGCCGCGCTCTTCGATCGCGACAATGACGGTGACCTCGACCTCTTCGCCGCCCACGGAGACCTCTACGACCCCGCCGACCCCGCCTCCACCCTCATCGACGTGCCCGACGCCCTCCTCGATCAAGGACAGGACGGCACCTTCCACGACGTCGCCCCCGCCCTCGGCCTCGACGCCCTCGACTCGAGCCGCGCCGTCGTGCCCTGGGACTGGAACGAAGATGGTCTGCTCGACCTGCTGGTCACCGGCATCCACACCGACCCTCACCTCTGGGTGAGCGAGGCCTGCACGGCCAACGCCTGGGTCGAGCTCGACCTCGTGGGGCGGCGGTCGAACCGCTACGGTCTCGGCGCGAAGGTGGAGCTCACCGCGGGGGGCCGCACCCTCACCGCCTGGTCGCGCGCCTCGGCCGGCGTCTTCGCCGGCCGCGACCCGCGCATCCACCTCGGCCTCGGCGACGCGACGCGCATCGAGCACCTCCGCGTCACCTAGCCCTCGGGGCGGGTCACGGAGGCGGAGCTCGACATGGAGCCGCGGCGAAGGCTGATCCTCACTGAGCCCGATTGAGTCCGAGGTCCACTATGCCCCCCCCTATTTTCCGCACGCCCTCCACCATGCGCCCCCTCCCACTTCCCATCGTGCTGCTCGCTCTTGTGTCGTGCGGACAACCGGCGCGGCGGGACAAGACCCCCGATGGGGAGAACCCGCCGGACCACTCGGCTGCGGGGAGCGACGGCTCGGCCGATGTTGGCGACACCGGCGACACCGGAGCGGGCGAGGCCGAGGACACGAGCGGGATCGACAGCTGCGACTGGCCGGATATCGGTATCTGCTTCGAATTCGTGGACTATGACGACACGGAGGGCTGGTGTGAGGCGATCGGCGCGATGTATGGGGTTTCGGTGCGGTATCTTCCTGACCCCTGCGCCACGGACTGGGTCGGCGCCTGTGCCCTGCCGGCGGAGGGTGACTTGCCGGTCGAGTCTATCGCCTATTATTACCCTCCTGGCTTCGATCCGGCGAGCGCAGAGGCGACCTGTATGAGCGCCGGGGGTGCGCCGATCTGATTTGCCCGGTGCCTGCGTGAAGGGGCAGCCATGGATGCTGTAGTCCCGATGCGCTCCCTCGTTGACGAGGGCCTCACGGTGCGCCCTCTGTGGGGCGATCCATCGATCGTCTCGGAGCCATTCGCTGTTTCGCTCCGCCCTGCCCAGTCCGATTACCTGGTCGTCGGCTTACCTGGTCCTCGGCGAGGGTCACCCGCTCTACTCCCTCGTCATCGGCGCCAATGGTTGCGTGGTCTCGGCGAGCGGGAAGGAGAGCGACTTCCCGGTCAACACTGTGCCCTCCTGTGGGAGCGCTCGGCGGATGCGGGTGCAGGTTCTACCACCCAAAGGGGCCTTCGGGATCCTCGATTGGCCCTTCACCTTCGTCCCGGGGTAGAGGTGCTGCCGAGCTTGAGGTCCACCATGCCCCGCCCCTATTTTCCGCACACCCTCCACGATGTGACCCACGCGGTCGACGGCGGTCTCGGCCTCGTCGTGGGTGACATGCCCGACGGCTCCATCTGGGTGCTCAAACGAAACCGGAAGGAGCCCGGCTACGTCCTCACCCACTTCCAGGATGCGCAGCGCAGCGCCGTCCTCTCCACCGAGGTGTTCGGCGAGCGGCGAAGCGCGGTGAACGCGATGGCGGCCGCGATCGGGCTCGACGAGCGCCTCTGAACCTCGGACCCCACGCGGTTCGTTGGTTGAGCCGAGACTTCAGCCCGGCGAGGTGAGGAGTGAAACCGGCTCACCCTGGTCGATGAGCGTCTCAGCCCTCCCAGAGGAAGCCGTCGCTCGACTCGACCACCTGACAGGCGGCCGTCACGCTGAAGGGCGTGAAGACGATGGCCATGTTGCACATCTCGTCGGTGGCGCTGGTGCCGTAATTCACCGTCTCTTCGGACTCGTTGACCCAGGTGCAGGAGAACTCGAAGCCCTGGCCGGCCGGCACGAACATCCCCGGGTTGTACTGCTCGATCTTGGGATCGTGCCAGTCCTCGTTCGTATAGAAGACCTCGCCGGTGGTCGTGCCGTCAAAGGGGGCGATGGTGAACCGCGTGGCCCGGGCGTGGGCGTGAGAGGCGAGGAATTGGACCTCGACGTCCTCGTTCATCACGCAGCGGGTCCACTCGGTGGCCTCGCTCGCGGGCGGGAGCACGATGTGCTCGTCGCGGACGCTGCCGCCCCAGATGCCGTCCACCACCTCGTCATCGGGGATCGTATAGGCGTTGAGATAGGAGTAGAGCGGCACGTCCTCGCTCGTCGGGTTGACGTAGTGGACCTCTTGCATGACCTGGATGCCGGCCGGGAGCTGCGCCGCCACTCCATCGGGCAGGGCGAGGGTGCCCTCGGCGTCGCCCTGGTTGCCGAACATCATCACCATGTCCTGCATGATGGAGGAGTCGGCGTAGAGGTCTTCGCAGTCGTAGGTGCCGGGCGCGATCGGCGTCTCGGCGAAGGCCGTGGTGGAGAGGGTCATGTGGTGGGTGCCGGCGTTCTGCAGGTACTCCACAGAGTTGACGGAGGCGGTGGCCGTGGTGGGCAGGTCATAGACCGAGCAGAGCCAGGTCTCGGCGTTGGCGGGCGCCAGGCCGAACATCGACACCTGGAATCCTGCGCCCGCCTCTGGGGGCGTGAGGGTGGGGACGTCAGCCTCGGAGCCCTCGCCGGGCTCGGCCTTCTGGCTGTCGCTGCAGGAGAGGGCGCTGAGGACGAGGAGGATCATCGGGACTCCGATCGGCGGGGATGGGGCGGTGCGCGGCCCTGGGAGGGTACCACGCCCCTTCGGTCGAGCCAGCCTCGACCCCACCGCGCTCGACCTGTGGGATACTCGGCCGATGCTGCCCCACCCCGCCTGTACCCTCCGCGCCGACCTCCCCGGCCGGTCCCCTTCGGCCTTCGGTTTGTGCTGCCTCGCTCTCGCGGTCGCCTGCAGCGGCGGGTCGGAAGGAGAGAGCGACAAGGGCGCAGGTGACCCGGGCGGAGACAGCGGGGGCGCCGGCCCGGCCGCCAATTGCACGCCCGTCGCCCCGACGGTCGATCTCGCCGATGGGCTCGCCGGCCACCGCGAGGACAGCGTCACCCACACGCCGGCCTGGGCCGAGACGCGCACGGTCCCGCTCCACATCTGGTACCCCACCCAGGCCACCACGGGGGAGGCGGTGAACTACCTCGACTTCATGCCCGATCCCGACAGCCTGGGCGGCGCCTCGGTCGACCTGCCCGCTGACGGCTGCAAGCTCCCCCTCGTGCTCTATTCGCATGGGTACCAGGGCTGGGCCGGCAACGAGACCGACGTGCTGCGCCAGTTCGTGCGCAACGGCTGGATCGCCGCCGCCCCTGACCACACCGGCAACACGCTCACGGGCAACGTCGAGCCCGTGCCAGTGGGCTTCGACCTCACCCGTGTGGCCGACCTCCAGCGGGTGATCGACCACCTCGCCGACCTCCCCGAGGGCGACCCCCTCCGCGGGCGGATCGACACCGACCACGTGCTCGTCCTCGGGCACAGCTACGGCGGCCAGACGGCCTGGCTCCTCGCCGAGCCGGACTTCGATCCGGCCCTCGTCGACGCCGAGTGCGCGGGGACGGAAGGGGGCTGCACCGAGGCCGAGCGCGCGGCCTTCGAGAGCCCCGTCTCCGAGCCGCGGGTGGTGTCGGTCGCCCCCCTCGACGGCGCGGCCAACTCCCTCGTCTCGGCGAGCGGATGGGCGCGTCGCACCAAGCCCGTGCTCTTCATGAGCCGGGAGAGCGACGACGCCGCCGAAGCCTATGCGCGGGCGGCGGGGGAGGGGGTCATCTGGATGATGCTCTCGGGCTCCTGCCATGAGTCCTTCACCAGCACCCCGGTGGCCTGTGACCTCTCCAAGGAGGTCAGCCTGCCGATCGTGAGCGAGTGGCTGCTCGCCTGGGGGGCGACGACGGTGCAGGGGCAGAGCGGCTACGCGGACCTGCTCGCCGGGGACCGCCTCGTCTCCGAGCTCACCGTGGTCACCCCCTGAGCCGCCACCTCCGCCAGGGGCCGCCGGGCGCGGGGCGGGGAGCGCTGGGCGGGGCGCTCCTCGCCCTCTCCGTGGCGTGGGCGAGGCCCGCCGCCGCCACCTGCGAGGCCGCGCGCAGCGAAGAGCCGCAGCGGGCCTTCCTCCTCACGACCTACCGCGGCGAAGGGGCCGAGACGGCGAGCGGCCACAGCGCCCTCTGGATCTCCGGCGGGGGCCTGCCGAACGGGGTGGTCTTCAACTGGGGGGCCTACGACGGCTCGCAGCCGACCTGGTGGTGGCACTTCGTGAAGGGAGACCTTGACTTCTGGGCGGCGGACGAGCCCATCAGTAAGGTCTACAAGCGATCGAAGGCCCGGAACCGGAAGATCCTCGCCCAGCGGCTCGACGTGCCCTCGGGCGACCTCGCCCGCCTCACCCGCGAGCTCGCCCACCTCTCGCTCCCGGAGAACCGGCACTATCGTTACGACTGGTTCACGGCGAGCTGCGCCACGAAGACCCGCGACGCGATTGACCGCCTGCTCGGCGGGGCGCTGCAGGCGGCCACGCAGGGTGAGGCCGAGAACACGCGCCGCGACGACATGCTCCGCCACATGGACATTTATTATCCGGCCTGGTTCGGATTGAATTTCCTGTTGTCGGGCTATCACGACCGGCCCATCTCTCGCTGGGACGCGATGTTCGATCCGGAGCACCTCGTGGAGGAGGTCGCGGCGCTGCAGGTGCAGCGCTCGGGCGGGCTCGGCCCCCTCGTCTCCGAGACCTGCACGCTGCGCGAGTCGGACTGGCCGGCCACCCCGGCCAAGCCGCCCGATCGGCGCCTGGCCCTCTGGGCGGCGGGGGCGGGCGTCGGGGGGCTGCTCTACGGCCTCGGCCGGGCCGGTCAGCGGGTGGCGGCGCTGCGCTGGGTCGTCGGCGGGCTGGTCGCGGCCTGGGGCCTCCTCGCCGGTGGGCTCGGGCTCGCCGTCCTGGTGATCTGGCTGAGCACCACGCTCCCCGGCCTCGGCCCCACCGAGGCCTGGTTCCAGGCGAGCCCGCTCACCTTCGGCCTCGTGCCGGCTGGGCTCGCCTTCGCCAGACACGGCGTCGCCGCGCCGGCCTGGGCAGGGAGGATCGCGCGGGCCCTGCTGGGGCTCGGGCTCCTCGGGCTGGCCCTCGACCCCTTGCCCTTCTTCGAGCAGGAGAACTTCGACCTCATCGGCCTGCTCCTCCTCCCGCTGGTCGGGATCGCCGCGCTCTTCGGGCCCTGGGGGCGCGCCGCCGCCGCCGCGACGGCGGTGGCCGGTGAGGCCCCCGCTCGGTAAGCTCCGGGTCTCCCTTCGTGAGCTGCCTTGCCCCGCCTCCCCCTCCCGCTGTTGCCCCTGCTCATCGCCTGCGCTTCGGCCGAGGGCGTGGGGGAGCCGCGACCGTCCCTCGCTGAGCCGCTCGTGGCGGTCACTCCCGCAGCCCCGGCGGTCGCGCCAGCCGCTCCGGCGGTGGTGCCTGCGGCCCCGGTGTTGGTGCCAGCGGCCCCAGCGGTCGAGCCTGCGGCCCCGGTCGCCGCGCCGCCGCCCGCGCCGGTCGCCGCTGCCGTGAGCGCGGGAAAGTGGGTCCGCCCGACCGAGGCCTCGGTCCCCAACATCGCGCCCGGCGCCGCGACGGCCGGCCTCCCCCCGGTCACGCGCCCGGGCCTCAATCCTGCCATCCTCGACCTCGTGCAGCACTACCCCCTCGGCGCCGCCAACCCTTACGACTGGAAGCGGGGGATGAACACCGACGGGGTGAGCCGCGACCTCCTCTGGCGCGGGGTGCCGCTCGCCCTCGCCGCGGGGGACGCGGGCGTTCACTGCTCGGGCATCACCTGGGAGGTCTACATCCAGGCCCTCCGCGACGCCGCCGGAGAGGGCGCCGGCCCGAGCGCCGAAGAGCTGCTGGCGGTGAAGGAGACCTGGTACATCCGCACCCCCGACGAGACGGGCCCGGTCGGCGCCTTGGCGGGCCATGGCCTCGGCGCGCTGGTGCCCGACGTCGCCTCGCTCCGCCCCGGTGACATCGTCCAGTTCTGGCGGAACAGCGGGAAGGGGCACAGCGCCGTCTTCATCGAGCACCGGCGCAACCGCGACGGGTCGATCCGCGGCCTCGTCTACTGGAGCGCCCAGGGCTCGTCAGGGGGCATCGGTCGCCGCATTGTCTCTTTCGGTGAGGACGTCAATCAGGTCACCCGCCTCTACGCGGTGCGCGCCACCGCCCCGGCCGCCGCTCCCGCGGGGTAGTCTGCCGGCCTCCGCTCCGAGGCCGCCTGATGCTCCTGCTCACCCTGCTCCTCCCGCTCCCTGTCGCCCTCTCGAGCGAGCCCGCCCCGGCCTCGCCCTCCAAAGAGGAGAAGTCGGAGAAGGAGGAGCCCAAGTGGGACATCTCGGCGGCGCACGGGCCGGTGCACACCGCCCGCATCGACGTCACCGAGGGCACCTGGATGAGCCTCTCGGCGCACGACGACACGCTCGTCTTCGACCTCCTCGGCGATCTCTGGACGCTACCCCTGTCCGGCGGAGAGGCCCGGCGCTTGAGCTCGGGCCCCGCCTGGGACTCCGAGCCTCGCTGGAGCCCCGATGGGCAGTGGATCGCCTTCGTCTCCGACCGCGACGGCAACGAGCAGCTCTGGCGCATGAAGGCCGACGGCAGCGAGGCCGCCCAGGTCACCCACGAGGAGGAGGCCCGGGTGACCGACCCCGTCTGGGACCCCGCCGGGGACTACCTCATCGGCCGGCGGCGCACCGTCGACACGCGCAGCATCGGCGTCACCGAGCTCTGGCAGTACCACCTCGACGGCGGCAAGGGCTTCGCGCTCACGAGCCTGGACGAGCACCCCCACGCCGGCGAGGTCACCACGGACGGCCGTTACCTCTGGTACTCCGATCGCCACGGTCGCTTCGAGTACGGCGGCAACCCGGTCGCCGGCCTGTGGGACGTCTGGCGCCTCGACCGACAGACGGGCCAGGACCTCCCGGTGATCAGCGGCGCCGGCAGCGCCTTCCGCCCCACCCGCTCGCCGGACGGCAGCCGCTTCGCCTTCGTGTCGCGGGACCGCACGAAGACCCTCCTCGAGCTCTTTGACCCCGCCACCGGCCGGCGGACGGTGCTCGCCGACTGGCTCAGCCACGATCAGGCCGAGGGCTTCGCGCTCCACGGGGTCTATCCGAGCATGGCCTGGGTCGACGGCGGCCAGGCCATCGCGCTCTGGGCGGGGGGCAAGCTCTGGAAGGTGGGCCTCGACGGCAAACGGACGGAGATCCCCTTTCACGCGGCGGGCGACTGGACCTTCCACGACGTGCCGCGCCCGGTCCTGTCCACCGCGGACACGGTGCAATCCAAGGTCATCCGCTGGCCGGTGTGGAACCAGAAGGGGGCCCTGGCCTTCTCTTCTTTCGGTCAGCTCTGGCTGCGGGAGCCCGGGGGGGCCGTCTCCCGCCTCTCCCCGGGCACCGGCTACTCCCCCGCCTGGAGCCCCGACGGGAGCGCGCTCGCCTGGACCTCTTGGAGGGACTGCGCGGGCGACGGCCGGCCCTGCGGCGGGGCGCTGCACATCACCCGCGGCAAGAAGACCGAGACCCTGCCCCTCCAGGGCCAGCTCGTGGCGCCGGCCTGGAACGAGGATGGCACCGAGCTCGTCGTGCTCCGGGGGGTGGGCGGCGGCACCAGCCCCGACCTCGGCGCCGAGCCCTGGTTCGAGCTCGTGCACCTGAAGAAGGAGAAGAAGGGCTGGACGAGCCGGGTGGTGACCTCGATGGTCAATCGCGGCAGCGCCAGCCGAGCCCCCCACCTCGCGTTGCGGGACGGCCGAGTGTGGTTCCTCGAGGACATGCCGGTGGAGGGGCGGAAGCCGGCGGAGGCCGGGCTCTCCTCGGTCGCCCTCGATGGCAAGGACAAGCGCACCCACCTCATCTTCAGCGCCGCCACGGAGCTCGTGCCCTCGCCCGACTGGCGGCGGGTGGCCTACAAGGAGGGCCACCAGGTGCGTGTCACCGCGCTGCCCACCGGGCCCGCGCCGGTGCGGGTGGGCGACGGCGCGCTGCCGAGCCGGGTGTACACAGACGTCGTGGGCGACTGGCTCTCCTGGACGCCCGACGGCCGCGCTCTGTCCTGGATCTCCGGCGCCACGGTCTATCGCCTCCCCATCCCCGACCTGAAGGAGCCCGCAGATCCGAAGGTGCTGCCCAAGGCCGAGGCCCTGACCCTCGACGTCTCCCTCCCTCGTGCCCGCCCGGCGGGGGTCACCGCGCTGACGCACGCGCGCGTGATCTCGATGAAGGGCGATGAGGTGATCGAGGACGCCACGATCGTGGTGAAGGGGGACCGCATCGAGTCGGTCGTGAAGGGCGGCCCCGCGCCCGCCGGGGCCACCGTGATCGACGGCACCGGCAAGACCGTCATCCCCGGCCTCATCGACGTGCACGCACACCTGCACTACACCGCCGGCGACATCTTCCCCGAGCAGGAGTGGCGCTACCTCACCGCGCTCGACTTCGGCGTCACGACGGTGCACGACCCCTCCGCCTCCACCGACCTTGTCTTCACCCAGGCCGAGCGGGTGGCCGCCGGGCTCGAGCGGGGGCCGCGGGTCTATTCTACCGGCTACATCCTCTACGGCGCCCTCGACGGACAAGGCGCGCCCACGCCCGATCGCGAGGCGGCGCTCCACGCGGTGCAACGCCAGAAGATCTCGGGTGCGCGCTCGGTGAAGGTCTATCAGCAGAGCCGCCGCGATCAGCGCCAGTGGTACATCGAGGCCTGCGTGAAGGAGGGGATGGTCTGCGCGGCCGAGGGCGGCGGCGACCTCTTCATGAACCTCAACATGGTGGCCGACGGCATGACCGCCATCGAGCACGCCCTGCCGGTGGCCCCGCTCTACGCCGACGTGCGGGCCTTCATGACCGCGAGCCGCAGCCCGGCGACGGGCGCCCTCGGGAGCGCCTACACGCCGACCTTGCTCGTCGCGTATGGCGGCGCCGAAGGGGAGCATTATTTCTATCAGCACGGCAACCCCCTCAACGACGCCCGTCTGCTGCGGCATCACCCCCGCCGGGAGCTCGACGCGCGCACCTGGCGGCTGCCCACCTTCAATCAGGATGACGACTGGAATTTTCAGGAGGTCGCCCGACAGGCGGCCAAGATGAAGCGGGACGGCCTGCTCGTGACCCTCGGGGCCCACGGTCAGCTCCAGGGCCTCGGCGCCCACTGGGAGCTCTGGGCCTTGGCCGGGCCGGGCGCGATGACCCCGCTGGAGGCGCTGCGCTCCGCCACCCTCGACGGCGCGCGCTACCTGGGCCTCGACGCGGAGCTCGGCAGCATCGAGGCGGGCAAATTCGCTGACTTCATCGTGCTCAACGCCAACCCCCTCGACGACATCCGCAACAGCACGAACATCGAGCTGGTGGTCAAGAACGGGGAGGCGTGGCGCTGAGGCGCCTGAGTACGGCCTGGCGCCCCCAGGTGAGGTGACGGTGCGAGTTGACGGCGGGGGGCGGAGTCTGGGAAGCTCCGCCGATGCGAATCCAGCCCGCCATCGGCCTCGCGCTCGGGTGCGCCGGGCTCCTCGTCGCGATCCTCGTCGGCGCCGCTCCTTCGGGTGCTCCGGCTGATCCGGTGGGTCCGCCGTCGATCGTGCTCATCTCTATCGACACCCTGCGGGCCGACCGCCTCGGGGCCTTTGGGGCGGCGGGCGGCCTCAGCCCGAACCTCGACGCCTTCGCCGCGGAGGCCACCGTCTTCACGCAGACCTACAGCCAGGCCGTGCAGACGGCGCCCTCCCACACGAGCCTGTTCACGAGCCGCTACCCGAGCGAGCAGGTGGGCTCCGATCGCCAGCCCTACGTGCCGCCGGGCATGCCGCTGCTCGCCGAGGTGCTGCAGCTCTATGGCTACCACACCGGCGCCTTCGTCGGCGGGGCCGATCTCTCGCTCTATCGAGCCCTCAACATCGGCTTCGACGCCTACGAGACCTCCATCGACTTCGGCTCGCTCTGGCACACGAGCCCGCTCGCGCTCCAGTGGCTCGACGCCCTCCCCGACGACGACGCGCCCTTCTTCTTGTTCGTCCACGGCTACGACACCCACTCCCGCTACCTCAAGCCCACCCCCTTCGGCTACGCGCACGCCGACCGCTCCTTTGAGGGGCCCGGCCAGCGCGCCGTACGCACCACCACCGAGCGCATCATCGACGGGGTGCTCTATCGGGACTTCGCCCCGCTGCTGTGGTCCTACGAGATGTTCTTGCGGCCGCGGCTCCCCGAGAACCGGGAGCAGACGAAGAAGATGGCCTTGGCGATGACGGACGATCCCGATCCGCTGAGCGCCGAGGACGCCGCGGTCATCGCCGGGGTCTACGACGGGGCGGTCGGCTACGCCGACACGATGTTCGGCCTCCTCATGGCCTCCCTGCAAGATCGCGGGGTGCTCGACGAGGCCTATGTGATCGTGCTCTCTGACCACGGCGAGCAGCTCGGAGAGCGCGGCATCTATGGGCACTGCTGTGAGACGAATGACGAAGAGACCCATGTCCCCTTGATGATCCGCGCGCCGCGCGGGGAGGGCGCCGGGCGACGGGTGGACGGCTTCGTGGAGCTGGTGGACGTGATGCCCACCGTGCTCGAGCTCGCCCAGGCCCGAGAGCCCGCCACGATGCGCGGTCGGTCCCTCACCGCCGCCCTGCGTGGGGAGCCCTTCGTCGGGCGGCCCTACGCCTTCACCGAGGGCACCGAGACGATGCGGGTGGTGTCGATGCGGGCCCCAGAGGTCCGCCTCTCCTACGTGGGCCTGTCGGCGACCTCGGCCCTGCTCCCCGACCTCATCGCCGCGGCCCCCTTGGAGAGCCGAGGCTTCCAGCTCGACGGCGCTGGTGCGGGGGGCGTCCCGGCGGCAAGACAGGCCGAGCTGCGCGGGGCGCTGGTCGACTGGCTGCGGGGGCTCTCCCCGCCGCCCATTCAGGGCAAGGGCAAGAAGAAGGCGATGCCGAGCGAGCTCAAGCAGGCGCTCAAGGAGCATGGTTATTGGGACCTGCCCGAATGATCGCCGCTCGCCCCTGCGGTGCCCGCACGTGGCCCTTGCCGCTGCTCCTGCTGCTCGTCGCCTGCGGGCCCACCGGCCCCTGGACCCGCGAGCGGGCCCTCCGACCGGTCCACGACCGGCTGGACGCCGACAAGGACGGGCGGGTGAGCGCTGCGGAGTACGACGAGGTGGCCTTCTACGCCCCCTCCTTCCCCGAGGCGGACGGCGACGGTGACGGCGCGCTCTCGGTCGAGGAGATCGACGCGCTCGCCCTGTCTCAAGACCCGAGCACCTTCTTTGATCCGCGCACGATGCTCGGCCCACCGGGGCTCCCCCCGCCGCCCGGGGGACGCGAAGGGAAGGCGGGCGGCCCTGCGCGCGGTCGGGGCGGCGGTCCGGGCGGCGGTCCGGGCGGCGGTCCGGGCGGCGGGCCGGACTCGGCGCCAGGCGGCGGGCCCGTTCGGGGGCCCGGTGGACCCCAGGGTTCGAACAAGGACGACGCGGTCATCGGGATCCCCGCCGACTGGGCCCCAGCCACCGAGACCCGGCTCCCAGACGACCCGGAGCGCGCGGCGCAGGGTCCGAAGGATGAGGCCGCGGCGCAGGATCCGAAGGATGAGGCCGCGGCGCAGGATCCGAAGGATGAGGCCGCGGCGCAGGATCCGGGGCCGCGGGGCAAGGCCGGCGGGCGACGGGGCGGTGCCCGAGGTGGTGGTGGGGCCGGGGGGCCCCAGGATGGCGGCCCCAAGCACCTCGGCGGGCCCTCGATGGGCGGTCCCTCGGACCGCTTTCGCCCGCCCCCTTCGCTCCTCGTGCTGGAGATCCTGCTCGCCGAGCTGCGGGCCAAGGACCCCTCCGTCCCGCTCCCTGACAAGGCGCGGGTGGAGCTCATCGGCCGCAGCGGGCGCCTCGACTCCATCGCCGCGCGCGAGCTGCTGGCCGAGCTCCAGGTGTCCTACACGAAGGTCGGGCTCGAATTCCCTGCGGGGCTCCAGAGCCCCCCCGACGGCGCCACCCCCACCGCGCCGCTCGGCGGATCGACGGCCCCCGTGAACAGCGCCCCGTGACGACGGACCACCGAAGGGGTGAGCGCGCCTCGTCGGTGTGGCGCGGCGGGCTGGGTGCTACGACGGGGTGATGCGCGTCCTCTCCCTGCACAGCCGCCTCTCCGACCGCGGCGGCGCCGATCGCTGGCTGCTCGGCCACCTCGCCCGCCTCCAGGCTGAGCACGAGACCCGCCTCGTCGTGGGGCAGCTAGATCCGCGGCTCGATCCCGCCGAGCGCGCCCGCGTGGGGGCGGTGACGCGGGTGGCGGGCCTCGAGCTCGGGGGCCTCGGCCGCCCGACCCCTGCCCGCGCCCTCGCCGCGCTCTCGGCGGAGATCGAGCGCTTCGCTCCCGACGTGCTGCACCTCAACGACGTCGTCGATGTCGGTGTCCTCGGCCTCGCCGCGGCGACCGGGCGGGCGGTGATGACCGTGCAAGACCACCGCTGCTTCTGCCCCGGCCGCGGCAAGGTGATGCCCGACGGCGCGCCCTGTCGGAGCTCAATGGGCCCGGCCTGCGCCGCCTGCAACCCGGACCCCGACTACGGGCCCCGGCTCCTCGCGCTCACCGGCGCCCGCCTCGAGGCCCTCTCGCGGATGGCGGCGGTCACGGTGCTCTCGCGGTACATGGCCGATGAGCTCGTCGCCGCGGGCCTCCCCGGTGAGCGTGTCACCGTCATCCCCCCCTTCGTCGACGCGCTCGGGGCGCCCGCCCCGTCGGGCCCCGCCGCCTATCACCTGCTGGCCGGGCGCCTCGCGCAGCACAAGGGCGTGGCCGTGGCGCTCGAGGCGGCGCAGCGGCGCGGAGGGAGCGTGGGCGCCCTGCCGCTCGTGGTCGCCGGGGCGGGCCCGCTGGAGGGGGCCGTCCGAGCGGCCGCCGCCGCCGCGCCCGAGGCCGTCCGCTTCGTCGGCTGGGCCGATCGGCCGGGGATGGAGGGCCTCCTGTCGGGCGCGCGCTCCCTGTGGCTGCCGAGCCTGTGGGCCGAGCCCTTCGGCATCATCGGCCTCGAGGCCCTGGCGGCCGGCGTGCCCGTGATCGCGACCCCAGTGGGCGGGGTGACGGAGTGGCTGGTTGAGGACGGGCTGTGTGTGCCCCCGGGAGACGCCCGCGCCCTCGCCGCCGCGGCAGACGCCCTCGACGCGCAGCCTGACAGGGCCCTGCGCCTGGGCGAGCGGGGCCGGCTGCGGGTCTCCGAGGGCTACGCGCCGGCCGCCCTCATCGACCGCCTCGTCCGTGTGCTCCAGACTGTCGCCCAGCGAGGATGCACAGCTCACCGTGATCCCCATGCACCCGATGCTCCCAGCGGAGGCCGCGGGCCTCGATGAAGGGGTAGAGCGCGATGGGCTCGACGTGGTGGAGGACCCGGAGGGGGAGATAGCCCTCATCGAGCTTCTCGAGCACCTGCCGCACCGGCGCGGGGTGCTCGAGCCCGCGGAGGTCGAGGGTGCCAGGGCCCGCCGAGCCGGGGGTTGCCGGATGAGCGGCGGGCCGCGTCTCCACCGAAGGGGCGGCGGCGCCCGCGGCGCCGGGGCCGGGGCCGTTGAGGCAGTCGAGCAGCCGCTCCAGGGGCAGTCCGGTGAGGCGCGCGGCCCCGCGGGCGGTGAGGGCCTTCGCCAGCGCCCTCCCGAGCAGGGGGCCCCGCAGCCGCCGGAAGGCGGGGTGGAGGGCGGTGAGGCGGGGCTGGAGCTCCGGATGGGCCCGGAGCGCGTCGGACAGGCGAGAGTCGGCGGTGAACATGATGCAGGTCAGTGCAAGGGGCGTACCAGCCACAAAGGCGCGGCCAGGGCGCCGATCGGGCCGCGGCCTGCTCCGATTCGCCCAGGGCCTGTGGGATCTGGCCCAGGGTCGGTCAGGGCGCCCCCGGCTTCTGGAAGGGGCGCCCCGGACGGCGGTCGGTCTCGTCGAAGCGGGCCTCGCGCCGCACGTTCGCCTCGGCGCCGCTCTCGATGAAGCCACCGTCGCGGCTGAGCTCGCCCTTCCCGCAATTGACGCTCACGTCGGCGTCGAAGTTGTGCGGGTCGCAGGCGGTGATGAAGCCGAGGAGCAGGAAGCGGGGCGGCACCGCGCCGAGGTTCATGCCGGACTGGAAGAGGAGCTGCAGCTTGACGAGGTCCATCAGCATGCGGGCGCTGTCGCGGGTCACGCCGTGGCGGCCGAGCGCGGCGAGGAGGCTGGCCTTGGCCCGCACGGGGTGGTCCTCGAAGAGGGCGGCGTAGCGGTCGGTGGCGGCCTCGAGGGCCTTCAGGTCCATGAGCTCGGCCATCGGCCGGCCGTGGCCCTGGCCGTCGCGGGCGACGAGGTAATGCTGCACATAGAGGCACTTCTTGACCGCGAAGGCCGAGAGGAGCGCGAAGTAGAGGCGGTTGAAACGGCGGATGTCTTCGCGGTGGATGCCGGGCTCCTGCGCGCAGAGGAGATCGATGATCTCGTCGGGCATCATCGCCATCTCCGAGAGGGGGTTGCCGCCGATAGTGCCGGCGTCCCGCGCGCTCCCGAGCACCCGCAGGCCAAGGAAGAAGACCTCGCGGATGTGGTCGTTCTCCGGCTGGAGGGCGAAGCGGTAGGTGGTGCCCACCTGGGCCTCGTTGAGCCCGCGGGCCACCACGACGATGAGGCTGGTGGCGATGCCGAGCTTGCGGAGGTTCTCGAGGGCCTTCATGCGGGCCTTCACGAGCGGCCGCCCGCGGAGGGCCTTGTTGGCGACCTCGTCAAAGCCGTCGAACTGGAGGAAGACCTCGTCCACCCCCGCGTCCTTGAGCGAGCGGGCGTAGTCGTAGTCGGCGAGCTTGAGCCCGTTCGTGTGGAGCGCGGCGATGTTCCCGGTGGCCTTGACCTTGCGGATCCAGTCGGCGAGGTCTTCCCGCAGCGTGGGCTCGGCGGCCATGAGATCGACCTTGATGCCGCGCCGCTCGGAGAGCAGGGCCTGGAGGCCGGAGAGGTCGAGGTCGGGGGTGTCCTCGGTGTTGGCCTTGGCGAGGCAGATGGGGCAGGCGAGGTTGCAGCGCTCCGTCATGCGGAGGATGTAGTCCCGCTGCGGATAGGCGCGCTTGTTCACCTTGAAGTAGTAGCGGTCGAGGTCCTCCCAGTAGGCCGGCGCGCGGCTCAGGAGCTGGACGCTGCTGCCGTGGGTGGGGCAGTGCTTGACGAGGTTGACCTCGGTCTCCGAGCGGATGACCTCGGCGGGCACGGCCTGGAGGCAGGTGTGGCAGTGGCCCGAGGTGCGGCGCAGCACGGTGCCCACGGGCCCGGGCGTGGCGCTGGCGGCGGGCCCGGAGGTGGGATCGGCGGCGGCCGGCAGGGGGCCCGACGACCAGCGCTCGAGCAGCTCCATGGCCATCGGGAAGAGGCGCTCCTCCTCCTTCGTCGCGTGCTCTTCGAGCTCATCCAGCAGCGTGAGGATGCGGCCCTCGAGCGGCCCCGCCTCGCCGGCCGCGACCCGCAGCGCGTCGGCGATGGTGCGCATCTCGTCGAGCTCGTAGCGCATCCCGTGCAGCGGCTCCTCGTAGCCGGTCTCCGGGGTCTGGCCGGCCGCCATCGCCGCCAGGGCGGGGAAGACCGCCTCCTCCTCCACCGCGAGGTGGGACTCAAGGCTGCGGATGAAGTGGGCCCAGGGCGCCGTGAACCGAGGGGTGAGGGTGCGGGCCGCCAGCTCCGTGTCGAGGGCCTGGAGCTCTGTGCGCAGGTGCACATGGGCCGACAGGGCGAGCTCACAAGCGGCGAGGATCGGGTGGGGCGCGGGAGTCGCGACGGGGACGGCGTGATCGGCGGCCATGGGGGCTCCGGAGGCGGGAGGGTGCCCGGATCTGCGCAAGGCGCGTGCCAGGACCGATCGCCGCGGTGTCGTCCGTCCGCGGGCTCTCCAGCCTTCGAGCCGTCCCGAGGTGAACGACGGCGCACCCAAAGGAACGGTTCGGCGCGCGCGGGTGTGAGCGCGGCGCGCCCCGCTCCTGCCCCCACGCGGGCGCTCGGCCGCCGGCGGGAGCTCGCCGAGATAACACTAATAGAACGAGGATATTTCAGACTCTTCGGGCGGCCGGCGACCGCCGGAGGTTGGCCCGGACCTTGCAAAACCTCCGCTCGGTCGGGCGCGGCGGTCGGCGCCCCACGCCCGGCCGATCAGCCACTCAGGAGGGGAGCCCCATGCAAGCTGAGCTCGAAGCGTTGATGGCCCGTGGCCGGGCCGCCGGTGTCACCCAACGATTGATCCGTGAGGTGGGGCGGGACGGCCGTTGCCTCCGACTGGAACCAGACGGGCACTCGGTGCTCTCTTTCGCGAGCTGCAGCTACCTGTCCTTGGAGCAGGACCCGCGGGTGGTCACCGGCGCGGTGGAGGCGGTGGTGCGGCACGGTGTGTCGTTCAGCGCGTCCCGCTGTTTTGCCACGAGCCCCCTCTACGCCGAGGTCGACCGCCTGCTCGAGCGGCTCTTCGGCCGCCCGGTGGTGCTCGCCGGCTCCACCACGCTCGCCCACGGCGCGGCGCTGCCCATCCTCCTCGCCCCCGACGAGCCCGTGCTCTTTGACCGACAGGTCCACCACAGCGTACAGACCGCGCTCACCGCCCTCGGCCCCCGGCCCGGGAAGAGACAGGCCCTGCCCCACAACGACATGGCGGCCCTCGAGGTGGCGGTCCGCGCGCACATCGCCAACGGCGCGCGTAAGATCTGGTACTGCGCGGACGGCATCTACAGCATGTTCGGCGACCGGCTGCCCCTCGCCGCGCTCCGAGCGTTGATGGACCGCTACCCCACGCTGCACGCCTACATCGACGACGCCCACGGCATGAGCTGGACCGGCACCAACGGAGCCGGCAGCGTGCTGGACGCCGGGCTCCCTCGCGCGCGCACCATCCTCGCCACCTCCCTCTCCAAGGGCTTCGGCTGCGGCGGCGGCGTGATCGCCGTCCCCGACCGCGAGACGAAGGAGCGCATCGAGAACCTTGGGCCCACGCTGATGTTCAGCATCCAGGTCCCGCCTCCGATCCTCGGCGCCATCGCCGCCACTGCGCGCATCCACCTCTCGGCCGAGGTCGGCGCCCTCCAGGCCGAGCTGGCGGAGCGGGTCCGCCTCTGCCGGGCGTTGATCGCCGCCGAGCCGCTCCTCCACAACGCGCTGCCCATCGAGCTCGTCGAGCCGTCTCCGGTGCAGTACCTCGTGATCGGAGACGCCGACCGTGTCATCGCGGCGGCCGGCCGGCTGCTCGCCCGCGGCTTCTTCGTCAACCCCGTCGCCTACCCGGCGGTCCCCCGTGGGCAGGACGGGCTGCGCTTCACGCTCAACCGCGCCCACACCGTCGAGGACGTGCACGCGCTGATCTCCGCCCTGACCGAGGTGATGGCGGAGGAGCGACGCCGGCCGATGGCCCAGCGCGCGGCCTGACGGCCCGCCGCCGACGGCGAGTGAGCTCGGAGATGGGGATCCGTCGTGCGGGTCGAGCTGCTCTCCCCGCCGGCCCCGCCGCCGAGGGAGCGCCAAGCATGGAGCGATCCTATTCCATGTAGCGCTCGCCGGCCTCCCGCGCGATGGCGCCGCCGGGGTCGTGGCTCGGCTTGACGATGTATCAGGCCCGCCCCTACACTGACCACGATTGTTTGAAGACGGAGGCTCAGCGAGCTCGGCTTGAACGCGCTCGGTGAGACCGCCCGCGCCGCCCTGGAGGCCGCCTTGCTTCAAAACTATGAGTACAAGAGCGACTTCGCCAAGAAGTACATCGCCATGGGCAAGGCCGAGGGCAAGGCCGAGGGCAAGGCCGAGGGCAAGGCCGAGGGCAAGGCCGAGGGCAAGGCCGAGGGCAAGGCCGAGGGCAAGGCCGAGGGGCTCGCCCATGCCTTGATCAAGGTCCTCCGATCGCGTGGCCTTCATCCAGACGCCGCCGCGGTCGTCCGCATCGAGACCACCGAGGAGACCGCCGTCCTCCTCGCTTGGCTTGACCGCGCCCTGACCGCCAGCTCCGTGGAGGAGGCCCTGGCCGACGGATCCGCTTGATGACCGGTGTCGGTCGCTTTGGCGGCCTCGGCCTCGCAGATGGACTCCGTTCACTCAGGCCAAGCCCCATCGCCCGTCACCGCTTTGCCCTGCCGCCGACCGGCGCCGCTTCGCCACGCCGACGGAGGCTCGTGTCGCCTCAACCTCATCGGGCGCCGCCCGTGGCCGCCGCCGGGCTCGCGTTCTCTCTTCGGAACAACGCTTGGAACATTGCGCTCCTCAGGCGAACATCGAGGTCCGGGCCTATCGTTCGAGTCTCCGCCAACGGAAGTGGCTGGCCGATGTCCCTGGTCGAGCCGCTGGTTAAGCCGCGAACAACGCCCCTGTCGCGCCCCGTTCCCACCAGGAACCCCATGCCCTCCTCCCTCCACGAGACGCTTATCGACCTCTTCCGGGCCGATCTACGGCTGGTCGCGGACCTCGCCGCGCCCTTCCTCGCCCCCGTCGCGGGCGGCATCGGGGGCCTCAAGCCCCTCGACTCCGCGCTCACCGACCCCAGGCCCATCGAGCGCAGGGCCGACCTCGGCGTGGTCCCCGATCGCGGCCCCGTCTTCATTCTCGAGGTGCAGCTCCGCATCGACCCCGACAAGCTCTGGACCTGGCCGAGCTACACCGTGATCACCCGCGATCGCCTGCGCCGCGAGGTCGTCCTCGTCGTGCTCACGCTCAGCCCCAGGGTCGCCGCTTGGGCCAATAAGCCCATCTCCCTCGGCCCCACCGGCTCCGTCCTGGTTCCGCTCGTGATCGGGCCGGCCAACATCCCGCTGCTCACGGACCCCGGTGAGGCCCTCGCTCATCCGGAGCGCCTCGTGTTGAGCGCGCTGGTCCATGGCAAGGGGCCCTCCGGCGCTGCGATCGCCGCCGCCGCCGCCGGGGTCGTCGCTCAGCTTGACGATGATCGGGCCCGCCCCTACACTGACCTCATCTTGAACGCGCTCGGTGAGTCCGCTCGCGCCGCCCTGGAGGCCGCCTTGCTTCAAAACTATGAGTACAAGAGCGACTTCGCCAAGAAGTACATCGCCATGGGCAAGGCCGAGGGCAAGGCCGAGGGCAAGGCCGAGGGCAAGGCCGAGGGCAAGGCCGAGGGCAAGGCCGAGGGCAAGGCCGAGGGCAAGGCCGAGGGGCTCGCCCATGCCTTGATCAAGGTCCTCCGATCGCGTGGCCTTCATCCAGACGCCGCCGCGGTCGTCCGCATCGAGACCACCGAGGAGACCGCCGTCCTCCTCGCTTGGCTTGACCGCGCCCTGACCGCCAGCTCCGTGGAGGAAGTCCTGGCCGATTGAGCGCTCGGGAGGAGGGCAAAGCGGTCCACCTGCTTGGTGTCAGAGGAGGAACGCCCCCCCTTCGTCAAGCGGCGGCTCACGGGAGTCATGGGGGGATAGGGCGCATGAACGGCGGGGACCAGTCGTGGCGCCCGGCCTACCACAGGACGGCTCTCCCCTCGCTCTCCCGCGGCACGGCCCCGAGAGGGCGTCTTTTGCCCGATCCCCGGTGCCCAACCAAAGCTCGCGCCCCCGTCCCGCTGCAACCCGCCCTCTGGTCATCGCCCTCAGGCCGCGGCGGAGGGTGGGTTCCGGGAGGCCGCCGCGCTCCGACGCAGGGTCGCCTCTTCGCTCGTCGTCGGGCCGCCATCACACACGGTGCGGAGAGTCATGCGGCAGCCACAGCCCGGGCACCGCCGGCCATCCACCGCGAACACCCGCCAGCTGATGCCTGTGCGACGACCGCCGAGGGCGGAGGGAACAGCGCCACCAGTCGGGAGACGAGGTCCTCGGCGGTGGCGAGAGGGCCGCCGTCCCACCTTCAACGTCTGCGAGACCCGGGCCGCTTCATCGTGAAGCGCACCCGCCCATCCGGCTCCACCTCGACCCCGTCGTGAAGGTTCCAGCCGTCGCAGGAGGCGCAGAGTGGCGGGAGATCCCGCTGCTTCCCCCCGAGGCGCGGAACCCGGCGCGCCACCCTCGTCGGGGACCCTCTCGGCAAGGAGTACCCCGTCACGGCGGCGGTCTGGATGAGGCGCATCCCCTCATCGTCGGCCTCTTCCTCCGCGTCCTCTGGCCCATCGCCCTGTCGTGCGAGCCAGTCTTCGCCGGCTGTCGCGACCTCCACGATCAGCGCGTTCACATCGGAGCGAATCGGGAGAGACGAATCGGGTGAGACGAATCGGTTCGATGAGGCGACTCGGCGACAGGCTCGGATCATTCTGGCGGATCCAGCGGGCCGCCGCTCGACCCACGAGGTGTGCGCGGACAGGGAGGAGGTGGAGGGTTCGGACGGGCGGTGAAGGTGCGCGGCCGGGTCGCGACGTGGAAGATCATCCGCACGAGGCAGGACCTCCCGGGGTGATAGAAGGTGTCAAATGTCCTTCCCTGGCACGGATTCGGATCTCAGATTCGGATCTCAGATTCGGATTTCAGCCCGGATTTCCGCCGGAGGAGCTGCAGGCGTCGGCCGCGTAGTCCACGTTCCAATAGGGGCTGTAATAATAGACCGTCGCGCTCACGGGCATCGAGCCCCCCGCGGGGAGAGCGCAGGTCAGCAGCTCTCCGGACGGACAGGGCCCTCCAGTGTAGCTCGTGGCGACGCCGCTGCTCTCGCTCGTCTGGTCGCACCAGCCGCGCGTATCATTGTACCCGCTGAACTCGAAGCACATGTCGTAGTCCACGAGGGAGCAGCTATCGATCCCGCCGCTGCCGCCGTCTGAACCGTCCGTGCCATCCGTGCCGTTCGTGTCTGTCGTCCCATCGGTGCCGTCGGCGCCGTCCGCGCCGTCTGTCCCATCAGCTCCGTCTGTCCCATCGGCGCCGTCTGTCCCATCGGTGCCGTCGGCGCCGTTCGACGCGCCGCCGGTGTCGCTCTTCCCGCTCCAGCCTCCACCGCAGCTCAGCAGGAGGAAGGTGGGGATCAGGGGAGAGAGGCGGGGTCGCATGGGCGTCTCCGGGTGTTGGGGTCGGGTGCTCCTGTAATGCACCTGACCCCGATTCGCCAGACGTGGTCTGACTGCGGCTCTGTCTTCAGTCCGGCCGCGCACCCCGGAGGGCCCCGCTGCGGACGCGCGGATCCGGGAGTTGGGCGACGGGGAGGACAGTGGCGGTGCCGATCGGGGACGCACCTGGGTGGGCTCTTCCGGAGCGGGGGCTGCACCTTGCTCGGCGGGACCCCCTCCGGTACCATCGCCGCATGATCCTCTTTCTGTTGGCTTGCGCGTCCTCCAAGTCTGGCTCCCACGGCTCGTCCGACACGCTCGACGAGACCTTCACGGACAGCGCCGGCCTGTCGGCGAAGGTCGCGCTGGTTTTGCCGGAGGAGGAGCCCGATGGGGCCGCCCCGGGTGTGCTCCTGTTCTTCACCTGGGACTTCGGCAACCAGGAGTACTTCGATCAGGCTGAGCTTCACGCGGAGCTCGCCCAGGAGCATGGGCTCATCGTGGCCTCGATGGCCAGCCCCAAGACGCCGGGGGACTCCGGGTGCTGGTGGGCGCCGAGGGTCGAGGACAATGCGGCCTACGTCGATGAGTTCGTGCAGGCTCGGCTCGTCGATGAGCTGGGCATCGACACCGACCGGGTGTTCACGACGGGGCTCTCCGGCGGCTCGGACTTCGCGGCGGCCTTTCACTTCCACACCGACTACCGGTACGGCGGCGGGGCGGTCGCGCTGTGCGGGGGCGACATCCCGCGGCTCAACGGCGGCGGCTGCGAGCCGGACATCGACCCGGAGCCGGCGCTAACCCCCACCGATCTGTCCACGGACACCCTGGACGCGGTCCGATACGATCTGTCCCTCACGGCCGACGACTTCCTCCGGGAGCACGCGGAGGCGGCGGCCGCTTACTACGACGACCTCGGCTTCAGCCATGTCCGTCAGCGGATCGTCGAGGGGAGCGGGCACTGCGGCTTTGACAGCGGCTGGGAGGGCCTCGATGTCTTCGCGGAGGGCCTCGACTACGTGGACCCGCGGACGAACCCGGGCTGAGGGCCGCCGCCCGGGCGGCCTGCGGCGGATTTGGGCTACCATGGGCGCCTCGACCTGCCCCGGTGACCCATGCTGCCGCCCGCCGCCCTCGCCCTGCTCGCGCTCTTCGCCTTCGCGCCGCCGGGGGCCCCCGCGCCCGCCGCGGCCATCATCCCGACGGGGCCGCCGGCGCCGCACCTCTCGCGAGACCCGGGGCTCCAGGCCCGCCTGGCCAATCGTTCGAGCTGGCGGGCCTTCCAGGCGACCTGGGGGCCCGGCTGGGGGGCCCGCTGGGACGAGCGGACGGGGGCGCCGCGCTTCCTCTCGGCGCCGGGGGTGCCGGTGGGGCGGGCGAGCGCCCTCGTGGCCGACGTGGCGGGCCTCGCGGGCGTCGGCGGCGGTGAGCTCCAGCGCGCCCGCAGCCGTCAGGCGGGGCCGCGCCTGATCCAGCAGTGGACCCGCCGCTACAAGGGCGCCGAGGTGGTGGGCGACCAGGTCGTGGTCTCCTCGGTGAACGGGCGGGTGAACGGGGTGTGGGTGCAGCTCACGCCGATCGGGCTGGCAGGGGCCCCCGCGCCCGGGGAGCTCGTGCTGCCGATCCCCACCGAGAAGGGGTCGCCCGCCTTCTACGGAGCGAGCGACGGCCTCAGCGCCACCTGGGCCCGCCAGCGCACCGAGGGCCCCTTCGTCATCTACGCAGACCGACAGGGGGTGGAGCGGCTCCGCTACGACACCCGCCACTTCTCCACCGTCTCGGTCACCCACCTCGAGCGCACCGTGGGCGACGCCTCCGTCACCAGCCCGGCGCGCGGCATCAACGTCGCCGACGCGAGCGGCGGCGCGGCCGTGACCGACAGCGCCGGCAGCCATGGCCTGTCCGGCGAGCTGTCGGTGGAGCTCACCGGCCCCACCCTGGCCATCACCAACAACTACATGCCCTGGCCCCCCCTGCGCGGCAGCGGTGACCTCACCTACGCGGCGGGCACGAACATCAGCGAGGCGGGGGCGATGGTGCTGCACCACTACCCCGTCGTGCTCGACTGGCTCACCGCGGTCTGGCCCACCCACAGCCTGCTGTCGATGCAGATGAAGGCCGCGGTGGATCTCCCGAGCTCGTGTAACGCTTATTATTCGAGCGGGACCATCAACTTCTATTCTGCGGGCGGGAGCTGCAACAACTTCGGCCAGATCGCCGATGTCATCTATCACGAGGTGGGGCACGGCATTCACCACTACATCCTCGCCGGCGGCACCTTCGCCGGTGATGTGTCGGAGGGCTCCGCCGACTTCGTGTCGGCCACCCTCCTGAACGACGCCATCGTCGCCCGCAACGCGACCACCAGCGGCGGCTACATCCGCGAGCTCGAGACCGACCATGTCTATCCCCGAGACGTGTCCGGCGAGGTGCACTACGACGGCCTCATCTGGGCGAGCTTCCTCTGGAACCTGCGCCAGCAGTGGGTGAGCGCCTATGGGGAGGCCACCGGCGTCGCGATGACCGACGCCCTCTTCCTCGGCGCCCTGTCCTACGGCCCCACGCTCACCGACCTCTATGAGGCGGTCATCCTCGCCGATGACGACGACGGCGACCTCTCGAACGGCACTCCGCACGCCTGTGAGCTCGTCACCTTGTTGGACCAGCACGGCCTCGGCCCTGGGCCGATCGGGGTGGTCTATTGGGACCACGTCCCCCTCGGGCCCCAGGCCAGCGCCACGGTCGGCTATCCGGTCGAATTCTCGGTCTATGACCTCACGAGCGGCTGCGACCTCTTCGATCCGAGCTCGGTGCGGCTCTGGTACAGCACGGAGGAGAATGGCCTCCCGCTCGCGGAGTCGGCGACCGGGGACACCGGCGGCGCCGGGGACACGGCCGACTCGGGCGGCGCCGACACCGGCGGCGGCGCCGATCCCTATCCCGGCTGGACCTCGCTCGAGCTCACCCAGTCCGGAGACACCTGGACCGGGGTGATCCCCCGCCAGCCGGCCACCACGCACGTCCGTTACTTCATGGAGGCCAGCTCGACCGACGGGGCCGAGCACATCGACACCTACGGCGGCGCCGAGGCGGGCCTCTACAGCTTCTATGTGGGCGATCGACAGACGCTTTGGTGCGAGGACTTCGAGGCCGGCGCGCCGGGCTGGGTCCACTCCGGCGGGCTGCCCACGGCGCCCGGGGGCTACACCGACCAGTGGGAGATCGGCGCCCCGGTGGGGGGCTCCTTTGACCCCAGCCTAGCTTATGGCGGGACTGCCATCGCCGGAACCAACCTATCGGGAGACTACGCGGCGAACAACCAGCAGTACCTTCAGTCGCCGGTCGTGACGGTGGGCACCCCGGGCCCGATGTTCCTGCTCAGCTACGCCCGCTGGCTGACCGTGGAGGACGCCCTCTACGATCACGCCACGCTCTATGCCAACGGCGTGTCGGCCTGGTCGAACGCGGCGACCGACGGCGGCACCCAGCACCAGCTCGACACAGAGTGGGTGCTGCATGAGCTGCCCGGGCTGCCGCTGCTCGGCGGGGCGAGCACGCTCGAGCTCGCTTTCACCCTCGAGTCAGACCAGGGCCTCGAGTTTGGAGGGTGGAACCTCGATGATGTCTGTCTGGTGCAGCTCGACGACGTCGAGCGCCACTACCGCACGGAGGCGCTCTGGGCCTCCGATGACGCCCCCGAGGTCACGATCACCTGGGAGCAGCCCTGGATGACGCCCCTCCAGGGCACCGTGCTCGTCCGCAAGGCCGAGGGGTACCCGACCGGGCCCACCGACGGCGTCGTGCTCGACACCGACGACGATCCGCTCCCCGGCGAGGCCCGCGAGGTGGTCGACGCCGAGCCGCTCCCGGGGGAGGTGTTTTATTACGCTCTCTTCGCCGCCGGCCCCAATGAGGCGGACTGGTACCTGAGCGTGGTGGAGGGGGAGAACGCTGATCAGGGCGGCGTCCCCGCGCCTGAGCCCCTCGACACGGGCGACACGGGCGGGGTGGCCGAAGACAGCGATCCGCCCGCGGTGGACAGCGATGAGCCCCTCGGGGAGGACCCGTCGGCGGACGGTGGTGGCGGCGGCGGCGGGGGCGGCGGGAAGGGCTGCGGCTGCGCTTCGCCGGGGCCGGCCCGGGGCGGCGCCCTGCTGCTCACCCTCCCTGCGCTCTTGCTGAGCGCCCTCCGCGCTCGCCGCCGGCGGTCTCGGGCATGAGCCGCTACGACATCCTCGCCCTCTGCTGGCTGCTCAAGTCCTTCGCCGAGATGGCGCTCGGCGTGCTCTTCGGGCTGGTCTTCGCTGGCTTCGGCGTGCTGCCGATGGTGCTGCCCTCCCAGAGCGGGAGCCAGACCGAGGGCTTCGTGCTCGGGGGTGTCTTCATCTCGATCGGGCTGATCGCCGGGCTGCTCGTGTGCGTGTTCGCGCTCCCGGGGCTGCTCGTGTCCTGGGGGCTCTGGCGGCGGGCCGACTGGGCGCGCTGGATGGCGATGATCATGGGCGCGCTGCAGGTCTTTCATGTGCCCATCGGCACGATGATCGGCGTCTACAGCGTCGTGGTGCTCTGGAAGGGCGAGGGCTACGACGAGGGCCGCGCGCCCTGACGGAGGCCCTCGTAGAGGGCGAGGTGGCGGTCTGCGGCGGCCTCCCAGGAGAAGGCGGCGGCGGCGTGCGCGGCGGCCGCGGCGCCCATCTGGTCAAGGGCCGCGTCGGGGGCGCGGGCGAGGTCGCGGAGGGCGGCGGCCCAGCCTGTGTCCTCGACGATCCAGCCGATCTTGCCCTCCTGCCCTTCGAGCTGCTCGTGGTGGGGGGCGATGTCACTCAGGAGCACCGGCCGCCCGGCGGACAGGGCCTCGAGCGGGGAGAGGGGGAAGCCCTCGAGGTAGCTCGGCTGCACGAGGGCGCGGGCGTGGTGCAGCAGGGCGTCGCGGGCGGGGCCGAAGAGGGGGCCGGTGAAACGAACCCCCGGGGGCGCCGCGCTGCGGAGGCGCTGGCCGAATTCGAGCATGTGGGTGTCGCCGCCGACGATGAGCAGCGGCAGCTCGATGCCGCTCTCCCGATAGGCGGTGAGCAAGCGGTCGAGGCCCTTCTCGGGGACGAGGCGGCCGAGGTAGAGGAGAAATTGTTTAGACCGCAGCCCCGGCACGCCGGCCCGCTCGAGGGGCTCAAAGGGGATCGGGGACACACCGTTGGGGATGAGGGTGGAGTCCACCCCCATGTGCGCGCGGAACCAGTCGCGGAGGTGGCTGCCCACGGTGATGAGGCGGTCGGGGAAGCGGGCGGCGGCGGTGGCGCCGGCGCGGAGCACGGCGCGGGCGACGGGCCCCCATTTGTCCCGCTTCCAGTCGAGGCCGTGGATGGTGACGACGCTGCGCGAGCCCAACAGGCGGGGGAGCCAGGAGAAGAGGGCGGGGCCGGCGGCGTGGATGTGCACCACGTCGGCGCGGAGGCTCGCGCGGGGGGTGGTGAGCAGCGTGTGGACGAAGGCCTCGAGGCTGCGGGTGTAGACCGTGTCGGTGTCGATCAGGCGCATCCCGCGCACCATCCCGGGCCCGAAGCGGTTGTATCGCCGCCGGCAATAGACGGTGACGGCGCAGCCCCGCGCCGCGAGGCGGGGGCCGAGCTCCCCCACCGAGAGCTCGACGCCGCCCTCCACCTCGTAGGGGGCGCGGAGGCCAAGGATCGCGACCCGCAGCGCCATCTCAGGGCCCTTCACCCGGCATCCAGAGGGGAGCATGGAGGCCGACCGCGGCCAGCCGCTCGCCCATCTCGTGGAGCACCTTGAACTGGAAGTCGTGGAGCATGTTGGTGGCGAGCTCGGGGCGGCGCTTGAAGCGCTGCTTACGGTCGTCGGCGTGGAGGTAGGCGTACTTTCGCTCCCAGAAGGCGTCCCAGGCGCGGAGCGAGGCCCGCTCGACCGGCGCCTGGGCGACCGAGGGCACCGCCCACTCGAGGCGCGGCCAGTGCGCGGGGGCGGGCGCGGTGTGGCGGGCCCGCTCTTCGACCCAAGACCAGCCCGGCACGAAGCGGGCGGCCCAGGCGTTCTCGCGCATGAGCGCCACCACGGCGTCTCGGCCGTAGATCGGCACCGCCGTGGCGAGCTCGATGGCCGTGTAGAGGTTGCGATCGTCGATGCGGCTGTGCGCGGTGTCGAGCAGGTAGTTCGTGCAGAAGAGCTCGCGCGCAGGGTCGGGCAGCACGCGCCGCCCGGCTTGGAGGAGGGTCTTCAAGGTCCAGACGCGGCCGGGCTCGACCAGCACCATGAAGTCGACGTCACCGTCGGGGTCGACGCTGTTCTTCGACAGGCTCCCGGTGACGAGGAGGCCGCGCACATAGGGCAGGCGGCTCAGGAGGGCGGCGGCGCGGCGGGCGCTCGGCCAGAGGCGCTCGGCGGCGCGCTCCCGCTCGGCCCGGCGCACGACGAGGCCCTCCTGCCCCGGGCGGTGCACCCAGGGGGGCGCGCCGGCGACGAGGCCCTCCTGCCGCAGCCCCTCGACGGCGGCGAGGACCGGCCGCTCGTCACCGGGGGTGATCAGGCGCACGAGCTCGCTCAGGCGGAGGGGGTGCTGGAAGAGGTCGAAGTACAGGATCAGGCGGAGGACGTGGCCCCGGACTCCCTCCTCGTGCTCACAAGCGGTAGTATCCGCGCCGTGTCGGCTGCTGTCCGCGTTCCGTTGTCCGAACAAGGAGTCTCCATGGCCCGTGCGACCCTCCCTACCCTGGTCTTCCTCCTCGCATGCGGCAATGGGAAGCTCGCTGGCGAAGATGAGGGCGGCGGCGACGGCGGGCCGGCGCTCGATGACACCGGCGGCGACGAGGAGGTGGATCGATGGGCCGCCGCCGGCAGCGGCGTCGCCTACCTCCTCGACGGCAGCACCGACAATTCGTTGTTCCACCTGGAGATCAGCGCCACCATCCCGCCGCGGGAGGGGGAGGTCTACGTGGGCTGGCTCTCGGGCGGCGCCGATGGGCCGGTGGAGCTCGGGGAGATCGCGGTCACGAGCGGCTCGGTGCTCTTCGAGGCGGAGATCGGCGTTAATGGGCTGCTCGCCGGCTACGACACGCTCGACGTCTACGCCGGGCCCCCGGGGGTGACGGCAGCCACCGGCGAGCACCTCTGGACGGGGCAGATCGATCCCGACCTCAAGGGGGCCTACGAGCGGCTGCTGATCACCAACCCCGCCACGCCGGACACCGAGGGCTCCGGCCGGGCCATCGAGAGCACCATCGAGGCGATCCAGGCCTTCACCCAGGCCGACATGGACGCCAGCACGCCGGTCGAGACGCTCCACGAGCACGCCGCGCTCATCCGCGACACGATCCGCGGCGAGGGCAGCGCCAGCATCGACGGCACGATGGCGATCCTCGGGGACGAGGGCCTCGTCGAGCTCATCCTCGCAGACCTCGACGTCGCGAGCGCCGCGGTCGAGCCCGGCAACCCCGTGAAGGACCTCGCCAACTTCGCCTACGACTGCGTGCAGCGCATCGAGACGCACGCATCAGAGGCCGCCCGCAAGGCCGACGTCGCCACGGTCTGCGCGGGGGAGGACAGCTGCGACAGCGTACTCGCCACGGTGGTCGAGAACCTCCAGTACGCGCTCGACGGCTACGATCTGAACGAGGACGGCACGGTAGACCCGACCACCGAGGGCACGGTGGAGTGCGCCGTCTACAACATCTCGCAGATGGCCTACATGGAGGTCGCGGTCCCTTGAGCCTCGCGGCGGGGCGGCGCCGCTCCCGCTCTCAGTGTGCTCGGCCTCCGGGCGCGGCCTCCGGGCGCGGCCTCAGGGCTCGGCCTTGGCCGGGCGGAAGGCGGCGTGGCAGGCCGCGCAGGTCTGGAGCACCTCGCCGTAGGCGCGGCCTCGATCGAGGGGGGTCTGTGCGGCGGCGACGGCGGCGACGGCGGCGTGGACCCGCTCTACCCCCCGTGTGGCCTCGTCGGGGAGGGCCTGGCCGCTCGGCAGCTCACCGAAGACGGGCACGAGGGTGAGGACCAGGGCGGCCTCGGAGAGGGCAGAGGCCTTGGGCTCGATGAGGCCGACCTCGAGCTGGCGCGCGGCCCACTGGTGGCGCGCCATCCACTCGGTGGGCCCGGCGATCCGCTCCGGCACGCCCGCGGCCACCTTCGGCTGGGCGCCGGCGGCGGCGTGGCACTCCCCGCAGGTGGCCATCGCCTCGCCCACCGCGGTCGCCGCCGCGCTCAGGTCGGGGGCGGCGGCCCCGCGCCGCACGATCGGCTGCAGGCGCTCGGCGTGGGGGCGGAGCGCGGCTGGGAGCCCCTCGACGGGGAGGCGGACGTCGATGGCTTGGAAGGCCGCCTTCGCCGCCGGCAGGTCTCCGGCGACCACGGAGTCTCGCGCCCGCTCGATGTCACCGAGGTGGAAGTTCATCTCGAGCCGCACCTCCCCCCGATCGGAGCGCGACGGGCCGCCCTCGACGACCTCGGCGAGGGTCTCGGGGTCGAGCGGGCGGTCGTCCAGGCCCTGCTGGCGGCAGGAGAGGATCAGGATCAGCCACATCGCGGCACCCCCGTCGCCCCCGCGGGGGCGCCCGGAGAAGATAGGCGATCGGCCGCGCCCTGACCAACGGGCCACCCCCGATCTAGCCCCCCTGACCCCGGCGACCCGCCATGGTGCTCCTCGAGCTGCTCACCGCCTGGACTCGGATCGGCCTCGTCGGCTTCGGGGGCGGGCCCTCGATGATCCCGCTGATGAAGGCGGAGTGTGTGGATGGACACGCCTGGATGAGCGAGGCGGAGTTCCTCGACGCCCTCGCTATCGGCAACACCTTGCCGGGGCCGATCGCGGCCAAGATGAGCGCCATCGTCGGCCTCAAGGCCGGCGGCGCCGCGGGGGCGGCGGTGGCCTTCTTCGCGGTGATGCTCCCCCCGGTGGCCCTGATGATCGGGCTCTCCGCCCTCATCACCCGCTACCGAAGCACGCAGGCCGTGCAGGGGGCGATGGCGGCCGTCAAGCCGGTCGTGGTCGCGATGCTCGCCTGGACGGTGGTCGACCTCGGCCCCGAGGGCCTCCGCGGCGGGCCCTCTCGCTGGTTGCTCGCCGCTGCGGCCCTCGTCGCCCTCGCGCTGAAGGTCAACCCCGTCATCGTGGTGGTGGTGGCGATGGGCGTCGGGGCGCTCTGGCTGCGCTGAACACCGGGCGCGGTCGGGCAGGGCCGGCCTTGGCGCGGCGCTTGCAGGGGACAGGGGGGAGGAGGCACCATGCGCCTGCTCGCCCTGCTCGCCCTCGTCGCTTGTGACCACCAGTACATCGCCATCCGCGACGCGGAGGTGATCGATGGCACGCCGCAGTACGCCTATGACCAGCTCTGGGTGGGGGATATCACCCCGACCTACGCGGTCACCGCGGGCGGCCTCGACCTCTCGGCCGAAGGGAGCGTCACGGTCGAGGTGAGCTTCGCCGGGACCTATGAGTTCACGGTGACCGAGCTCGTGTTCCTCACCTTCGACAATGGGTACTCTGACGTCGGCGATCATTGGGTCTACATCCTCGACGACGACGAGAAGGCGTTGCAGAAGGCGGAGATCACGCTGGAGCTGCTGACGGAGCGGCCGACGAAGGAGTGGTGCACCCCCAAGCGCGCCGGCACCTGGACCTGCTTCGCCAAGGTGGACGACGGCCTCGACGGGCTCGGCCTCGCCGCGGCCGGCGGGGACAGCGTGGGGCTGTACTTCGACTTCCCGGTCACCGTCGACGCTATGGACGGTGATGGGGGCGATGGCGGTGTCTGTGACGGGTACACCGTCGACGACTGCTGCGGCGGTTCGGCGGGCGTGAGCGTGGTGGAGTGCGCGTGGGATCCGGCCTGCGACTGTCCGGAGGGCACCACGGACGTCGGCTACTATGGCGACGGAAACCGGCGCTGTGACTGTCCGGGTTGACCCCCCGGGGCTGCTGACCCCGGGGCTGCTGGCCCCGGGTATGCTGACCCTCGGGCTGCTGACCCCGGGGCTGCTGACCCCGGGGCTCCCGGGACCCTCGCCTGACGGGTCGCCGAGCTCGCATGCGCAAAGTTCAACGCCAGATCGAGCACACCGATGAATTCGCGCACGTTGATCGGCTTCGTGAGGTAGTTGAAGAACCCGGCCTCCAGGCCCTTCCGGATGTCGCCCAGCATGGCATTTGCGCTGATGGCGAGCACAGGGATGTGCGCCGTGAGGGGGTCATCCCGCAGGAGCTTCAGCGCTTGCATGCCGCTGATGCCGGGCAGGTTGATGTCCATCAAGATGACGTCGGGCTGTTGGTCCCGTGCGATCTCGATGCCGAGAGTCGCAGTGGTGGCGCTGAGCAGGCGCAGCTCGGGCCGACGTGCGATCAGGCTGGCGACCAGCTTCATGTTCGCCGGGTTGTCTTCGACATAGAGCAGGGTGTGCAGCACTTCATCCGTCGGGCGGGGATCCGCGCCGGGGTCCACGCCGCTGACGTTGACCTGGTCGGCCTTCTGGACCTGTGCAGGCGCTGTGCTCAGCTCAAACCAGAACAGGCTGCCCATGCCTACCGTGCTCTCCACGCCGATCGTGCCGCCCATCAGCTCGACCAACAGCTTGCTCATCACCAAGCCGATGCCGGTGCCCTCTTCTCCGCTGCCCTCTTGTCCGAGGCGGTTGAACGGCTGAAAGAGCTGGGCCAGCTTCTCCGCAGGCAAGCCGAAGCCCGTGTCCCTGACCGTGATGCGCGTGACGTTCGCCGTGGTGGTGACACAGTCCACCACGACCAGTCCCCCCATGATGTTGTACTTGATGGCGTTGGACAGCAGGTTGATGAGGACCTGCTTCAGCCGCGTTCGATCCGCAAGGACAAAGGGAGCCGAGGCGAAGGTGGGCAGCGTCAAGCGCAGCCCCCGCTTTGCCATCAGCGGCTCGATCATGGCCTGGCACTCCAACAGGACGTCGGTCAGCGATACCGGCTCTACAGACAGGGACAATTTCCCTGACTCGATCACCGCCAGATCCAGGATCTCATTGATCAACTCAAGCAGGTACCACCCTGCATGAAGGATCTGGTCAATGTTCGCCTTCTGTGCCAGTGTTGCTGGCGGCGAGTCGGAGTCCATCAACTGCGCGAACCCGAGGATCGCATTGAGGGGGGACCGCAGCTCATGGCTCATGCTGGAGAGGAAGTCCGACTTGGCGAGATTGGCCTTCTCTGCCACCGACTTGGCACTCTCCAGCTCGTGATCGAGGCGTTTGCGCTCGGTCACGTCCCGTGCCGCGGCGAACACGCCCTGCAGCTTCCTGTCCCGATCATAGAAGGTGGTCGCGTTGTACGAGACGACGGTCTCTTTCCCGTCCCGGGCGTGGGCGGTGAGCTCATAGTTGGTGACCTTCCTCTCCCGTAGCACCAGCTTGATCGCCGCTTCAGCGCGTTGTGGATCGGTAAAGCAGTTCTTGAACGGTGCGCCGATCAGCTCGTCACGCGTACAATCAGTGAGAGCCTCCATCTGCTTGTTGACGTCTGTGATGATGCCGGATGGATCGGTTGTTATCAGCGCGTCGATGTTCGATTCGATGAGAGAACGGGTATAGAATTGTTGGTCCCGAAGCCGCTGGTCGACAGGGCAATCGCATCTTGACGGGGCAAGAGGTTAGCATGTGTTGATCTCTTACCGCCGGGCATCTGCCGCGGCCTCGGAGGTCGCCATGGCGACGCTGCTGGAGCACTTCGACAACCTGCCAGACC